>NZ_JAAKPE010000007.1:0-186366 GCF_049171775.1 Aeromonas sp. 603404
TCCCATGCCGAACTCAGAAGTGAAACGCGGTAGCGCCGATGGTAGTGTGGCATTCGCCATGCGAGAGTAGGACACTGTCAGGCACCTATTTAGAAGAGGCCTCCCATTCGGGAGGCCTTTTTGCATTTCTGCAATTCAAAAAACTGCCCTGCCGCCGGCATTTTAGTAAAAGTGCTGGGCTATCAAGGGATTGCCCGTTACTCTTTAGCCGTTGCCGATTAACACGTGATGCTGCCAGCGAGGTATTGATGGCTACGTTGAAGGAAATTGCACAGGAAGCGGGAGTTTCTCTCGCCACGGTATCCCGGGTACTGAACGAGGATCCCAGCCTGAGCGTCAAGGAAGAGACCAAGCAGCGGATCTTCGAGATTGCCGAACGGCTGGAGTACAAGACCAGCAGCGCCCGCAAGGGGGTGCACAAGAGCAAGCTGCACTTTCTGGTGGTCTATGCCTATCCCCAGAGTACCGAGGTCAACGACCCTTACTATCTCGCTATCCGTTATGGCATCGAGACCCAGAGTGCCCGCCTCAATATCGAACTGACCCATCTCTACAACTGCGGTGAAGGGCGCGAACTGAGCGCCGTGGATGGCATTCTGGTGGTCGGTACCCTCACAGCCGAACGTCTCGTCCAGCTAAGGGCTTGTTCCAGCCAGCTGGTGTTTGTCGACTGCCGTTCACAGGGAGAGTTCGACTCGGTCGATGTGGATCTTGCCCTGATCAGCCAGCAGGTCGTCGATTACTATATCGCGCAGGGGCATCAGCGCATCGGTTATATCGGTGGCCAGGATGAGAGCCCGGATCTGCGTGAATTGGCCTTCCGGGAGTATGGCCAGCGGTTGGGGGTGGTGCAGGAGAGCGACCTCTATCGTGGAGATTTCTCCAGCGCCTCCGGCTACCAGTTGGCGAAGGAGATGCTGGCGGGTGACTGGCCCAAGGCGCTGTTCGTCGCCTCCGACTCCATCGCCATCGGTGTTCTGCGTGCCATTCATGAGAAGGGACTGGCGATTCCCCAGCAGATCGAGCTTATCAGCGTCAACGATATCCCGACCGCCAAGTTCACCTTCCCGCCGCTCTCTACAGTGCGGATCCACTCCGAGTTGATGGGTTCCCAGGGAGTCAATCTGTTGGTCGAACGGCTGCGTGACGAGCGTGATATTCCACTTCGGGTGCTGGTGCCGAGCAAGTTGACCCTGCGTGGCACTACTCGCTAATTTTAGTAAAATATTCTGCTATTTAGTCGCGCCATCTTGCGGTGGTGCGACACCTCTCCCAAGCAAACCTCTTTCCCATATCATCCAGTAACTTCATATCATATTGTTTTATAGTTGATTTTATTGCTAATCAGCCAACTCTTATCAACATCCATGCCACTCATCCATATCTTGCCCTCTTTTATCTCCCGCTTCTGATCTCGCTCACAAAACCATCTGTTCATTGTGATTAGGTTAAAACTTTACCAATCCAAAGCTGATATTTAGTAAATTTTTATCTAGAGTTTACCCAGTTAACGTTGCCTTGTTCCGGGAGGACATGTGAATAACTGGGAAAACGTCCAATTCGTTGGTGAAAACAGGCTGGCTCCGCGCGCCTACTTCTTCTCTTATGCCGACCACGCGCTGGCGGCCACCATGCAGCGCGAGCTGAGTCGCCGTTTTCTGAGCCTTGGCGGCCAGTGGCAGTTCCACTACTTCGACCACCCCCTGCAGGTGCCGGAGGCCTTCTATCACAGCCCCATGAACGAGTGGAGCCAGATCACCGTGCCCAACATGTGGCAGATGGAAGGACATGGTCAGCTGCAGTACACCGACGAAGGTTTTCCCTTCCCCATCGACGTGCCCTTCGTGCCGACCAACAACCCCACCGGCGCCTATCAGCGCAGCTTCACGCTGAGCCCGGCCTGGGACGGCGAGCAGGTGATCATCAAGTTTGACGGGGTGGAGACCTACTTCGAGGTCTATGTGAACGGCCACTACGTCGGCTTCAGCAAGGGCAGTCGTCTCACCGCCGAGTTCGATATCAGCGCCTACGCCAAGGTTGGGGAGAACCTGCTGTCGGTGCGGGTGATGCAGTGGGCCGACTCCACCTATATTGAAGATCAGGACATGTGGTGGATGGCGGGGATCTTCCGCGACGTCTATCTGGTGGGCAAACCGGCCGCCCATGTGCAGGACTTCTTCATCCGCACCGCGCTGGCCGATGACAATCAGAGCGCTACCCTGAGCTGCGATATCCAGCTCGAGAACCTGGGGGCGGCCGCCCGTGATCACCGTCTGGTCTGGTCCCTGCTGGATCAGGGCAGCGAGATCGCCAGCGGCTCCCTCGACCATCTCGCCATCGACGGCAAGTGTGATTGCCACTTCACGCTGGATCTGGCCAACCCCCATCTGTGGAGCGCCGAAGACCCTTACCTCTACCAGCTGCAACTCTCCCTCTACAACGGTCGGGGTGAGCTGCTGGAAGTGATCCCGCAGCGGGTCGGGGTGCGTGAAATCAAGGTCAAGGATGGCCTCTTCTACGTCAACGGCCACTACCTCAAGCTGCACGGGGTGAACCGTCACGACAACGACCACCTCAAGAGTCGCGCGGTCGGCATGGATCGGGTGGAGCGCGATATCGTGCTGATGAAGCAGCACAACCTCAACTCGGTGCGCACTGCCCACTACCCGAACGACCCGCGCTTCTACGAGCTGTGCGACCAGTACGGTCTGTTCGTGATGGCGGAGACCGACGTGGAGACCCACGGCTTTGCCAACGTCGGCGATCTCAGCCGCATCACCGACGACCCCTTCTGGGAGCCGGTGTTCGTGGATCGCATCGAGCGCCACGTGCACGCCCAGAAGAACCACCCCTCCATCATCATCTGGTCGCTGGGCAACGAGTCCGGCTATGGCTGCAACATCAGGGCCATGTACCAGCGCTGCAAGGCGATCGACCCGACCCGGCTGGTGCACTACGAAGAGGATCGCGATGCCGAGGTGGTGGATGTGGTGAGCACCATGTATTCCCGCGTCTCCCAGATGAACTGCTTCGGCGAGTTCCCGATGGCCAAGCCACGCATCCTCTGCGAATACGCCCACGCCATGGGCAACGGCCCGGGTGGCCTCAGCGAATACCAGCAGGTGTTCGACCGCCATCCCCACATTCAGGGTCACTACATCTGGGAGTGGTGCGATCACGGCATTCTGGATCAGGACGAGCAGGGTCGCCCCGTCTACAAGTACGGCGGCGACTACGGCGACTACCCCAACAACTACAACTTCTGCATGGATGGCCTCATCTATCCGGATCAGACTCCGGGGCCGGGCCTGCGCGAATACAAGCAGGTGATCTGCCCGGTCAAGGTGCGGGCACTGGATCTGGCGAGTGGCCGGCTTGAGCTGGAAAACCGCTACTGGTTCTCCACTCTCGACGACATCCGCCTGCTGGTCGAGGTGAAGGCTGAAGGCGAACTGCTGGCCAGCCAGCAAATCCGGCTGGAAGGGGTTTCCCCCGGTACCACCACAGAGCTGCAACTCGAACTGCCATCCCTCGATGGGCGGGAAGCCTTCGTCCAGCTGCGGGTCATCAAGGCCAGTGCCACCCGTTACAGCGCGGCGGAGCACGAGCTGGGCCAGTACCAGTTCCAGCTGAAAGAGTCGACTCGCCAGCTGCTACCCTTTGCCAACCCCAACGCCACTCCGTTGCATATCGCCGACGAGCGCCTCGACCTGACCTTGAGCGGAAGCGGCTTTGCCCTGCGCTTCTCGCGCCTCGACGGCAAGCTGGTGAGCTGGCAGCAGGATGGTATCGAGCTCATCGAGCGGGCGCCGCGCCTCACCTTCTTCAAGCCGATGATCGACAACCACAAGCAGGAGTACGAGAGCCTGTGGCACCCGAACCACCTGCAGATCATGCAGGAGCACTTCCGCACCTTAAGCTGGCGCCAGCTGGGTGACGCGGTCGAGGTGACGGTCGAGAGCCTGATCGCGCCGCCGGTGTTCGACTTCGGCATGCGCTGCCGCTACGTCTACACCCTGAGCCCGAACGGTCAGCTGCACGTGGCACTGTCCGGTCAGCCCTACGGCGGTTATGACGACATCATCCCCAAGATCGGCTTCGAGCTGGGCATTCGTCAGGATCTCGACAGGGTGCACTACTACGGCATGGGCCCTGGCGAAAACTATCAGGACAGCCGCCAGAGCAACTGGATCGACAGCTTCCAGAGCACAGTCAGCGAGATGTGGGAGCACTACCCCTTCCCGCAGGATAACGGCAACCGCCAGCAGGTGCGCTGGGCGACCCTGACCAACCGCCACGGCGCCGGTCTCTACGTGCGGCCCGATGCCCCCATCAATCTGAGCGTCTGGCCCTACAGCTGGGAGCATATCCACGCGGCGCAGCACATCAACGAGCTGGAACCGAGCGGTTATCTCACCCTCAATCTGGATCACAAGGTACTGGGGCTCGGCTCCAACTCCTGGGGCTCCGAGGTGCTGGACTCCTGGCGGGTGCGCTTCGAGCCATTCAGCTTCGGCCTGACCCTGCTGCCCATCGCCCGTGGCAACCTCAATCCGGCTGCACTGGCTGGGCTCGATCTCACCATCAACGGCGGGAGGAACCTCGCATGATCACCCTGGACAACCTGACCCTGTTCAAAAACATCTACCGGGAAGGCAAGAAGTGGGGCCGCTGCGTGGAGGCCATCAACAACCTGCCGAACCTCAAGCCAGGAATCTGCCACTCCATCGGTGACTCCCTCACCTACCGCTTGCAGGAGGGGGCCAGCCCGGCCACCTCACTGTTCGAGGGGCAGCGCCGCTACTTCGACGTTCACTACTACCTGGAAGGAGCAGAGACGGTGGAGTGGGCCCCCAAATCGGAGCTGGCGGTCGAGCAGGCTTATGACGACACCACCGACCGCGAGTGGCTGGCTGGTGAGGTGCGTGAGCGCCAGAAAGTCGGCAACGGTCAGGTGGTGATCTTCGAGAACGACGAGGCCTACCGTTTCGTCGGCGACGGGCCGGTGCGCAAGGTGATCATCAAGGTCACCGTCGAAGGCGGCTACTTCAAAAACAAATAACAAGCCGCCGGTTCTGCACTGATAAAAGCCGGAAGGGCGGGGCTCACCCTACAAATCATGCCCCGCCCTTTCGCTGAGATAACTACAGGTCTGGAGATGCACCATGTCTGATTCCAAACGCAATACGATAGGCAAGTTTGGTCTGCTGTCGCTCACCTTCGCGGCGGTATTCAGCTTCAACAACGTCATCAACAACAACATCGAGATCGGTCTGGCCTCCGCCCCGATGTTCTTTCTGGCCACCATTTTTTACTTCATTCCGTTCTGCCTGATCATTGCGGAATTCGTGTCACTGAATAAGAACTCCGAAGCGGGCGTCTATGCCTGGGTGAAGAGCTCCCTCGGCGGTCGTTGGGCCTTTATCTCCGCCTACACCTACTGGTTCGTGAACCTCTTCTTCTTCACCTCGCTGCTGCCGCGGGTCATCGCCTACGCCTCCTATGCCTTCCTCGGCTACGAGTACATTCTCACCCCGGTGGCGACCACGGCCTTGAGCATGGTGCTGTTCGCCTTTGCCACCTACGTCTCCACCAACGGCGCCAAGATGCTGGGCCCCATCACCTCGGTGACCTCGTCCCTGATGCTGCTGCTGACCCTCTCCTACATTCTGCTGGTAGGTGCGGCACTGGTGGGCGGCGTACAACCGGCTGACCCCATCACGGTAGAGGCCATGGTTCCCGATTTCAGCTGGGCGTTTCTGGGCATCACCACCTGGATCTTTATGGCAGCCGGTGGCGCCGAGTCAGTGGCGGTCTACGTCAATGACGTGAAAGGCGGCTCCAAATCCTTCGTGAAGGTGATCATCGTCGCCGGGATCTTTATCGGCGTGCTCTACTCCATTGCATCGCTGTTGATCAACGTGTTCGTCCACAGCGACACCCTGAAATATACCGGCGGCTCGGTGCAGGTGTTTGAAGGGCTGGCGGCCTACTTCGGCCTGCCGGAGATCCTGATGAACCGCTTCGTGGGTCTGGTCTCCTTCACCGCCATGTTCGGCTCCCTGCTGATGTGGACGGCGACCCCGGTGAAGATCTTCTTCTCCGAGATCCCGGCCGGCATCTTCGGCAAGAAGACGGTCGAGCTGAACGAGAATGGCGTGCCCGCCCGTGCTGCCTGGATCCAGTACCTCATCGTGCTGCCGCTGATGGTGATCCCGACCCTGGGCTCCAACACAGCGCAGGATCTGATGAACACCGTCATCAACATGACCGCCGCTGCCTCCATGCTGCCGCCGCTGTTCATCATGCTGGCCTACCTCAATCTGCGCCTGAAGCTCGACCACCTGCCGCGGGAGTTCAAGATGGGTTCGCGTACCACCGGCATCGCCGTGGTCTCGATGCTGATCGCCATCTTCTCGGTGGGCTTCCTCGCCTCCACCTTCCCGACCGGCGCCGACATCATGACCATCATCTTCTACAACGTCGGCGGGATCGTGATTTTCCTCGGCTTCGCCTGGTGGAAGTACAACCGCTACGAAGCCTCCCTCAGCGCCGAAGCGCGTGCCAAAGAGGCCCAGCCGACAGCGCAGGTTGCTATGCAGACGCCATAGCCACTGCATTGAATCCGAATAAAACCGGGTGGCCGTTGGCCACCCGCAAACCGTTGAACCAGAAAAGGAAAAGAGAATGAGCGAGACGATCGAGTTTGCCGAATTCAAGCGGGTCGAGATGAAGGTGGGCAAGGTGCTGGAGGTGGTGCGTCACCCCGGGGCCGACAAACTCTACATCGTCCAGATCGACGTGGGTGGCGAGCGGCCGCTGCAGACCGTCACCAGTCTGGTGCCTTACTACAGCGAAGAGGAGCTGATGGGCAGCGAGGTGGTGGTACTGACCAACCTCAAGCCCACCAAAATGCGCGGCGAGCGATCCGAGTGCATGTTGCTCTGCGCCGAGACCCCGGACGAGAGCCAGAGCGTGCTGTTGCAACCGCGGGTGCCGATGGCGCCGGGCACCCCGATCGTCTGAACGGGATTGCGAGCCGGTGCGGTGAGATTGCACCGGTTCAGCAACGAGGCCGTCCACGCGGCCCGATCATAACAAGAGAGTAAAGCGCGGGGCCGACAGACCCTTGCCGAACACATCACTGAGTCACAGCGCTCCCCGCAGGGAGCGCGAGTCCACTGGAGGACACCATGTCTGAATCCGTACGCGGCACCATAGGCAAGTTTGCCCTGTTGTCGATGACCTTTGCCGCCGTGTTCAACGTGCGCAACATCGTCAACAACAACATCGAGCTGGGGCTCAGCTCCGCCCCCATCTTCCTGCTGGCGACCATCGTCTACTTCATCCCGTTCGTCTTCATCATCGCCGAGTTCGTCTCGGCCAACAAAAACTCCGAGTCGGGGATGTACGACTGGCTGAAAAAGCCGCTCGGTACCCGGATGGCCTATCTGGGCTCGTTTCTCTACTGGTTTGTGAACCTGTTCTGGTTCGTCTCCCTGCTGCCCAACGTCATCGCCTACGCCTCCTACGCCATGCTGGGCTATGAGTACAGCTTCTCCCCCATGGTCACTTCGATCATCTCCATCGTGCTGTTTGCGGCGGCGACCCATATCTCCACCAAGGGGGCGAGCTGGCTTGGCAAGATTGCCGAAATAGTGGCCTACGGGGTATTTGCCCTGTTCGCCATCTATGTGCTGGGCGCCCTGATGGCTCTGAGTGGCGACCATGTGCCGGCCCAGCCCATCACGCTGGAGGCGATGACTCCCACCGTCAACTGGGCGACGCTGGGTATCATGTGCTGGATCTTCCAGGCGGCGGGCGGTGCCGAGACGGCGGCGGCCTACCTCAATGACGTGAAGGGCGGCCAGAAGTCCTTTATCAAGGTGATCATCAGTGCGGGTATCGTCATCGGTGCCATGTATGCGGTCGGTTCCCTGCTGGTGAACGTGTTCGTGCCGCGCGAGAGCCTCACCTATGCCGGCGGCATGGTGGAGATCTTCACCGGCATGGCGCAGTATTTCGGGCTTTCCGAGGCGCTGGTGGGCCGCTTCGTCGGCGTGGTGCTGTTCATCGCCATGTTTGGCTCCATGATGATGTGGACCTCGGCGCCGGTGAAGATCCACTTCTCCGAGATCCCGCAGGGGGTTTACGGCGAGAAGACCACCCAGCTCAACGAGCACGGCGTGCCGGTGCGCGCCGCCTGGTGGCAGTTTGTCTTCGTGTTCGCGATGCTGGTGGTCAATGGCTTCGGCTCCGAGTCGGTGCAGCAGATGATGAACACCGCCATCAACCTCACTGCAGGGACTGCCATGCTGCCGCCGATCTTCATCATGGTGGCCTACTTCGTGTTCCGCTGGAAACATGACGACACCCCCCGCGATTTCCGCATGGGGTCGCGCAAGTTCGGGATGGGCGTGGTGTCGGTGCTGATCGCCATCTTCGTGGTGAGCATGAGCGCCTCCGCCTTCCCGGCCGGGGTGGATCTAGTGCGCGCCTTCTTCATCAACGTCTTTATGACCGCGGTATTCTCGGCGCTGGCCTACTGGTGGATCTCCCGCTTCGAGAGGCGGCAGGCCCGCAAGCTCGCTGGTAATGAGAAGAAAACCGGCTGCGGCAAGCTGGCCAGCCAGCGCTGATCGGCTGGGTGAAAAAGCGGAACGGGCGGCCTGGGTCGCCCGTTTTTTTATCCATTTAGCCCCGGTTTGGCGCTATCTGGCCGCGGGTCATCAACTTCCGCTATTCGACAAAGCAAAGGCGTTAAGCATTGATGAACAATTAACCGCTGCACAACGTTGCGCCTCTCCGTTATCGGGGTAAGCTGGAGGTTCGTTTTAGCGGGAGGTGCCAGACATCTCCCGCTCTGTTTCTTGTCCTCCCCAATCCTGACTGTCGCCACGGCTGCAGGATGCCCTTCTGATGGAGACCTTTCGTGCGTCTGGATCCCTTTACTGTTGTGCTGATTGCGGTGGTCACTCTGGCCTCCCTCTTTCCCTGCGAGGGGCAGGTAGCCGTATGGTTCGGTCTGCTGACCAAGCTGGCGGTGGCGCTCCTGTTCTTCATGCATGGCGCCAAGCTGTCGCGCCAGAACCTGCTGGCGGGCCTCGGCCACTGGCGGCTCCATCTGGTGGTGATGCTCAGCACCTTCGCGCTGTTTCCGCTGCTCGGGCTGCTGCTCACCCCGCTGGTGCCGAGTTGGCTGAGCCCGGCCATCTACCTCGGCTTCCTCTATCTCTGCGCCCTGCCAGCCACCGTGCAGTCGGCCATCGCCTTTACCTCGATGGCGGGGGGCAATGTGTCGGCGGCGGTGTGCAGCGCCTCGGCCTCCAGTATCCTCGGCATATTCCTCTCGCCGGTGCTGGTGGGGATGATGATCCACGTGCAAGGGGAGGGGATCGACACCTGGCACTCCATCCAGTCCATCATGATGCAGCTGATGCTGCCGTTCGTGGTGGGCCACCTGTCGCGTCCGCTGATCGGCCGCTGGGTCGATAGCCATCGGCCGCTCATCGGCAAGCTGGATCAGAGCTCCATCCTGCTGGTGGTCTACGTCGCCTTCAGCGAGGCGGTGGTGCAGGGGATTTGGCATCAAGTAGGCTGGTACGATCTGGCCAGTATCGTGCTGCTGAGCTGCATCTTGCTGGCGTTGGTGCTCTGCTGGAACGTCTGGATCAGCCGCCGCCTCGGGTTCGACAAGGCGGACGAGATTACCATCGTCTTCTGCGGCTCCAAGAAGAGTCTCGCCAACGGGGTGCCGATGGCCAACGTCATGTTCCCGGCCGCCAGCGTCGGGGTGATGGTGCTGCCGCTGATGATCTTCCACCAGATCCAGCTGATGGTCTGCGCCGTGCTGGCGCGCCGCTATCACGAGCAGGGAGATTGATACTCGCGTCGTTTTTGCTGTCATAACAAGAGGGAGGCCCGTTGGCCTCCCTCTTCTCATCGGCATGCCGAGCGGCGGATTAGCGTTTGCGCCAGACGGTGAGCTGCGCCACCGTGTGCTGGTATTTGCGGGCGGTCTCGCGGATGACGAAGGGCACATCCCGCGGCGGGCAGTGCTCCTCGAACTCCGCCGCCAGCAGCCGTTGCAGCGCCTGATAGGTGGTGAGCGCCTCGCCGTTTTCGCGAATGCCGCCGAGCCAGTTGGCGGGCGGGGTATATTCCGCCAGCCAGGTGTAGGGGCTGGTGAGCACCAGCAGGCCACCGCTGCGCAGCCGGGGAGCTATGTCCCGCAGGAAGCGGGCGGGCTCCCGCAGCCGGTCGATCAGGTTGGAGGCGAGCACCAGATCGTAGTGGTCATATTTGGGCTTGAGGTTGCAGGCATCCCCCTGACTGAAGTGGATGCGCTCAGCCTGACTCGCCCCCAGCCCGTGGCTCGACAGGCGCGCCTCGCAATACTCCACCAGTTCACCCTCCAGCGGAATGGCGTAGCGGAAACTGTCCTGGCTGGCGAGGGCCAGCGCCACATCGATGAAGCGGGCCGAGTAGTCGACCCCGTCCACATGCTGGAAGTGGCGGGCCAGTTCGAAGCTGGCGCGGCCGGTGGCGCAGCCGATATCCAGCGCCCGCTGGTGGTTGCTGCACAGCTCGCCAGCAAGATCAGCAAGCGTCTTGGCGTAGTTGGCGACCCCGAAGTTGCTCGGGCCGTACTGGAAGTCGAGGTACTGAGCGACGAGCGTGTCGGTTTCATAGGGATTCACGATAACGGGTTCCTGATAACGGGAGACCAGATAGCGGAAACCCGCATGCTGGAAGAAGTGACGCCGGAAGGCGTAACGGGATGATTTGAGCGCTTCGTTACCCGTGCTGATCCAGCTGCCACCCTTGATCAGGGTGTGCTTGCCATCAAAGGTGGGGGTGGAGAAGTCGTCGTAGAGCGGGTGGATTTTAAAGCCGTCGAAACCGTCGATGGCGGTGCTGGTCCACTGCCAGACATTGCCTACCAGATCGAAGAACTCCCCTTGCGGGCAGGCATCCACCGGGCAGGAGGAGGCAAAACGGGCCAGATTGATATTGCCGGGGGCCTCTGTCCAGTCCGGCTGATCGCCGGGTAGCTGCTCGCGCAGCAGCATCCACTCCGCCTCGCTCGGCAGCTGGATGGGGAGTCCGGTCCGGGCCGCCTTCCAGCGACAGAAGGCGGCCGCTTCCAGCTGGTTGACCTCGACCGGCCAGTCCCAGGGCATGGCGACCTGCTCGGTCATCAGCCGCAGCTGCAGTTGTTCGGGCTTGGTGGAATCACCCACCCAGAAGGTGGGCATCTGCGCCTTGGCGTACTGGCACCAGCCCCATCCCTCCTCATCCCACCACTGTTGCTGGCCGTAGCCGCCCGCCTGGACGAAGGCGAGGTACTCGGCATTGCTCACCAGCATGCGGCTGGCCTGAAACGGGGCCAGCTCGATATGGCGCTCGCCATATTCGTTGTCCCAGCCGTAGGTGGCGTCCTGCTTGCCAAGGCGCACCTTGCCGCCTGCCACCGGCAGCAGACTGTTGGCGGGCACCTGATCAATGCGGTGGCGGGTTTCGGTACAGGCGGGCCAATAAGGTTGCGGCCGCACCCTGGCGAGCGGCAACTGGCGGATCAGCACGCTGGAGGTCTCGAGGTGGATGCGCTCGTGCTCTATCCCCATCAGGATCACCCAGGCCGGGCTCTGCCAGTCGATGGGCAGGGTGAGCGGCATCTGGCGAATGAAATCGCACACCAGCGAACGGACTCTGGCCCGATAGCTGCGCAGCTCGGTGACTTTTGGCCAGTCGTAGTGGGTCTCGTCCAGATCATCCCAGCTCATCTCGTCCACCCCGATGGCGACCATGGCCTCGATGCGGGCATCCAGCCGCTGATCGATCAGGCGTGCCGCTAGCAGCTTGTTGATAAAGAAGGCGGCGGTGTGGCCGTAGTAGAAGATGAGCGGGTGGCGCAGCGGGATCGCCTTGTTGAACCAGGCCCGCTCATCGGCCAGACAGTCGAACAGCGAGTCGTAGAGATCGAAGGTCTGGCAGAAGTAGGTGAGCAGTTCGCGCCGTTTCTGCTCGGGATCGCTGCCGGTCAGCAGCGGGGTGCGAGTCGGTTCCGGCAGACCGGTGGCGGTGGCATTGAGAGGGCTTGCTTGGGTCACGCTCTGGCTCCTTGTTGGCAGTGAAGACTGACAAGACAGTGGTAATGACATTACCGCAATGGAGAGCTTGGTACGCACGAAGTACCACTATTGGCTCAACAGACCGGCAGGGCAATTAAAAACTTCCACGGGCTGTCAGCATAGTGACCGGCAGGACGACCCGCCAATCAGCCACAATCATATCCGTTCGAGAATGGTTATTTTCACCAAAATATGGTCTAAATGGCTCTCTTGATTCTTCTGTCTGTTCTGGTTGAAATGGTTATTTCCTTTTGAATCATTAGGTTAATTTTTGGCTCACGCTTTGCAGAGCATGAAAACCAATTGGCCCTGGATGGCCAACACATAAGGAGGAGAGTAGCGATGAAATGGATGATGGTTGTCATGTTGATGGCAGGGCTCAGTGGTTGTCACTGGCTGGATCAGACCAGAGTGACCGGAACGGGAGCTGTGGTCGAGCGCCAGCAGGCGCTTGGTTACGGGGTGACCCGGGTGCTGGCGGGGGTGCCTGCCACCCTCCATCTGGTTGCGGGGGAGCCGCGCGGTATCCTGATCAAGGGGCAGGAGAACCTGCTGCCCTATCTGGTGCTGACCGAGAGCGGCGACAAGCTGGAGATCGAAGTGAAGGAGGGTTACCGGCTCGATCCTACCGAGCCGCTGGAGCTGACCATCACCTTGCCTGTGCTGAACGAACTGGCATTGGCCGGGACCGGCAACGGCAATCTGAGCGGCTTCAAGGGCGATGAGCTGGTGCTGTCGGTGGCTGGTACCGGTGACATCGTCGCCAGTCAGCTGGAGCTGAAACGGCTGGAAGGGAATATCGCTGGCACCGGCAGTCTGGAGCTGGGCAGCGGTTCGGCACAGGCCATCGAGCTGAACATTGCCGGCTCTGGTGATGTGCTCGGGAGCGAGATGCGCGGCAACGAGGTAGAGGTCAATATCGCCGGCAGCGGTGATGTGGCGGTACGGGCGCAGGAGACGCTGAAAGTCGGCATCGCCGGTTCAGGCAACATCGCCTACTGGGGCGATCCCAAGGTGGAGCAGCAGATCGCAGGCTCCGGCGGAGTGACCCGAGCGGGCAGCTGAAGCCAACCGATCACCACAACTGAAACAGGCCCGTCACGGGCCTGTGTTGATCAGAGGTGGCGGGCGTGAAAGCGCAGGTGCGCCTCGATAAAGCTCGCCACGAAGTAGTAGCTGTGGTCATAGCCCTCGTGGCGGTTGAGCTCCAGCGGCCACTCCTTGCTGGCGGCCACTTCGGCCAGCGCATCGATATGCAACTGCTCGGCGAGGAAGGGATCATCCAGCCCCACATCTACCAGGGTTGGTAGCGGCGTGACCGGCTGGTGGCGCAGCAGCTGGCAGGCATCCCACTCCTGCCACAACAGCGGATTGCTGCCGAGGTAGGCGCCGAGCGCCTTCTGGCCCCAGGGGCAGCGGCTTGGATGGCAGATCGGGCTGAAGGCCGAGACCGAGCGGTAGCGACCGGGCTCTCGCAACGCGGCGATCAGCGCACCGTGACCGCCCATGGAGTGGCCGCTGATGGCGCGCCGTGTCGAGACCGGGAAGTGGGTCTCTATCAAGTCAGGCAGCTCGCGGGTGACGTAGTCATACATCTGGTAGTGCGCCTGCCAGGGGCTCTGGCTGGCATTGACGTAAAAACCTGCCCCCATGCCGAGGTCATAACCGGGATCGTCTGCCACCCCGTCGCCGCGGGGGCTGGTGTCCGGCGCCACCAGGGCGATGCCGAGCTCGGCGGCGATACGCTGGGCACCCGCCTTCTGCATGAAGTTCTCATCGGTGCAGGTGAGGCCGCTGAGCCAGTAGAGCACGGGCACCTTCTGGCCGGTGAGGGCCTGAGGCGGCAGATAGATGGCAAAATTCATCTCGCAGCCGAGCACGCTGGCGTGGTGGCGATAACGCTTGTGCCAGCCGCCGAAGCTCTTGTTGCTGCTGATAATCTCCAGATTCATCGAAGGACTCCTGCACCCCGCCCACGATGGCGGGCGGGGTGATCATGCTCAGTAGTGGATGACGGTGCGGATGCTCTTGCCTTCGTGCATCAGATCGAACGCATCGTTGATCTGCTCAAGCCCCATGGTGTGGGTGATGAAGTCATCGAGGCGGAACTCACCCTGCATATAGCGCTGCACATAGCTCGGTAGCTCGCTGCGACCGCGAACCCCGCCGAAGGCGCTGCCGCGCCAGACCCGACCGGTCACCAGTTGGAACGGACGGGTGCTGATCTCCTGACCCGCTCCGGCGACGCCGATAATGACCGACTCACCCCAGCCCTTGTGGCAGCACTCCAGCGCCGCACGCATCACCTTGACGTTGCCGATGCACTCGAAGGAGAAGTCGACGCCGCCATCGGTCAGCTCGACGATCACCTCCTGAATCGGTTTGTCGTAATCGTTCGGGTTGATGCAGTCGGTGGCGCCCAGCTTGCGGGCCAGTTCGAACTTGCTCTCGTTGATGTCGATGGCGATGATGCGACCGGCCTTGGCCAGACGAGCCCCGATCACCGCCGAGAGGCCGATGCCACCCAGTCCGAAGATGGCTACGCTCTCACCCTCTTTCACCTTGGCGGTGTTCATCACGGCGCCTATGCCGGTGGTGACGCCGCAGCCGAGCAGGCAGACCTCTTCCAGCGGGGCGGCCGGGTCTACCTTGGCAATGGAGATCTCCGGCAGCACCGTGTATTCGCTGAAGGTGGAGGTGCCCATGTAGTGATAGATGGGCTGGCCATCTTTCGAGAAGCGGGTGGTACCGTCCGGCATCAGCCCCTTGCCCTGGGTGGCGCGGATCTTCTGGCAGAGGTTGGTCTTGCCGGATTTGCAGAATTTGCACTCGCCGCACTCGGGGGTGTAGAGCGGGATCACGTGATCGCCGACTTTGACGCTGGTGACCCCTTCGCCGATGGATTCGACGATGCCGCCCCCCTCGTGGCCGAGAATGCAGGGGAAGACCCCTTCCGGATCCTCACCGGAGAGGGTGAAGGCATCGGTGTGGCAGACGCCGGTCGCGACGATGCGCACCCGCACCTCGCCCGCTTGCGGCGGCATGACCTCGACCTCTTCGATGGAGAGGGGCTGACCCGGGCCCCAGGCGATGGCGGCTTTACACTTGATGCTTTGAACCTGTGCCATGAATGACATCCTTCTTGTTGAGCAGGGTGAACAGAGATGAGTTCGGACATTCAGTGTAGTTTCCCGCCGATTTGGTGATAATGAGGGCAAATCTCAAATCACTTTTACACACAGGTAATAATGTTCGGTTGGGAAGGGATCTGTGAATTTGTCAGCGTGGCGGAGCAGGGGGGCTTTACCCCGGCGGCGCGCAAGCTGGGAGTGTCGGTGGCGCAGGTCAGCCGTCAGGTGGCACAGCTGGAAGATCGGCTGCAGGCCAAGCTGCTGCTGCGTACCACCCGTCAGGTGCGGCTCACCGAGCTTGGCGAGATCTACTATCGCCACTGCCGCCAGCTGCTGGACAACCTCTACGAGGCGGAGCTGGCGGTGGGGCGCCATCAGGCGGTGCCGCAAGGGTCGCTGCGCATCACGGCCCCCGTCTCCTACGGCGAGAGCCGCATCGCCCCGCTGGTGAATGACTTTATGGTGCGCTTTCCCCAGTTGGAGGTGACCCTCAACCTCACCAACCAGCTGCTGGATCTGGTGCATGAAGGCTACGATCTGGCGCTGCGGCTTGGCCACCTCAAGGATTCGACGCTGGTGGCGCGCAAGCTGGCGCAGCGGGTGCCCTATGTCTGCGCCTCACCGGCCTACACCGCCCGCCACGGCATGCCCAACAGCCTCTCCGAGCTGACCCGCCACACCTGCCTGGTGGGCAACAGCGACGAGTGGCACTTCACCCTGGATGGCCGCCCCCACAGCGTGCGGGTGCGCGGCCTGTTGCAGTGCAACAGCGGCCATGCCCTGCTGGATGCGGCGCTCAAGGGGATCGGCATCATCCAGCTGCCGGACTACTACGTGAGCGACCATCTGGCCCGAGGCGAGCTTATCGAGCTGCTGCCCGAACTGCGGGCTCCGGCCGAGGGGATCTGGGCCCTCTATCCCCACAACCGCCACCTCTCCCCCAAGGTGCGACTGCTGGTGGACTACCTCGCCGAGCGGCTGAGCGACCCGCACCAACCGGCGCTGGTGATGCCGATAGGCTAGGGTGCTCCCCAGCCGTTGACTCACCGGCGGCGGGCGACAGATGCGATGGCCTGAAAATAAAAGAGCCCTTGAGGAATCAAGGGCTCTCTTTATTGGCAAGTGGGGTTCAAGCGATCACTCGATGTTTTGAATTTGCTCGCGCATCTGCTCGATAAGGACTTTCAGCTCGACGGCGGACTGGGTCACTTCGGCATTGATGGACTTGGAGCCTAGGGTGTTCGACTCGCGGTTGAACTCCTGCATCATAAAGTCGAGACGACGGCCACAGGCGCCACCCTTTTTCATGATCTTGTTGGTTTCGCTGATGTGCATCTCCAGACGATCCAGCTCTTCGGCCACGTCGATCTTCTGGGCCAGCAGCACGATCTCCTGTTCGATGCGGGCCGGATCCAGCTCCACCTTGGCTTCGGCCAGACGGTCGGTGAGCTTCTGGCGCTGCCACTCGATGATCTGCGGCAGGTGGACGCGCACCTTCTTCACTTCCACCTGAATACCGGCCAGACGCTGTTCGATCAGGGCTTTGAGGTTGGCCCCTTCGCTGGCGCGGGAGGCGAGGAAATCTTCCATGGTCTGGTCAAAACCGCCGAGCAGCTCGGTGGCGACCGCGTCCATGTCCTGTTCGGCGGCAGCCATGACGCCCGGCCAACGCAGTACGTCGACCGGGTTGAGCTGGCCCTGACCCGCCTCTTTCATTACCCAGCTGGCGCTGTCGATGATCAGCTTGGCCAGCTCTTCATTAATGTGCAGCTGGCTGGCAGCGGCCTGAGCGGCCTCGAAACGCAGGTTGCACTCCACCTTGCCGCGCTGCAGCTTGGCGCGGAAACGCTCACGCAGTACCGGCTCCAGGCTGCGCAGTTGCTCCGGCAGGCGAATGTAGGTCTCCAGATAACGCTGGTTGACCGAACGGATTTCCCAAACGGCTGTGCCCCAGTCGCCCTTGAATTCCTTGCGGGCGTAGGCGGTCATGCTGTGAATCATTGATTGTTCCGGGCTTGATGAAGTGTGCGGCCAGTATACTCAGCCTGGCCCTGCTCGTCAGCCGATGCCGTGGTTTTAGCGGCTGATATTTGGGGCGGGATCACTTATAATCCCCCGCCAATTTGAGCCAGCCCAGAGGTCCGTTCCATGTCACGTCCAAGCGATCGCAGTGCCGCGCAACTTCGCCCGGTTACCATTACCCGCAATTTCACCAAACATGCAGAAGGCTCAGTGCTGGTGGAGTTCGGTAACACTCGCGTGCTCTGCACCGCCAGCGTCGACACCAGCGTTCCGCGCTTCCTGAAAGGGAAGAACCAGGGCTGGGTCACCGCCGAGTACGGCATGCTGCCGCGCTCCACCCACTCCCGGATGAACCGCGAAGCGGCCTCCGGCAAGCAGAGTGGCCGTACTCTGGAGATCTCCCGTCTGATCGCCCGCTCCCTGCGCGCCGCGGTAGATCTGACTGCGCTGGGCGAGCACTCCATCACAGTTGACTGTGACGTGCTGCAAGCCGATGGCGGCACCCGCACCGCCTCCATTACCGGTGCCTGCGTGGCGCTGGTGGATGCGCTGAACTGGATGGTCGAGAAGGGCATGATCAAGCAGAGCCCGCTCAAGCAGATGATCGCCGCCGTCTCCGTCGGCATGTATCAGGGCGAAGCCATCTGCGATCTGGAGTACATCGAAGACTCCGCCGCCGAGACCGACATGAACGTGGTGATGACCGAAGATGGTCGCATCATCGAGGTGCAGGGCACCGCGGAGGCCGAGCCCTTCACCCATGAAGAGTTGCTGGAGATGCTGGCGCTCGCCAAGGGCGGCATTGCCGACATCATTGCGCTGCAGAAGCAGTCACTTTCATAATTTTAAAAACGCGGCATTGACCGCGTTTTTTTATACCCCCACACAAGACAACGACAAGCCAAGCAAGGAGCCAGAATGAAAGCCTACCAGCGTCAATTTATCGAGTTCGCCCTGGAGAAACAGGTCCTCAAATTCGGTGAATTTACCCTGAAATCCGGTCGTAAAAGCCCCTACTTCTTCAACGCCGGTCTGTTCAACAGCGGCCGCGATCTGGCCCGTCTCGGCCGCTTCTATGCCGCCGCTCTGATGGATGCCGGTATCGAGTTCGATGTGCTGTTTGGCCCGGCCTACAAGGGGATCCCCATCGCCTCAGCCACCGCCGTGCAGCTGGTGGAGCAGCACGATGTGGATGTGCCCTGGTGCTTCAACCGCAAGGAGGCCAAGGATCACGGCGAGGGCGGCAATCTGGTGGGCAGCCCGCTCAAGGGGCGGATCATGCTGGTGGACGACGTCATCACCGCCGGCACTGCCATCCGCGAATCCATGGATCTGATCCAGGCCAACGGCGCCTCGCTGGCGGGCGTGCTGATCGCGCTGGATCGTCAGGAGAAGGGCAAGGGCGAGCTCTCCGCCATTCAGGAGGTGGAGCGTGACTACGGCGCCCACATCATCGCCATCATCCAGATGAGCGACCTGATCGCTTATTTGGAAGAAAAGCTGGAAGAGAAGCAGGCCGAGCAGCCGGAGCTGGCGGCGCAACTGGCGGCTATGAAGGCTTATCGCGCCCAGTACGGTATCTGAGCTCCGCTCACACCGCGCAATAGCTGAATGCGGCGCCCGTTTGTTCTCTGGCAGCAAACGGGCGCCGTTTTTTCATCTGCAAAAAGTGGATCATGTGGCTTGAGCTTGCCCTTACAGTAAAGGTTAGGGTTTGCAAGTCGGCGTTTTGTGGTGCCGACGGGTTCCGGGGAGGAACAACATGACCACTCATCTTCAATCACCCATTCATCTGCAGTTGCCGCTGAGCGGCATGAGCTGCGCCAACTGCGCAGGCCGCATCGCGACCAGCCTCAACAAACTCGACGGGGTATCGGCCACCGTCAACTTCGCGCTGGAGCAGGCGGCCATCGAGCTGGCCAGTCCCGACCGTCTGCCAGTGGTGCTCGACAGCATCAAGAGTCAGGGTTACGACTACGGCAGCGAGACAATCCTGTTTCAGATTACCGGCATGACTTGTGCCGGTTGTTCTGCCCGCCTGAACAAGATGCTGGCGGCGCTGCCCGGCGTTATCTCGGCCGAGGTCAACTTCTCCATCGAACAGGCCCGGATCGTGCTGGTCCCCGGGATGCAAACCCCGGCAGCTTTGCGCGAGCAGATCGAAGCGCTCGGCTTTGGCGCCCAGTTGGCACAAGGCTCGGCCAGCGGCCGCCGCCAGCAGTTGCTGGAGCGGGAAGCGCAGGAGGTCGCCACTGCCCGTCAGGCGCAGACCCGGGTCATCGTCTCGGCTTTGCTGACCTTGCCGCTGCTGGTGGGGATGCTGGCCATGGCCGGACTGTTCCCCTGGCATCTGCCCGCCTGGCTGGAGCTGCTGCTCGCCACCCCGGTACAGTTCTGGATCGGAGCCCGTTTCTATCGCGGCGCCTGGCTCGCCATCAAGAACCGCTCCGCCAATATGGATGTGCTGGTGGCCACCGGTACCAGCGCCGCCTACTTCTACAGCCTCTATCTGTTGTTTACGCTGGGGATGGCCGCCAGCGGCAAGCTCTATTTCGAGGCGAGCGCCATCATCATCACCCTGATTTCTCTCGGCAAGTTGCTGGAGGCACGGGCCAGACGCAGCACCCAGTCCGCCATTCGCGAACTGATGGCGCTGCGACCGGAAACCGCCACCGTCTGGCGTGGCGAGAGCTGGCAGAGCGTCGCCATCGACGAGGTGCTGCGTGGCGATCGGCTGCGGGTGCTGGTGGGTGAGCGGGTGCCGGTGGACGGCAAAATCGTGAGCGGCGCCAGCGAACTGGACGAGTCGATCCTCACCGGCGAGAGCCTGCCGGTGCCGCGCAGTGCGGGCGACAAGGTGCTGGGCGGCGCCATCAACCGCTCCGGCGTGCTGGAAATTGAAGCCACTACCGTAGGGGAGGACTCCAGCCTCAGCAAGATCATCGCGCTGGTGGAGAGTGCCCAGATGGGCAAGGCCCCGCTGCAACAGCTGGTGGACAAGGTCTCTGCCGTGTTTGTACCTGTGGTGATGGCCATAGCCCTGTTTACCCTGCTGGTGTGGTACGCCATCAGCAACGACTTCGGTCAGGCGCTGCTGGCAGCGGTGGCGGTGCTGGTTATCGCCTGCCCCTGTGCGCTGGGGCTGGCGACCCCGGCGGCCATCGTCACCGGTACCGGCGTCGCGGCGCGCCACGGCATTCTGATCAAGGATGTGGATACCCTGCAGAAGGCCCACGCCATCAAGGCGCTTATCTTCGACAAGACAGGCACTTTGACCCAAGGCAAGCCCGTGCTGGCGAGCTGGAGCGGCAATGACGAGCAACTGCGCCTCGCTGCCGCCCTGCAGCAGGCGAGCGAACACCCGCTGGCGCTGGCCATGCGCGAGGCAGTCGGCAAGGAGGCGATACTGCCCCAGCCCGACGCGGTCGAGGTGCGGGTCGGGGCCGGTATTGTCGGTCAGGTGGCGGGCCACAGGGTCGCTATCGGCAATGGCTCCCTGCTGGCCCAGCTCGAGATTGAAATGCCGCAACAGGATGAACAAGCCGCCGATGGGGCGACCCGGGTTTGGGTGGCCATCGACGGTGCTGTGGTTGGTATCGCTGCTTTGGCCGATACCCTGCGCCCCGAGAGCCCGGAAGCCATCGCCACCCTGCGCCAGCGCGGTATCGCCAGCTGGCTGGTGAGTGGCGATGCACCGGCGCCGGTGGCCCATATCGCCGCCAAGCTGGGGCTGGACGGAGCCTTTGACTCCGTGCTGCCAGCGGGCAAGGTGGAGAAAGTGGAGGCGTTGCGGGCGCAAACCCGCGGGCTGGTGGCCATGGTGGGGGACGGGGTGAACGACGCCCCGGCGCTGGCGGCGGCGGATGTCGGTATCGCCATGGGCTCCGGCTCCGATGTGGCGATGGAGACTGCTTCCATCACCCTGATGCGATCCGACCCGCGGCTGGTGGCCGATGCCATCGACATCTCGGCGGCGACCTGGCGCACCATACAGCAGAATCTGTTCTGGGCCTTCGTGTTCAACATCATCGGCATTCCGCTGGCGGCGCTGGGCTACCTCAGCCCCGAGCTGGCGGGGGCGGCCATGGCCCTGAGCAGCATTACCGTTTTGAGCAATTCCCTGTTATTGAAACGCTGGCAGCCCAGGGCGGCGCACGGGCCAGCATCCAACCCGATCAGTAAGGAGGCATAAATGAACATCAGCAAGGTTGCCAAGGCCACTGGGCTGACCGCCAAGACCATCCGTTATTACGAGAGCATTGGCCTCATCACAGCCCCGGTACGCAGTGACAACGGTTATCGCAGTTACACCGAGGGGGCGCTGCGCGAGCTGCGTTTCGTCAAGCGGGCGCGGGAGACCGGCTTCAATCTGGAAGAGTGTCAGGAGCTGCTGGCACTCTATCGGGACGAACACAGAACCAGCGCCCAGGTGAAGAAGCTGGCGCAGGAGAAGATCGTCGATCTGCGCGCCCGCATTGCCGGTTTGCAGGCCATGCTTACCTCCCTGGAAGGGTTGGTTTGCTGCTGCCACGGGGATGAAAATCCCGAGTGCCCGATCCTCGATGAATTGGAGAAGGGGTGAGCAAGGACTCACCTGCCAGCGCAGAAGAAATCGTTATTGATTGATTAACTTCTTAATAAGCGGCGCTTTATTGTTGCGGGTCAGGGGGTAATGGTAGACTGCTCGGCTCTTGTACAGGAGTACTCAGTTGACCCAGAGTGTGACACGTCAGGTTAAGCAGGCCATTATGGCCCAGCTCTATACCCATGCATCGTTCAGTCTCCCCTGTTTGGGCGTGTTGGCATTTGGCTGGAGTCTGCTGTTTCACGACTATCTACCCGCCATCGAAGCGCTCGGTTGGCTGGCAGGCACTTTCCTGTGGCTACTGGGTCGGGGCTGGCACCTGCGCTGGCGCCGAGCCCGCCTGCACCAGACGCCGTTGCCGGTGCTGGAGCGGGAGCTCTTTATCGGAGCCACCATCACCTCCATCATCTGGGCCCTCGGGGTGCTGCTCTACATGGACAAGCTGCCCGATACCTACCGGGCCGCCATGATGATGCTCTCCAGTCTCATTCTTACCGGCAGCGCCATCATGCTGTTTGGCAGCCGCCGCACCCTCTATGGTTCCGCCCTGCCGCTGGGCATGGCGATGCTGTTCGAGCTGGGCAATGGCAACGAGCAGGAGCGGATTGTCTCCTGCATGCTGGCGGGCTATCTGTTTGTCTTTCTGCCGACCCTGTTGCGCCGGATGCGGCGGGATCAGATCGCCTCGCTCCACCACCGTTTCTCCAACGCCGAGCTGGTGGCCGAACTGAAGGCGGTCTCCGAGCATTTGCGTCTCACCTCCCGCCTCGACGGCCTGACCGGCATCGCCAACCGCGCCCATCTCGACGACTCTCTGGAGCGGGCCTGGCGGCGCTGCCATCGCGCCCGGGCGCCGTTGTCGCTGGTGCTGGTGGATGTGGATTACTTCAAGCAGTTCAACGATCTCTACGGCCATCAGCTGGGGGATGACTGTTTGCAACAGGTGGCTGGCTTGCTGGCCGAGGTGGAGCGGCGCGAGGACGATCTGGCGGCCCGGTACGGGGGCGAAGAGTTCGCCTTGCTGCTGCCCTGCACCGGCATGCAGGGGGCACTGCAGGTGGCCGACAATGTGCGGCAGGCGCTCAAGGAGCTGGCCATCCCGCACCAGAAGTCACTGGTCTCCGGTCGGGTCACATGTAGTTTTGGTGTTGCGACACTGATACCGGACAACAGCATGAAAATCGCCGATTTGATCCAAAAAGCGGATGCGGCACTCTATCAGGCCAAGCATAATGGGCGGGATCGAATCGAAGTAGCCTTGATGGGTAAGGTTGCCTGAATTTAACGTGACAGATTAAAGAGGTTGTCTATGCAATGTCATCGTATCGAAGAGCTGCTGGAGTTGTTGCAGCCTGCCTGGATCAAGGAACAGGATCTCAGCCTGGTGCAGTTTGTTGCCAAACTGGCCCAAGAAGCGGGATTTGAAGGGCCTCTGTCCGAGCTGACCGACGACATGCTGATCTATCACCTCAAGATGCGGGAATCCGATAAGCAGGCGATGATCCCCGGTCTGGCCAAGGATCATGTGCCCGATTTCAAAGAGGCACTGCTCAAGGCCCGCGGAATCAAGTGAATCTTTAGCGGAAGCGCATCACCTCGGGGTGATGCGCTTTTTTGTTGCCGAAAATTGCGATCCAACCCCAATATTAGATACATCTAATCCACACAATTAGCATGCTGTTTAAGATATAATCCGCTCCATAACAAATAAGGGAGCGATGTCTTGCAATGGCCGACCACGATAAAATCGATATCAAGGACGTCACCGACAAGGGCGTAACCGGGACCTTCAACCCCAATACGTTCAAAGCCAGCGACGACAGATTCAACCCGGGCAACCGCATCTATGTGCGGGCCCAGAAAGGGTATTGGCAGCGGATGCGCAAGGCCATGGGCTGGTTCTTTGTGGCGCTGTTCGTGCTGTTGCCCTGGCTGCGTTACGACGGGCGACAGGCGGTGCTGTTCGACCTCGGTCATCAGCAGTTCCATATCTTTGGCGCCACCATCTGGCCGCAGGATCTGACCCTGCTCGCCTGGCTCTTCATGATCGCCGCCTTCGGACTCTTCTTTATTACCACCTTCCTCGGTCGGGTCTGGTGTGGCTATCTCTGCCCGCAGACGGTCTGGACCTTCATGTTCATCTGGTTTGAAGAGAAGCTGGAAGGGCCCGCCAACAAGCGGCGCAAGCTGGACGAGGCGCCCTGGAGCGGCGAGAAGCTGGCCCGCAAGGGAGCCAAGCATCTGGCCTGGTTGGCGATCTCGCTGGTAACCGGCCTGACCTTCGTCGCCTACTTCCAGGATGTGACTGAACTGGTGCCGGATCTCTTCACCCTGCAGGCCAGCGGATGGGTGCTGTTCTGGGTGCTCTTCTTCACCATCATCACCTACGGCAATGCAGGCTGGATGCGTGCCATCATGTGTATCCACATGTGCCCCTATGCCCGCTTCCAGTCCGCCATGTTCGACAAGGACACCTTTATAGTCGGTTATGACACCAAGCGTGGCGAGACCCGTGGCGCCCGTTCCCGCAAGGCGGATCCCAAGGCGATGGGGCTGGGTGACTGTATCGACTGCGATCTTTGCGTGCAGGTCTGCCCGACCGGTATCGATATTCGCGACGGCCTGCAGTACGAGTGCATCAACTGCGGTGCCTGCGTCGATGCCTGCGACCAGACCATGGAACGTATGGGTTATCCGAAAGGGCTTATCAGCTACACCACAGAGCACAAGCTGGCCAACGACTCCACCCATGTGGCTCGGCCCAAGCTGATTGGCTATGGGCTGGTGATGGCGGTGATGCTGGGGGTGTTTGTCTACAACGCCATGTCCATCATGCCGATGGGGCTCGACATTCTGCGGGATCGCAACCAGCTGTTCCGCGAGAACAGCGAGGGGCTTATCGAGAACACCTATACCCTCAAGATCCTCAACAAGACCCTGCAGTCCCAGACCTACCAGCTGGATGTGGAGGGCTTGCCCGAGTATCAGTGGTTCGGCCCCCGTGAAGTGACCCTGAAGGCGGGCGAGATCTACACCCTGCCGGTCAGTCTGGCGGTCGACCCCTACAACCTGAAACGACCAACGCTGGATATCCAGTTCGTGCTGAAACGGGAGGGGGCGGCGCCCGATGACAGCAAGGGCAACCTGCGCCAGGGCAGCAAGTTTATCAGCCGGTTGTAACTGCGTGTGATTGCGGGCCGGGCGTGGCAATAATCCGGTCACCAGCGAGCACGGCAATGCCGGTCAGTAGTGATAGAATGGGGCGCAACGGCGCCCCTTTCTTATGGTGGATGACATGCGTTTCAACTATTCCGACCTCAATCCCGACCTCATCATGGATGCGCTCGATCTCAGTGGCCTGCGGCTCGACTCCGGCCTTATCGAGCTCAACAGTTACGAAAACCGGGTCTATCAGTTTCAGGATGAGGATCGTCGCCGCTATGTGGTGAAGTTCTACCGCCCCGGCCGCTGGAGCCGGGCCCAGATCCTCGAGGAGCACGAGTTTGCCACCCGCCTTGCAGAGGCTGAGATCCCGGTCGCCGCGCCGCTCGCCTTCGCGGGCGAGACCCTGCTGGAGCACGAGGGCTACCTCTTTGCCATCTGGCAGAGCGTCGGTGGCCGCCAGTTCGAGGTGGATAATCTCGACCAGCTTGAGTGGGTGGGGCGTTTCCTCGGCCGCATTCATCAGATCGGTGCCAGCAAGCCGTTCCACCATCGGGTACGGCTCGATGTGGAGAGCATGCTGCACGAACCGCGTCAGCTGCTGGCGTCTGGCGAGTGGCTGCCAAGCGGGCTGGCGAAGCAATTCTTCGGGGTGCTCGACGAGCTGATCAAACATGTCAGCGACGCCATGACCCTCGATGTGGCGCAGATCTCCCTGCATGGTGATTGCCACCCGGGCAACATCCTGTGGCGCGATGGCCCCATGTTTGTCGACCTCGATGATTGCCGTACCGGCCCCGCGATTCAGGATCTCTGGATGATGCTTAGCGGCGAGCGCCACGAGCAGCAGATCCAGCTCGACACCCTGCTGGCGGGCTACGAGGAGTTTATGGAGTTCGACTCGCGGGAGCTGGCGCTGATCGAGCCGCTGCGGGCGATGCGCATCGTTCATTACATGGCGTGGCTGGCACGGCGCTGGGAAGATCCCGCCTTCCCCCGTCACTTCCCCTGGTTCAATACCGATCACTACTGGCGTCAACAGATAGCGACACTGCACGATCAGCTGGAAGCACTGAAGGCACCGCCGTTGAGTCTGATGCCAAACTGGTGAAATAGAAGGGATCTTGCACGGCAAGCGGGACTCGATCTCCGGCCCTGACCATTGACGTCAGCATGGCGAAACAATAGGCTTGGCACTGCTTCGGTTCGCCGGGCGTGCCTCACAGTGATCCCTTAACAGGAAACATCATGAAAAAAGTTCTATTTTTCCTTGCTGCCATGCTGATGATCCCCATGGTTCACGCCGCCCCCGAGTTCAAGGAAGGCGTCAACTACGATGTGGTCAAACAGACTGGCAGTGCCCAGCCGGAAGTGATGGAGTTCTTCTCCTACTACTGCCCGCACTGCGCCACCTTCGAACCGATCGTTGAACAGTTGAAGGCCGGGTTGCCAGAGGGGGTGCCCCTCAAGAAGAACCCGGTTGCTTTCCTCGGTCGCGAAATGGGCCCCGAGATGCAGCGTGCCTACGCCGTTGCAAGTCTGCTCAATGCCGAAGCCAAGCTGACCCCGGCCATCTTCAACAAGATCCACACCCAGCGTCAGCCGCCGATGAGCCGTGACGATGTGAAGAAGATCTTCGTGGACAACGGCGTACCGGCCGAAGAGTTCGACGGTGCCGTCGACAGCTTCGCCGTCTCCGGCATGGTCTCCCAGTTCGATCGCAACACCGAGAGCTACAACATTCGCGGTGTGCCGGCCTTCCTGGTGAACGGCAAGTACATGGTGAAGATTGAATCCATCACTTCTCAAGAGCAGTTCAACAAGCTGGTGCAGTTCCTGCTGGCCAAGAAAGACTGATACCCCTTGAGTCGATAAAAAAGCCCGCCGGTGCGAACCGGCGGGCTTTTTGTCTTCTGGCGATCTCGAAGATCAGACCCCGACGTGGAACGCCTGTTTGAGGTTGCGGATAAACTCCGCATCCCGACAGAGGGTCTTGCCAGGGCTGTCGGAGATCTTGGCAACCGGGCCGCCATTGCACTCGATCAGCTTGAAGACGATGTTCATCGGGCTGACACCGGGCAGATCGCAGGTGAGCTTGGTGCCGATGCCGAAACTGGTGTTGATGCGACCACGGAAGTGGCGGAACAGCTGCACCGCCTTGTCGAGGTTGAGCCCGTCGGAGAAGACCAGGGTCTTGTCGGTGGGGTCGATGCCAAGGCGCTGATAGTGGCTGATCGCCTTCTCGCCCCACACCACGGGATCGCCGGAGTCGTGGCGCAAGCCCTGATAGCTGCTGGCCAGCTCGAAGTCGAAGTCGCGCAGGAAGGCATCCATGGTGATGCAGTCGGTCAGGGCGATGCCGAGATGGTCGGTGAACTCGTCCAGCCAGCTGGTGAGGGCTGCGCGCTGGCTGTGCTCCAGCGGGAAGCCGAGCTGCTGGTGCGCCTGGAACCACTCATGGGCCTGGGTGCCGACCGCGGGCAGCTTGTACTTCTGGGCCAGCATATAGTTGCTGGTGCCGCGAAACGCCGGCAGACGCTCCTTGAGGCGACCCACTACCGCATCCTGTACCGCATGGGAGAAGCGGCGGCGGGTGCCGAAGTCGATGAGGTTGAACTCGCTCATCTCGTCGCTGCTCAGCTCCCGTTCCAGCTTATCGATCTTCTGATCGAGCCGATCCAGCGCGTGGCTGACGCCGAACTGGGGGTAGCGGAAGCGGTTGCGCATCTCGCTGATGATGGCGAGCACCGGGATCTCCCACAGGATCACATCCTGCCACGGGCCCTCGACCCGCACATTGATGCGGCCATCCTGCTCGAACACCTTGAGCAGCGAGGCATCGAGCGGCTTGCGGCGCAGGTGGTCGAGGTAGTCAGGAGTGAAGAAGGGACGCTCGGCCAGAAAATCGAGCTCTGGCCTGGTCAGTCGCAGGGAACCGGCGAGGCGCAGTTGCTCCTCGATCTGCCCCATCATGGGCAGCAGATCCTCTTCATTGCGGCTGTGAAACTCGGCCACCACCTCGGCATCCGGATAGCGATGGAACACCGCCTGCTGCATATGCAGCTTGTAGGCGTCGGTGTCGAGCAGGCTGGTGAGGATTGGGGGCATATCAGGCTCCTCGCAGACTGGTGAGCACGATGGAGCTCCCCTGCCGCATATGTAACGTGCAGGCGTCGGTGTCGAGCAGGCTGGTAAGAATCGGTGGCATATCAGGCGTCCAGCAGGCGTTGTACATCGATCAGGGTCTGGGCCAGTTCGGCGCCAGCTTCGATCATCTGGGTGTGGGCGCTGGCAACCGTCTCGGGGGCGATGCCACGGCAGGCATCGAGATGGACGATTACCCGGAAACCGGCGCGGCGCAGTTGCAGCACGCTGGTTTTGACACAGTAGTCGGTGGCAAGGCCGCCGACCAGTACGGTATCGACCTTGCGGGCTTGCAGAAATTCGATGAGTCCGGTGCTGCGCCGTTCTGCCAGGTCGTGGAAGCAGGTGCCGTAGGGATGGAGATCCGGCTCGACCCCCTTCCAGACGAAGAAGTCATAGTCGATGGGAGCGGGCAGGCCGTCGAGCAGCTCGAAGCCCTTGCTGCCCGGTACGCAGTGCACCGGCCAGGTGAGGTCGGCGTTGGGCAGATCCAGCGGCAACAGCATACCGGCAGGGTCAGAGACGGCCCAGTCGGCATTGGCAGGGTGAGAGTCCTTGCTGCCGATCCGCAGCGTGGTGAGGGTGGCCTGAGCGTTGAGCGCAGCCACAATATCATCACCGCCCGCGACGGGCAGTTCGTTCGGGCAGAGAGGGGTAAAGCCCTTCTGCGCATCAATATCCAGGCTGGCGACGGTTCCCATGATTGGCTCCTGCACATACTATTCGTGTGATATTATCTACCAAACATTAATGGAAGGCGAGCAGGGCGATCGGCATGCTGAGAATGAGTCTGGATATGGTGGTGCTGCGGTTGCATGAGGAGCGGCTCGAGCTGCTGCTCGAGACCCGCGATCGCCCCCCCTTTGCCCACTGCTGGCAACTGCCTGCGCTGCGCATCGACGAGACCCGGGATCGGGATCTCGATGCCGCCCAGCGCCGTCTGCTGGCGGAGTGGGGGCTCGGTCACTGCTACAGCGAGCAGGTCTGCACCCTCGGCAATCTGGAGCGGGATCCCCGCGGCTGGTCCACGACCCTGGTCTATCTCTGTCTGGTGGATCCGGAAGTGGAGGCGATCCACGGTTGCTGGCATCCGCTCGCCAACCTGCCGGGGCTGAGCCTCGCCTTCGACCATGTCCAGCTTATCGCCAAGGGACTGGAGCGGCTGCGGATCAAGAGCCGCTACAGCACCCTGCCGCTGCAACTGCTGGGGCCCGAGTTCACCCTCTCCGAGGTGCAGCGCGCCTTCGAAATCATCCTGCAAACACCCATGAATACGGCGGCATTTCGCAAGCGGATCCATCGCGCCGACATTCTGGTAGATACCGGCCGTAAGCGCACCGGCAAACAGCGCCCCGCCATTCTCTATCGGCTGGAGAGCCCCTGCTGCGTGATGTTCGATCAGGTGATGCACGGAGCAGAAGCGTAAAAGAGAGATCGTTGTTGCTATGAATTACAAAGTGAAACTTTCGCTAATTGTGCGAGATGTGGATAAAACCTGTTTTTGTGCTGGCGCCAAAGAGCTTAGCTTGCCCTTCGTTCCATTTGTTGGGCTCCGTTTGCATGAAGATATGCAAGTCTACACACTAGCGACTGTTGGGTGGGCAGACAATGAACAGTGCTTTTATTGTTCTGTAGAAATGAGTGAAGAATTATTGTCCGATGGTGATTTGATAGACATGGATTTCATTATTGAAACAGCAAAAAATTCCGGATGGGTTGGGTTCAATAAAATTCATAGAGCAGAAGTATGAGAGGGAAGGTTTTAGTTAGCGCCTGCTTGCTGGGTCAGCCGGTGCGTTACGACGGTCAGAGCAAGGGAATCGTCAGCGACTGGCTGAGTGCGCTGGGAGCCGAAGGACGGGCGCTGGCCTTCTGCCCCGAAGTGGCGGGCGGTCTGCCGACCCCGCGCCTTCCTGCCGAGCGGCAGGGCGAGCGCGTAGTGACGGCGAGCGGACTGGATGTGACTGACGAGTTTGATCGCGGCGCCGAGCTGGCGCTGGAAATCTGTCAGACGCAGGGCATTCGCTTCGCCCTGCTGAAAGAGGGGAGCCCCTCGTGTGGCAGCGGCCGTATCTATAACGGCCGCTTCGAAGGTGTTTCTGTGGCGGGCGAGGGCAAGACCACCGCCCTGCTGCGCCGCCACGGGATTGCTGTCTTTTCCGAAGATCAGTTGGCCGAGTTGGCTTCTGCGCTCTCTTTGGATTCATTCCCGGATTTGGCGGCAACTGGCAGCGGTGACTGACCGCTCTGCCACCCCTCCAGCACCTCGTCTTTCTCCTGCCAGCGCTGGTTTAGCCACTCCTGAAAACCGCGTTTGAACTGCTTGTCGTTGAAGTAATCTCCTATCAGTTGTTCATTCACCGGCAGCTCCTCAATCCGCACCTGAATGCGTTTTACCCGTCCCATCAGGAAGTCCTTGAACGGGGTCTCGGCGTTTTCCGGATAGCGGATGGTGACGTTGATCAGGCTGTCGAACTGCTCGCCCATGGCGGCCAACGTAAAGGCCAGCCCCGCCGCCTTGGGCGGCATCAGATGGCGGTAGCGGGAGCGTGATGCGTCCCGTTTCTGCTCGGTGAAGCGGGTTCCTTCCACGAAGTTGATGACGGTAGTGGGGATGTGGCGAAACTTCTCGCAGGCGTTGCGGGTGGTCTCGATATCCTTGCCGCGCAGGTGCGGGTTCTTCAGCAAAAACTCCCGTGAGTAGCGACGCATAAAGGGCATATCGAGCCCCCAGCAGGCGAGCCCCAGCAGCGGGATGTAGATGAGCTCGTGCTTCATAAAGAACTTGGGCACCGGCAGCCTATCCCGGAACAGGTGGCCGAGCACCACGATATCGGTCCAGCTCATATGGTTGCTGATGATGAGATACCAGCCATCCTTGCGCAGCTTGGTATTGTCCTCCACCTGCCAGTCAATACGGGTGGTGAGGCGGATCACCAGCGCATTGCAGGCCAGCCACAGTCTCATGAAGCGGTTGTTGAGCCGGCTGCAGGCACGGCCAAAGGCCGGGATCGGCAGCAACAGTTTGGCCAGCGACACCAGCAGGATCAGACTGGCGCACAAGGCGGTGAAAAGGATGGTCAGGCCCGCGCTGATGATCAGCACCAGCGGGCCGGGAAGCAGGGATAGCATGAATGTTTACTGCGCCTTGGTTGCCAGCAGTTGGCTCAGGGTCTGGTCCTTTTCGTGCCAGATCCCGTTCAACCACTGTTGAAACTCTTGTTGGAACTCGGGGTCATTGAAGTAATCCCCCACCAGCTTGCGGTCGATCGGCAAATAGCGGACCTGAACCTTGATTTGCCCGACCCGGCCACACATGAAGTCCCAGTAGCTGGGGATGCCGTCCGGATAGGCGATGGTGACATCCACCAGTTGATGCAACTGGTCACCCATGGCTGCCAGGGTAAAGGCGATGCCGCCTGCTCTCGGGTGGAGCAGGTGACGATAGGGCGAACCCTGCTTCTGATGTTTGCCCTTGGTGAAACGGGTGCCTTCGACGAAGTTCATCACACTCACCGGAATGTGGCGGAACCTGGCACAGGCTTTACGGGTTGTTTCTATGTCTTTTCCCTTCAGATGGGGATGCTTTTCCAGAAATTTCCTGGAATATCGCCGCATGAAGGGGAAGTCGAGCGCCCACCATGCCAGGCCGAGAAAAGGTACCCAAATAAGCTCTTTCTTGAGGAAAAACTTCAGGAAGGGGATTTTTTGGTTAAAAACCCGCTGCAGTACCAGTATGTCGACCCAGGATTGATGGTTGGCAATCACCATATACCACTCATTCCGGCGCCCTTTGTCCACTCCGACCACCTCGAAAGGGGTTTTGATGATGGTTTTCTGGATCAGATTGTTGAAACCGATCCAGCAGCTGGCACAGCCATCGAGCAGCCAGTTGCAGAGGGTGCGCCACCCCTTGAGGGGGAGCAGAAGTTTGAGCAGACCCAGCGAGAAGATGGGGACAAACCAGAAGAGGGTGTTGAAAAAATAGAGCAGGGTGGAGAGGCTGCCGCGCAGTCGCTCTGTCAGCTTGTTGGGCATGAGTCGGGTCCGTCTTGCTGTCGATAAAGGGCCATCAAGTGGTCAGATCTGTGGCCATAATATCAGCCGATTGCCTGCGAGACCATTCAGAGCCTTTACGGAGTTGGACTCACCCTTTCCCTTCTGTCAGCTGCTGCGCAGTCGCGACAGCAGCCGGTCCATGGCGCGATAACCGAGCGCCTCGATAAGATGCTCCTTGCCGATGGCGGGTTGCCCGGCCAGATCGGCGATGGTGCGTGACACCCGCAGGATGCGATGCCAGGCCCGGATGCTGAGCCCCAGCTTCTGGATGGCGTTCTCCAAAAATTCGGCATCTTGCGGTGATAAGCGGCAAATATCCTCTATTTCACGGCTATCCAGCAGGTTGTTGAGCTTGCCGTTACGGCTCAGCATGCGCTCTCGCGCCGCCAGTACCCGATCGCGGATCTGCTGACTAGACTCCCCCCGCTCCGCCTTGCCGGTCAGGCTCCCCTTGGGCAGCAGCGGCACCTCCACCGTCAGGTCAAAGCGGTCGAGAAAGGGGCCGGAGAGCTTGCCGAGGTAGCGCAAGATCTGATCCGGGCTGGAGCGGGTCTGGCCGTCACCATAGTGGCCGCAGGGGCTGGGGTTCATGGCGCCGACCAGCTGGAAGCGAGCGGGAAAATCCACCTGACGGGCGGCCCGGCTGATGGTGATGTGGCCCGTCTCCAGCGGCTCGCGCAGGGAGTCGAGCACCTTGCGCTCGAACTCGGGCAATTCATCCAGAAACAGCACCCCGTTGTGGGCCAACGATATTTCGCCGGGCCTTGGGTGGCTGCCGCCGCCCACCAGCGCTACTGCGGAGGCACTGTGGTGGGGCGTGCGATAGGGTCTGTGGTGCCAGTGACCGGCGCGCGGAGTGAGGCCGCCGATGGAGTGGATGGCGGCGGTCTGCTGCGCCTCCTGCTCGCTGAGCGGCGGCAGAATGCCGGGCAATCGGCTCGCCAGCATGCTCTTGCCGGTGCCGGGTGGGCCGATGAACAGCAGGTTGTGGCTGCCGGCAGCGGCGATCTCCAGCGCCCGCTTGGCCTGTGACTGGCCAATCACATCCTGCAGGTCTGGCACATCGGGCAGGCTCTCCGCGCTTTGGGGATTCGGCAGTGGCAGTTCGTATTGTCCTGCCAGCCAGGCGGTGACTGCCAGCAGCTGGTGGGCGGTGCGCACCTCGGCATCCTGAATGAGGGAGGCTTCCGGGCCGTTCTCCCGCGGCACCAGCAGGGTGCGTCCCGCATCCCGGCAGGCGAGTACGGCAGGCAGTACCCCGAGTACGGGGCGGATCTCTCCGGTCAGGGCCAACTCCCCCAAAAATTCGTGATCGAGCAGGTATTTTGCGGGTATCTGCTTGGAAGCGGCGAGAATGCCGATGGCGATGGCCAGATCGAAACGGCCCCCCTCCTTGGGGAGATCGGCGGGGGCCAGATTGACTGTGATGTGTTTGCTCGGGAACTCGAAATTGCCGTTGAGCAGGGCGCTGCGCACCCGATCCCGCGACTCTTTCACCGAGGTTTCCGGCAGGCCGACCATGTTGAAGGCGGGCAGGCCGTTGGAGAGGTGAACTTCCACTGTAACTTGCGGGGCCGCGATCCCGAGGCTGGCACGGCTATAAACCACAGCTAATGACATAAATCCCGTCCTTGAGTTGATATATGTTCTGACTAACTGCTTGTTGTTGGTTTTTTATTCCATAGTTCCGGCTGAGGAATAGCCAAAATCAGTGGGTTGTCACAGAAAAAAGGCTTGCCCAATAAAAATCACCGTGCTAGTTCTAATAGCCATTCGCGGTAGAAACCGCCCCAATTTCACAGGATTTCCGGTTGTAACTATGAACATGGCCTCCCGTTTCGTCAGCATTATTGTGGTCCTAGTGGTGATTATTATCTCACCGCTCGGGGCTCGTTTAGCTGCACGGAACAAGGGATAGACCCACCACCGGACAGAACGAAACAAGCGACCCCCGAGCCTCACAGCCCGGGGGTTTTTTTTCGACCAAAGGACAGGATTTTCCACATGAACGGCGCGCAGTTTTTGGTACAGGCTCTCAAGAAACAGGGTGTGACCCAGGTGTTTGGTTACCCGGGCGGGGCCATCATGCCGGTCTACGATGCCCTGTATGACGGTGGTCTGGCCCATCAGCTTTGTCGCCACGAGCAGGGTGCCGCCATGGCGGCGGTGGGTTATGCCCGCGCCTCCGGTCAGGTGGGGGTCTGCATCGCTACTTCCGGCCCCGGCGCTACCAATCTGGTAACCGGTCTTGCGGAGGCGCTGCTCGATTCGGTGCCGCTGGTGGCCATCAGCGGTCAGGTGCCCTGTTCCGCCATCGGTACCGATGCGTTTCAGGAGGTCGACGTGCTCGGCATGTCCCTCTCCTGTACCAAGCACTCCTTTATGGTGACTGATGCCGCCGATCTGGGGCGAGTGCTGGCAGAAGCTTTCGCCATCGCCACCGAAGGGCGCCCCGGTCCTGTGCTGATCGATCTCCCCAAGGATGTGCAACTGGCCGCCGTGCCGCCCCAGAGCCCTCTGTTTGCGGTGGAGGAGCCGGAGGTGCTCAACCCCTCGGAGCTGACCGCAGCCCGCACCCTGCTGGCTGCCGCCGAGCGTCCGGTGCTTTACGTCGGTGGCGGAGTGGGCATGGCCAATGCCGAGCAGCAGTTGCGTGACTTTGCCGCCGCCACCGGCATGCCAGCGGTCACCACCCTCAAGGGGATCGGCGCGCTCGACCCCGACAGTACCGTTTATCTGGGCATGCTCGGCATGCACGGCACCAAGTCGGCCAACTATGCGGTGCAGCAGTGCGATCTGCTGCTGGTGGTGGGCGCCCGTTTCGATGATCGGGTGACCGGCAAGCTGGAGGAGTTTGCCCCCGAGGCGAAGGTGATCCATCTCGATGTGGATGCCGCCGAGTTCGGCAAGCGCCGTGCCGCTGAGGTGGGCATCACCACGGATCTCAAGCTGGTGCTGCCGCGCCTCGCCATGACTCTCGACATCGCCCCCTGGCGTGAACACTGCGCCGCCATGGCCCGCGAATATGCATTTCGCTACGACCACCCGGGTCAGGCCATCTATGCCCCAGCTCTGCTCAAACAGCTATCTGCCAAGTTGCCGGAGAGCAGCGTGGTCGCCTGCGACGTGGGTCAGCACCAGATGTGGGTGGCCCAGCACATGCGCTTCACCAGCCCGCGCAACCACCTCTCCAGCGCCGGTCTCGGCACCATGGGGTTCGGTCTGCCCGCCGCCATCGGCGCCAAGATGTCGCGCCCGGAGGATGAAGTGGTGCTGGTAAGCGGTGACGGCTCTTTCATGATGAACGTGCAGGAGCTCGGCACCATCCGCCGCGCTCAGCTCAAGGTGAAGATGGTGCTGCTGGATAACCAGCGCCTCGGCATGGTGCGCCAATGGCAGGAGCTGTTCTTCGACGGTCGCTACAGCGAGACCAATCTGTCCGACAACCCCGATTTCGTCGCCCTGGCTGCCGCCTTCGGCATTCCCGGCGAGACCATCACATGCAAGGAAGAGATAGGTCCGGCACTGGATCGCCTGCTGGCGAGCGAGAGCGCCTATCTGCTGCATGTGGCCATTTCAGAGGAAGAAAACGTCTGGCCCCTGGTTCCACCGGGAGTCGCCAACCACCAGATGATGGAGCAACGCCCATGAACCCGCACACCCTTGCCCAGCCAGCCTTTGCACAGCACACCCTGCATATCCACGCCCAGCCCAGACCGGAAGTGATGGAGCGGGTGCTGCGGGTGGTGCGTCACCGCGGCTTCAATCTATGCGCCTTGAATATGGAGCAGGATTGCCAACAGCTGCGGATCACGGTTACTGTCGAGTCGGTGCGTCCCATCCAGCAGTTGTGGAGCCAGCTGGTTAAGCTGGTGGACGTCTCCCGGGTCGATGCACTGGAACAGCAACCCCGGATCAGAGCTTAAGGAGCCAAGCCAATGTCACAGCCTTCCCAATCCGCCACTCACCCGCAATACATCTGGTTCAACGGCAAACTGGTGCCCTGGCAGGATGCCCAGGTGCACGTGATGAGCCACGCCCTGCACTACGGCTCCTCGGTGTTCGAAGGGGTGCGTGCCTACGATACCCCCAAAGGCACCTGCATTTTCCGTCTGCAGGAGCACACCCGCCGCCTGTTCGACTCCGCCAAGATCTACTGGATGGACGTCCCCTACAGCGAGTCCGAAGTGAATGAAGCCTGCCGCACCGTGGTGCGCGAGAACGGCCTGAAGAGCGGCTACCTGCGCCCGCTGGCCTTTGTCGGCAACGTGGGGCTGGGGCTGCATCCGCCGCTGGATGCCAAGGCCGACCTGATGGTGGCCGCCCTGCCGTGGGGCGCCTATCTGGGGGAAGAGGGGCTGAAAAACGGGGTGGATGTCTGCGTCACCTCATGGAACCGGCTCGCTCCCAACACCATTCCCACCGGCGCCAAGGCGGGCGGTAACTATTTGTCCTCCCAGCTGATCAGCCGCGAGGCCAAGCGCAACGGCTTCGCCGAGGGGTTGGCGCTGGATGTGAACGGCTACCTGAGCGAAGGGGCGGGGGAGAACCTGTTTCTGGTGAAGAACGGCGTGCTGTTTACCCCGCCCGCTACCGCCGCCATCCTGCCCGGGATCACCCGCGACACCATCATGACGCTGGCCCGCGATCTCGGTTACGAGGTGCGCGAGCAGGCGCTGCCCCGCGAGGCGCTCTATGTGGCGGACGAGATCTTTATGACCGGCACCGCTGCCGAGGTGACCCCGGTGCGCTCCGTCGATCGGATGAAGGTGGGCGCTGGCAGCCGTGGCCCGGTGACAGAGCAACTGCAGAATGCCTTCTTCGGTCTGTTCAACGGCCAGACCGAGGACAAGTGGGGTTGGCTGACGCCCGTCAACGACTGATGAGAGAGGGGAGGCGCTGTGCCTCCCCGAGTCGCTTCCGGTGAGGGCTCTGCGCGGTGCCCTCACCAGGATCGATTCCCGATCCGAGAGTCACTTTTTCATTTTCAAAGATAATGAGCCCGCTGGGCATTCAGGGAGTAGAGACATGCCGAAGTTGAGATCCGCCACCACCACCCACGGACGTAACATGGCCGGGGCCCGCGCCCTGTGGCGTGCCACCGGAATGACCGATCAGGATTTCGGCAAGCCCATCATCGCCGTGGTCAACTCCTTCACCCAGTTCGTGCCGGGCCACGTCCACCTCAAGGAGCTGGGCCAGCTGGTGGCGCGCGAGATCGAGGCCGCAGGCGGCGTTGCCAAGGAGTTCAACACCATAGCAGTAGATGACGGTATCGCCATGGGCCACGGCGGCATGCTCTACTCCCTGCCCTCCCGCGAGCTGATTGCTGATTCGGTGGAGTATATGGTCAACGCCCACTGCGCCGACGCCATGGTCTGTATCTCCAACTGCGACAAGATCACCCCGGGGATGCTGATGGCCGCCCTGCGCATCAATATCCCGGTGATCTTCGTCTCCGGCGGCCCGATGGAAGCGGGCAAGACCAAGCTCTCCGACCAGATCATCAAACTGGATCTGGTGGACGCCATGATCCAGGGCGCCGATCCCAAGGTATCGGACGCCCAGAGCGAACAGGTGGAGCGCAGTGCCTGCCCCACCTGCGGCTCCTGCTCCGGCATGTTTACCGCCAACTCCATGAACTGTCTGACCGAGGCGCTCGGTCTCTCCCAGCCGGGTAATGGCTCCATGCTGGCGACCCATAGCGACCGCGAGCAGCTGTTCAAGCTGGCGGGTCAGCGCATCGTGACGCTGGCCAAGCGCTGGTATGAACAGGATGACGAGAGCGCCCTGCCGCGCAATATCGCCACCAAGGCGGCGTTCGAGAACGCCATGGCGCTCGATATCGCCATGGGCGGATCCACCAATACCGTGCTGCACCTGCTGGCAGCGGCGCAGGAGGCCGGGGTGGACTTCACCATGGCCGATATCGACCGCATGTCCCGCAAAGTGCCTCAGCTCTGCAAGGTGGCGCCCTCCACCCAGAAATATCATATGGAAGATGTGCACCGTGCCGGTGGCGTGGTCGCCATTCTGGGTCAGCTGGAAAAAGCGGGCCTGGTGCATGGGGATACCCGTACCGTGCTGGGTTGCTCCCTCGTCGAACAGCTCAATGAATATGACGTCAGCCGCCAGCCGAGTCAGGAGGTGGTGGACTTCTACCGCGCCGGGCCGGCCGGGATCCGCACCACCAAGGCGTTCAGTCAGGATTGCCGCTGGCCGGAGCTGGATCTGGACCGCGCCGAAGGCTGCATCCGCTCGCTGGACAACGCTTACAGCCAGGAGGGCGGCCTCGCCGTGCTTTCCGGCAACCTCGCGGTCAACGGCGCCATCGTCAAGACTGCCGGGGTGGATGAGGAGAACCTCACCTTCCGTGGCCCGGCCCGGGTATTCGAGAGTCAGGAGAGCGCGGTGAGCGGCATCCTCGATGGTACCGTGAAAGCAGGCGAGGTAGTGGTGATCCGCTACGAAGGGCCGAAAGGGGGTCCGGGCATGCAGGAGATGCTCTACCCCACCACTTATCTCAAGTCCATGGGGCTCGGCAAGGCGTGCGCCCTGATCACCGACGGCCGCTTCTCCGGCGGTACCTCGGGCCTCTCCATCGGCCACGTCTCGCCGGAAGCAGCCTCTGGCGGCACCATAGGTCTGGTGGAGGATGGCGACATCATCAGCATCAATATCCCGGCCCGCAGCATGGTGCTGGAGGTGGCCGACAGCGTGCTGGCCGCCCGCCGCGTCGCCGTGGAAGCCCGTGGCTGGAAGCCGCTCGATCGTCAGCGTCAGGTCTCCTTTGCCCTGCGCGCCTACGCCATGTTCGCCACCAGTGCCGACAAGGGCGCGGTTCGCGATCGCTCGATGCTGGGGGAATAAATCATGGTCTCTGCGGCGGATTATCTACGCAAGGTGTTGCTCTCCCCCGTCTATGAGGCGGCGCGGGTGACCCCCCTGCAAACCCTGAAGAAACTTTCCGAGCGGCTCGGCAACCATGTCAGCCTGAAGCGGGAGGATCTGCAACCGGTCCACTCCTTCAAGCTGCGCGGCGCCTATCACAAGATCGCCACCCTGACCGAGGAGCAGAAGGCGCGCGGCGTTATCGCCGCCTCTGCTGGCAACCACGCACAGGGGGTCGCCCTGTCGGCCGCCAAGCTCGGCATCAAGGCGATCATCGTGATGCCCAAGACCACGCCGGATATCAAGATCGACGCGGTGCGCCGGCAGGGCGGCAACGTCATGCTGTTTGGCAACAGTTTCGACGAGGCCTACGGCGAGAGCCGCCGCCTCTCCGAGCTGGAGGGTTACACCCTGATCCCGCCGTTTGACGACGTCGAGGTGATCGCCGGGCAGGGCACCATCGGCAAGGAGTTGCTGGAGCAGGATACCCACCTCACTCACGTCTTTGTGCCGGTGGGCGGCGGTGGGTTGGCCGCCGGGGTGGCGGTCTATATCAAGCAACTGCTGCCGGATGTGAAGGTGATCGGGGTGGAGGCTGAAGGGTCTGCCTGTCTCAAGGCCGCGCTGGCGGCCGGCGAGCCGGTCAATCTGGAGCGGGTCTCGCTGTTTGCGGACGGGGTGGCGGTCAAGCGCATCGGCGAGGAGACCTTCCGCCTGTGCAACCAGTATCTGGACGAGGTGGTGACCGTCTCCAACGACCAGATCTGCGCCGCACTGAAAGACATCTTCGACGACTGCCGCGCCATCGCCGAGCCGTCGGGCGCCCTCTCGCTGGCGGGCCTCAAGGCCTACAGCGAGCGGGAGCAGGTCAAAGGGGGGCGGATGGCGGCCATTCTCTCCGGCGCCAACGTTAACTTCCACAGCCTTCGCTACGTGTCGGAGCGCTGCGAGATCGGCGAGAAGCGCGAGGGCATGCTGGCGGTGACCATCCCCGAGCGCAAGGGGGCCTTCCTCGACTTCTGTCGTCAGCTTGGCCCCCGCATGGTGACCGAGTTCAACTATCGCTACGCCGATGCCGAACAGGCGTCGCTGTTCGTTTCGGTGCGCCTCACCGGCGGTGACGAAGAGCTCGGCCAGATCATCGATCAGCTCGGTGGCAACGGCTATCCAGTGGTCAACATGACCGAGAGCGAGCTGGCCAAGAATCATGTGCGCTACATGATTGGCGGCCGCCCGGCCCGGCCCCTTGGTGAGCGTCTCTACAGCTTCAAGTTTCCGGAGCAGCCTGGCGCCCTGATGCGCTTCCTCGAGACACTGGGTTGTCGCTGGAACATCAGCCTGTTCCACTACCGTAACCACGGTGCCGACTACGGCCGCGTGCTCTGCGCCTTCGAGCTGCCGGATGAAGACGTGGCAGCCTTCCACGACTACCTGCGCGAGATTGGCTACGGCTGGAAAGAGGTGAGCGACGACCCCGCCTACCGGCTATTCCTGGCTAGTTGATGGCGGGATCGCGATGAAGCAGGAGGGAGGCGTTGTCCTCCCTCTGTTTTTAGGCTGCAATTGGGAACTTCTGTCTGAGCCATTGAAATCCATGGGCCAGTGCCATCAGCAGCAGGGTGCCGGGCAGCACCGTTTGCCACAGGAAGGCTGGCTCTTGTCCTGTCATCAGGATCAGCAAGGGATTGGCGCCCGCCGGAGGGTGAAGAATATTCAGTCCCTGCATCAGGGCGATGGCCAGCCCGGTTGCCAGAGCCATCTGCATTTCAGCAGGGAGGGGAAGCAGGCCGATGACCAGTCCGACGCAGGCCGTCAGCAGGTGTCCACCCAGCACGTTTTTGGGGCGCGCCAGCGGACTATCTGGCAGGGAAAACAACAACACACAGCTGGCCCCGAAAGGTGCCATGACTAGCGCGACATGCCAGCTCAGATTGAGCCATCCCAATATGCCGATGGTGAGTGCGGCGCCCACACCTGCCCATAACGGGCCATACCATTTTGTCATCATGCTTTCCTCTTGGTTTGCCAGAACTGATTAGGCACATTAGGTAGACAGATCGGTGTACTTCAAGAGGCAAATCATGAGTGAGAAGCGTCAACAACTGGTGGCGACGGCCTACCGTCTGTTCAACCGTCATGGCTTTCATGCCACCGGCATAGATCGCATCTGGGCCGAGGCGGGGAGTACCAAGCGCACCCTCTATCGCCACTTCCCGACCAAGGATGCCTTGATTGAGGAGGTGCTGCTCGCTCGTGACCGGGAGTTCTTCGCCTTGCTTGACCAGCGGCTGGCCGGTGTGAGCGGACGTGAAGCTCGCCTCCAGGCGCTGTTCGATGGTTTCGCGGCGTGGTTTGGCCGCTCTGATTTCTATGGCTGCAACTTTATCAACGCCAGCGCCGAGTTTGCCGACCCACGCCATCCGGTGCGCAAGCTGGTGATGGCCCACAAGCAGGCGTTATTGGGCTGGGTGATAAACCAGCTCAACTGTTCTCTGGCACAGGCCACCGAGCTTTGCCTGTTGCTGGAGGGGGCGATCGTGATGGCTCACAGCTATCAGCAGCCACTGGCGTTGGAGCAGGCCAGAATGCTGGCAAAGACCATTTTGGCCGACGATGGCGCGATAATGCAGGCCGCTTCACACTCCTGAGATGCTGGTCATTTGAGGCTGCGTTCGGATGGGATACCCTGAATAGCGGAGAGGCCGCCTGACGGCTTCACACAGGGAAGAGTGCGCACTCAGGCGCCCATAACGACTTATTGCAGAGGCGAAAATATGAATAAATCCATGCTTGCCGTATTGGTCAGTGGTTTGCTGGCGGCCGGAGCCGTGCAGGCCGCTGCTCAGGACAATACCTGGTATGTCGGTGGCAAGGCCGGTTGGTCCAATTACTATGGCGTTGACCACAACCAGTATGCCGAGTCGATTGCCCAGACGTTGGGTAATACCAGCGAGAACACGGATGATCTGGGTCTGGGTCTGTTCGCCGGTTACCAGCTCAACCCCAACCTGGGGTTCGAGCTGGGTTATGACTGGCTTGGCAAATACGACACCACCTCGGGCACCGGCGCCAATACCCTCAATACCGAAGCCAAGAGCCAGATGATTCAGGCCACCATGAAGATCAGCTTCCCGGCAACGAATGTGCTCGATCTTTATGGCCGGCTCGGCGGTGCCTATGCCTGGACGGATAGCGAGATCAGCTTCGCCAATAGCAGCGAGACCGGTAAAAAGCATGGCGCCGCATTTGTCGGGGCGCTGGGTGCCGAGTACGCCATCGATCGTGACTGGGCCGCCCGTCTGGAGTACCAGTACACTACGCCGCTGGGAGATGCCTCTCTCGATCGCTCAGGCATCGAGCTGGATAACGGCCTGATCTCGTTCGGCATGCTCTATCGTTTCGGTCAGCAAGGTGGTGAGGTTGCTGTGCCGGCGCCAGCTCCGGCAGCCGAGCCTGCCCCGGCTGTGGTGGTGGAGCCCAAGACCTTCAGCCTTAGTTCCGATGTGCTGTTCGAGTTCAACAAGGCGACCCTGAAACCTGCCGCCAGCCAGGCGCTCGATGCCCTGTTCAGCCAGATTGTGGCGGCCAATCCGAAGGATGGCGTCGCGACCGTGGTCGGTTATACCGACCGCATCGGCTCCGACAACTACAACCTGGCCCTCTCCGAGAAGCGGGCCCAGAGCGTGGCCAGCTATCTGGTAGCCAAAGGCTTGTATGCTGACAAGGTGCGGGTCGAAGGGCGTGGCAAGGCCAATCCGGTTACTGGCAACAACTGCGCCAGCCGTTCCAAACAGGAGCTGATTGCCTGTCTGGCACCGGATCGTCGGGTTGAAATCCATCTGGAGGGGGTTTCCCAGCCGGCGCAGTGATGCTGCGGCTAGAGATGGGATTCGAGAAGAACGGGAGGCCAGGCCTCCCGTTTTCTATGGTCAGCGTGATCGGATGGTGGTGCAGACCTGATTTGCCAACATCATGAGTTATCGAATCTTTTCCTAATAGGAATAGTTATTATATTTCCAGGAAATTACAGGATAAAAAAATAGAATTAAACTTTGCGCCTGAAGATTCTTTTGGTTAGAATCTCTGCGTGTTATCAATAGACAGGTAAATATTATGGACTGCGACAGTTGTAGCCGATTGCAAATCGCGATGCGGGTTTACCAGAGCTGAGGCCGAATATTTTATCTTCTCTCTCACTCTGATTGCTCGAATCACAAGCATAGAGTGCAGCATCTATATGAGTCAGCATCGACTCTCACAACCTCTTTATCCCGCCTTCATCAGGGATTACGGTTGTAAATCTGGATCGTTCCGCTCATCTGCGAGCCATGCGCGCCTCGCGACCTCTGCAATTGAACGCTTCATCATGCATCCCGGTACTGCCCGTCAGGGCCGTCACAGCGTCGGAACCATGCATCCGTGCCGTGGTCGGGAAGGGATCAAGCGTAAAATAACAAGATGGATAATCTCATATTGAAAACTATTTCGTTTTCGATATGGCAGGTTGCACATTAAAATAAATGATGTGATTGATTAATATATTTCGGCGGTGGCAAGGGTCGCGCTGTAATATTTCTATAGGCGTGGTTTTCTCCGATGTTCTTACCCGCCAGATATCACTGATACTATTTCCTGCCCGCATCCAGTTATTTCAAACTGTCGTAATCCTGATTTTCTTTATGGGTGATGCCGCTCTAGTTGCGGGATCACCGGATTGGTCCGCTGATAATGCAGACTCGCGGCCATGCCTGCCAACGACAGTGTGTATCGCTGTCCATGGTTCGTCCGGCCCTCTCTCCACCCCACTCGGAGGATATCGTATGACCGAAGAGCCCAAACCTCGACCCTCGGGGTTCACGTCTCCCCACTCCTGATCCCCCCTGCGGGGACGGGATGCGGTGTTCTGACCCCTGATCTGACCCAACCATGCAGGTTAGCTCGACGGCAGACATTTGTCTGACGAGCCGCCCCGTGCGCGCCAGTTGAGCGTGCCGGCAACGAGTCGGGTTCACAGCTTTCGATATCAGTACTGACGCCTGGCCTGGCCCGCGACAGGGCCCTTCTGCAAGCGAAAATCAGGATTTAAAGTTATGAAGCAACAACATACTGCCAGCCGGCACAAGCAACAGGGGTTCGTCGCCCCGGGCCGTGCCAATGAGAAGCTCTCCTCCCGGGTGCTCGACGAGGCCGACAAGTCCCTCGAATACACCCTCACTGCCGTGCGCGGCAATATCGACGGCCTGACCGCGACCGAGGCGGCCAACCGTCTGGTCCAGTTTGGCCCCAACGAGGTGACCCACGACAAGCCGCCCCATCCATTGATCCAGCTGCTGCAGGCGTTCAAAAACCCGTTTGTGATGGTCTTGATGGTGCTTGGGCTGGTCAGTTACGTGATGGACGTGCTGATGGCCGAGCCGGGTGATGAGGACTGGGTCAAGGTGATCATCCTCGGTGTCATGGTGGGCCTGAGCGGTCTGCTGCGCTTCTGGCAGGAGTACCGTTCCGCCAAGGCGGCCGAGGCGCTCAAGTCACTGGTGCGCAACACTGCCACTGTACAGCGTCGTCCCTCGCCGGGCGCTACCCCCCAGCGCAAGGAGGTGGCAATGACCGAGCTGGTGGCCGGAGACATAGTGCACTTGCAGGCGGGAGACATGATCCCCGCCGACATCAAGCTGATTGAATCCCGCGATCTCTTCATCAGCCAGGCGGTGCTGACCGGTGAAGCACTGCCGGTAGAGAAGTATGACACTCTGGGAGCTGTGGCCGAGAAGTCGGCAGACGGCAACAGCACAGGGGACGTGGGGTTGCTCGATCAGCCCAACATCTGCTTCATGGGCACCAACGTGGTGAGCGGTACAGCCAAGGCTGTGGTGGTGGCCACCGGCAGCGACACCTACTTCGGTTCGCTGGCCCGCAACGTGGTGAGCCACAAGCGCATCGAGACCAGTTTCGATCGCGGCGTCAACAGCGTCACCAGGCTGCTGATCCGCTTCATGCTGGTGATGGTGCCCATCGTCTTCATGCTCAGTGGTATCAGCAGTGGTGACTGGATGTCGGCGCTCACCTTCGCGCTGGCGGTGGCGGTAGGGCTCACCCCCGAGATGCTGCCGATGATCGTCTCCGCCAACCTGGCGCGAGGGGCGGTGGCCATGGCCAAGCGCAAGGTGGTGGTCAAACGGCTCAACTCGGTGCAGAACTTCGGTGCCATGGACGTGCTCTGCACCGACAAGACAGGTACCCTGACCCAGGACAAGATCATCCTCGAGCACCACTACGACGTGCGTGGCAACCGGGACGACCGGATCCTGCAGCTGGCCTGGCTCAACAGTTATCATCAGAGCGGCATGAAGAACCTGATGGACATCGCGGTGATCGAGCATGCCGATGTGCTGGGAGCTGGCTGCAAGCCGGCTGGTTACAGCAAGGTGGATGAGTTGCCATTCGACTTCGTGCGCCGCCGTCTGTCGGTGATCGTACAGGATGAGCGTGGCCAGCAGCTGATGGTCTCCAAGGGGGCGGTGGAAGAGATGCTGGCCGTCTCCAGCCAGATCGCCGATGGCCAGGAGGTGCGGGATCTGACCGACGCCGATCGCCTTGCCCTGCTGCGCCAGAGCGAGGAGTTCAATGCCGAGGGCTATCGGGTACTGATCGTGGCGACCCGCGAGATCCCGGCAGGCGAGTGCAAGCAGAGCTATCGTACCAGTGATGAGGTCAATCTGGTGGTGCGCGGCTTCCTCACCTTCTTCGATCCGCCCAAGGATTCGGCCGCACCGGCCATCCGTGCGCTGAACGACTATGGTGTGGCGGTCAAGGTGCTGACCGGTGACAATCCCATCATCACCAGCAAGGTGTGTCGTGACGTAGGGCTGGAGCCCGGCTTACCGCTGCTCGGCAAGGATATCGAAGGAATGGATGACGTGGCGTTGTGCGAGGTGGTCAAGCAGACCACCATCTTCGCCAAGCTCACCCCGCTGCAGAAGTCGCGGGTGGTGAAGGCGCTGCAGGCCAACGGCAACACCGTCGGTTTCCTCGGTGACGGCATCAACGATGCGCCGGCGCTGCGGGATGCGGACGTAGGGATCTCGGTGGACAGCGGTGCCGACATCGCCAAGGAGACCGCCGACATCATCCTGCTGGAGAAGAGTCTGATGGTGCTGGAGGAGGGGGTGATCAAGGGGCGCGAGACCTTTGGCAACATCCTCAAGTACCTCAACATGACCGCCAGTTCCAACTTCGGCAACGTCTTCTCGGTGCTGGTGGCTTCCGCCTGGCTGCCATGGGCACCCATGCTGGCGATGCAGATGCTGATCCAGAACCTGGTGTATGACGTCTCCCAGATGCTGCTGCCGTGGGACAAGATGGATCCCGAGTTCCTCAAGCGGCCGCGCAAGTGGGAGGCGAGCAACATCAAGCGCTTCATGCTCTGGCTCGGCCCGACCTCGTCGGTGTTCGATATCAGCACCTACTGCCTGATGTGGTTCGTGTTCGGTGCTGGCGCCCTCTATGCCACCGCCAACGGCAGTATGGATCCGCTGGTCAACGGTCAGGCCATCATGAACTCCGGCTGGTTTATCGAGGGGCTGGTGTCGCAGACGCTGGTGGTACATATGCTGCGTACCCGCAAGATCCCGTTCCTGCAGAGTACCGCTACCCTGCCGGTGCTGCTCTCCACCTCGATCGCCATTGCCATCGGCTGTTACCTGCCCTTCTCGCCTGTGGCTGAGCACTTCGGCTTCATCACTCTGGATGGGCCCAAGTACTTCATGTGGCTGGTGATCACCATGCTGGCCTACATGGGGCTGACCCAGACCGTCAAGAGCATCTACATCAAGCGCCACGGCCAGTGGTTCTGATGACGTGCTAGCTGACGGGCCGGTGTGATCCCGGCGCGACAGAAAAAAGAGAGCCAGCCCACGCAAGCGGACTGGCTCTCTTTATTTGGTGTGACCCGACTCCCTTGTTGGCGAGTACCGGCCTGTGGCTTAGAGCTTGAACAGCGGGCGCAGGCGAATACCGATCAGGCTGCCGGCGAGGGCCATCAGCATCCAGACCCAGCCGTGCAGGCTGCCGGAGGCGGTGCCGTCGAAGAAGCCGCCGAGGTTGCAGGCGCTGTACATGGCGCCCATCCCCATCAGCAGGCCGCCGAGGATGGATGCCAGACTGTTGCCGATCCGCATCGGGGCGAAGTTTCCGCCACCGCTGATGCAGCGCGCCAGCATGGCCCCCAGAATGCCGAGCCAGAACATGCCGACCATGGGATTGATGAAGAGTGGCTGGGCCAGCTTGGGGTTGCCCTCGAACAGGCCGAACAGGGAGGCGCCGCGCAGCGCCATGTCATAGACGGCGCCTGTGATGGTCCAGGCCGAGCCGTGCAGGGCGACGACAGTGGAGTTGAGTATGGCGATGATGATGCCGCCGGTCAGCACGGTGAAGCGGCCATCGCGCCAGAACAGGTTGCCGCCGCTGAAGAGGGGCTTGAGTTCGCCGGTACGCTTGAGTTCGCTGTTGCGAAACAGCAGGAACAGCGCGGCGACCAGCGCCAGGTTGAGCAGCATGCCGCTCCAGATATTGCCGGTCAAATCCTTGGCCAGCACCACATGGCTGGAGAAGGTGGCCTCCAGTTCGGGGCGGAACTGGTTGCTGATGAGGGTGCCGATTCCGTAGCAGATCAGCACCAGCCAGAAGCGGGGTTGTCCCTCGCCGCAGCAATAAAGAGTGCCGGTGGCACAGACGCCTGCCAGCTGCATGCCGATGCCGAACAGGAAGGCACCGACGATGAAGGGAATGCCGATAGCCATCACGTTGCCCACCATGGCATCGCCAAACAGGGCGTGACTAAAGGAGAGGAAGGTGGTGAACAGCAGAATTTCGATGGCGATGGTGAGCAGGTGAACCCGCACATAGTAACTGTTGCGCTTGGTCAGCATTTCGCGCCAACCGAACACGATGCCGAAGCGGCTGAAGGAGAGGGTGAAGCCAAAGCCGAATCCGATCAGGGCCATCAGGGCCCATTTCATACCAAAGGTGTTGCCAAGCCAGAGTAACGCTCCCCCCGCGATTGCCACGATGGGGAGCGACCATTTTCGAGTCATAGCTGTAATTCCTTATAGCTGGATGGAGAATAGGGAGTGCGGATCCTATTCCCACATTGAGTCCAAGGCTACCGGTTTAACAGGTCAGGGGGCGAGAAAATGGCATATCGCTTCTGATGACTTTGTTAGCTACTGATTTGATTTTGAAGGCTTTATATTGCTCGTTGCAGCAGGACGCTTGCCGTTGCGCAGCCCATCCAGCGTGAAGATCAGCAGCGCGCTCCAGATACAGGCGAAAGTAAGAGCCTTGTCCATTGCCAGCTCCTCGCCGTAGAGAGTGACAGCGAGGATGAACATCAGGCTGGGGCCTATGTACTGGAAGAAGCCCAGGGTGGAGAGCTTGAGCCGTGTCGCGGCGGCGGTGAAGCAGAGCAGAGGGGCTGTGGTGACGGCGCCAGCAGCGATCAGCAGCAGGTTGAGGTGCCAGTCGTTCTGGGTGAGATGGCTGGTGGGGCTGTCGGCAATGCCCCACAGATAGATTGCTGCCGGTGGCAGCATGATCATGGTTTCGATCAGCAGACCGGTAAGTGCATCGAGGGCCAGTTTTTTGCGCACCAGGCCATAGATGGCGAAGCTCGATGCCAGCACCAGCGCAATCCAGGGCAGGGAGCCAAAGGCGATAAGCTGGATCGTCACCCCGGCAAAGGCCAGCGCCACCGCCCACCACTGCAGGCGGCGCAGTTTCTCGCTCAGAAACACCATCCCCAGCAGCACGTTGAACAGCGGGTTGATGTAGTAGCCGAGGCTGGCATCCAGCATGTGGCCGTTGTTGATGGCCCAGATAAACAGCAGCCAGTTGCCGCCAACGGTGACCGAGGTAAAAGCTAGGGTGAGCAGCACTTTTGGCTGACGCAGCACTGCCTGCACCTTGTGCCACTGGCGGCCAGCCAGGGTGAGCACCATCAGCAGCACGCAGGACCAGATCATCCTGTGGGTCAGAATTTCAGCGGCCGGGACGGCAGAGATGGTCTTGAAATAGATGGGGGCTATGCCCCAAAGGGTATAGGCGCACAGGGCGTAGATGACGCCCTGGCGCTGGATCTGTTGCGGCATGCGGATGACCTTTACTGATGCGTTGGATGCGGGAAAACATCGCAAAAAATCAGTGTAGCGATCCTTTATCGAGGAAAGAAGCGAATAAACGAAGTTTGAGAATACGGTTGGAAGCTGGTCAGCCTTTGCCGCGACGGATCTTGTCGACGTCCATCAACAGCCACAACATCAGGGCGATGGCGGAGATCCAGGGGCCCCAGGTCACGTAGGCCTCGCCGTGCCCCAGCACGAAAAACAGCAGGGGCAACCCGATCACCAGAAAAAGTACGCTTCCCAGAAAAAATAGCATTTTTGTCTTTATATTTAATGGTTTGCTTATTTGATGATTATATCGATTGTGCCGCCTGATGGAAGACCAAAATGCAAAAGGGGGGATTTCTCCCCCATTGCTGATGATGATGGCTATTTATACCTTTATTCGAGCTGGATCCAGGTACTTTTCAGCTCGGTGTACTTCTCCAGCGCGTGCAGCGACTTGTCACGACCGTTACCAGACTGCTTGAAGCCACCAAACGGCATGGTCATGTCGCCGCCATCCCAGTTGTTGACGAATACGGTGCCAGCACGCAGGGCGCGGGAACCCTTCACCGCCTTGTTGAGATCCGCGGTCCAGATCGCTGCTGCCAGCCCGTAGTCGGTGTCGTTGCCCAGTGCAATGGCCTCTTCGAGCGTGTCGAAACCGGTCACTGCCAGCACAGGGCCGAAAATCTCCTCGCGGAAGATCCGCATCTCGGGTGTCACCTCGTCGAAGATGGTGGGCTCGATATAGAAGCCGCCGCTCTCAAGATTGGTGCGTTTGCCTCCCAGCAGTAGCTTGGCTCCCTCCTGCTTGCCAATCTCGACATAGCGCAGCACCTGCTCCATCTGGATGTGATCCACCATGGCGCCGATGCGGGTCGCAGGGTCGAGCGGGTTGGCCGAGATCCACTCGCGGGCATGGGCCAGCAGTCGCTCCATAAATTGCGGTTTGATGCTGTTTTGCACCAGCAGGCGAGAGGCGGCAGTACACACCTCGCCCTGGTTGTAGAAGATGGCGCCAGCGGCGCTCTTGGCCGCAGCGTCCAGATCCGGCGCATCCGCCAGTATGATGTTGGGGCTCTTGCCGCCGCACTCCATAAAGGCGCGCTTGAGGTTGGACTTGCCGGAGCACTCCACCAGATGTTTACCGATCTTGGTGGAGCCGGTGAAGGTGATGCAGTCCACATCCATATGCATGGCCAGCGCCTCGCCCACGATGTGGCCAAAGCCCGGCAGCACGTTGAACACACCGTCCGGAATGCCCGCTTCCTTGGCCAGGCCGGCGATACGCAGGGCGGTCAGGGGGGACTTTTCGGAAGGTTTGAGAATGACCGAGTTGCCGGTAGCGAGCGCCGGCCCCAGCTTCCAGCAGGCCATCACCAGCGGGAAGTTCCACGGCACGATGGCGGCAACGACCCCGAGCGGTTCCCGGGTCACCAGCGCCAGGGCGGATTCCTCGACCGGCGCGACTTGATCGTAGATCTTGTCGATCGCTTCGGCGTTCCAGGCGATGCAGTTGGCGGCGGCAGGGGCATCGTAGCCCATGGCATCGCCGATGGGTTTGCCCATGTCCAGCGACTCCAGCAGTGCCAGCTCCACCTTGTTGAGACGCATCAGTTCGGCGAAGCGCTGCATGATCAGCTTGCGCTGTTTCGGCGGCAGGCCGCTCCAGCGCTTGTCGTTGAAGGCATCACGCGCGGCCTGTACCGCCAGCTCGGCATCGGCGGCATCGCAGGCTGCTACCTTGGTCAGCAGCTTGCCGTTGGCCGGGTTGATACAGTCGAAGGTGGCACCATTGACGGCATCCCGATAGCTACCGTTGATAAAGGCTTGTGAGGGCAGGGTCAGATGGGCGGCCTTGTGTTGCCACTGGGCCAGGGTCAGGTCACTCATGTTCACTCCTTGAACCGGCAAAAGTCATTGTCCGCGTATCAATATGCTAAACATCCTGCCACTTGTAAATCCATTTTGTAACAATTCATTAAACATTGGCGGCTGGCTGACCCCTTATCACCCTGTTAGAAACTGGCGGGGGTATTGGCCGAAATCAATACGCACTCCTGCTCGCCCACATTGCGAAAACGGTGAGGAGTGCGGCTGTCGAAGTAGTAGCCGTCCCCCGGTGTCAGCAGGTAGATCTGCTCACCCACGGTCACTTCAACCTCGCCCTTGATAACGATGCCGCACTCTTCACCCTCGTGGCTCAGCATGTCGTCGCCAGTGTCGGCGCCCGGTGGCAGCACCTCCTGCAACATGCCGATGGCACGGTTGGCACGGCTGTGGCCCACCAGCCGGTAGCTGATGGGGTGAGTGCCGAGATCCGGCATATCGGCGGCGCGAAAGATCACTTCGGAGTCCATTTCGGTCTCGTCAGTAAAGAAGCTGGCCAGTGACATGGGGATCCCTTCCAGCACCTTGCGCAGGGAGGCAACTGACGGGCTCACCTGATTCTTTTCGATCTGGGAGATGAATCCGTTGGTCACGCCCGAGCGTTTGGCCAGCTCGCGCTGGGAGAGGGCCGCCTTGGTGCGAACCGCCTTGAGACGGTGACCGATATCCATCGATAGACACTCCTTGACTGTTTACTATTATTAAATTTGTGTTAAATATCTTATACCACCCTGTAGAGTCATCTAGCTAGGGGTGGCATTAGACAGGGCGATAATGAGCCCTTTTTTATGGATTCAGGTGTTTAATTTAATAGGCAATGGCCAATAGTTGCTAAACACCTTAAGGATGAGGTGACCATGAAACCGATCAGCGACATCAATACTCCCTCCGACATGTCCGCCTTCTGGATGCCGTTCACCGCCAACCAGCAGTTCAAGGCGGCGCCGCGCATCCTGAAGTCGGCGGAGGGGATGTATTATCACTCAGAGGATGGCCGCAAGATACTGGATGGCACTGCCGGACTCTGGTGTTGCAACGCGGGCCATGGTCGGCGCGAGATTGCCGAGGCGGTCTCCCAGCAGATTTCCCACCTCGATTTCGCCCCCACTTTCCAGATGGGCCACCCGTTGCCGTTCGAGCTGGCCAACCGGCTGGTGGAGATCGCTCCCCAGGGCTTTGGCCATGTCTTCTATACCAACTCCGGCTCAGAGTCGGTTGATACCGCGCTCAAAATCGCACTGGCCTGGCAGCGGGCTCGCGGTCAGGGCACCCGCACCCGGCTGATTGGTCGCGAGCGGGGTTATCACGGGGTTGGCTTTGGCGGCATCTCGGTGGGGGGCATTCCTGGCAATCGCAAGTGGTTTGGCTCCCTGCTGACCGGGGTGGATCATTTGCCCCATACCCTCAACATCGCCAAAAATGCCTTCACCAAAGGGTTGCCTGAGGAGGATGTGGCGCTGGCCGACGAGCTGGAGAAGATCGTTTTTCTGCACGATGCCAGCAACATAGCGGCGGTGATCGTCGAACCCATCGCCGGCAGTACCGGCGTGCTGATGCCGCCCAAAGGCTACCTCAAGCGGCTGCGGGAGATCTGCACCAAACACGGCATCCTGCTGATTTTTGACGAGGTGATCACCGGTTTCGGTCGCCTTGGCTCTCCCTTCGCCGCGCAGGAGTTCGATGTCATCCCCGACATGATCACCTGCGCCAAGGGGCTCACCAACGGCGCTATCCCCATGGGAGCTGTGCTGGTGCAAAAGCATATTTATGACGACATGATGGCGGCAGGTAAGGGGGCTATCGAGCTGTTCCACGGCTACACCTATTCCGGTCATCCGGTGGCTGCTGCTGCGGGTCTGGCGACCCTCGAGATCTATCGCAACGAGAACCTGCTTAGCCGCGCCGCGGATCTGGCGGGCTACTGGGAGGAGGCGGCCCATTCGCTGAAGGGCTGCAAGCATGTGAAGGATGTGCGCAACTACGGGCTGGTGGCCGGTATCGAACTTGAATCCATGCCGGATGCGCCGGGCAAGCGCGCCTATGAGGTGTTTGTCCGCTGCTTCGAGAAGGGGGCGCTGATCAGGGTGACCGGCGACATCATCGCCCTGTCGCCACCCCTCATCATCGAGCGCAGCCAGATCGATGATCTCTTCACCCTGCTGCAGGATGCCCTGCAGGCACAACCCTAACCCATTTGATGGCCCCGCGCTGGCGGGGCCTTGCGTTGTCTTGTTCAGCGCAATCACCACATCAATTATCACGGAGGATACATGACATACAGGGTCAGCAACTTCATCAACGGCCAGCCGCAGGAGAGTCGTAGCGAGCGCCAGGGCGCCATCTTCAACCCAGCCTGCGGCAAGCAGCAGGGGAGCGTTGGGCTTTCCAGCGCCGCCGAGTGTCAGGAGGCGATCGCCATCGCCGAGCGTGCCTTTGCCGACTGGTCGCAAACCCCGCCGCTGGTGCGGGCTCGGGTCTTTTTCCGCTTCAAAGAGTTGATGGAGCAGCACAGGGACGAGCTGGCCGAGCTCATCAGCCGCGAGCACGGCAAAGTCTTCTCCGATGCGCAGGGTGAGCTGACCCGCGGGCTGGAGGTAGTGGAGTTTGCCTGCGGCATTCCCCATCTGCTCAAGGGGGAGCACTCCCTCAACGTCGGTCGCGGGGTAGACAGCTACTCCATGATGCAGCCGGTCGGGGTTTGCGCCGGCATCACCCCGTTCAACTTCCCGGCCATGGTGCCGCTCTGGATGTTCCCGGTCGCGATTGCCTGCGGCAACACCTTCATTCTCAAACCCTCCGAGAAGGATCCCTCTCTCTCGCTGCGGATGGCCGAGCTGCTCAAGGAGGCCGGTCTGCCGGACGGCGTGCTCAACGTGGTGAACGGTGACAAGGAGGTGGTGGACGTGCTGCTGACCGACCCGCGGGTCGGCGCCGTGTCGTTTGTCGGCTCCACCCCCATCGCCCAGTACATCTATGCCACCGCCTCGGCCCACGGCAAGCGAGTGCAGGCGCTGGGCGGCGCCAAGAACCACATGGTGGTGATGCCGGATGCGGACCTCGATCAGGCGGTCTCCGCCCTGATGGGGGCTGCTTATGGGGCGGCGGGTGAGCGCTGCATGGCTATTTCGGTGGCCGTGGTGGTGGGGGACGAGACCGCTGATGCGTTGGTGGCCAAGCTGACGCCGCTGGTGGAAAAACTGCGGGTCGGCCCGGGGCTGGGCCAGAGCCCGGAGAACGAAATGGGGCCGCTCATCAGCAAGGAGCATCTGGCCAAGGTGCGCGGCTATGTGGATCAGGGGGTGGCCGAAGGGGCCACGCTGCGGGTCGATGGTCGCACGCTGAGCCACGACGAGGGTTACTTCATCGGTGGCTGCCTGTTTGACCAGGTGACGCCCGAGATGCGCATCTACCGCGAGGAGATCTTCGGCCCTGTGCTCTCCATCGTGCGGGTACCGGATTACGAGACGGCGCTGCGACTCATCAATGAACATGAGTACGGCAATGGCACCGCCATCTTTACCTGCGACGGCGACACCGCGCGGGACTTCACGGCGCGGGTACAGGTCGGTATGGTAGGGGTGAACGTTCCCATTCCGGTGCCGATGGCGTTTCACAGCTTTGGCGGCTGGAAGCGCTCCATCTTCGGGCCGCTCAACATGCACGGGCCGGACGGGGTTCGCTTTTATACCCGGATGAAGACGGTGACGGCGCGCTGGCCCCAGAGCCTGCGCAGTGGTGCCGAGTTCTCCATGCCGACCATGAAGTGACGTGCTGGCACGTGCTCATGGCCTAACCTCTTGCCCCCGCCGGTCGATGATTGGCGGGGGCGAACTCTGTAAAGGAACAACAGATGCGATTGGGAATTCTCGATTGTGACCGGCTGGATCCCGATCTGGCGGATCGTTTTGGCCCCGTCTACTCCGAGATGTTTATCAGGGGGTTTCAGCCGCTGGCACCCGAGCTGGAGTTTCGGGTCTGGTCAGCCATCGATGGGGAGCTGCCGGAGGATCTGCACGAGTGCGATGCCTGGCTCATCACCGGCTCGCGCCACGATGCCTATAGCGATATCCCTTGGATCAAGGCGTTGCGTGGCTGGATCCGTCGGGCCCATGATGCCGACGTCAAGCTGGCCGGGATTTGTTTTGGTCATCAGGTGATCGCCCAGGCGCTGGGGGGCGAGGTGGTGAAGTCTACCAAGGGGTGGGGGCTGGGAGTGTCGGTGCACCCCATGTTGGCTGATGAGCCCTGGATGGCGCCGTCTCGTGATCAGATCCGTATTCTGGCCAGTCATCAGGATCAGGTGGCCCTGCTGCCCCCCGGAGCGACCCGGCTGGCGGGCAACGATTTTTGCCCCAACTTCATGTTCCTGCAGGGGAACAACATAGTTGCCATTCAGGGACATCCGGAATTTTCGGTGGAGTACAACCGGGCGCTGATCGAGCGGCGCCGAGGCCTGTTACCCGACGAGCGTTACCAGAGCAGCCTCTCCTCGCTGGAGGGAGAGGTGGATTCGACCACCATGATGCAGTGGTTGCTGCAGTTTTTGGGGATCCTGCCGCTGCGGGCCGGCGCAGCCTGAGCCCGGTTTGTCAGCGACCCCCTTCGGGTGCTAGATTTTGTAGCAAAATGAAGGATCAAGCGCTGCGATGTCGGGATCGGATGATACACTGGCCGCCCTTTGTGGCGGCCTGTTTGTCTGGCGTGATCGCCGCACCAGCTTGAGAGGGTGAAGCCTTGAAACTACAGCAATTGAAGTACTTGATCGCGATCCGGGACCACAACCTCAACGTCTCGGTGGCGTCCGATGCGCTCTATACCAGCCAGCCCGGGGTCAGCAAGCAGATCGGCCTGCTGGAGAGCGAGCTGGGAGTGCGGATCTTCGAGCGCCGTGGCAAGCATCTGCACCGCATCACCCCGGTGGGCGAGGAGATCATCAAGTGTGCCGAGGCGATGCTCAACATCGAGAGCAAGATAAAGGCGATCTCCCGTGAGTATCTGGATCCGACCGTGGGCACCCTCAACATTCACACTACCCACACTATCGCCCGCTATCTGCTGCCCAAGTCGGTTACCTACTTCACCAAGAAGTACCCCAAAATCTCGTTCCACCTCCATCCGGTGATGTCGGCGAGCAAGGAGCAGATCAGCAAGGGTTACTCCGATTTTTCCATCGTTGCCCACGAAATTGGCTTCGACAAGGAGCTGATCGCGCTGCCCGCCTACCTCTGGACCCTCTCGCTGGTGGTGCCGCAGGATCACCCGCTGGCCAAGGTGAAGAAGCCGACCCTGGAGCAGCTCTGCCACTACCCCATCCTCAGTTACGAGAGCGGTGCCACCGGTCGGCAGGTGCAGGATGAGGTGTTTCAGGCGGCGGGGCTGACCCCGAGCTACTACATGACGGTAATGGATGCCGGAGTGATCAAGCGCTATGTGGAGCTGGGCTTTGGCATCGGCATCATCTCCTCGCTGGTGGCCAACGACACCGACAGCCCCGGGCTGGTCTCCATCAATCTGGAGCACCTGTTCAAGCCCTGTCCGGCCCAAATCTGCTTCAGCAAGAGCATTCTGCTGCAGAACTACATGTATGACTTCATCAGCTCTTTCTCGCCTCACCTCACCAAGGAGGTGATCCAGAGCGTGATGCAACAACCGACCCAGGCGCGCATCGACGAGCTGCTGGCCGGGGTGGAACTGCCCATCTATTGATCCCGATCGGATTACCGATCGCTTACGGTTGTCTCTTCAGTCAGGCTGGGCTCTACTCGGGGTTCAGCCTGTCTCTTTTGGGCTATCTCCATCGTCCGAGGTCTCTATGTCACGTATTCTGCTGCTTGCCAATCTCAACTGTGATCATGTGCTCTCCCTCTCCGAACCGCTGGTGGCGGGGGCCCGGCTGCAATACGTGGATCAGGGACGCAGGCTGGGAGGTGGTGCCGCCAATACCGGCATCGGGCTGGTGTGGGCGGGTCACGAGGTGACCATTGCCTCACGCATCGGGCTGGACGAGACCGGCGACTGGCTGCTGGAGCAGGCGGCCGGTTACGGGCTGGATTGCAGCCATGTGGAGCGCTTTGGCGGCGAGACCGGCGAGTTGCTGATCCTGGTGGACTCCACCGGCGAGCGCACCATACTTCGCCGTCCCCGTCGTCCCGATCTGCCCGGTGATCTGCCACAGGAGGGGATCGACTGCCTCTACGTGAACTATCCCGGCACCGCCATCATCAGTTATATGCGCCAGATGCTCGGCAAGAGCTTTGTGTTGGCCCAGTATCCCAAGGGCGGCCAAGCGCGCCGTCCCTGCCATGTGCTGGTGGCCTCCCGCTCCGATCTCGGCGAGGTAAGTGACCCCTGGCAACATGCCCGCCAGTTGGCGGGTGAGCAGCTTGAATGGCTTGTGTTGACCGAAGGGAAGGCGGGGGCGGTGGCCATCCATGGCGACGAGCAGATTAGGGTCGCCGCGCGGCCAGTCTCGGTGGTCGATACCACGGGAGCAGGGGATGCTTTCGCTGGCGGATTGATCCATGGCCTGGCGCGCGGCATGGCGATCAAGGATGCGCTACAGTGCGCGGTGGACTGGGGGGCGTTTGCCGTCGCCTCCGAGAGCTCCATCCCATCGGTCGCGCTGAAAAACTGGCTGAAACAGCCGCACTGACGCCCCGTTTATTCACTGTTCGAAGGGAGATTTCCCCTCTTGTCTGTTGGGTGCGGCGGTGAGGAATTTCGGGAAATTTAGCCGCCAGAATGGAGGTAAACGCCGGGCTAACCCGGCAAGTTTGCGATCAATCAAAGAAAGTGTCGATTTATGTGCATCTTCATCGACACCCGGTTGTGCTGCTCTTAACCTTGTCACTCCGCAACTCAGATTAAGAGACAGGCCCCTCCTCTGGCGAACCAATGGCGAACAGAGGCAAACCGGTTGTCTCCTGCCTCTTAGCTCAATGTTGTCGTCCTGATTCCTGGCTTGTAGTAAGAGGCAAGTGCGACCATGCAACTGACACGATTTACCGACTACGCCCTGCGTACCCTGACCTTCCTGGCGGTGCAGCCGGGCGATCGCCTGTCGACCATTACCGAAGTGGCCGATACCTTCGGCATCTCTCGCAACCACGTGGTCAAGATAGTGCACCAGCTCGGCATCAAGGGGTACATCGAGACGGTACGTGGCAAGCATGGCGGTATCCGCCTCGGTCGCTCCGCGGTCTCCATCAACCTGCGCGATGTGGTGATGGATATGGAGCACGTGCTCTGTCCGGTCGACTGCAAGCGCGAGAACTGCCGTCTCTCCGGTGGCTGCCGCATTCAGGGCATTTTGCGCCGCGCCATGAACGCCTTCCTCGAAGTGCTGGGTGAGTACACCCTGGCCGATGCGGTGCGCGATCCGAACCGTCTCTGCCATCTGCTGGGCATCGAGCAGGAGTCAATTCTGGCGATGGCCTGATGGGCAGGAAGCAAGAACAGATATAGAAGGGGCCTGATGGCCCCTTTTGTTTGTCAGCGATTGCCCGGCTGGCGGATCAGGGTGATGGCGCCGTGCAGACAGGCGAGGCCGCAGGCGCCGCAGCCATTGCAGGCATCCATGTTGACGTTGATGCCATCGGCTGTGGCCTTGATTGCCTGCTGGGGACAGGCATCTTCACAGAGCAGGCAGTAGAAGCCCTGCCGTGCCTGACAGCTCTCTTCAATCTGCACCCGGGTCTGCACCTGACGACCCAGCTGCAGGTCGAGGGCGCCGGTGGGACAGGCTCTGGCGCAGCTGCCGCAGTAGCTGCACTGGCCACAGGCGAGATCGAGTACCGGCGTACCGGCGATGGGGCTCCCCTCGTACTCCTCCTGGGTGGCCGGTTTGAGCAGACCGCGCGGGCAGGCCTTGAAACACTCGCCACAGCGGCTGCAGAGGGAGAGGTACTGGGACTCCTCGATGGCCCATGGCGGGCGCGCTTCATGGCAAACCACTGCGGGCTTGCGGGAAGCTTGCCAACCTTGTGTCAGCCAACGGAGGAAATAGTGAGTCATGCTCGCCCCTGATACCTATTAGGGGTTAATTTTATCGAAGTTTCGGGAAGCAGGCCAGAGAATAGCGGCCGTCAGGATCGCAAGCGCAGTTGCCCTTGTGTAAGCTAGGCGGGTCTTTTTACGTGGTTGAATGAAAACATATGTGGCTATTTCTCTGGCGTGCGTCCCTGCTCTATGTCTTTCCCCTGCTGATGTGGGCCTACTGCCGCATCAAGGATATCGAGTTCGCCGAGCTCGATACCGGCGTCAACAGCCACAAGTGGGTGGTGCTGGCCGCCTACCTTATCTACGTGGTGCTCTGGATCCTGGTTAACCGCTATCTCGAACTCTTCCTGCGCCAGCGGAGCCGTAAATGATCGAGCCCGGGCTCTGGGTCATCCTGCTGCCAGCCGCCGTGCTGGCCCTCGGGCTTGGTTGGCTGATCGGGCGACGGGCCGCCACGGCACAGGCTCAGGAGCTGATGCTGGCGCAGGAGCGGCATCAAGCGTTGCAGGATCGCTTCGACGAGTTGCAGGATGAGCGCATGCAGGGCCAGCAGAAGCTGGATCAGCAGCAGACCCTGCTCATCAAACTCACCGCCCGACTCAAGGATGCGGAAGCGACCCTGCGCAGCGAACGGCTGGCCGCCGCCGAGAAGCTGCAACTGCAACAGGAGGCGGAGCAGCGCCTCAGCCAGCAGTTCGAGAATCTCGCCAACCGGATCTTCGAGCAAAACTCCGGCAACTTCCGCGAATTGAACCAGAATAGCCTCGATCTGCTGCTCACCCCGCTCAAAGAGCAGCTCGAGGGCTTTCGTCGTCAGGTGGGGGAGACCCACGCCCAAGAGACGGCCCAGCGCCACAGCCTCAAGTTCGAGCTGGAGCGCCTTGCCGAGCTCAATGCCCGCATGACCGAAGAGGCGGCGGCGCTGACCCGCGCCCTCAAGGGCGACAGCAAGCAGCAGGGCAATTGGGGTGAAGTGGTGCTGGCGCGGATCCTCAGCGAGTGCGGTCTGCGCGAGGGCCACGAGTACCACACCCAGGTCAATATCGAGGTGGAGAAGGGCAAGCGCTACCAGCCCGACGTGATCGTCCACCTGCCGCAGGAAAAAGACATCATCATCGACGCCAAGGTGTCGCTGACCGCCTACGAGCGCTGGTATAACGCCGATGACGAGCTGGAGAAGGCGGTGGCGCTCAAGGAGCACGTCGCCTCGGTGCGCAATCATATCCGCGAGCTGGGTCGCAAGGATTACCAGCAGCTGCCCGGGGTGCGTACCCTCGACTATGTGCTGATGTTCGTAGCGGTAGAGCCCGCCTTCCTCACCGCGATGGAGGCCGATCCCTCGCTGGTGCGTTACGGCCTCGACAACAACATCCTGCTGGTGAGCCCCACCAATCTGATGGTGGCGCTGCGCACCATCGAGAACCTGTGGCGCTACGAACGGCAGAACCAGAATGCCCGCCAGATCGCCGAGCGGGCCGGTCGCCTCTACGAAAAGCTGCGGCTGTTCGTCGAGGAGATGCAGCAGATGGGTGGCAGCCTGCACAAGGCGCAGGAGAGCTACGACAAGGCGATGGGACGGCTGGTCAACGGCCGTGGCAACCTGATTGCGCAGGTCGAGCGTTTCCGCGAGCTGGGGGTTGAGGTGACCAAGAGCCTGCCCGAGCCGCTGGTTGAGCGGGCGCTGGAGCGTGACAAGGAGCGGGAGTAGTTTTTCCCTGCATCGCCATCCGCAAAAGGTCCAACCCCGGTTTGGGCCTTTTGCCATTTAACTTTGTTAACAGGCGATGGCTCCCATTCCCACTCGTCTTCTGAGTTTTTGGTATTGCTGGCCAAAGCTGGTTGTTTTTAGAACTGCACTGGTTGGTTGAGTCAATATATGAGCTGCGAGATAAAACATCCCTCGTTGTTTTAATGTCTGCGATCCATATTCCCCCCAACGGCTACCCCCTGTCTCATAGCTCGCTTCTTGCAAGGCGAAGATAACTTTCTCGGTAGGGTATGTATCTTCCTTACCGAATTGACCGAAAAACGAAGCGCGGAAGTGCCCAACAATATCTGGTGTAATATCCATCAAAAACCCTCTTTGTAAGAAGTAACCTCACGGTTACGCAATTAGAATGAGGGAGTTTGGAGTATTGCTCAACTCATTGTTTATAATGGTTTTTCATTGGCGAATTCGTCATGTGAGGCTTTTGGTTTTATGTCTGACCATGTAACAGGCAAATAGAAACGGCCCACCGAAGTGGGCCGTTTCTATTTGCAGTGCCGGTGTGGATCAGCGGCTGGCTGCGCGGGCGCTCAGTTCGGCTTTCTCGCTATCGCTCAGGAAGGCCAGGGTCAGGCCGTTCTGCTGGGCAGTGCGGATTTCGCTGGCGGTCATGCCAGCGGCCGGAGCGGCCACCTCATATTCGTGGGGCAGGTCGATGCCCTCTACTGCCGGGTCGTCGGTGTTGAGGCAGGCCAGTACACCGGCAGCCAGGAACTGGCGGATCGGGTGCTCGGTCAGGCTCGCTACCGTGGTGGTCTGGACGTTGGAGGTGAGGCAGGACTCGATGCCGATGCGGTGCTCGGCCAGATAGGCCATCAGGGCCGGGTCCTGAATCGCTTTGACGCCGTGGCCGATACGCTCGGCGCCCAGCTCGCGAATGGCCTGCCACATGCTCTCGGGGCCAGCGGCTTCACCGGCGTGTACGGTGACGCGCATGCCTGCATCGCGCACCTTGCGGAAGTGGTCGACAAAGAGTTCGCCCGGGAAACCCAGTTCGTCACCGGCCAGATCGATGGCGACCAGCTTGTCGCGGTGAGCCAAGCAGGCGGCCAGCTCCTGATTGCACTGCTCGGTGCCGAAGGTGCGGCTCATGATGCCGATCAGGTTGGTCTTGATACCGAAATCGCGGCTGCCAGCGGCCACGCCGTCGATGATGGCTTCCACCACGCCCTGCGGGTGCAGCTTGTGGGCCATCGCCATATAGGCCGGGCTGAAGCGCAGTTCGGCATAGTCGATACCGGCGCGCAGCAGATCTTCCACGTTCTCGTAGGCGACCCGGCGGCAGGCGTCATAGTCAGCCAGCACGGCCACACCCCAGTCCAGTTTCTTCAGGAAGGTAACCAGACTCGGCTCGTTTTCGATGATCTGTACGTGGGGGCGCAGCGCTTCCAGCTCGAATGCGGGCAGCTGGATATTGTGTTGGCGACCCAGCTCGAGGATGGTTTGCGGGCGGATGTTGCCGTCCAGATGGCGGTGCAGGTCGGTCAGGGGGAGAGATCTGTCAATCATGGGGGCGCCCTCGTCGAGTCAGGTTTGAAAGCCTGCCATTCTAGGCGGGGCTTTCAAAAAAGATACCCCGTTTATGGTTAAACGGGGCTCTGGCAGGCGGTGATTTGTCAGGGCGTGATGGGAATCGTTTTTCCCCGGGACTCAGGAGAGATCGAGTTCCTTCAGCTTGCGGGTGAGGGTGTTGCGACCCCAGCCAAGCAGGCGCGCCGCCTCCTGCTTGTGGCCGTGGGTGTGTTCCAGTGCCGTCTCCAGCATGATCCGCTCGAACTGAGGCATGGCATCGGCCAGGATGTCTGTCTCTCCCAGCGCCAGCTTGCTGGCCACCCACTCTTGCAACTGTTGCTGCCAGCAACCGGGCAGCGCCGGTTGGCCCGGTTCGGCGTTGTGGGTGATGGGGGTGAGCAGCTCGGCAGGCAGGTCGCCGACCAGCACTTCTTGCCCCGAGGCCATCACGGTAAGCCAGCGGCAGACGTTCTCCAGCTGGCGCACGTTGCCCGGCCAGGGCAGGCGACTGATATAGGCCTGGGTATCTGGGTGCAGGCTCTTGGCCTCGACGTTCAGCTCTTTGGCGGCGCGTAGCAGGAAGTGGCGGGCCAGCTGGGGAATATCCTCACGGCGCTCCTTGAGGGCAGGAATATGGATGCGAATGACGTTGAGGCGGTGAAACAGATCCTCGCGAAACTCGCCATCGGCCACCCGCTTTTCCAGATTCTGGTGGGTGGCGGCGATGATCCGCACGTCTACCTGCACTGGCTGGTGGCCGCCGACTCGATAGAACTGGCCATCGGCCAAGACACGCAGCAGCCGGGTCTGCACATCCAGCGGCATATCGCCGATCTCGTCGAGAAACAGGGTGCCGCCGTCGGCCTGCTCGAAGCGGCCGTGGCGGATGTTGTTGGCGCCGGTAAAGGCCCCCTTCTCGTGACCGAACAGCTCGGATTCGATGAGATCTTTGGGGATGGCCGCCATGTTGAGGGCGATAAAGTTCTTGTGAGCACGCGGGCTGTGCTTGTGCAGCGCATGGGCGACCAGCTCCTTGCCGGTACCGCTCTGGCCGTTGATCAGCACCGAGATGCTGGAGCGCGACAGGCGGCCTATGGCACGGAACACCTCCTGCATCGCCGGCGCCTCACCGATGATCTCCGGGGTGGCGGTGGCCTCTTGCTGGCGAGACTTGCGCTTGGTGCGCTGCTCCTTGAGGTGATTCTCGGCGCGCCGCACCAGGGTCACCGCTTCGTCGATGTCGAACGGCTTGGGCAGGTACTCGAAGGCGCCGCGCTGGTAGGCGTTGACCGCACTGTCGAGATCCGAGTGGGCGGTCATGATGATGATGGGCAGATCGGCCTGACGACGGTGGATCTGCTCCAGCAGGCTCAAACCATCGATGCCCGGCATCCGGATATCGGAGAGGATCACATCGGGCGAGCGCAGCTCAAGGGCGTGCAGCAGGGCTTCGCCATCGGCAAAGCTCTCGCAGTTGAAGCCTTCGCTGCCGAGAGTGCGCTCCAGCACCCAGCGGATAGAACTGTCGTCATCGACGATCCACACTTTGGCGGTCATGGGGTTCCCTTACTTGCGAAGCGGTAGAAAAATGGTGAATTCGGTGTGACCCGGCCAGCTGATGCAGTCAATCCGCCCCTTGTGCTGGTCGATCAGGTTCTGGGCGATGGAGAGGCCGAGTCCGGTTCCCCCCTCCTTGCCGGTGATCATGGGGTAGAACAGGGTGTCGCGAATGGCGTCCGGAATACCGGGGCCGTTGTCGATGATCTTGATCTCCGCTGCCAGCCGGTAACGCTGGCCGTGGATGGTGATCTGGAACGCGGTGCGGGTCTTGATGCGGATAAGCCCGGTCTGATCGCCCAGCGCTTCGGCGGCATTGCGCACTATGTTGAGAAACGCCTGCTGCAGCTGATCCGGCTCCATCTCGAATTCGGGGATGCTGGGATCGTAATCCCGTTCGATGCGAACAGAGGGAGGGAGTTCGAGCTCCACCAGTCGGCGTACCTGCTCCAGCACCGAATGGACATTGTGCATCTGGTGACGGCCGGGGCGCTGGGGGCCGAGCAGCCGATCGACCAGTACCCGCAGCCTGTCAGCTTGTTCGATGATGATGCCGGTATATTCGCGCAGCGCCGGATCCGGCAGCTCTTTTTGCAGCAACTGGGCCGCGCCGCGCAGGCCGCCGAGGGGATTCTTGATTTCGTGGGCAAGCCCGCGCACCAGCTCCTTGGCCGCCAGCTGCTGGGCATGTTGCTGCTGCTCCTGACTGATCTTCTTCTGCTGGTCGATCTTGCGCAGCTCCACGACCAGCAGACGCTGTTCGTGGTCGGCCATGGGGGTAGCGCTCAGCTCCACCAGTCGCGGTTCTCCCTCTACCACCAGAGTCACTTCGCTATCGGTAAAGCCTTGCCCTGAAACGAGGCACTGCTTGAGCCGTTGCAAATCGAGGGAGATATGTTCCAGCAGATGAGGCAGTTCGATGCCGATCAGCCGGCGTTCACTGAGGGAGAGCAGCTGTTCAGCCGCCGGGTTGACGAATTGGATGCAGAGCCGTTCATCCATCAGGATCACGGCGGTCAGCAAATTATCCAAGAGTGTTTTGGCGTTGTCCGAGCGGGTTGGCACAGGTTTCTCCCTAAAACGGTGCTACACACCTATTATGCACCGATATGGTGCATAGAGTTTACCCGCATCGGTGCGCTATATCACCCTTGGTTGGCTTTGGGGGTGGGTTTGGGAGCCGGAGTCACGGTCGCTCTATGCAGGTAAAAGGTGACTGGTGTAGATTTAGCAAGGATCGTACCGTCTTTGGCGAGCAGCTCGAGCTGAGCTTCGTGGGCACCGCGATCGACATTTTCGACCCGGATAGAGAGGCTGTTGCTGACGATGGGGGCTGCCTTGCCATCCAGAGTCAGGCGCACATCATACTGGGTTGGCGGTTTGGGGCTGATTTGACCCTGAAAGACGATATTGCCTGTGTTGTCGCGCAGGGTGCTGCCCTGTTCAGGGGAGAGCAGCTCGATCACCAGTTTGGCCGCCTCCTGCTCCTTCTTGACATCGGCGCCAGTCAGGCTGTTGAAGTTGTCTACCTGTACCGAGCTGGGGGCGCTACCCAGCAGGGGAGCAGCCCGCAGATCCACCTCCTTTACGTTTTTGCCGGGAGGAGGGGCATCCGTGTAGTGGGTAATGCCATTGCCATCGACCCAGGAGTAGACCTTGGCCGCATGAGTACTGAATGAGGTCAGTAACAGGAGGGTAATTGCTCCTATGCCATGTATCTTGTTCATCCATCTCTCCTTGACGGTATCTTGCTTAATCCTATCAGAGAAAAAACCCGCCATCTGGCGGGTTTTGTCACGATTCGGCAAGCTGCCCCAATCTAAATGGGCTGTCTGCTGCGACTTAGACGGAGTAGTACAGTTCGAACTCCAGCGGGTGCGGGGTCATGCGCACACGGTCAACATCCTGCTGTTTCAGTTCCAGATAGGAGTTGATGAAGTCATCGCTGAACACGCCGCCACGGGTCAGGAACTCGCGGTCAGCATCCAGAGCTGCCAGGGCTTCGTCCAGAGAGCCAGCAACGGTCGGCACTTCTGCAGCCTCTTCCGGCGGCAGGTCGTACAAGTTCTTGTCCATGGCATCGCCCGGATGGATCTTGTTGATGATACCGTCCAGACCGGCCATCAGCTGGGCTGCGAAGGCCAGGTACGGGTTGGCAGCCGGATCCGGGAAGCGCACTTCGATACGACGAGCTTTCGGGCTCGGTACCACCGGGATACGGATGGAGGCAGAACGGTTGCGGGCAGAGTAGGCCAGCATGACCGGTGCTTCATAACCCGGAACCAGACGCTTGTAGGAGTTGGTGGTCGGGTTGGCGAAGGCGTTGATGGCCTTGGCGTGCTTGATGATACCGCCAATGTAGTGCAGCGCCATCTCGGACAGACCGCCATACAGGTCCCCGGCGAACAGGTTGACGCCGTTCTTGGCCAGAGACTGGTGGCAGTGCATGCCGGAGCCGTTGTCACCGAACATGGGTTTCGGCATGAAGGTGACGGTCTTGTTGTAGGCGTGGGCCACGTTGTGGATCACGTACTTCAGTACCTGTACTTCATCTGCTTTCAGCGTAAGAGTGTTGAAGCGGGTAGCGATCTCGTTCTGACCGGCAGTGGCCACTTCGTGGTGGTGAGCTTCAACGACCTGGCCCATCTCTTCCAGCACCAGACACATGGCGGCACGGATATCCTGGGAGGAGTCGACCGGTGCAACCGGGAAGTAACCGCCTTTCACGAACGGACGGTGACCCTTGTTGCCATGCTCATAGGCAGTGCCGGAGTTCCATGCGGCTTCTTCAGATTCGATTTTCACGAAGCTGTGGCCCATGGTGTTGGAGAAGGTGATGTTGTCGAACATGAAGAATTCCGGCTCCGGCCCGAACAGCACGGTGTCAGCGATGCCGCTGGACTTCAGGAAATCTTCTGCACGCTTGGCGATGGAGCGCGGATCGCGGTCGTAGCCCTGCATGGTGGCAGGCTCCAGTACGTCACAAACGATGTTCAGGGTGGTCTCTTCGGTGAACGGGTCCAGCTTGGCGGAGGCTGCGTCCGGCATCAGTACCATGTCGGATTCGTTGATGCCCTTCCAGCCGCCGATGGAGGAACCATCGAACATCTTGCCGTCTTCGAAGAAATCTTCATCAACCTGATGAGCAGGGATGGATACATGCTGCTCTTTACCCTTGGTGTCGGTAAAGCGCAGATCAACAAACTTGACTTCGTGTTCCTGGATCAGGGCCAAAACGTTCTGGGCTGACATGCTAAGTAACCTCCGGTGTTAAAACTCTCTGGGTGAATGCGTCGTCGTATTCACATAAGCCAGTATCGTGCCAAGTTTGTGACAGCTTGATTTCAGGGCAATCTCGCTGAAGAGGCTCCCCAAAATCAGGCGATCTCGACTCGCGTTGCATCAATTTAGTGCGATGGTGGATCGTTTTGGTGCACTGTAATGGTGCGCGAAATACGGTCACCGCCCATCTAAGCAGGGTTTGTCAGAGAGGTCTATGATCCAGATCTGTTGTTATGCGCGAATGTACTGCAATTCTGCTAGGCAGATCACAAAGGCAAGAGTACAATTAGCGCCCAATTTTACCCGGTGATTGAGGCGAGAATGTTAGAGAATTTACGCAATATTGCGATTATTGCGCACGTTGACCACGGCAAAACGACTCTGGTTGATAAGCTGCTGCAGCAGTCCGGCACCCTGGACCGCTCCACGGAAGGCCAGGAACGGATCATGGACTCCAATGATCTGGAACGGGAACGTGGCATCACCATTCTCGCCAAGAACACTGCGATCCGCTGGAATGACTACCGCATCAACATCGTTGATACCCCGGGTCACGCCGACTTCGGTGGTGAAGTAGAGCGCGTACTGTCCATGGTTGACTCCGTGCTGCTGCTGGTTGACGCCGTAGACGGCCCGATGCCGCAAACCCGTTTCGTGACCCAGAAAGCGTTCGCTCAGGGTCTGAAGCCGATCGTGGTCATCAACAAGGTTGACCGTCCGGGTGCTCGTCCTGACTGGGTAATGGATCAGGTATTCGACCTGTTCGACAACCTGGGCGCGACTGACGAACAGCTGGATTTCAAAGTTGTTTACGCCTCTGCACTGAACGGTTGGGCCACCATGGATCAGGACGTCGAGTCCGAAAACATGGAGCCGCTGTTCCAGGCCATCGTTGACAACGTTGAAGCGCCGAAGGCTGATGCCGAAGGTGGTTTCCAGATGCAGATCTCCCAGCTGGACTACAACTCCTACGTGGGCGTTATCGGTATCGGCCGCATCACTCGTGGTCGCGTCAAGACCAACCAGCAAGTCACCATCGTTGGTGCTGACGGCAAGACCCGTAACGGTAAAGTCGGTCAGGTGCTGGGTTACCTGGGTCTGTCCCGTACTGAAGTTGCCGACGCGCAAGCGGGTGACATCATCGCTATCACCGGTCTGGGCGAGCTGAAAATCTCCGACACCATCTGTGACAACGGTGCCGTTGAGGCCCTGCCGCCGCTCTCCGTTGACGAGCCGACCGTGAACATGACCTTCCAGGTCAACACTTCACCGTTCGCCGGTAAAGAGGGCAAGTTCGTGACCTCCCGCAACATTCTGGAGCGTCTGAACCAGGAGCTGGTCCACAACGTGGCCCTGCGCGTGGAAGAGACTGATGATCCGGACAAGTTCCGCGTATCCGGTCGTGGTGAACTGCACCTCTCCATCCTGATCGAAAACATGCGTCGCGAAGGTTACGAGCTGGCGGTATCCCGTCCGGAAGTAATCCTGCGTACTGTTGACGGCGAACTGCAAGAACCGTTCGAAACTGTGACTGTGGACGTTGAAGAAGCGCACCAGGGTTCCGTGATGGAGCAGCTGGGTCTGCGTAAAGGCGAAATGACCAACATGACCCCGGATGGCAAGGGTCGTGTCCGCCTGGACTTCATGATCCCGAGCCGTGGCCTGATCGGCTTCCAGACCGAGTTCATGACCATGACCTCCGGTACCGGTCTGCTGTACCACACCTTCGACCACTACGGTCCGCACAAGGGTGGCAGCATCGGTGAGCGTCAGAACGGTGTGCTGATCTCCAACGCAACCGGTAAGGCACTGACTTACGCCCTGTTCGGTCTGCAAGACCGCGGTCGTCTGTTCATCGGTCACGCGACCGAGGTGTACGAAGGCCAGGTAATCGGTATTCACTCCCGTTCCAATGACCTGACTGTTAACTGCCTGAAAGGCAAACAGCTGACCAACATGCGTGCCTCCGGTACCGATGAAGCTCAGGTGCTGACTCCGCCGATCCGCATGACTCTGGAACAGGCTCTCGAGTTCATCGACAACGACGAACTGGTAGAAGTGACTCCTAAGAACATCCGTATCCGCAAGAAATTGCTGACCGAGCTGGATCGCAAACGCTCTGGCCGTGGTTAATGCCATGTGCTGAGTCTCGGCAGCCCTTGCGGCCGCTGACGGTTCACTAATAAACGGACCCAAACCTCTGGTTTGGGTCCGTTTTTTTATGCTTGTGATCCGCTCTGGCCATGCCGATGAGGTCGTTCAGGCCACCGGTAATGGGGCTGATGAGCGTTGAGGGAAAGTCGTGGGGATGGACGAGATAAAAAAGCCGCAGCGGGTGAACGCTGCGGCTTTTTGCTTGCTTACGGTGAGCGTTACTGGCGCCAGAAGGAGGGGAAGAAGAGCACGGCGACCGTCAGGATCTCCAGTCGTCCCAGCAGCATGCCGAATGACAGCAGCCATTTGGCCGATTCCGGCAGGCTGGCAAAGTTGGTGCTGGGGCCGACCACCGGGCCCATGCCCGGGCCGACGTTGGCAACGGCGGTGATGGAGCTGGATATGGCTGTCAGGGGGTCAAGCCCGATGGCGCCCAGCAGTGCGGCTATCATCAGAATGATGGCGAAGTAGGCCAGCACGAAGGAGATCATTGAGCGGATGATGGCGTCATTGACTGTCCGGCCGTTGTACTTCTGGGGAAATACGCCGGAAGGGTGCATCAGTTGGCGCATCTGCTTCTTGAACAGGGCAAAGGCCACCTGTACCCGGAAGATCTTGAGGCCGCCCGCAGTGGAGCCAGAGCAGGCCCCAAGAGCCAGCAGCACGATGAAGACGATGCTGGCGAGCGGCCCCCAGGTGCCGAAGTCACCAAGACCATAGCCGGTGGTGGTGAGTACCGAGACGATGTTGAAGCAGCTGATGCGCAGGGCATCCCAGAAGCCGAACAGATCTCTCTCCCACAGATAGAAGGTCATGATGACTGTGACCCACACCACCAGCCAGAAGAAGCCGCGCACCTGGGCATCCTTGAGCAGGCTGTAGTCCCTGTGATTCAGGCTCTGCACATAGAGTAGAAAGGGCAGGCCGCCGAGGAACATGAACAGGGTGCCAATCCAGTGTGCCGAGTTGGAGAAGTGGGACATGGATTGATCGGAGGTGGAGTAGCCGCCGGTACTGAGGGTGGTCATGGCGTGGTTGATCGCCTCGAACATATTCATGCCGCTGGCCCAGTAGGCCATGAAGCAGAGCATGGAGAGCACCAGATAGACCACAACGATGTTGTTGGCGACCGTCTTGGCACGCGGGGCGCTTTTGTCTGACCAGTCCGAGCTCTCGGTCTGGAACAGCTTCATGCCGCCGACGTTGAGATAGGGCAGTACGGCAACCGCCATCACGATAAAGCCGACCCCCCCCAGCCACTGTAGGATGGATCGCCACAACAGGATGCTGTGGGCCATGTTGTCGAGGCCGGATAGCACGGTAGAGCCCGTGGTGGTCACCCCCGACATGGTCTCGAAGTAGGCGTCGGTAAAGTTGATGTGGGTGATGAAGACAAAGGGCAGCGCCCCGAAGATACAGGCAACCACCCAGACCGAGGTGGTGAGCAGGAACATCTCCCGCACCCCCAGATGAAACTCCGCCTTGCGGCCGTAATGGAGGCAGAGCAGGGCGGCGCCGTGGGTGATCAGCACGGACTTGAGAAACTCGACAAATCCCTCTGACCCGGTGAGCAGTGCCAGCAAGGTGGGCAGCCACATGAAGAGCGCCAGCTTGGAGAGCACCAGCCCGAGGGTGAAGATAATGGGACGCAGTTTGATCATGTTCGATAACCTGGTCGTTGATTAACAAAAGACCCGGACCATCCCCTTGGAGGAGCTGAGCCGGGTCTGGTTTGACAGCCTGTGCGCATGAAGACGTTACAGGAAGAAGGGGCTTGGCTGGAACAGCCGCTCCACTTCCGGGATGTACTTCTTGTCCACCAGGAACATGACCACGTGGTCATCCTGCTGGATCTTGGTACGATCGTGGGCGATCAGCACCTCATCCCCGCGCACTACGGCACCGATAGTGGTACCCGGCGGCAGCTTGAGCTCGCCCACCGTCTTGCCGACCACCTTGGAGGTGTTCTCGTCACCGTGGGCAATTGCCTCGATCGCCTCGGCAGCGCCGCGGCGTAGGCTGTAGACGTTGGCGATATCGGCTCGGCGCACATGGGTCAGCAGGGCCGAGATGGTGGCCTGTTGGGGCGAGATGGCGATATCGATGGAGCCACCCTGCACCAGATCCACGTAAGCGCCGCGCTGGATCAGCACCATGGTCTTCTTGGCACCCATCTTCTTGGCGAGCAGCGCCGACATGATGTTGGCCTCATCCTCGTTGGTCACGGCGATGAAGACGTCGATTTGGTCGATGTGCTCCTCTGCCAGCAGCTCCTGATCCGCCGCATCGCCGCAGAAGACGATGGTGTTCTCCAGCAGTTCGGAGAGCTGCTCCGCCCGCTTCTGGTTGCGCTCGATGAGCTTGACGCTGTAGCGCTTCTCCAGCTGGCGGGCGAGACCCGCGCCGATGTTGCCACCACCGACGATCATGATGCGGCGGTAGGGGCTCTCGAGGCGCTGCAGCTCAGACATCACGGCACGGATATGGCCCGCGGCGGCGACGAAGAAGACCTCGTCATCCGCTTCGATGATGGTGGTACCTTGCGGGCGGATCGGGCGGCCCTGACGGAAGATGGCTGCTACCCGGGTCTCGATGTTGGGCATGTGCTCGCGCAGGGTGGAGAGGGCGTTACCTACCAGCGGGCCACCGTAGTAGGCCTTGACCGCCACGAGACCGACGCGGCCACCAGCGAAATCAACCACTTGCAGGGCACCCGGATACTCGATCAGGCGACGAACATAGTCGGTCACCAGCTGCTCCGGCGCGATCAGGTGATCCACCGGCACCGATTCCGGCAGGAACAGGCGATCCCGTTCGGTCAGATAGGCTGGTGAGCGGATCCGCGCCACCTTGTTCGGGGTGTTGAACAGGGAGTAGGCCACCTGACAGGCGATCATGTTGGTCTCGTCACTGTTGGTGACGGCGACCAGCATGTCGGCATCCTGAGCCCCCGCTTCGCGCAGCACCTTGGGGTGGGCGCCGTGCCCGTTGACTACCCGCAGGTCAAACTTGTCCTGCAGTTCGCGCAGGCGCTCGCTGTCGGTGTCGACGATGGTGATGTCGTTGTTCTCCCCGGCCAGGTTCTCGGCCAGGGTGCCGCCGACTTGGCCGGCTCCCAAAATGATGATTTTCATAGGGAACGTCTACTCACGTTGAGGCAGTAAAGGGGAGCGCCAGAACGGAGCTGGCGGCTCTCCCGAATGAGGTTTGTCATGCCCGGCTCAGAGCTTGACCAGTTTGGCGTAGTAGAAGCCATCCATCTCGGCTTCACCCGGCAGGAACTGGCGGCCCGGGCAGTCCGGGGTGTCCTGTTCGTGCAGCGGTACCAATTTGGCATCTTTGGTCGCGGCAAGGAAGGCACGGATCTGTTCGCGGTTCTCTTCCGGCAGGACGGAGCAGGTAGCGTAGAGCAGGGTGCCACCGCTTTTCAGCTTGCCCCAGAGGGCATTGAGAATACGGCGCTGCAGCTCGGCCAGCTCGCGGATGTCCTGATCACGGCGCAACCACTTGATGTCGGGATGGCGACGGATGACGCCGGTGGCGGAGCAGGGGGCATCCAGCAGGATGCGGTCGAACTGACCCTCCGGCCACCACTGTTCCGGTGCCGCGGCATCGCCATGGATCACCTTGGCGGTGAGGCCGATGCGGTCCAGGTTCTCCTGCACTCGCTTGAGGCGGTTTTCGTCGGCATCGACGGCGACCACGCCAGCCAGCTTGGGCTGACGCTCCAGCAGGTGGGCAGTCTTGCCACCGGGTGCCGCGCAGGCATCCAGTACCCACTCACCCGGTTGTGGGTCGAGCAGTGCCGCGGCCTGTTGTGCGGCACCATCCTGTACCGAGCAGTCACCGACCTCGAAGCCGGGCAGCTTGGTCACATCGCAAGGTCGCTCCAGCAGGATGCAATCCTCGCCCTCTTCACCGGCCACGGCATTGATGCCGACTTCAGCCATGCGAGCCAGCATGGCATCGCGGCTCTGGCGCTGGCTGTTGTTGCGGATCCACATGGGAGGGCGTTGGTTGTTCGCCTCCATGATGAATTCCCACTCATCGTGATAGGCCTGACGCAGGCGCTTGGTGAGCCACTCCGGATGACCGAGGCGAATGCTGGGAACGCGGTCGATGCGCAGCAGAATGACTTCGGCGCTGCGCTGGAAGTTGCGCAGCACGCCGTTGATGAGGCCACGCAGTGAGGTGCCTTTGAGCAGTTTGACGGCGTTGACGGTCTCGGCCACCGCGGCGTGAGCCGGAATGCGGGTGTAGATGAGCTGATAGAGACCGACCAGGATGAGGTAGTGGAAAATGCGGCTCTTGTTCTTGAGCGGCTTGTCCATCATCTCGTTGACTGCCGCATCGAGGCGGGGCAGCCAGCGCAGGGTGCCGTAGCAGAGTTCTTGCAGGAGAGCACGATCGCGAGGCGCGACCTTCTCCTGGGCAGCAGGCAGAACAGCGGAGAGGGATTGACCCTGATCCAGCACCTGTTGAATAACGAGAGCGGCCTGTGCACGTGTTTTCATAGAGTTACCTTAGATGCGCAAGTCGGGGCCTGGGCCCCGCTTGTGTCAATTCAATCCAGTTCAATTCAATTGCGTGCCGGGTTCAAACCAGTCGCGGCGAGAGTTGAGCAGATCCGAAACGGACATCGCCTTCTTGCCGGGCGGTTGCAGGGTCAGCAGGCGCAGTACCCCTTTGCCGGTCGCGATATCGATCCCCTGCTTGTCGGCCTTGAGCAGGGTGCCGGCGGGTTGGCCGTGGTCGATGTCGATGACGGCGGCTTGCCATACCTTGATGGTCTGGTCAGCTACTTCAAACCAGCTGATGGGCCAGGGGTTGAACGAGCGGATGCAGCGTTCGATGGCAACAGCCTCCATCGACCAGTCGATGCGGGCCTCTTCCTTGGAGAGCTTTTCGGCGTAGTTGGCCAGCGCATCATCTTGCGCCTCGGCAGCGGTTTCACCGGCAGCCATGGCATCGATGGTGTCGACCAGCGCCTGCGGACCCAGCTCTGCCAGCTTGTCATAGAGGCTGGCAGAGGTCTCGTCGGCGGCGATGGGGCAGCTTACCTTGCGGATCATGGCGCCGGTATCCAGCCCCACATCCATCTGCATGATGGTGACGCCGGTTTCGCTATCGCCCGCCCAGATTGAGCGCTGGATCGGTGCCGCGCCACGCCAGCGGGGCAGCAGGGAGCCATGGACGTTGATGCAGCCCAGACGCGGGGTATCGAGTACCGCCTTGGGCAGGATCAGGCCATAGGCCACCACGACCATCAGGTCTGCGCCAAGGGCGGCCAGTTCGGCTTGCGCCTCTTCCTTGCGCAGGGTAGCGGGCTGGTAAACCGGCAGGTTGTGGGCCAGTGCCAGCTCTTTGACCGGGCTGGCGGTGAGCTTCTGGCCACGGCCGGCGGGCTTGTCGGGCTGGGTATAAACGGCAACGACCTCGTGGTCGGAAGACAACAACGCCGCCAGGTGACGGGCGGCGAAGTCGGGAGTACCGGCAAAAATCAGTTTCAGCTTATTCAATGGGGCAGATCCTCAGAGGACTTTGCGATCTTCACGGGCCATCTTTTCCAGCTTCTGGCGAATGCGCTGGCGCTTGAGCGGGGACAGGTAATCCACGAACAACTTGCCCATCAGGTGGTCCATCTCGTGCTGGATACAGATGGCGAGCAGGTCGTCCGCTTCCAGCTCGAACGGTTTGCCGTGGCGATCCAGGGCGCGGATCTTGATCTGCTCAGCGCGCGGTACCAGAGCGCGGCTGCCAGGCACGGAGAGACAACCCTCTTCAATGCCGGTGCTGCCACACTGGGAGATCACTTCCGGATTGATCAATACCAGAGGATCTTCACGGTTTTCAGAGACATCGATCACTATGATGCGTTGATGAATATCCACCTGCGTTGCGGCCAGGCCAATGCCTTCCTCCGCATACATGGTTTCGAACATATCATCTACAATTTGTTGTAACTCGGGTGTAAAGGTCTCGACAGGGGCTGCGATAGTACGCAGACGCTCATCGGGAAAACGCAATACATCTAGAATGGCCATAGTTTTTTCTTTAGTTTCGTATAAATGCAGTCAATATTGGCGTAATTCTAGTCATTTACGCCGACAAAAAACAGCAACACTTTGCGCGCAGAGGTAACAGGGAGTGTTATGTATCTGAAGCAAACCATCCTCACCTGCCTGCTGGTGACCATGAGCCAAGCTGCTCTGGCCGATCAGCTGAGGTTGAAAGCGGGTTATCCCGAAAGCTATGTAGTGCAAAAAGGCGATACCCTGTGGGATATCTCCGGCAAATATCTCTCTGAGCCATGGCTGTGGCCCCGGCTCTGGAACATCAATCCACAGATTGCCAATCCGCACTGGATCTACCCAGGGGACGTGCTGCACCTGAGCTGGGTCAATGGTGAGCCCCGGCTGGGCAAAGCGATGCAGGGGGACAAACAGGTCATCCGTCTCGGCCCGAAAACCCGTTATGAGAGCAAGGCAAATCCTATCCCTACTCTGCCCTTCAGCGAGATAGGTCCCTTTTTGCAGACGGACCATATTTTGGCCGACAGTCAGCAGCAGAAAATGCTGCCCTATTTGCTGGGTTCAGACGAAAAGCACATTGGAATGCTTGAGGGGGACACCCTCTATGTGCAGGGAGCTCTGATACCGGGCAAGATGTATGGCATCTATCATCCCGGGGTGGTCTACAAGGATCGCGAGACAGGTGAGCTTTTGGGTCAGGAGGCCATCTTTGCAGGCGTGGTTCGTGCGGTAGCGCTGCTGGATGGTGATCGGACCGAAGTGACTCTCACCCATAACCAGCGTGAAGTATTGCAGGGTGACAAGATTATGGAGCTGCCCCCTCAGGAGAACATGCCTGCGGTTTTCATGCCCAAGGCTGCCCCGGCGATTGCCCCTGGCTACATCATCGACTTGCCGAGCAAAGCCAGGGGAGGGGGCAAGTTTGATGTGGTCTTGATTAACAAAGGCGCTCGGGATCAACTCTCCGCGGGCGATGTGCTCGATGTTCGGCGTCCGGGGGCTGCGCTGGTCACCAAGAATGGTGCAGTGAAATACAAGGAGTTCTCCTCTGTCTACGACAAGGTGTTCTACAGTAGTGGCAACCAGAAGGCACCACTGCCCTCTGAAGCGATTGCCCGCGTCATGTTGTTCAAGGTGTATGACAAGCTGAGTTATGGCCTCATCATGCAGAGCAAGGACATGGTGAGCTCGGGTTATCAGGTCACTCACTTCTGACGTGAATTACCCCGATGAGCGCTTGGCGCTCTGGTTAACCCTCAATGCGGTTACCGGAATCGGCCCTGTAACCGCAGTTCGGCTGCTGGAGCAGATCGGCGGTTCGATTGATGCCCTGTTTCAGAGCGATGAAACACAGCTGCACGGTATGGGGCTGTCGTCAGAGCAGATCAAACAACTGCGCTGGCCCTCGCCGGTTGTTGAGCAGAGTCTGGCTTGGGCCGCGTTACCTGGCAATCTCCTTATTCCGCAAGATCACCCTGTTTATCCGCCCTTGTTGCGTGAAATTCCCGCGGCCCCCCTGTTGCTCTACTGCCGTGGCGATCTTGAAGCGCTGTCGCTACCCCAGCTGGCGATGGTGGGGACACGTCATCCCACCTATGCAGGCAAAGATAACGCGTCCCGTCTCTGTAGCGAACTGGTTAGATGCGGGTTCGCCATCACCTCGGGCCTTGCGCTCGGTATCGATGGTGTTTGCCATCAGCAGGCGCTGGCTTGTGGTGGTATCACCCTTGCCGTGTTGGGCTCCGGGCTGGATTGCCTCTACCCCAAACGCCATCAGGGACTGGCAGGTCAGATTCTGGAGAAAGGTGGTTTGCTTATCTCCGAGCTGGCGCCGGATAAAGGGCCGCTGGCTGAACATTTTCCTCGTCGCAACCGTATTATCAGTGGTCTGTCGTTGGGAACTCTGGTGGTGGAGGCGACCGAGCAGAGTGGTTCGCTGATCACCGCTCGCTATGCACTGGAGCAGGGGCGCGAAGTGTTTGCGGTACCCGGCGCCCCGCAAAACGCCCAGGCGATAGGGTGCAACAGATTAATTCAGCAGGGGGCCAAACTTGTGCTGAGTGCGGCCGATATAGTGGAAGAGTTGCCAGAGTGGTTCGCACGGCCAGATCCGTCGGCCATACCATCTGAGCAACAGCATAATAGCGAATTGCCTTATGCTGATTTGTTGGATAACGTAGATTACGAGACCACGAGCGTGGATACCGTTGCCGAGCGGACCCAGCTTCCTGTCGAAGTGGTATTGGGCAGGTTGGTAGAGCTGGAGTTGGTCGGTGCAGTGATGGCGGTAGCCGGTGGATACGTCAGAGCGAGGAGGGCGAATCATGTTTGATGTATTGATGTACCTTTTCGAGACCTACATCCACAGCGATGCAGATGTGATGGTCGAGCAGAATGAACTCACCGACGAGTTGAGCCGAGCCGGTTTTGACAAGGAAGAGATCGACAAGGCGCTCGACTGGTTGGAGCGACTGGCCAATCTGCATGATAGCGAGCGGGAGGTCTATGTGGCCGCCAGCGCGCAAGGCTCGATGCGTATCTATGCCCCGCAAGAGCTGGCACGCCTCAGCACCGAGTGCCGCGGCTTCCTGCTATTTCTGGAACAGGCCCAGGTACTGAATGCCGAAACCCGCGAGATCTGTATCGAGCGTCTGCTCGAGTTGGACAAACCGGATATCGAGCTGGATGACCTGAAGTGGGTCGTCATGATGGTGCTGTTCAACGTACCGGGCAGTGAAAATGCCTACCAGCAGATGGAAGAGCTGGTGTTTGATGAGTCAGACGGCGTCATTCACTGACAGTCCGGTGCCGCGCTGGTAGAATTCAGGCCATCTGGATTTCAAGGCGCGGCCCATGTCAAAAATCGATCATCACCTCTTTTCAGCCCACGAACATGCCTTCGAGCGCGAGCCGTGCCCGCAGTGCGGGGCCGAGCTGGTGATCCGCCAGGGCAAACATGGCCCCTTTCTCGGCTGTTCTGCCTATCCTGTCTGTGATTACATTCGCTCCCTGACGCCATCCGGCCGCGACATCGAAAAGGTGCTCGAAGGCTCTGCCTGTCCCGATTGCGGACAGCCGCTGGCGATCAAGAAGGGGCGTTACGGTCTGTTTGTCGGCTGCACTCAGTATCCGGCCTGTCAGCACATCGAATCCCTGCAGGAGAGCGATGATACCCAGATCCTCTGCCCCGAGTGCGGCAAGGGTCATCTGGTGAGCCGGACCTCCCGCTATGGCAAGCAATTTTACTCCTGTGATGGCTATCCCCATTGCAAATATGTGGTGAACGACAAGCCGATCCCCATGCCTTGTCCCGCGTGTGGTTGGGGCATCATGGTCGAGAAAAAAGTGAGGGGAACGCTGCGTTGGGTCTGTCCGCAAAAGAAATGCGGCCACCAAAGTGAGCAGGTATAATCCCGCCGCCGCAACCGGATTGAAACGTTTTCGGTGAACTTCAACCCCCCACTTGGAGTAAGGAAATTCCCACCATGAATAAACCCTTTGTTGCCGTATTGATGGGCTCTGATTCTGATTTCCCCGTGATGCAAACCACCCTCGAGGTGCTCAAGTCATTTGATATCGCAGTGGAAGTCAAAGTCACCTCCGCGCACCGCACGCCGGCTGCGACCCATCAGTATGTGACCGATGCCGAGGCCCGTGGCTGCAAGGTCTTTATCTGTGCTGCCGGTCTGGCTGCGCACCTGGCGGGTGCCGTAGCCGGCATCACGACTCGTCCTGTGATCGGGGTGCCCATCGATGGTGGCCCGCTCAAGGGGCTGGATGCGCTGCTCTCCACCGTGCAGATGCCGGGTGGTGTACCGGTGGCGACTGTGGCGATCGGCAAAGCCGGTGCCAAGAACGCAGGTTATCTGGCAGCCCAGATGCTGGCAGTAGCCGATGATGAACTGGCAGCCAAGGTTCGGGCCGAACGCCAGAAGAATGCCGAAGAGGTGATGGCCAAGGATGCCGCCCTGCAGGCTCAACTCAAGTAAGTGAACGGGTGGCGATCCGGATGTGTCGTATTTTTCCTGTGCTACAGCAAAACGTCACTTTGTTGTGGTCGCCGCCGTATGGATTCAACTTGCTACCAAGTGACGAGGCGGCAGCCTGGCTGCCGCATTTTTCCTATGCCAAATGAATTTGAACAGGCGGTTGCCGCCCTCCAGCAGGAAGGGGTGATTGCCTATGCGACCGAGGCTGTGTTTGGTCTGGGTTGTGATCCCGACTCCGAAGTGGCGGTGCAGCGACTGCTGGCCATCAAACAGCGTCCGGTAGAGAAAGGGTTGATCCTGATTGCTGCCGACGTGGCGCAATTGCAGGATTACATCGATCTGAGTCAGCTTAGCGGTGAGCAACTGGCTCTGGTTGAAGCCAGCTGGCCCGGTCCTTTTACCTGGATCATGCCTGCCCGTGCGACGACGCCAGCCTGGCTGACCGGGCAGTTCGAGACCCTCGCGGTACGCGTGACGGCTCATCCTCAGGTACAGGCGTTGTGCCGTGCCTTTGGCAAGCCGCTGGTCTCTACCAGCGCCAACCTGACCGGTGAGGAGCCGGCTCGCCGCGTGGCCGATATTGGTGAGCGGCTGGCAAGCAAGTTAGCCTATATCCTGCCCGGGGAAGTGGGTGGTCAAGCTAACCCATCCGAGATCAAGGACGCCCGAACCGGCGCCATTATTCGCCCCTCCTGAACAGGCGGATACGTCATGATTTGCTATCAATCCGCTGAGCGGTGAGCTCATCGGATTGATTTAACTATAAAAATGGACAGGGCGTTCACGATCCTGCCTGACTGGAGACAAGATGAGCAAACCGGATGTGGCCCAGGTCAAGGCCTTCCTGTTGCAGTTGCAGGACGAGATCTGCCGTGGTCTGGAAATGGCCGACGGTGCCGGACACTTTGTGGAAGATGCCTGGAGCCGTGAAGGCGGTGGCGGTGGTCGCACCCGTGTGCTGCGCCACGGCGCGGTGATCGAGCAGGGGGGCGTCAACTTCTCCCATGTCTATGGCGATGCCATGCCTGCCTCTGCTACAGCCCATCGGCCAGAGTTGGCCGGTCGCAAGTTCGAGGCTATGGGCGTGTCGCTGGTGATCCATCCGCACAACCCCTATGTGCCGACCAGCCACGCCAACGTCCGTTTCTTCATTGCCGAGAAAGAGGGTGAAGAGCCCATTTGGTGGTTTGGCGGTGGCTTCGATTTGACGCCTTTCTACCCGTTTGCCGAGGATGTGCAGCATTGGCATCAGGTCTCCCGTGATCTCTGCCAGCCATTTGGTGATGAGATCTACCCCGAGTTCAAATCCTGGTGCGATCGCTACTTCTTCCTCAAACACCGCAACGAGACGCGAGGGGTGGGCGGCCTCTTCTTCGACGATCTGAATCGCTGGCCCTTTGCCGACTGCTTTGCCTTTATGCAGGCGGTAGGTCGGGGATATCTCGATGCTTACCTGCCGATCATTGAACGACGCAAGGCGCTGCCCTATGGCGAGCGGGAGCGGGAGTTCCAGCTCTATCGTCGCGGCCGTTATGTGGAGTTCAATCTGGTGTATGACCGAGGCACCCTGTTCGGGTTGCAGACCGGCGGACGTACCGAGTCGATCCTGATGTCGATGCCACCGCTGGCACGTTGGGAGTATGACTGGCAGCCGGAGGCGGGCACTCCTGAAGCCTTGCTCTACACCGATTACCTCACGCCGCGAGAATGGCTGTGACCCGAGGGACCATGATGGTCCCTTTTTACTGGCCGTTATTCGGCTTGTTCCCGAGAGTGAAAACCCGTTAAATCGGAATATTGCCCTCTGATGGAACTCTTTGATGGATCGTTATCTGGTTTTTGGCCACCCGGTGCGCCACAGCAAGTCCCCCTTCATTCACACCCTGTTTGCCAGACAAACCCAGCAAGAGCTGGAGTATGGGCTGGCTGAACCCGCCGTCGACGAGTTTGCCCACGCCCTGCGCACCTTCTTTGACCAAGGGGGCAAGGGATGTAATGTCACCGTTCCCTTCAAGGAGCAGGCATTTACTCTGGTCGATCGCTTGAGCCCAAGGGCCAAGCTGGCGGGCGCGGTCAATACCATCAAGCTGACCGATGATGGCGTGTTGCTGGGGGATAATACCGATGGCGCCGGTCTGGTCGCCGATCTCAAGTCCCATGGTGTGACGCTGGCGGATAGCCGGATCCTGCTGCTGGGTGCCGGTGGCGCGGCTCGCGGTGCATTGGCGCCGCTGCTGGCTGAGTTGCCGAGCGAGCTGGTGATCGCCAACCGTACCCACACAAAAGCGCAACAGTTGGCTGCCGAATTCCACGATCTGGGGCCTGTGACTGCTCAGACCTATGAGCAGTTGGCAGGGCCATTCGATCTCGTCATCAACTCTACCTCCGCCAGCCTGCAAGGAGAGCTGCCGCCGTTGGCCCCAGCCCTGATCCACACTGATATTGCCATCTACGACATGATGTATGGCGCCTCGGATACGGCTTTTATCAGTTGGGCCAAACAGCATGGGGCTCGTCAAACCATGGATGGACTCGGCATGCTGGTGGAACAGGCCGCCGAAGCGTTTACCGTGTGGCGCGGAATTCGTCCCGGGACTAAACAGGTATTGAGAGAGTTGAAGCGTAACTTGGGGGTGATATGAACCAGGGTATTCTGTTTCCCGACCTGATGGAGTGGCAGGCTGATGAACAGCGGGTGCGTTTTCCTGCCCAGCAGATGGGGGCGCTGATAGATTGTTACATCAGCCATCGGCGACTGGAGAGAATGACAGGTCTGGCGCTGACGAGAGAGGATGACATCGTCAGAGCCTTCGAAAGTGTACGTTTTGATATTGAAGACATGGCTGAAAAACTCATTGAAGAACAAGAGTTTGCTGAGGATGGCGCTATCTACCTCTGATTTTTTAAAGTTTTTTTGTTTTGTAGCGGAACTACTTTGAAATGGCGCTGACTAACTAGATAGTTGAGGAAGTGCTAGCTAGTCACCTTTATAACTCCCCGGTATTCGTACTGGGGATTTTTTTATCTATATGAAAATAAAAGATTTTTTCTTAATCTGTAAGTTGTGAAACTAAATTACATAAATTACTTTCACTTTCTGCTGCTTTGCTGTACAGTTGTCTGCGTAGGGTACAGAGGTAAGATGTTCTATCTTTCAGACCTTTTATTTCACGTAATTGAATGTGGCTGAATAGCTGCCCCGATGAGGTTCTCGTCGGGGTGTTTTTTTATGCGCATCATTTAGAGTAAATGCTTTAAATTGGCGATGCATTTGATAGAATGAGGCTGCTTCTTGAGGAATACCTGTCGTCTGGTACTCAAGATTCAGCTTCTTCCCAATTTTTTGAACTTATTATTTCAGGCTGGATGGCATCACTGTCGTCCGGCCTCATTTTTATCCCTTTCGGTTAGAACTTGTAATTAAATTTCATTTTTGTCTCTTTTTGTAATTCTTGTTCGTTTTGAAAGAACGAATTTGAAAACGCTATCAACGCCTACTTAAGTTAATTGTTTTTGTGAATTAACTGCCTATCTATATGAACTTTAAGCAGTATTGGATATAGCAGGGGAGGCGAATGCGGGGTATTTGTCGTGAGGCAGGTGAAAGCGGCAATCTGAAACCCTTTCAATCAGCGGAGGAGTGCTCCGCCAATTGCAAGGAGAGCGAGGAGTAGATTACTCCTCGGCAGGTTGCTGTTCGTCAGCGTTCAGCAGGTCGGTATCGTCACCACTGACGTACCATTCGGTCAGGGTTTGCGCCAGCTTCTCCACACCGATATTGGTGAGAGAGGAGAATGCTTCGACCTGGATCTGGGAACCGAGGTTGGCAACGGCCTGGCGCACCTTGATTACCTGGTTGTTGCGCGGGCCGGGGCTCAGTTTGTCAGCCTTGGTAAGCAGCAGCATGACGGGCAACTGACGATGCGAGCTCCACTCCAGCATGTTCATGTCGGTATCTTTGAGCGGGTGGCGGATGTCCATCAGGATCACCAGACCTTTCAATGACTCACGGCGCTGCAGATACTCTGCCAGTGACTTTTGCCACTTGAGCTTCATTTCGAGCGGAACTTGCGCATAACCATAACCCGGCAAGTCGACCAGACGCTTGCCCGGTTCCAGCTCAAACAGGTTGATCAGCTGGGTACGACCGGGAGTCTTACTGGTGCGCGCCAGGTTCTTGTGTTTGGTTAAGGTGTTCAATGCAGATGACTTACCGGCGTTGGAACGGCCGGCAAACGCGATCTCGACACCCCCATCATTTGGCAGGTGACGGATGTCGGGTGCGCTGGTCACAAAATGCACCTTATTGAAATTTAGAGTTTGTGTATCCAACGTAAATTCCCCATGGAGATAGAGGGTTATAGAGTTACTTTTTTGTAAAATGGTGTAAAATAGCGTCGCTTAAACGCGTTTATTTTAACATGCCTTCAGCGGCATGGGATCTGGAAGCCTAATAACGAAAAGTTGGAACGCCATGAAGAACCTAGTCATTACTCTTGCTCTGATGGTTGGCGTAACGGGGATGGCACAAGCCAAGGGCGATGCCGCTGCGGGACAGACCAAGGCTGCCGTTTGTGCGGCTTGTCATGGACCGGACGGAAACAGCCTGGTTGATATGTACCCCAAAATTGCTGGTCAGCACGCATCATATATCAAAAAGCAGTTAGTTGAACTGAAGGCTGCCGCTTCTGGTCAAATTGGCCGGGTTGCGCCAGTGATGGGGCCGATGGCGTTACCTTTGTCGGAACAGGACATGGATGACCTGGCGGCTTATTTCTCCAGCCTGAAGGTTACCCCTATCGCTGTCCCTGACGACGTGGTCGAAGCGGGCAAGGCTCTCTATATGGGTGGTGACATGAGTCGCGGTCTGGCAGCTTGTACGGCTTGCCATGGTCCCCGTGGCTCTGGTGTCGAACAGGCGAAGTATCCCAACCTGTCCGGCCAGCATCCTGCCTATATCAAGGCTCAGCTCACCGCATTCCGTGCCGGGACGCGTGACAACGATCCGAATGGCATGATGCGGGACGTTGCCAAGAAACTGACTGATCAGGATATCGAAGCCCTCTCCAAATATGTGGCGGGTCTGCACTGATATAGTCGATACGGTCGATTTGAGTTGAAACGGGGAGCTTGGGCTCCCCGTTGTTTTTATGGCTTTCAGATAATTCTCGGTTTAATCCCCCCGTTCTGTAAGAGATCTCCCATTCTCAAGGCAGGCCAAGGCTCATAAAATTGCATAAAATATTAAATAATCATTATTTATCAACAGATTATATAAATATTGATATTTTTCGACATGTTGAGAATGTTTTGAGTGGATTGAGCCGCTTTATAGAGTTGGTACAGTAGGCTTAATGGATTCACCCACGGATTGGGTGGCGGTTTCACGACAGGGTGTTGTGAGCAGAGGATGGCTGGCGTGGCGGGATGCCATGGGCTCGGATGAGCTGGCAAAGGATTGAAGGATCAGGATGGTGACCATCTCCGGAGCGGGATGGGGTTGCGGGATGCAGACTCCCCGGCACGATGGCAGGATGCGGTCGAGACGGGTCAAACAGGCACACGCACATTCAGGAACGACCAATATAAGGTCAGGATGACCACACAACGATATGATGCGGCGACAAGTTGTCACGGAGAGGATGAAACAGATTGTTTTGCCATTCAGGATGGCGCACGCATGAACATATCAAGGCAGCTTCGGCTGCCTTTTTTCTTTTGGGTCATTAACCCGATTAGCCATTCTGTGTCAAAATACCAGCAACATGCCCAGAGGATACCGATCCTGCGGTGTTCAGTGGCCTGATTGGGCCGGATTGGTGCGGGATCCTGCTCTTGTTCCAGCCTTACTGTTCCTCGCATCGTATCCCACCGGGTGAGATCATCCCGGGTACGGGTCAAACCAGTTATTTTCGGAGTTAGCCATTCATGTCTGCCAAACAACCCATTCGCAAGCCTACTGGCAAGCGCAAAGAATCTGATGTCAGTGCTCAGGAAGGCCGTGAGCGTAAACGGGCTGCCAAGCGAAAGGGCCTGAAGGCTGGTTCTCGTCAGCAAGTTGAACAGCCGAAGAACAAGTCTGGCAACAGCCAGTCCAAAGATCCGCGTATCGGTTCCCGCAAGCCGGTAGTACTGGTGGTGGATGACAAGCAGAAGAAGCCTGCAGCCCCCAAGGCAGTGAAAGAGAAGAAGCTGGTGATGACGCCCGAGCAGGAGCTGGCTTCCATCGAAAACGATGACCGTTTGAATGATTTGCTGGATCGTCTTGATGCCGGTGAAACCCTGGAAGCGGCCGAGCAGGCCTGGGTTGATCAGCGCGTCGACCGTTATCAGGAGCTGATGGATGAGCTGGGCATCATCGACAACGACGATGATGAAGATGACGAGCTGCCGTTTGATGATGGCGATGATGCCGAGTTCGACGAGCAGAAACCGGCCTCCGAAGAGGAGTTGTGGGACCGTTTCAACCAGGTCGATTTCAAGCCGGAACCCAAGCCTGAGCCGAAGAAAAAGTGATGAGTGGATGGATGCTGGCCGCCCTGTTGGGCGGCCTGATTTTGTCAGGATTGGCCATCTATGCAGGCATGCTGCTGGCCAGGCTGAGACGACAGCAAGCGATGCAGTGGCAGGCGATTACCGCTCGCAATGAACGAATTCTGGAGAGCGTGCGGGTCATTGCTCATGCGGTGCAGGAGGGGCAGTGCGATTACTCCGAAGGCGCCATTCGGCTGACCAATCTGCTGGATGCGTTGCAGATCAAGGGGGGGCGAGCGTTCGTGGCCGAGTTCCCGGGTCTGTACGGACTGTATGAGAAGGTGAAAGATATGCCGACTCATGAGGCCAGACGTGCCCTCAAGCGCAATGAAGTGATGAAGATGGATCTCGAACGCAGCGGCTACGAGGCCGAGCTGGAGGCTCAGATCCTCAAGGATGTGGCCCAGCTGAAGGATTTTCAGTTAGGTCGGTGAGCCGACAATAACAACAAGAGAGGAAGCGAGCGTGCAAGCAGAACAGATTGTGTGGGATCAGGCCCTGATCGAAAAATATAACTACAGTGGCCCGCGATACACCTCTTATCCCACTGCGCTGGAGTTCAACGAGAGCTTCGGCTATCCGGATTTTGTCCGCGCTGCCGGCCAGTATCCCGAGCGCAATCTGTCGCTCTACGTGCACATCCCTTTCTGTCACAAGCTCTGCTACTACTGCGGCTGCAACAAGGTCATTACCCGCCATCAGCACAAGGCTGACGAGTACCTCGACTACCTGGAGCAGGAGATCAAGGCGCAAGCCCCGCTCTTCAAGCACCGTATGGTCACCCAGCTGCACTGGGGTGGCGGTACACCCACCTATCTGGATGAAGCGCAAACGCGCCGCCTGATGGCCATGCTGCGTGAGCATTTCCATTTCGCCGAAGAGGGGGAGTTCAGTATCGAGGTCGATCCGCGCGAGATTGCCATAACCATGCTGGATGTGCTGCGAGATGTCGGCTTCAACCGCATCAGCCTTGGGGTGCAGGACTTCAACAAGGATGTGCAGGTCGCCGTCAACCGCGAGCAGGACAACGATTTTATTAAAGCCATGTTGGAACGGGCCAGGGAACTGGGTTTCCGCTCGACCAACCTCGACCTTATCTATGGCCTGCCGCATCAGGATCGTGCCAGTTTCCACCATACGTTGGAAGAGGTGCTCAAGACGGATCCGGCGCGCCTCTCCATCTTCAACTATGCCCATCTGCCGAGTCGCTTTGCCGCCCAGCGCAAGTTGAAAGAGGTGGATATGCCTGCGCCGCAGGAGAAGCTGGCCATGCTGCAGGACACCATCGCCTTCCTGACCGGTCAGGGTTACCAGTTCATCGGTATGGACCATTTTGCCAAACCCGATGACGAGCTGGCAGTGGCGCAGCGCGAGGGCAAGTTGCACCGCAACTTCCAGGGCTATACCACCCAGGGAGATTGTGATCTGCTGGGGCTGGGGGTCTCCTCCATCAGCATGATCGGTGATGCCTACTCCCAGAACCAGAAAGAGCTCAAGACCTATTACGCACAGGTTGCAGAGCTGGGTCATGCCCAGTGGAAAGGCTGCTCGCTCAATCAGGATGACCTGATCCGCCGTGAGGTGATCAAGCGGCTTATCTGTGATTTCCGTCTGAACTTTGCGTCTGTCGAGCAGGCGCACGGTCTCAATTTCAGAGAGTATTTTGCCGACGATCTCAAGCTGCTGCAGACCTTCATCAACGATGGATTGGTGCGTATGACGGAGGATGGTCTGGAGGTATCCTCCACGGGGCAGCTGCTGATCCGCAATATCTGCATGTGTTTCGACGTGTACTTGCGCAACAAGGCGCGCCAGCAACAGTTCTCTCGCGTGATATAAGCTTGTTTGCCGATTAGAGAACAGAGAAGGGCGCTATCGTGGCGCCCCTTTCATATGTATTTTTGCTTAGGCTGCGGGTCGCGAAGGTTCTGGTAAGAAGTCTCTGCGCTGAGGCAAGCAATTGGGAATCAAGCAATGGTCGGTGAAACGCAGCTAAAAAGATGGGGGCGACTTGCGTCGCCCCCGGTAGTCGTATCGCTCAGATCCTTGAACGAAGTTGCTCCCTGCAATCCCTGACTGTTTACCTCTTCCTTTAGGTTTCCCCTTCCCAATCCTTTGGGGTGTCCTTTAGCCATCTTGGCCTGACGAGTCATCCTGTCCCGTCGCACTTTCTCCGTCCCGGGAGGTGTCCTTTACCACATCCTGTGGTGAGTCCATTTGCCCAACCCTGGCAGCCAGTCTTCCTGACCGACTTCATTGCGTCCGTGCATGAGTAACTATAAGGATTTTCTAACCAGCTACAACGCCAGATTGGAAAACGTTTTTGTTATTAACGCTTTCGAAAACGGTGTGTTTCTATTTATTCATTTATAAACATGGAGTTAAGTTAGTCGCCTTCATGTTTTAAGATCCTATCTTCCGATTATCTCGAGGATCTTTTCGGCTTTTGGCTTACATGTGGAATGGCGGATCTCTTACACGGAATTTTGGTTACTTTGGAAACAGATTCTGTGCTCTGATGGTGATCACCCAATGTGGGTGTGATGGCAGGAAAAGAGCAGTTAATGGGGTATTTATAGGTGCTGGTTGAGGCGCTCATAGATGGTCTGGCGCTCTTCAGGGGTGAGCGAAGAGAAGTAGTGGGTAAAGAGACGCAGTAGCAGGGACTTGTTCATGCCGTCTTGTTGGGTCAGATTACCCAGCTCATCGATGGCCACTGTACTCATGGAGAAGGTGGCTTTTTTGTAGCTGGGCTTCAGATGCTCACCACTCTCGATAAAGGCCAGTGCCGACAAGGCTTCATCCCTATGCAGAGTCAACTCAAGGCTGACCACCTTGGGTTTACCCTTGGCGTAGAACTCAGCATCTTCGATAAATTCATCGACAGTGAACTTCTTCTGGTGATGCAGCTGATGCTTTTTCTTCAGGTCCGCCAAGCCCATCTCATACCCCCACTTTCAGGAACTCTTTGGCGATGGCCCGGATCTCTTCGGCAGATTTGCCATCCGGTTCTATCTCCATCACCGATAATCCCTTTTCCTCACTATCGTCGTAGACGTTGCGGCCATAGGTGATGGAATTCAGTACGTCGACTCCGAACGAGGCACATACCTCTTTGGCCTCGAGAATCCGCTTTACCTGATTGGGCAAAGATGGACATTGGGTCAATACAACGGCTGCATTGAGGGTCGGATTGACCATCTTGCAGGTGGTGATCAGATCTTCCATGTGGGGTAGGGTCTTGAGGTCGCGGCGTTTCGGGCGCAAGGGGATCAGGGCGTGGGTGGCGACAGCCATGGTGGAGCGCAGTGCCCGGTTGTCTTGCCCGCCGCAATCGACGATGACGTAGTCATAGCGATTTTTCAGGCTAAGCAGATCGTTGCGAATATTGCCATAGAGCTGAACGCAGTTGATTTGTGGCAGATCCGGGTTGTCATTGCGTTCCTGAATCCAGTCCGAGGTAGTGCGTTGCGGGTCGCAGTCGACCAGTAACACCTCTCCCTGAAATTGGGATCTGAGGTAGACCGCCAGATTTTGCGCCAGGCAGCTCTTGCCACTGCCACCCTTCTCCCCACCGACCAACAAGATCATGACGTTCCCCTATCCATGAGAAAACCGTTGATTTCAGTATAGGAGGGGGTTGGCTCATCACAAGGCGAGAGGAGTGATGCTCCTCTCGTTCTGCAGGTTAATAGTGAACACTGCCGCCATGCCAGCGGCAGACATAGTCGGGCACCAGCATCTGGGGGGTCTTGTCGACATGGCATACCACCATGGGTATGGCAGGGGCTCCTTCAGCCTGACTGAGGGTGGGGAGCGCAGAGAGCAGCAAAGTCGCGAGCAACAGCATGGGTTTCATCTTCATAACAACTCCTTGGTAGTGCCATTCCTGTGTGATCCGGATCACTTTCTGAGTTAAGTCGAGGTTGGCGCCAGCGCAAGGTGAGGTGAATAAATTCAATTAATGAAAAAAGTATCAAAAGGCGTTGTGGTGACCGACGAGGATGGCTGCCCACCTTGATGCGGACTTTGTGCATATTAAGTTGAACCGCAAAAAGAGGTGGTGACTTATGAGGCTGGGCCTGATGGGGTTGGCATCAATGCCATGATCTGGAACAAGAAAAGATTTATGCAGTGAATGTGGTCGATGTGAGTATTTATTTCTCCCGCGTTCCTCTCGTTACGGCGATGTATTCAATACACAGGTAGTAATATTCAGATATTATTTTAGTTGTCGCCCATTTCATTGTTTTTTAATGTTTTTTTGTTTTTTCTTTTAATCTTTCCAGTGAGTTGGCATGAATAAAAGTTGAATCAACCTGAAATATATCGGGGTGGTTTTGCATGAAGATTCAGGGTTTGCTGGGAGGAAAATGCGTAAATTGCTACTGGAGTCATAGATTGAAAGGTGAATATATTCAGTTCAAAGCGAATGTGATCAATGTCTAAGTTTGTCGTGATTCGCAGGGCTAACCTCGGTCTCGAAAGGCAAGGGCAGGATAGAACATAAGCCGATTACCCTACATAAAGAATATCCCGCCTTAGCCACGAGCATGAATAGAAGGAATCTATTCAATCACTCGCAGGGACCACTGCTAGACGGAATATAATCATGAGCAAATTTTATGTAGGTTCTGAAGTTGGCCAATTGCGCCGTGTCATGTTGCACCGCCCCAACCTCAGTCTGAAGCGTCTGACTCCTTCCAACTGCCAGGATCTGCTGTTCGATGACGTCCTGTCTGTTGAACGTGCCGGTCAGGAGCACGACAAATTCGCTCAGGTACTGCGCGATCAGAATGTCGAAGTTTTCCTGCTGACCAATCTGCTGGCGGAAACCCTGGATGTGCCGGAAGCCAAAACCTGGCTGCTGCAACATCAGGTCTCCGACTATCGCCTCGGCTCTTCTTTTGCCAACGACGTGCGCTGCTTCCTGGCTGACATGCCGCATCGCGAATTGGCCCGCATTCTCTCCGGCGGCCTGACTTACTCCGAGATGCCCTACAGCGGTGTCAACATGGTAGTGGGCATGCACGCTCCGACCGATTTCATCATCGAGCCGCTGCCCAACCACCTCTTTACCCGTGACACCTCCTGCTGGGTTTATGGCGGCGTCTCCATCAACCCGATGGCCAAGCCGGCTCGTCGCCGCGAAACCAACCATGTGAAGGCCATCTACCGCTGGCACCCGATGTTTGCCGGTCAGGACTTCATCAAGTACTTCGGTGACGAGGAGCGTGACTACGACAACTCCACCATCGAGGGTGGCGACGTACTGGTGATCGGCCGCGGCGCCGTGCTGATCGGCATGTCCGAGCGCACTACCCCGCAAGGTGTCGAGCACCTGGCTCGCAGCCTGTTCAAACATGGTCAGGCCAAGCAGGTCATCGCCATGGAGCTGCCGAAACATCGCAGCTGCATGCACCTGGATACCGTCATGACTCACATGGACATCGACACCTTCTCCGTCTATCCGGAAGTGATCCGCAAGGATGTGCAGTGCTGGAGCCTGACTCCGGGCGGCGCCACCGGCATGAACATCAAGGAAGAGGGTTACTTCGTCACCGCCATCGAGAAAGCACTGGGCGTGGATCAGCTGAAGATCATCACCACTGGCGGTGACAGCTTCGAAGCCGAACGCGAGCAGTGGAACGACGCCAACAACGTACTGACCGTACGTCCCGGCGTGGTGGTGGGTTACGAGCGCAATACCTACACCAACGAGAAGTATGACAAGGCCGGCATCACAGTTCTCTCCATCCCGGGTGATGAACTGGGCCGTGGCCGCGGCGGCGCCCGCTGCATGAGCTGCCCGATGGAACGCGACAGCATCTGATGAGACGGCGTGGCGCCGGCAGAAGCTGGCGCCACACAGAACCAAACTCGAGATTAACCACTATGAAAAAACCAACTGTCGTCGTCGCTCTGGGTGGCAATGCACTGCTCCGTCGTGGTGAGCCACTGGAAGCGGATATCCAGCGCAAGAACATTGCAACTGCCGCCAAGACCATCGCCCTGATCGCTCAGGAGTACAACGTGGTGCTGGTGCATGGCAACGGCCCGCAAGTCGGCCTGCTGGCCCTGCAGAACAGCGCCTACACCAAGGTATCCCCCTATCCGCTGGATGTGCTGGGTGCCGAGTCCCAAGGCATGATCGGCTACATGCTGATCCAGGAGCTGAAAAACCTGATGCCGAGCCGCAACGTCACCGCGCTGCTGACCCAGGTGCAGGTTGATCCCAAGGATCCGGCATTTGCCAATCCGACCAAATTTATCGGCCCCGTCTACGAAGAGGCTGAAGCCCGCACCCTGGCAGAAGAGAAGCACTGGGTGGTCAAGGCTGACGGCAAGTTCTTCCGCCGCGTAGTACCGTCCCCGCTGCCTCAGCGCATCGTTGAAGGCGATGCCATCGAAACCCTGATTGCCCAGGGCCACCTCATCATCTGTACCGGTGGTGGTGGTATCCCGGTGACCTGGGATGGCCAGAGCCTGACCGGTATCGAAGCCGTCATCGACAAGGACATGTCTGCCGCCTATCTGGCCAAGCAGATCAAGGCCGACGCCCTGCTGATCCTGACCGATGCCGATGCCGTCTATCTGGATTGGGGCAAGCCGACCCAGCGTCCGCTGCGAGTCACCAGCCCGGACGAGCTGGCCGGGGTCAAGTTCGATGCAGGTTCCATGGGGCCGAAAGTCGAAGCCTCTTGTGAATTTGTCAAAGCGACCGGCGGCATGGTCGGCATCGGCTCGCTGGAAGATGGCCTCGCCATCCTCAAGGGGGAAGCCGGCACCAATATCGTCGCCACCCGCACCGTACATGCGTAATTACCGACATCTGTACTGAGAATGCGTAGTCAACACTACTGCCCGAACTGGTCTGAAACATATATAGAGAGAACTCATCATGGCTTTTAATCTGCGTAACCGTAACTTCCTGAAACTGCTGGACTTCACCCCGCGCGAAATCCAATACATGATCGACCTGGCCATCGACCTGAAAAAAGCCAAATACGGTGGCTACGAGCGCAAGCATCTGGTCGGCAAGAACATCGCCCTGATTTTCGAGAAGACCTCCACCCGTACCCGTTGTGCGTTTGAAGTGGCGGCCTTCGACCAGGGCGCACAAGTCTCCTACCTTGGCCCAAGCGGTTCCCAAATCGGTCACAAGGAGTCCATGAAGGACACCGCCCGTGTACTGGGTCGTATGTATGACGGTATCGAATACCGCGGCTACGGTCAGGAGATCGTCGAAGAGCTGGGTGCCTACGCCGGTGTCCCGGTCTGGAACGGCCTGACCAACGAATTCCACCCGACCCAGATCCTGGCCGACTTCATGACCATGCTGGAGCACGGCAAGGGCAAACGTCTGGATCAAATCAAGTTCGCCTACCTGGGTGATGCCCGCAACAACATGGGTAACTCCCTGATGGTCGGCGCCGCCAAAATGGGCATGGATATCCGTCTGGTCGCTCCGAGAGCCTTCTGGCCGGAAGAGGAGCTGGTTGCCAAGTGCCGCCTGATCGCCGAAGAGACCGGCGCACGCATCACCCTGACCGAAGATGTGAAAGAGGGTGTGCTGGGTGCTGACTTCCTCTACACCGACGTCTGGGTATCCATGGGTGAAGCGAAAGAAGCCTGGGATCAGCGCGTCAAACTGATGACTCCGTATCAGGTCAACATGGATGTCATCAATGCCACCAAGAACCCGGATGTGAAGTTCATGCACTGCCTGCCGGCGTTCCACAACGACGAGACCACCATGGGCAAGGAAGTGGCTGACAAATATGGCATGAAAGGCCTGGAAGTGACCGAGGACGTGTTCGAATCCGAGCACAGCATCGTGTTCGACGAGGCCGAAAACCGGATGCACACCATCAAGGCAGTGATGGTTGCTACGCTGGGCGACTAAGGTCGCAGTAGTGGTGCCGGGGGGCGACCCCCGGCTTTTCGACCATGTGACAGCGGCATAATACCTCTAACCCTACAACCCGCAGCCTGCATGGATACCACACCCACAGAAGGAAGCTGGACCATGACCAAATTCAAGTTCCCGTCAGCCTACACGATACTGTTTGTGCTGATCGCCCTGGTGGCCGCCCTGAGCTGGATAGTGCCGGCCGGCAAATATGAGATGACCATGAACGAAGCCCTCGGCAAAGAAGTGCCGGTGGCGGGTACCTACAAACTGGTGGAGGGGAATCCCCAGGGGATCGTCGACGTGCTGCTGGCACCTATCGATGGCCTCTACAACCATGACACCTATGAGGCAGGCGCCATCGACGTCTCCCTCTTTATCCTGATCATCGGTGGTTTTCTTGGCATTGTGACCAAGACAGGTGCCATCGATGCCGGTATTGAACGTGTGACCGACCGCCTGCGCGGCCGGGAAGAGTGGATGATCCCGATCCTGATGGCGCTGTTCGCCGCAGGGGGCACCATCTACGGGATGGCCGAAGAGTCGCTGCCGTTCTACACCCTGCTGGTGCCGGTGATGATGGCCGCCCGCTTCGACCCAGTGGTGGCAGCGGCAACCGTATTGCTGGGCGCCGGTATCGGTACTCTGGGTTCCACCATCAACCCGTTTGCGACTGTTATTGCCGCCAACGCCGCCGGTATCTCCTTCACCGACGGTATCTGGTTGCGCGTTGCCATGCTGGTCGCCGGTTGGCTGCTCTGTGTTGCCTACGTCATGCGTTACGCCAAGATGGTGCGCAGCGATCCGAGCAAATCTCTGGTGGCTGACAAGTGGGAAGAGAACCGTGCCCACTTCCTCGGCAACAAGAGCGACCAGATGCTGGAGTTCACCCTGACCCGTAAAATCGTGCTGGGTATCTTCGTCGCCGCCTTTGCCGTGATGATCTATGGTGTGGCCGTGCTGGGCTGGTGGATGGCGCAGATCTCCGGTGTGTTCCTGGCTGCCGCCATCATCGTTGGTCTCATCTCCCGCATGAGCGAGGAGGAGTTGACCTCCAACTTTATCGACGGTGCCCGCGACCTGCTGGGTGTGGCGCTGATCATCGGTATCGCCCGCGGTATCGTGGTGGTAATGGATAACGGCATGATCACTCACACCATTTTGCACAGTGCAGAAGGGATCGTGACCGGCCTCTCCACCATCGTCTTTATCAACGTGATGTTCGTGCTGGAAGTGGTGCTCTCCTTCTTGGTGCCGTCCTCCTCCGGTCTGGCCGTACTGACCATGCCGATCATGGCGCCGCTGGCCGACTTCGCCAACGTGGGCCGCGATCTGGTGGTGACTGCTTACCAGTCTGCCTCCGGTCTGGTGAACCTGGTGACTCCGACCTCCGCCGTGGTCATGGGCGGTCTGGCGATTGCCAAGGTGCCTTATGTGCGCTGGCTGAAGTGGGTGGCTCCGCTGCTCGGTATCCTGACCGTGCTGATCGTGGTCTGCCTGAGCCTGGGGGCCGTGCTCTCCTGAGGGATAACAAGCAAGATAAAACGGGAGCCTGTGGGCTCCCGTTTTTTATGGGCGCAAGAAGTGATGAACACAAAATAGCAAGCAACAAAAAGGCGACCCGCAGGTCGCCTCGATGCATTCGATGGAAGGGGTTAGCGGGCCTGCGCCAGCGTGCGCACCACGGCGGCATGGGCCTGACGGGTGCGGCTGATATGGCGCGGCGCGACCAGCACTACATCATTGCCCGCGACGGCGCCCATGATCTCGGGATTGGCGTTGCGATCCAGCAGGCGAGCCACCACGGTGGCGGCCCCCGGAGTGGTGTGGATCAGCACCATCTGCTGGTTGTGTACCACTTCGCGCACCATGTCGTGGATCGAGCGGGTACTGCCGGCGGGTTCCAGCTGCTCATCGACCAGGGTGTAGACCTTCTTGCCGTTGGCATTCTGCGCCTTGGCGACGCCGAGGCGGCGCAACAGACGGGAGATGGTGGACTGGCTGATGTCGGCAAAGCCGCGCTCCGACAGCTCGCGACGGATCTCTTCCTGGGTGCTGTAGCAGTGCTGACCGATGATCTGGCGACAGGCATCCAGCTGGGCCAGATCGGGCTCTTGGGCAACGGGACGACTGAGGGTTTTGACCACGGCGAATTCCTTTGATGATGACCGGAGGTAAACGCGCGATATCTGCCATAGCAGTCAGTTATCAGGTAAAAACACTGATAATCCATCTATATGCAGGGAATGAGCGGGCATTACCATCTTGCGATGGCAAATTATAGCTGACTGGAAATTCGGTGATGTGACAGGGTTCAAAAATGGGCCCCGCGGGGCCCAATCAGATATCAGTAACGCTCGCTGACGATGTCCTGAGTGAAGGACTTCTCGCAATATTTGCACTTCATCCGCACCACGCCTTTCACTTCGCGCACCCGGAAGTAGCTGTCCACCGGCTCGTTGTGGGAGATGCAGTTGGAGTTGGGGCAGTGGAACACCCCGGCGATGAACTCCGGCAGCTCCAGCTGGTGCTTCTTCACCACATTGAAGTCTTCGATGATGTTGACGGTCGCTTTAGGGGCGAACAGCGCAAGCTGGTTGGCTTGTTGCTCGGTCAGGCGGGTGTTCTCAATCTTGATGAGATCCTTCTTGCCCAGTGCGCCGGATTTCAGGTTGAAGCCGACGGTGATCCGCTCCTGGGTTTCGACCAGCTGGAACAGCTTGAGGATCTTGATGCCCTGGCCAGCGGGGATGTGATCGATGACGGAGCCGTGACGGATGGCTTCGACTTGCAGTTGGTTCTTGTCAGACATGATATTCCCCTAAGCTCAGACAGTTTCGTTCAGTACCAGTGCCAGCAGCGCCTGGCGTGCATAGACCCCGTTCTCCGCCTGCTGGAAGTAGCAAGCGTGGGGAGTCTTGTCGACCGCCACATCGATCTCGTCGACGCGGGGCAGGGGATGCAGGATCTTCATGGTGGGCTTGGCCCCTTCCAGGGTCGCCAGCTCCAGAATGAACTTGGCGGCCATGTGCTTGTATTCGGTCTCGTCGAAGCGCTCTTTCTGGACGCGGGTCATGTAGAGAATGTCCAGTTCCGGCATCACCTCTTCCATGGTCTGGTGGACGCTGAACTGGATGCCCTTCTCTTCCAGCTCTTCGCAGATGTAGTCCGGCATCGCGAGCGCTTCCGGGGAGATGAAGAAGAAGCGGCAGTTGAACAGGCTGAGGGCCTGGGCCAGCGAGTGTACGGTGCGGCCATATTTCAGGTCACCGACGAAAGCGACGTTGAGGTTGTCCAGACGGCCCTGGGTCTCATGGATGGTGAACAGGTCGAGCAGGGTCTGGCTCGGATGCTGGTTGGAGCCGTCGCCGCCGTTGATGACCGGCACGCGGGAGAATTCGGAGGCCAGACGGGCCGCGCCCTCTTTCGGGTGGCGCATCACCACCGCATCCGAGTAGGAGCCGATGATCTTGATGGAGTCAGCCAGCGTCTCGCCCTTCTTGGCGCTGGTGTTGCCACCGTCGGCGAAGCCGATGATGTTGCCGCCAAGGCGCTGTACCGCGGTCTCGAACGAGAGGCGGGTGCGGGTGGAGGCTTCGAAGAAGCAGCTGGCAACCAGCTTGTCTTTCAACAGGCTGGTGTCAGGTTCAGCCTTCAACCGTTGTGCGGTTGAGACTACCAGTTCCATTTCTGACCGGGTCAGGTCCGAAATGGAGATGACATGTTTCTTATAGAGTGGATTGGTCATCGTCTGCATTCCCTTTGACATCATTGGAGGTTTTTCGGGCACAAAAAAAAGCCCCTGAAACAGGGGCTTTTTTTAAAAATAACTGGGGATCTTTGGGGTGGGAACCGGAAACAACGGGGCCGCTCTGGTGCGCACCACCCGTCTGCAAGGCTGTTTTCTGAATCAAAAACTGCATCGTTTCGTCCCGACCTTTTTCAAAACCGGACAGATTATAGGGCCGCTTTTTTAATTGTCAAAATTTTATTTACGATGCCAATTTCAGCATGAAAAACGTTTAAGTGACGGAAACATGACGACAAATCCACACCTTGTGCGTCTCTTGCAGCGATTCCCCATCGCGGGCCATGGCGCGCAAATAACCGAGTCTGTGGTGTCCTTCCAGCAGGCAGTAGGGGCGGGGTAGGGGATGACCGTTCGGGTAGCTCGCTCCCTCCTCCGGCGCCAGCACGATGACAGGTTCCGGCCAGGTGCCTTCGCTCAGCATCTTCTCGCCGAGCCAGGAGCGACGCACATAGCGGTTGCTGCGCAGCATCTCGCCCCAGCGCTCGATCACCTCCATATGGCGGGAGTCCACCTGATCCACCAGTTGGGCGGTGGGCCAGCTTTCACAGGTGAACTGATGGCTGGCGAGATCGATAAAGCTCCAGTTGGACTCAAAACCGCGCCAATGGCGGTAAATCCACTGGGAGAGCACATTTTCAGGAATAAAGGGCACCAGTGGTGCGACCCGTTCAAGATAGGCGGGCAGGGACTCTGTTTTGCGTTCATCCCTGAAGTTGAGGGGCGCCAGTTGTTGGAGCAGTCGGTAATTGAGCATAAGTGGCCTCCCGGTACCTGATTTCACCCTACCCCCATTTATGTCCCATTCCTACCCCGGCAGGGCTGCAAATACAGCAAGTTATCCCGCTTTGCTGTACAAACAACCGCGACTTGTTCGGGATTTGTGCAATCGCATCGAAAGCGTAAAAAAAGCCTTTACCTTTGATCTCCACTTTGTATACTACGCCTCGTTTGTTGCAGGGGCGTAGTTCCAATTGGTAGAACAGCGGTCTCCAAAACCGATGGTTGCGGGTTCGAGTCCTGCCGCCCCTGCCATTTTCAGAAAGGCCAGCTCATTGAGCTGGCCTTTCGCATTTCCGGCGTTCGCCAATTTATCCCTCTCTCCTTTCTCTTCTCCTTCTTGCCGCTAGCCCTCGGTGACTGTGGCCACATTGATCTCGATGTCTGCCGCAAGAGCATTCAGTGTGCAGCAACCCGCTGTTTCAGGACGGTGACCAGCCGCTGGTGGCGGGCGGGGAGCGGCCACTCGGCGCGGTAGATCAGCCAGAGGGTGTCGATCACTTCAATGCTGCTCTGGATCACCCGGATCTTCTCCGGCTGGGCAAAGGCGGTGACGGCGAAGCGGGGCAGCACGGTAAAGCCGAGGCCGCGGGCGACCGGCTCCAGGATCAGGCCGATCTGGTTGGTAAAGCCGCGCAGGGGGAGCTCGTCAACGCGCTGGCCGGGGTAGCGTCGTCCCAACAGGCGTTGTGCCATGCTGCGGCCATCCGGGTGGTCGATAAAGCCGAGCTGACAGAGGTGCTGCCAGCTCGGCTCCTCGCCATCGTTGGGCACCACCAGACAGAGGGGTTCGCGGGCGAAGGGCTCGGCGGCGATGCTGGGGTGTTCCGGCGGCTGATCCACCAGTCCCAGATCGCTGCGCCCTGCCAGTACCGCCTGCACTATGTCGGGGGTGGGGGCGAAACGGTGCTGGATGGTGAGTCCGGGGTGCTCCTGTTGCTGGTCGAGCAGCAGGGGATAGAGCAGCAGACCGATGCTACCCGGGGTGGACAGGGTGATGGCGCCGCGGTGAGGATCGTCGTCCGAGAGGCGTGCCCGCAACTGTTCGGCGGCCTGCGCCTGTTGGCGGGCGAAGTCGAGCAGCACCAGCCCGCGCGGGGTGAGCTCCAGCTGACGGGGCTTGCGCAGCAGCAGGGTGCCAAATTCAGCCTCGAGACGCGAGATATGCTGACTGACGGCGGCCTGGGTGAGATCCAGCCGATCGGCGGCACGGGTAAAACTGCCGGTTTCATGCACCACCACCAGGGTGTGGAGCCAGAGTGGATTAACCATAAATTTAATTTATGCCTTCCATTAGTTTGACCTTATTTTTCATTATGGCTCTCCTTCCTATCATGTCACCTGTTTCCCACACACAATTTCAAGGTGACTTATGACTTACCCACGCAACTTCTCCCACATCGGCATCACGGTGACTGACCTCGACAAAGCGGTCGAATTCTATACCAAGGTGATGGGCTGGTATCTCATCATGCCGGCGACCACCATCACCGAGGATGACTCCGCCATCGGCGTGATGTGCAACGACGTGTTTGGCCCGGGTTGGGGCTCCTTCCGCATCGCCCACCTCTCCACCGGCGACAAGATCGGCATCGAGCTGTTCGAGTTTCCCAACAGCGAGCGCCGTGAGAACAACTTCGAATTCTGGAAGACCGGAGTGTTCCACTTCAGCGTGCAGGATCCGGATGTCGAGGGGCTGGCGGCGCGCATCGTCGCGGCGGGCGGCAAGCAGCGGATGCCGGTGCGCGAGTACTACCCGGGCGAGAAGCCCTACCGCATGGTCTACATGGAAGATCCCTTCGGCAATATCGTCGAGATCTACAGCCACAGCTATGAGCTGACCTACTCCGCCGGTGCATATCAGGGGTAAGTAACAGGCCGCCTTAGGGCGGCCTGCTGCTTTGTTGTTACAAGAGTCAGTAGCATGGAATAGCGATCTGGTTCACACGAATAGCGCGTTCTGTTGTTGATAGATGGGAAAATATACAGATTCACTAAAGTCTGTTCATATTGCGGCCGATAGCCTTTGATACATCAGGGTTTTCCCTGCCTGACACAACAACAAGGATTCGTCGTCATGACCCTCTCTCTGCGCGGCAAGCTGCTGGCCACCAGTCTTGGCGTAGTGCTGCTGATGGCATCACTGCTCGGCATCGTTGCCTTTCACACCCTAAAATCCCGCACCATGAGCGCCATCCAGAGCGAGGCGGTCAACTATGGCCACGCCTACTCGGTCGCCATCGGCGAATGGATGACAGATCGCAAGAACACCGTCCATGCGCTGGTCAACCTGATCAGCGATAACCCCCAAGCCGAGCTGGTGCCCCACCTGAAGCAGGCCTATACCTCCGGTGGGTTCGGGCTCACCTATTTTGGCTCCGCGCAGGGGGTGATGACCCGGCAGGATCCCTCCCTCAACACCGGCAACTATGACCCGCGCGAGCGCCCCTGGTATCAGGATGCGGTGAAGGCGGGGCAGCTGATCGTCACTGCCCCCTATGTCAGCGTCACTATGCAGAAGCTGGTGGTCACTCTCTCCGAGCCGGTACGCCATCAGGGCGAGCTGGTCGGTGCCGTGGGGGCCAACCTGGCGCTCGACAAGCTGATCGACGAAGTACTGGCGATGAAGGTGCAGGGTGAAGGCTATGCCATGCTGCTCGACAGCAGCGGCCTCATCGTCGGCCATCCGCAGAAGGATTTGGCGCTCAAGCCCATCGCCGAGCTGGCGCCGGGACTCTCGGCCGCCACCTTCCAGCAGTGGGGCCGCGAAAACAGCGAGCTGCACGCCGCCACTCTCGACGGGCGGGATGTGCTGCTGGCGGTACAACCGGTACCGGGCACCGACTGGCTGCTGGCCATGGTGATGTATCGCGATGTGCTGGAAGCGCCGCTCAGCAGCCTGCTGTGGGAGCTGGTGGGGCTGACCCTGGTGCTGATGCTGGTGTTCAGCGCCCTGCTCACCGCTACCTTCAAATACCTGTTCGCCGATCTCGGTCGGGTCGCGCACGCCCTGCACGACATTGCCCACGGCGAGGGGGATCTCACCGTTCACATCAACACCCACAGCAAGGATGAGGTGGGCCAGCTGGCCCAGAACTTCAACCAGTTCGTGGCGCGGCTGCATGGCATCGTCAGTCGGTTGCGGGATGTGACCATCGAGCTGGCGGCACAGTCTCGTGCCCAGGCGGCCGGGGCGCAGGCTCGCAGTCAGCGGGTACGCCAGCAGCAGGACGAGATCGTGATGGTGGCGACCGCGGTGACCGAGATGGCTTCCGCTACCCAGGAGATCGCCGGCAACGCCGAGTTTGCCGCCACCACCGCCACCGATGCGGTTGCACTGGCGGTCGCCGGTCAATCCCAGGTTGGCCAGAGTCAGCGCAGCATTACCGGTCTGGCGGACGAAGTGGCCGATGCCAGCCAGATCATCAATGAGCTCGACAGCCATGCCCAGAAGATCAGCGGCATTCTGGCGACCATCAGCGGCATCGCCGAGCAGACCAACCTGCTGGCGCTCAACGCCGCCATCGAGGCGGCCCGGGCCGGTGAGCAGGGACGCGGTTTTGCGGTAGTCGCGGACGAGGTGCGGGTGCTGTCGCGCCGTACCCACGACTCCACCGACGAGATCCAGCAGATGATCGAGACCCTGCAGCAGACCACTCGTCGCGCCGTGGGCGGCATGGAGACCAGCCGTCAGTTGGCGGGTACCAGCGTCGAGGATGCGGAAGCGGCCAACCAGAGCCTTGCCCGGATCAACGAGGCGATCGGCTCCATCAGCGACATGGCGACCCAGATCGCCGCAGCGGCCGAGGAGCAGACTTCGGTGACCGGCGAGATCAGCCGCAATACCGAGAATATCCGCCACGTCTCGCAAGAGCTGGCCGAGCAGGCGGGCGACGAGGCGGCGCAGGCGGCCGAACTCAAGTCGCTGACCGAGCGGCTGGAGCAGGAGATCGGGCGCTTCCGGCTCTGATCCTCAGGCCATCTTCCATGAAAAAGGGCAGCCCGCGGGCTGCCCTTTGTTATTGTCGCTGACCGTCAGGCGGCGCTCTCCAGTTGCGCCAGATGGAAAGCGCGCCAGTTGCCACTTGGGATCGTGCTGCACTACGTAGCGGTAGTGGTAGGCCTGCTGTTGGCCGACATAACGCCCCTGCGCCGGGTCGAAGATCTCCACCTCGATGAGCTGGCGCAGATATTCGCTCTGGGGATCATCCTCGCCGTGGAAGTTCTCCATCTCGTCGAGCGCCGCGATGGCGGCAGGGAAGTCGTCCAGCACAAACAGCTCGCCATAGACCCAGTCATCCCCCTGCAGCAGGGCGGGGTAGCCCTTGTGCTGCAGGTGATAAAGAGCGCCGCGCACCCGGGCGCGCCGGGGCGTCTGGCTCACGTGGTGAGCCAGATAGCGGCGGTAGTTGAACAGCCCGTCCATCAGGCTGCCGTAGACGAACAGCGGGCGTGGTTGGCAAAGGCTCATGAGATCTCGCCGCCCACGACTTTGATATCGCCATCCTGCTGCAGCACCACCGCCTCGATGGCCAGCGCCAGCGCGCGGGTAATCTCGCTCATGGCGAGGCAGGGCTGGTTCACCTTGTCCGCTACCTGCTCGGTGATGTAGGGAACGTGAATAAAGCCGCCGCGCACCGCCGGGAACTCTTTTTCAATCAGGTAGTGCAGCTGGTACATGATGTGGTTGCAGACGAAGGTGCCGGCAGTGTTGGAGAGCGCCGCCGGAATGCCGTTCTCCTTGATGCGCTGCACCATTCCCTTGAGGGGCAGACGGGAGAAGTAGGCCGGTGCGCCATCGGCCTGAATCACTTCATCGATGGGTTGCTGCTGCTCGTTGTCGGGGATACGGGCATCGTCGATGTTGATGGCGATGCGCTCCGGGGTAATGGCGAAGCGACCGCCCGCCTGTCCGACGTTGATCACCACGTCGGGCTGGTGCTGACGCATCAGCTCCGCCAGCAGGGTGGCTGACTTGCCAAAGACGGTGGGGATCTGCGCCTTGATCACGGTGGCGTCCAGAATGGTCTCTGGCAGGCGTTTGACCGCCTCCCATGCCGGGTTGATGGGCTCGCCGCCGAAGGGGTCAAAACCGGTAATCAGTACTTTCATCATCTTCTCCCGAATGGTCAGAATGCCCAGAAATACATGAGGGCGATATGGATCAGCACCAGCGTCAGCGCCATCGGTACCTGCACCTTGATCACCTTGTTGAGATCCTTCATCTCCAGCAGGGCGGCGGGCAGGGCGTTGAAGTTGGCGGCCATGGGGGTCATCAGGGTGCCGCAGAAGCCGGCGGTCATCGCCAGCGCACCGGCCACCACCGGGTCACCGCCCTGGGCGATGACGAAGGGGATGCCGATGCCGGCGGTGATGACCGTGAAGGCGGCATAGGCGTTGCCCATGATCATGGTGAAGACCATCATGCCGAGGCAGTAGGCCACCACCCCGACGAAGGGGCTGCCGACCGGCACTACGGTGGAGATGCCGTGGGAGATGACATCGCCGACGCCGGACTTGTTGAAGATCACCCCGAGCGCGGCCAGCAGTTGCGGCAGAATGCCGGTAATGCCGACCTGCTGGATCATCCGGTCGGAGTCACCCACTACGGTAGAGGGGGGGGCACGAGTCAGCAGTACCGTGATGACGAAGGCGATGACCGCCGCCAGACCGATACCGACCTGACCGCCAAGGGGGGTGAACTGGGCGATCACCACCGCCAGCACGGCCAGCAGGATGCAGGGGAGGAAGATCCGGTTGCCGATGCGGCTGGCGTGGCGCTGGGACTCCTCCTCGCTCGCCTGCTCCAGCTTGCCGATCTTCACCTGCTTGAGCAGGGTGATGACCCCCATGGCGAGGATCAGCACGCCATTGATGACATTGGGGATATAGCTGCCGAAGGCAAACAGTACACCCAGAATGGTCCAGAACAGGGCGGTACCGATTTTGGCCGGGTGGCTGGGGTCACGCAGGACGCGCCAGGCGCTGCTGAACAGGATGACGCCGATCAGCACATAAAAGAATTCGAGCATGTTGGGGATGAGGGTCGCCATTATTGTTGCCCCTCCTTGTCGCTGCTCACGGTATATGTCTTGGCCATCTGACGGTCAAACCACATATTGGAAATAGCCACCATCAGCAGGGCGATAATGGCGATCGGCATGGATGCCTTGGCAATATCGACGGCAGAGACGCTATATCCAAGAGATTCAAATGTGCCGACGATCAGCAATACCCCGGCTGAGGCGACGAAGGTATTCTGGGCAAAGAAGTTGCCGTAGTTTTCGGTGGCGGAAACCCGCGCCTTGATATATTCCTCGTCCTCTTCGCTTAATTTGCCGTGCACCTTGGTGGCGGCTGCCTGAGTCATGGGGTTGACCAGCGGACGAATAAATTGGGTGTGACCCTGAACCCGCACCGAGAAGAGACCGGCCAGTTCGCGGATAAACATATAGAGGGTCATGAACTTGCCCGGGGTGAGCTTCTTGATCCGTTCGATCAGGGTGACCGCCTGCTGTTTGAGGCCGTAGCGTTCACAGATGCCGATCATCGGCAGGGTCAGCAGAAACAGTGTCACCATGCGGTTGGAGACGAAGGCTTCCCCCAGCAGGGAGAGGCAATCGGTCATGGAGAGACCGGAGACCAGCGCCGTGGTGACGGCGGCCACCAGTACGACGGCCAGAGTGTCGAGTTTGAAATAAAATCCCAATAAAATAATAAGAATTCCGCTTAATTTAATAAATTCCAATTAATCACCTCGTTAAAGTGAATATTTATATGCATTTTGGGGTGGCCGAGCTGTTTATCATCTGGTTACTGCGATGGCAACAAAAAATCCCCAAAAAGGGATTCGATTGGTTTTCTATTGGGGGGTTTTGCCGGTTTATTGTTCGCTGGTAAATGGTGAGTCCTGCACCGTCCAGGCTATTTTTTGCCCCCTAATCAGTCATTCAGATTATTTTGGGGTGCCTGGCGACAATATTGGGCTGACAATATGATCGCTATTCTCTTCCGTTGGTGGGTGATGGGGATTGTTGCGCAATGTCTATCTGGCAACCGTCAGCGAATGGCTGGGTATGACTGTGGTTGTGCGGAGCTGGGGTGAGGAAAGTGAAAGGGAGAGGCGGAGAGAACCGGTGGCGACGGCATCGCCACCGGTGCTGTCTCAGGGGGTCTGCTTGACCCAAATCAGCTGGTCGGTGGCAAAGCCCAGCGACTTCGCTTTGGCGACCAGCGCATCCACTTTCGCCTTGGGCGGGTTGGGTGAGCGGGAGAGGATCCAGAGGTAGTCGTGGTTGTAGCTGGTCACCAGCGAGAGCTGGTAATCGGGGTCGAGGTCGATGACGTTGTAGCCGCCGTAGAAGGGGCCGAAGAAGCTCACCTTGAGCCGCGCCTCGTCCGGGTTGCCGACGAAGTAGGCCTTGCCCTCCGCCTCACGCCAGCTGCCATCGCTCTGCTTGCCGCGGTTGAGCACCTTGACGCCGCCGTCATCGCGCAGGCTGTAGGTGGCGCTCACCTGCTCCAGCCCCCGTTCGAAGCTGTGGTCGAGGCGGGCGATTTCGTACCAGGTGCCAAGATAACGATCGAGCTGGAAGCCGGTAACGGGGCGGATGCCATCGGCAATCCCGGTACAGGCCGTCAGCAGCAAAGCGGTGAACAGGCAAAGCAGTGAACGCATAAGTAATCCCTCTTTTGTTATCCCTCGATGATGCGCAGCTGGCCATCCCGAAAGCGGGAGGCCTGATCCGTCGGCGTGCTGCCGAAGAAGCGCTTGTACTCCCGACTGAACTGGGAGTTGCTCTCGTAACCGACTCTGGCCGCCGCGGTGCCCGCCTTGATGCCGTCGTGCAGCATCATCATCCGCGCCTTGTGCAGGCGAAACGACTTGATGTACTGCAGCGGCGAGGTAGCAGTGACCGCCTTGAAGTGGTGGTGAAAGGCGGAGACGCTCATGTTCACCTCCCGCGCCAGCTCCTCCATGGTGAGGTTGTCGGCATAACGGGACTCTATCATACGCAGCACCCGGGCGATCTGGCCCACATGGTTGTGGCGATTGGCGAGCGCCTGCAGCGCCGGGCCACCCCCCTCGGTGAGGGCGTGGAACAGCATCTCGCGCACCGTTTGCGGCCCCAGCACCCTGGCGTGCAGCGGGTTGTCCATCAGCTCGATCAGTCGCTCGGCAGCGCAGAACATGGTTTCCGACAGGGGGACCGAGTGGACACCGCTCTTTTGTGGCGCGGGGGCGGGCAAGGCATCGCCCAGCTCCAGCAGCAGCTCTTGCAGGGTGACCAGATCGATCTCGATGGTAAAACCGATAAGCGGCTGCTCGGGGGAGGCGAAGCACTCGCACTCGCAGGGCAGCGGCAGGGTCATTAGCAGATAGTGGTTGGGGTCGTAGCGAAACACCTGATCCGCCAGATAACCCACCTTGTGCCCCTGCAGGATAACGATCATCCGCGGTTGGTAGAGCACCGGGGTGCGGCCATGGTGCTCGGTGGTATAGATGAGGTTGACCTGTTTCACCGGTGATGGGGTGATGCCGGGGGCGGTGACGTGGCGGGTCAATCTGGTTGCGAGGTCGCTGTAACGGTTTTGCATGGGCACTCTTTGATTCGACAGTTCCGGTTTTCGCTGCTTTGTAGAAATAGGCAAGAATAAAGCAGGATGTTGTCTTGATGGTAGGGTGGTTCTGGAGAAAAATGCAATCATGATTTCGCGGCCAGGCCGCCCTGACTATCAGAAGAAGGCAATGTCGATGAACAACTTTACTCTCCATACCCCGACCAAAATCCTGTTCGGCCAAGGGCAGATCGCCCAGCTGCGCGAGCAGCTTCCGAGCGATGCCCGCGTCATGATCACCTACGGTGGTGGCAGCGTGGTACGCAGCGGCTTGCTGGAGCAGATCCGTAACGAGCTGGCTGGCATGACCCTGTTTGAATTTGGCGGCATCGAACCGAACCCGGCCTACGAGACCCTGATGGGGGCCGTGGAGCTGGCCCGTGCCGAGCGGGTCGACTTCCTGCTCGCCGTTGGCGGTGGCTCCGTGCTCGATGGCACCAAGTTTATCGCCGCTGCCGCGCACTACGAGCTGGCCAAGGATCCCTGGCACATTCTCGAGACCGTCGGCAGCGAAGTGCGTTCCGCCATCCCGCTTGGTTCCGTGCTGACCCTGCCGGCGACCGGTTCCGAAATGAACATGGGCGCCGTCATCACCCGTCGCAGCAGTGGCGACAAGGTGCATTTCTTCTCGCCGTTCGTGATGCCGCGCTTCGCCGTGCTGGATCCGGTGCTCACCTACACCCTGCCCGAGCGTCAGGTGGCGAACGGGGTAGTGGATGCTTTCGTCCACATAGTGGAGCAGTACCTCACCTATCCGGTCAATGCCAAGGTGCAGGATCGCTTCGCTGAAGGCTTGCTGCTGACCTTGATCGAAGAGGGCCCCAAGGCGCTGGCCGAACCGCACAACTATGAGGTGCGCGCCAACATAATGTGGAGTGCCACCATGGCGCTGAACGGTCTGATCGGTGCCGGTGTGCCGCAGGACTGGGCCACTCACATGTTGGGTCACGAACTGACCGCCCTGCATGGCCTCGACCACGCCCAGACTCTGGCGGTGGTGCTGCCTGCCCTGCTGCAGGCCAAGCGCAAACAGAAACATGCCAAGCTGCTGCAATACGCAGAGCGGGTGTGGGGTCTGAACAGCGGCAGCGAAGCGGAGCGCATCGATGATGCCATCGCCGCGACCCGCGACTTCTTCGAGCGGATGGGGGTCAAGACCCGACTGCGCGACTACGGTCTGAAAGATCTCGGTATCGACACCCTGATCGGCAAGCTGGGTGAGCACGGCATGAGCCGTCTGGGCGAGCACAGCGACATCGATCTGGTGCAGAGTCAGCATATTTATGAAGCGGCCTGGTAAGGTCCGCCAATCGGTGCCAAACGGGCGAAACGATTGAATTGCCGGGGCCCTCTCCCGCCATCTGGCGGCTGAGCGGCCCCGCTTTTGTTGGGAAAATGTTACTTTTCGGCGTTTCGCTGCGAGAAGTGAGACGAAAGCGGATTTCGTAAGAACAAAAAACGCTAAGATAGAGGGCCGGTAAAACATTTTTTTTGACTGGTTGGATCACTTTTTTCAGCCGTTTTTACTGGTATAAGCCTCTAATTTGGTTTGTTTTTTTTAATCGTAGCCAGGGATGGGCTGAATTCTGTACGAGTGCCGTCGGGACTGCGGTTGTAATAAAACTCCAAAATTTGATACTAATCACCTTCGCGCCTGAAAAGCGGGGGCCTGACCATGACAGGAGGTTGAGGTAAAGCCTACTGATTTTCATAACAAAGAGCCCTGGACCTGCACTTTGGTCATGTCTTGTTTCGTCAGAAGTGAGACACTGGGCAGCGATTGTTTATTAACCATCAGGGAATAGTCATGCAGATTGGAATACCGAGAGAGAGTCTCGCCGGTGAGACCCGGGTCGCAGCGACCCCGGCTACCGTCGAGCAGCTGAAAAAGCTCGGCTTCGAGGTCGCCATCGAGACCGGCGCAGGCCTGTCGGCCAGCTTCGATGATGCCGCCTTCGAGGCTGCCGGTGCCAGCGTGGTGCCGAATGTCTGGCAAGCCGACCTTATCTTCAAGGTCAATGCGCCGACCGATGCCGAGATCGCACAAATTAAAGATGGCGCCACTCTGGTGAGCTTCATCTGGCCTGCCCAGAACCCTGAGCTGGTCAAGAAGCTGTCCGAGCGCAACATCAATGTGATGGCGATGGATATGGTGCCGCGGATCTCCCGTGCCCAGTCCCTCGATGCCCTCTCCTCCATGGCCAACATCGGTGGCTATCGCGCCGTGGTTGAAGCTGCGCACCAGTTCGGTCGCTTCTTCACCGGTCAAATCACCGCAGCCGGTAAAGTGCCGCCTGCCAAGGTACTGGTGATCGGTGCCGGTGTTGCCGGTCTGGCTGCCATCGGTACTGCCGGTTCTCTCGGCGCCATCGTGCGTGCATTCGACACCCGTCTGGAAGTGGCCGAGCAGATCGAATCCATGGGTGGGGAATTCCTCAAGCTGGACTTCGGTGGCGAAGACGGCGCATCCAGCGATGGTTACGCCAAAGTGATGTCCGATGAGTTCATCAAGGCCGAGATGGAGCTGTTCGCCCAGCAGGCCAAAGAGGTGGACATCATCATCACCACCGCTCTGATCCCGGGCAAGCCGGCTCCCAAGCTGATCACCAAAGAGATGGTCGACAGCATGAAGCCGGGCTCCGTCATCGTGGACATGGCCGCTCAGGCTGGCGGCAACTGTGAATACACAGTGCCGGGTGAGCTGCATGTCACCGACAACGGCGTCAAGGTGATCGGTTACACCGATCTGCCGGGCCGTCTGCCTGCCCAATCCTCCCAGCTCTACGGTACCAACCTGGTCAACCTGATGAAGCTGATGTGCAAGGAGAAGGACGGCAACGTTGCCATCGACTTCGAAGACGTGGTTCAGCGCAACATGACGGTGATCCAGGCCGGTGAAGTGACCTTCCCGCCGCCCGCCATCTCCGTCTCTGCCGCCCCGCAGAAACCGGCCGCCGCCAAACCGGCCGCCAAGAAGGAAGAGGCCAAGCCTTCCAACAAGAAGTTCGTGTTCGGTGCCCTCGGCATCGCCGCCTTCGGCTGGATCGCCTCCGTTGCCCCGGCAGCCTTCCTCTCCCACTTCACCGTATTCATCCTGGCCTGTGTGGTCGGTTACTACGTGGTGTGGAACGTCTCTCACGCCCTGCACACGCCGCTGATGTCGGTCACCAATGCCATCTCCGGCATTATCGTGGTCGGTGCCCTGCTGCAGATCGGGCAAGGGTCGACCCTGGTCACCGCGCTGGCGTTCATCGCCGTGCTGATTGCCAGTATCAACATCTTCGGCGGTTTCACCGTCACTCAGCGCATGCTGAAGATGTTCCGTAAGGATTAAGGGGGTTTAACGTGTCTCAAGGACTGGTAACAGCATCCTATATCGTTGCCGCCGTGCTCTTCATCCTCAGTCTCGCGGGACTGTCGAAGCAAGAAACGGCCAAGCATGGCAACCTGTTCGGTATCGCGGGTATGGCTATCGCCCTGCTCGCCACCGTATTCAACCCGGAGACCAGTGGCGTTCACTGGATCATTCTGGCCATGGTGATCGGCGGTGCCATCGGCGTGCGTCTGGCGCTCAAGGTCGAAATGACCGAGATGCCCGAGCTGGTGGCCGTGCTGCACAGCTTCGTGGGTATGGCGGCAGTGCTGGTGGGCTTCAACAGCTTCATCGATCTGCACCCCTCTGCACCTGCTGAGGTGGTCGTCTCCGTCGGTTCCAATCTGGATGCCACCCTGGCAGCCGCCCGTGCGGCGTTCGAGCAGGCCAACAGCGTTGCTCAGGTCGAGCACCTGACCGGCGCCATGCTGAACATCCATCTGGTCGAGATCTTCCTGGGCGTCTTCATCGGTGCCGTAACCTTTACCGGTTCCGTGGTTGCCTTCGGCAAACTGCGCGGTCTGATCTCCTCCAAGCCGCTGATGCTGCCGCACCGCCACAAGCTGAACCTGCTGGCCGTGGTCGCCTCTTTGGCCCTGATGGTCTACTTCGTCAACGCCGGTGGCTCCACCTTCGCTCTGCTGGTGATGACCCTGATCGCCTTCGCCTTCGGCTGGCATCTGGTTGCCTCCATCGGTGGTGCCGACATGCCGGTCGTGGTCTCCATGCTGAACTCCTACTCCGGTTGGGCAGCAGCAGCGGCGGGCTTCATGCTCTCCAATGACCTGCTGATCGTCACCGGTGCGCTGGTGGGTTCCTCCGGTGCCATCCTCTCTTACATCATGTGCAAGGCGATGAACCGCTCCTTCATCTCCGTGATCGCCGGTGGCTTCGGCTCCGATGGCGTGGCCTCCACGGCTGATCAGGAGATGGGCGAATACCGCGAAACCAGCGCCGAGGAAGTGGCTGACCTGCTGAAGAACTCCAGCTCCGTCATCATCACCCCGGGCTACGGTATGGCGGTGGCACAGGCTCAGTATCCGGTTGCCGAGATCACCCAGAAGCTGCGTGACCGCGGCGTCAAGGTGCGCTTCGGTATCCACCCGGTCGCCGGTCGTCTGCCTGGCCACATGAACGTGCTGCTGGCGGAAGCGAAAGTCCCGTATGACATCGTGCTGGAAATGGACGAGATCAACGAGGACTTCGCCGATACCGACACCGTGCTGGTGATCGGTGCCAACGACACCGTCAACCCGGCCGCGATGGAAGATCCGGGCAGCCCGATCGCCGGTATGCCGGTGCTGGAAGTGTGGAAAGCGCAGAATGTCATCGGCTTCAAGCGCTCCATGAACACTGGCTACGCCGGTGTCCAGAACCCGCTGTTCTTCAAGGAAAATACCCAGATGCTGTTTGGCGATGCCAAGGCCAGCGTCGAGGCAATCCTGAAAGCACTGTAAGTGCCATTCAGAGAGTGGATATCAAGGAGGCTTCGGCCTCCTTTTTTATTGCCCATCCCTTGTATATCCTCAATCCATACGGACCATGAGGGATCTCCATGATGTGGTGTCAGGGTTGGCGAAGGATCGGGTGGTACGGCTGGCTGCTGGCATCTCTTCTCGTCGGTGGCATGGCTATGGCTCATGACAAGCCGACCCTGACCATATTGACAGAACTGTGGCCCCCCTATGTGATGCACAGCGACAAGGGGGAGCTGGTGGGCGCAGATCTCGAGCTGGCTCGCACCGTGCTGCAGCAGCTCGGCTATCGCACCGAGGTGAAGGTGCTGCCATGGAAGCGGGTGTTGCAACAGGCCCGCCTCGGGCAGGGGGATGCGGTACTCGACGTCTTCTATAACAAGGATCGCCAAGAGTGGCTCCACTATCCCGAAGAGCCGCTCTCTCGTAGTGGCGAAGTGCTCTTCTATCCGGTGGATCGTCCGGTGAAATTCGAGCAATTATCCGACCTCAAGGGGTTGCGGATCGGCATTCAGGCCGACTATGCCTACAGCCCCGATTTTCTGGCCGATGAAGGGGTGATCAGGGTCGCCATGACGGGCGATGGCAAGATGGTCAAGCAGTTGCATCTGATGATGGCCGGCCGACTGGATGGTGTCGTGCTCAATGAACAAGTTGGTCGTTATCTGCTGCGTACCCAGGGGCTGCAGGATCAGGTGTTCAATGGTCGCCGCCTGCTGACCGACGATAACCGCAACTTTCTCGGATTTACCCACAAGCCCGGCCATGACCAGTTGGCGAGGCGCTTCTCGGCCGCCTTGAAACAGTTCAAGCAGACCCCGGCCTACCAGCAGCTGCTGGCCCGCTATCATCTCTAGGTGACTCCATCGTCTGTGCGTTGCATCACAAATTGTCGCGCTTTGTTAAAAGACGGGCATAATGGCGCTAAAAAAGCGATGTTGCGCAACTTAATTTGATTTTATTGATATTAGAATCAAATTAAGTTGATTTGCATGGGGCAGTCATCAGACGGCCACCTCTCTCGCGACGCCTTGGCGACGCGCTCCTGCTTGATGTTGATCCCGTGTCACCCTTTTTTGCCATGCTGTTGCCTGTGGCGATGACAGGCATTGCGCCACCAAGATGAGAATGCACAGATGAAACCACAATGGACCGACTTTATTACCCTGCTCAAGCGTGAAGTGGTGCCGGCACTGGGCTGTACCGAGCCGATGTCGGTGGCGCTGGCAGCGGCCAACTGCCGCAAGCTGCTGGGGGAGACCCCGACCCGCATCAGCGTCTGGGTCAGTGGCAATCTGTTCAAGAACGGCATGGGGGTCGGGGTGCCGGGTACCGGCATGATCGGTCTGCCGGTGGCCGCTGCGGTCGGCATCACCGGCGGCAATCCCGATGCCGGGCTGGAGGTGCTCAAGACCCTCACACCAGAACAGGTGGAAGCGGCCAAGGCATTGCTGCCGGTCATCAAGGTGGATGTGAAGGATGTGCCTGACGTGCTCTACGCCGAGGTGCTGGCCGAAGTGGAGGGCCATAGCGCCCGGGTGGTGATCTGTACCGACCACACCCGCATCATCCTGATGGAGAAGGATGGCGAGGTTCTGATGGAGCAGGCCAGTGCCCCCGGCGTGCAGATCCAGCCAGCCAAATCCGCCAAACCGGCCATGACCCTGCGGGAGATCGTCGATTTTGCATTGGAAGTGCCGCTGGCGGAGATCGACTTTATCCGCGAGGCCGCCACCATGAATCAGGCGCTGGCGGACGAAGGGTTGCAGGGTTACGGCCTGAAGATCGGCAAGATCCTCACCGAGCAGGTGGAGCGCAAGCTGCTCTCCGATGACCTGATGACCCTGGCGATGCGCCTCTCCTCCGCTGCCTCCGATGCGCGGATGGATGGTGCCATGCTGCCCGCCATGTCCAACTCCGGTTCCGGCAATCAGGGCATTGCCGCCACCATGCCTGTGGTCGCGGCTGCCCGCTTCCTCAAGGCGAGCGACGAGCAGCTGACCCGGGCACTGGTGATGAGCCATCTGGTGGCCATCTACATCAAGACCTATCAGAACAAGCTGTCGGCCCTCTGTGCCGCCAGTACCGCCGCCATGGGGGCCGGTGCCGCCATCACCTGGCTGCTGGGCGGCCAGTATCAGCAGATCAGCCACTGCATCAACAACATGATTGGCGATGTCTCCGGCATCATCTGTGACGGCGCCGGCAGCGCCTGCTCCATGAAGGTCTCTACCTCCACCTCGGCGGCGGTGAAATCCTCCCTGATGGCCATCAACAATCTGCATGTCCCCCAGAGCGAGGGGATCGTCTCCGACGATGTGGACCAGACCATCGCCAATCTGGGCCGCCTCTCCAAAGAGGGGATGCTGGATACCGACATCGAAATCATCAACATCATGCGAGCGAAACAGCAGAAGCAGTGAATCTGTGACAAGGGGGCGATAGACCCCCTTGTTCTTGTCACGACGGCGCAGACCGTCTGACACGGTTGCCAGGGCAAGCATGGCGCTTGCTCTTGTTTCTCGGGCGCAAGCCCGCTTTTTGGGGAGTCATACCATGACATTTAGCGTTATCGGCAATCTGGCCATCGCCGCCATCTTGCTGTTCTTTCTCTACCGGTTACAGGAAAAACATGTGAGCTTCACCCGCCGGGTATTTGCCGGTCTGGGGCTCGGTATTCTGTTCGGCGCCGCGTTGCAACTGCTTTACGGTGCAGGTTCGCCCGTCATTGTTCAGACCATCGACTATCTGGATATCGTGGGTAGCGGCTATGTGAAGCTGCTGCAGATGATCATCATCCCGCTGATCATGGTCTCCATCATCAGCGCTATCTTGAAGCTCAATGGCGGCACTGCGCTGGGCAAGATCAGCGCCATGACCATAGGCGTGCTGATCTTCACCACCGCCATCGCCGCCGGGGCGGGCATCCTGATGTCCAACCTGTTTGGCCTGACCGCTGAAGGGCTCACCTCCGGGGCCGCCGAAAGCGCCCGGGGCGCCGCGCTGCAGACCACCCTCGGCAGCGTCGAGAGCATGTCGTTTGCCAAGATGATGCTGGAGTTCATTCCCGCCAACCCCTTCCTAGACATGACTGGCGCGCGCAAGACCTCCACCATCGCCGTGGTGATCTTCTCCATCTTCATCGGCCTCTCCGCCACCGGCATCGCCCGCAAGAAGCCGGAGATCTTCGCCAGCTTCAGCCACTTCGTGGCCGTGGCGCATGCCATCGTAATGCGAATGGTGACTCTGGTGCTGCGCCTGACCCCGTTCGGCGTGCTGGCGCTGATGACCAAGGTGGTCTCCGGCTCCAACTATGCGGATATTCTTAACCTGCTCAGCTTTGTGATGGCCTCTTACGGCGCCATCGCCATCATGTTTGTCGTGCACCTGCTGCTGGTGAGCATGGTCGGCATCAACCCGCTGCGCTTCCTCAAGAAGATCACGCCGGTGCTGGCGTTTGCCTTCACCTCGCGCACCAGTGCGGGCTCCATCCCGATGAACGTGCAGACCCAGACCAAATCGCTGGGTATTCCTGAGGGGATCGCCAACTTCGCCGCCTCCTTTGGTTCCACCATCGGCCAGAACGGCTGTGCCGGTATCTATCCGGCCATGCTGGCCGTGATGATTGCCCCGACCGTCGGGGTCAACCCGATGGATCCCGGCTTTATCATGACCCTGATCGCCATCATCACCGTCAGCTCCTTCGGGGTGGCCGGCATTGGCGGCGGCGCCACCTTTGCCGCGCTGATTGTGCTCTCCGCGCTGGACTTCCCGGTGGCGCTGGCCGGTCTGCTCATCTCCATCGAGCCGCTGATCGACATGGGCCGTACCGCGCTCAACGTTTCCGGCTCCATCACCGCAGGGACGGTCACCAGCCGCCTGATGGGCGAGACCGACATGCATGTGTTCAACAGCGATCATGAAGTGAGTCTGGACGGCGAAGAGTCCACCGTCTGATTTGCTGTCGGTTGATCTGCCCGTGGAAAGGGGCAACTCTTTCCCGTCATAGACCGCAGGGAGGGCATGCCCTCCCTGCGCCATTGAGAGGAAAAACAATGAGAATTCTGATCATCGGTGGCGAAGCCGCTGGTATGAGTGCGGCGGCCAAGGCGCGCCGTCTGGCCAAAGATGCCGACATCGTGGTGTATGAGGCCTCCGAAGTGATCTCTTTCGGTGCTTGCGGTCTGCCTTATTTCGTCGGCGACGAGTTTCAGGAGCCCGGTTACATGGCCGAGTTCACACCCGAGCAGTTCGCCGCCAAGGGGATCGAGGTCAAGATTGGCCATCGGGTGCTGAGCGTTGACGCAACTGCCCAGACCCTGCAGGTGGAGCACAACGGCGACACCTTCACCGATCGCTACGATCGGTTGATGATCGCCACAGGTGCCCGCGAAGTGATGCCCCCCATCCCCGGTCTGCAGCAGAAAGGGGTATTCGGTCTGCGCCGGATGACCGACGGGCTGGCGCTCAAAGCTGCGGTGCAAGACAAGAATAATCGCCGCGCCCTGGTGATCGGCTCCGGCTTTATCGGGCTGGAAGTGGTCGAGGCGCTGGTCCATCAGGGCAAGGAGGTGCGTCTGATCGAGCTGGCGGATCGGGTCATCCCCGACGCGTTTGATGGCGAGATCACCCAGCACATCGAAACCGAACTGCGTGAGCAGGGGGTCTCTCTTCATCTGGGTGAGCGAGTTGAAGCACTGCTGGGGGATGGTCGGGTGACCGGCGTGCGCACCAGCCATGGCGAGTACGAGGCCGATATCGTGGTGGTCTGCACCGGGGTCAAGCCCAACACCGAGTTTCTGGCCGATACCGGCATCGAGCGGCTCGGTAACGGCGCCATCAAGGTGGATCGTCAGGGACGCAGCTCGCTGGCCAACGTTTGGTCGGCCGGTGACTGTGCCAGCGTCTGGCACAGCGTGAAGCAGCAGCAGGTCTATGTACCGCTCGCCACCATCGCCAACAAGCTGGGGCGCATGGTAGGCGAGAACCTGGCGGGTGCCGAGCAGGAGTTCTCGGGCACCCTCGGCTCTGCCGCGCTCAAGGTGCTGGGGCTGGAGGCGGGCCGTACCGGCCTCTCCGAGCAGGAAGCCAAGGCGATGGGCATCGACTATCGCACAGTGGTGATCAAGGACAAGTGCCACACCAACTACTGCCCGGGTCAGTCCGACATCCACGTCAAGCTGGTCTACGAGGCGGGCAGCAAGCGGCTGCTGGGTGGCCAGATCCTCGGTCGCAAGGGGGCGGTCCACCGCATCGACGCTCTGGCGGTGGCCATCACCATGGGGGTGACCACCGAGCAGCTCGGCATGCTGGACTTTGCCTACGCGCCGCCCTTCTCCCGCACTTGGGATGCCCTGAACGTGGCGGGCAACGTCGCGAATTAACAGGCGCTGGTCAGGCGGAAAATGAGAAGAGGCGGCACAGGGGGCCGCCTCTTCTTTTTGTTTAAAGCTGCCTCAGGGATTGGCAGGGGGATCTTGCCGCTCCGGCTTGCCTGTCGCCGGTTTGCTGCCGACCAGCACGGCGCCGAAGAAGATAAGCGCAACACCTGCCGCCTTGCTTGCCACCAGCGGTTCGGCAAAGACCGGCATGCTCACCGCCAGCAGATAGACCAGCCCGTAACTGGTGCTGAGCAGTGGGTAGGCGATATTGAGCGGTGTGGAGTGCAGCGCGGCCAGCCAGCAGAGCAGCGATAGCCCGTAGCAGAGGATGCCGATGACGATGGTGAGGAGTGGCAGGGGGTGAGCCAGCATCACGGCGGGATCGGCCTGCCATGCAGGGAGGCTGATCGCTCCCCACTTCATGCAGAGCTGCGCCACCGTCACCAGCACTATGCTGCCTAACACGTAGAGATAGCCCTTCATCGCAGGCCTCCCAGCAGCAGGGCGCCGACGATGATGGTGGCAGCCCCCAGCCAGTTGTGGCTGCTCACCGGCTCGTGGAAAAAGAGGCGTGAGCCGAGCAGCACCAGCACCAGATTAATGCTGAGCATGGGGTAGGCCATGCTCAGCGGCAGTCGTTGCAACAGATAAATCCAGAGCAGCATGCCACTGCCAAGTGCTGCCACGCTGGCAACAAGCCAGGGGGAACGCAGCTTTTGCAGGTGGTTACAGGGGTTACGCTGCCAGCAGATAACGGCCTGCTTTTGCAGCATCTGGCCGCTGCTGGTCAGCAGGCACACCAGTAATAGCAGCACTATATCCATCAGCGTACTCCATGGTAGATGAGCAGGGTCAGCCGGTGGCTGACGAGGGTCTCGTCGGCAGGGGGCAGAGGGCCGGTCTCTCCGTCGTGATCGGTCTTCATCAGCAGGGCAACTTGCCCCTTCTCGCGCGCTTGTGCCAACCATCTCGGGAACTCTGCACGGGCAACATAGCGGCCCTTGGCATCCGGATAGCCCAGGCCGTAAGCTAGCTCTCCTTTGTCGTCGAACAGCATGATCTCGCCGCGCCGTGTGCTCCGGGCGAGAGCGGATGCCAGTCCCGGATCGCTGGCCAGCAGAGTCTCTGAACCCTGCAGCACGGCCTGATTGGTCTCGATGAAACGCTCTGGCAGCTTTGAGTCGATCAGTGATTGCGGCAGCGCCCAGGGCAGGCCGATGGCCAGTATCATGGGGCAGAGCGCGCTCAGGACCCAGCGGCGACTGACCGCCTGCAACTGGATGAGTCCGAGCAGGGACCAGCCGATAAAGATGGCCATGGCCACCGACAGTGCCCCGTGATCCTCTTCACCGTAGATGGCGTGGTCGCGGGATAAAGCCAGCACGGTCAGCACTACCAGTCCGATGAGGCCGAACAGGCCGTTCAGCCAGGCGTTGAGTTTGAAGGCCCGCTCTTTACCTTCCTTGATTTTGTCCACGGCGCTGGTGGCCATCAGCATGGCCAGCGGGGCGAAACAGGGCAGGATATAGGTGAGCAGCTTGCCTTTGGCAATGCTGAAGAAGAGCAGCGGCAACACCACCCAGGCCAACAGATAGAGGGTTTCCGGGCTGTTCTTGCGCGCTTGCCATCCTTGCTTCAGTGCCCCCGGCAGCAGGCCGAGCCAGGGCAGGGTGCCGAGCAGCCCCATCGGCAGGTAGTACCAGAATGGCGCCTTGTGCTGCGCATCTTCCGAGGCGAAGCGCTGGATGTGCTCAATCCAGAAGAAGTAGTGCCAGTAGTCCGGCTCGCGCAGGTGTACGGCGATGGCCCAGGGGGCGACCAGCAGAGCCGCGCTAAGGATGGCCAGCGGCCCGAAACATACCAGCTCGCGCAGGCGGCGCTGATAGATGGCGTAGGGCATGATGGCTACCACGGGTACCGCCAGTGCGATAAAGCCTTTGGTGAGAAAGCCCATGCCGCAGGCGAGGCCGAACAGCAGATAGCCTGCCACTCTGCGACCGGGCGGCCCTTCTTGCCGGATGAGGTAGAAGCTCACCATGGCGGCATTGAGCCAGAGGGTGACCATGGCATCCAGCACGCTGTAGGTGCCGATGCCGTAGACGATCAGGGTCGAGAGATAGATCAGGCTGGCGAACCACGCTGTACGCCGGCACTGCCACAGCTGCAGAGCGAACCAGAAGATCAGCAGGGCGCTCAGGCCGGTGGCTGCGGCCGAGGCGAAGCGGACCGCAAAGTTGCTCTCGCCAAACAGCAGCTGGCTGAGGCTGTTGAACCAGTAACCGGCGATGGGTTTCTCGAAGTAGCGCAGGCCAAGGAAGTGGGGCACCACCCAGTCACCCGTGGTGATCATCTCCCGGCTGATCTCGGCGTAACGGTTTTCGTCCGGGCTCCACAGCATCCGCTGGTTGAGTGGCAGCAGGTAAAAGGCGAGGAAGAAAAGGGGCAGGGCCCATCGGGTCATCTTCATGAGATTCTCTGTTGCAATCTGGCGAGCGGGTTCATGGCGTCATCTTGCAACCGAGCCACCCTTCGCGTCCTGGCAGGGAGCCGCGCAGCAGATGGCTGGTCGGCAAGAGGGCTGGGTCGGGGGGAAGCAGGTTGCCAAGGGGGATGAAGTGGATGCCGCGCGACCTGGCTTCATCGAGGAGGAGATCGAACTGCTCGGCCATGACGATCCCCTCCACCTCGGCGTGGATAGTGTAGACATGGGGGCCCGGTTGCGGTGCCGCAGTCAGCTGCTCCAGCAGGAAGTGGTTGAAGCGCTCGGCCGTCACCTGGCTGCCAATCACCTCGTCAAAGGTGGGCAGGTTGACCGGGATCTGCGGGGTGCCGGGCCGACCATCCTCCAGAATGGGACGGAACAGGCCGCAGCCACGGCAGTCACTGTTGTAGCGAAAGCCGAACTGCTCCTTGGCCTGGGTGGTGAGGGGATCGGCTCGCCAGCCGGCGGCGGCGGAGCAATCCACTTCGCGCCCCAGGATCTCGCTCAGGGCATCGACTCCGAGCCGGGTCTGGCGGATCAGTTCGGCTTCGTCCCAGCGACCGGTATTGGCCTGCCAGCCGTGGTGATCCCAGGCATGCAGCCCCACCTCATGGTGCGCCTTATCGGTGTCGCGCATCAGGGAACCCAGCTCTCTGCCGATGGACTTGCCGGGCCAAGCGGTGCCAGCCAGCAGGATATCGAGCCCATAGAGGGATGCGGCGTTGGAACGCAGCATCTTGAGCAGGAAGCGGGGTTTTAGCAGGCGCCACAGGTGGCGCCCCATGTTGTCCGGACCAACCGAGAAGAAGAAACTCCCCTTCACCTGATGCTTGTCGAGCAGTTGCAGCAAGCGGGGAACCCCGTCACGGGTTCCCCTGAAGGTATCGACGTCGATCCGCAGACCCACTTCAGTCATGCTCGACTCCCGTCGTGACCGCCCCCTGCAGGAAGAAGTCCAGCGTCTTGCCGATGGTCTCTTCCATCTCGATGGTCGGTTCCCAGTCGATCAGCTTGCGGGCATTACGGATGCTCGGGCGGCGGTGGGAGACATCCTGATAGCCGTCGCCGTAGAAGGACTTGCTCTCCACCAGATTGAAGCCGGCAAATGGCGGGAAGTGGTGGCGCAACGGGTGGGCCTCGAACTTGGCGAGCAGCACCTCGGCCATCTCGCGAATGCTCGCCTCGTTATCCGGGTTGCCGATGTTGATGATCTGGCCGTTGCAGCGATTGCCCCTGTTTTCGACGATGCGGAACAGGGCTTCAATGCCATCCTCGATATCGGTGAAGCAGCGTTTCTGGGCGCCGCCATCCACCAGCTGGATCGGGGTGCCGTCCACCAGATTGAGGATCAGTTGGGTGATGGCGCGGGAACTGCCGATGCGGGCAGAGTCCAGGCTGTCGAGGCGTGGGCCCATCCAGTTGAAGGGACGGAACAGTGTGAAGTTGAGCCCCTCTTTTTTGCCGTAGGCCCAGATCACCCTATCCAGCAGCTGCTTGGAGACCGAGTAGATCCAGCGCTGTTTGTTGATGGGGCCGACGATGAGGCGGGATTCATCTTCGTCGAAGCTGTGGTCGTCGCACATCCCGTACACCTCGGAGGTGGAGGGGAAGATGATGCGCTTGTGGTACTTGACGCAGTAGCGGACGATCTTGAGGTTCTCTTCAAAGTCGAGTTCGAACACCCGCAGCGGGTTGCGGGTGTACTCGATGGGGGTGGCGATGGCCACCAGCGGCAGGATCACGTCGCACTTCTTGATGTGGTACTCGATCCACTCGGTGTGGATGCTGATGTCCCCCTCCACGAAGTGGAAGTGGGGGTGGCCGATGAAGCGTTCCACAGCGCTGGAGCCGATGTCGAGGCCATAGACCTCGTAGCCGCCATCCTTGAGCAGGCGCTCGGTGAGGTGGTTGCCGATAAAGCCGTTGACGCCGAGGATCAACACCCGGGTCAGCCGTGCCTTGCGCATGGCCTTGCTCGCCTTGTCGCCGATCTTCATCCCTTCCATCAGCCCCAGCTCGCGGGCAAGTTGGGCGCCGCGTACATAGAGCCCTCCTTCGGCCTGGCCTGTCAGGATCTCCAGCACCCCTTCACCACAGGCCACCTGCAGCGGGTCGTGGGAGAGAATGGTGCCCGGCTGCTGGTCGCTCTGGATCGCCAGCGGCTTTGCCTGCCAGACCGTCAGCTTGCGATCACCGGCGAAGCTGAAGGCTCCCGGGTAGGGCTGGGTAACGGCACGTACCAGGTTATAGAGATCCCTGGCGGGCTTATCCCAGCGCAGCTCGCCATCGGCCGGGGTGCGGCGACCATAGTAGCTTGCCTTGCTCTCGTCCTGCGGGGTGAAGGTGGCGTCACCGCGCTTGAGTTTGACCAGCTCCCCTTCCAGCAGGGCGCGGGCTGCCTGGCGCATCTTGCCATGCAGGGTCAGCGCGGTGTCATCGTGGGCAATGGTTACTGCCTGTTGGGCAAGGATATCGCCGGCATCGGCACGGGCTGTCATCCGGTGCAGGGTCATGCCGGTTTCGCGTTCGCCGTTGACCAGACACCAGTTGATGGGCGCCCGGCCACGATAGGCAGGCAGCAGGGATCCATGCAGATTGAAGGCCCCGACGGTCGGGATATCGAGGAGTTCCTGCTTGAGCAGGTTGCGGTAGTAGAAGGAGAAGATGGCCTCGGGCGCCAGTTCGCGGATACGCTCGACCCAGAGCGGGTGGTTCACGTCTTCGGGAGAGTAGACCGGCAGGTCATGTTCGGCGCAGAGCTGGGCCACCGAACCGAAGAAGCGGTTCTCGCCCGGATCATCGGCGTGGGTGAAGACCGCCTGGATCTGATAACCGGCCTGAAGCAGGGACTCGATACCGGTGCAGCCGATATCGTGATAGGCAAAGACGACAACGTTCATGATTGAGTTTCCTGTTGCGAAGCATCCGGTGTGGAGCGAACGATTTGGTGAATGAAGTAGCGGGGGCGGGCGCGCACATCGGTATACATGCGGCCTATGTACTCACCCAGCAGCCCCATCCCGATCAGCTGTACGCCGACAAAGGTGAAGAGAATGGCAAACAGGGTGAAGACGCCATCTGCTGCCCAGTCGGCGCCCAGTAACAGACGCAGCAGCAGCAGCAGGATCGAGAAGGTGAAGCCGATCCCCGCCACCAGGCTGCCAACGATGCTGAGCAGGCGCAGCGGGGCCGTGGTCATGCAGGTGACCAGGTCGTACATCAGGTTGATAAGGTGCATCAGGCCATATTTGGATTCGCCGTGGGCCCGCTCGGCGTGGCCCACCTCCAGCTCGGTGGTGCGGCGGGCAAAGCTGTTGGCCAGGATGGGGATGAAGGTACTGCGCTCCTGACAGCAGAGCATGGCGTCGATGATGTGGCGGCGATAGGCACGCAGCATGCAGCCGTAGTCGCTCATCTGGACGCCGGTGGCCCGCTGTACCGACTTGTTGATAAAGCGTGAGGCTGTCTTGCGAAACCATGAATCCTGCCGGTTGCGGCGGATGGTGCCGACCACGTCATACCCTTCCATGGCGGTGGCGACCAGCCGCGGGATCTCTTCCGGCGGGTTCTGCAGATCGGCATCCAGGGTGATCACCAGATCCCCTGTTGCCGTCTCGAAGCCGGCCATGATGGCGGCATGCTGGCCATAGTTGCGGTTGAGCAGCACGGCGACCAGCTTGCTCCCTTCGCGATTGGCGGCTTCGCTGATGATGGTGGCGGATCGGTCGTTGCTGCCGTCGTCGATCAGGATCACTTCGTAATCCTGGCTCAGCTGCTCGCAGGTGTCGGTCACCCGTTGCAGCAGTTCCGGCAGGCTCGCCTCCTCGTTGTAGACGGGGATGATGACTGAGACCCGTTTGATGTCGTTATGGTTCACGTATTGTTACTCCAGTATGTCGGTCAGGGCTGCCACAACCCGATCTACGTCGGAGAGCGTCATGTCGGGGAAGAGGGGCAGGGTGCAGAGCCGTGACGAGTTCCACTCTGTGTTGGGTAGCGAAAGATCCGGATAGCGCTCCCGGTAGTACTTCTGGGTGTGGGCGGCGCGAAAATGCAGGCCACTGCCGATGCCTCGCTCCTGCAGCGCCTGCATCAGCTGATCGCGATCGAGGCCGCACTGCTCGGGGTCGACCCGCACCACGAAGAGGTGCCAGGCATGCAGATGGGGGTAGGTGGGGATGGCCAGCGGTGCCAGCGGCAGGTTGGCCAGACGTTCATGGTAGCGAGACACCAGTTCGACCCGCTTGGCATTGAGCTCGGGCAGGCGGGCCAGCTGCACCAGGGCGATGGCGGCGTTGATGTCGGCCAAGTTGTATTTGAAGCCCGGCATGATCACCTCCGCCTGCGGCTTGCGTCCCTGCGTCATGCGGTCGAAGGCATCGACTCCCAGGCCGTGAAATTTCAGCATGCGAGCCTTGTCGGCCAGCGCCTGGTCATCGGTCACCAGCATTCCTCCCTCGGCACAGGTAAGATTTTTGATGGCGTGGAAAGAGAAGATGGCGGTGCCGGTTTCCCCGACCCAGCGCGCGCGATAGCGGGTGCCGACTGCATGGGCGGCATCTTCGATGACTGGAATATCGTGCTGGCGACCCAGGGCGAGGATGGGGTCGAGGTCGACCGGTGCCCCTGCGTAGTGGACCGGGATGATGGCCCGGGTGTTGGGGGTGATGAGCGGCGCTATCTGGTCGGCGCTGACCATCAGAGTATCCCTGTCCACATCGACAAAGACCGGGGTGGCCCCCAGCAGGGTGATGATGTTGATGGTGGAGACCCAGGTCTGGGAGGGCGTGATCACCTGGTCACCCGGGCCAATCCCCTGCGCCATCAGGGTGACATGCATGCCCGCGGTCGCGGAGCAAAGCGCGACCGCATGCTGGCAGCCAAAGGTCTCGCAGAAACGCTGCTCCAGCTCATGATTTTTCGGGCCCGTGGTGATCCATCCCGATTGCAACACCTCGCTGACGGCACGGATCTCGGCCTCGCCCATGGCAGGCTTTGAGAATGGCAGAAAGTCTTTCATACGACTCCGGTCTTAATGTCGCAAAAAATAAAATGACGATGAAAATCTGCATTGCTGATTTTCACTGGAAATATGCCTGGGGAAAGTGTCGAGATTGCTCGATATATTTTGAAAGTAGCCGAATAACGAGTTTTTATTCAAGCGCACAGCAACACTTGGTAACAATTACTGCCGTTTTGATGGCGTGACTTAATATGGAAATATCTCGTAACAAAAAATCGCTTGGCTTTATTTTAGGTTGGTGTTTAGCCACTTTTTTGACTGTCGCCACCTAAATCATCTGCTATTGCTCAACAGGTTGGGTGTCATTCAGAATTGACATTGCTTGTTACAAATTGCCCGTAGTGCAATTGAGTAAAGGATGTAAAGTTTCCATCATTACGCATTATGGAAAAATCGTTATGAATATCACAGTGTTTGGCAGTGGCTATGTCGGACTGGTACAGGCAATTGTATTGGCAGATGTAGGGCACCAGGTTGTTTGTATCGATCTCGATGCAGATAAAATAAATAGATTATCCCATGGCGAATTACCAATATATGAGCCGGGACTGGATGTGTTATTACACCAGACATTGCAAAATGGCTCGCTGACATTCACCACGGATATTCCCATGGCGGTTACCCATGGTGACGTGCAATTTATCGCCGTCGGTACGCCCCCTGATGAGGATGGTTCGGCCGATCTGAGCGCCGTCAGGGCGGTGGCGAGATCGATTGCCCTGCATCGTTCAGATGAGGTGATCATCGTCAACAAATCCACCGTGCCGGTCGGTACGGCAGACAAGGTATTCCACTGGGTCATGGAGCAGCAGGCCGAGCTTGGCAAGCAGTTCGAGTTCGATGTGGTCTCCAATCCCGAGTTTCTCAAAGAGGGGGCGGCCGTCCGTGATTGCCAGCGTCCGGATCGCATCGTCATCGGCACCGGTAAGGAGCGCTCCAGAGCCGTCATGCGTGAGTTGTATGAGCCATTCAATCGCAATCACGACCGCATTCTGTTTATGGATGTTCGCAGTGCCGAGCTGACCAAGTATGCCGCCAACTGCATGCTGGCCACCAAGATCAGCTTTATCAACGAGATGGCTGGACTGGCCGAGCGGGTCGGTGCGGATATCGAGCTGGTGCGGCAGGGGATTGGTGCCGACCAGCGTATCGGCTACCAGTTTATCTATCCCGGTTGTGGTTATGGTGGATCCTGTTTCCCCAAGGATGTGAGGGCATTTCTGGCGACTGCAGCGGCCCTCGACTACGACACGCCGCTTATTCGTGCGGTGGAGCGGGTCAACGAGCGGCAGAAGTTCAAGCTCTTCGACACCCTGGCCTGCCACTTTCACGAGCAGGGCGAGTCGCTGGTAGGCAAGACCATTGCCATCTGGGGACTCGCCTTCAAGCCCAATACCGATGACATGCGCGAAGCGCCGAGTCGGGTGCTGATGGAGGCGCTGTGGCAGGAGGGGGCGCGGGTGCAGGCCTTCGATCCGGTGGCGATGAAGGAGGCCCAGCGTATCTATGGTTGCCAGCCCGAGCTGTCGCTGATGGGGACCAGGGAGGCGGCGCTGGCGGGGGCGGATGCGTTGGTCATCTGTACCGAGTGGAACGAGTTCAAGGCGCCCGATTTTGCCCAGATCAGGAAGATGCTGGCGCACCCCCTCATTGTCGATGGTCGCAATCTCTACGATCCGCTCAAGATGAAGGGGCTGGGTTTTTCCTACTATGCCATCGGGCGTGGGGAGACCATTGCAGAAGGGATGAGCCATGCAGAGTGCTGATATTTCGCAGCGCACTCTCTGCTGGATGTTGCTGCTGGTTGCACTGGTGCTGCTGTCTGGCCAGTTTGACCATCAGCTCTGGACGCCTGATGAACCTCGCGAAGCGGCTATTGCACTCGAGATGTATCGCAGTGGTGACTGGGTGGTACCAACCCTTGGCGGGCGCAGCTTTGTCGAGAAGCCACCACTCTTTTACATGGCCGCTCTGCCGTTTCTTGATGGGTTTGAATCCTGGCTGGGGGTGACCAATAGCCTGCGGTTGGCGGGCGTGGTCTGGGCGGCGGGTATGCTGCTTTTTACCGGCCTGCTGGCCTATCGCCTGCTTGGCAACAGGTCTGCGGCACTCTGGTCGGTCATCGCACTGGGCACCATGGAGGGATTTATTATCAACACGCACTGGATCAGAACGGACAGTGCGCTCGCCTTCTTTGTCATATTTACCCTCTGGGCATTTTCAGAATATTACCTTGCACGCCGTTGGTGGATGGCGATATTGGCTGGAATAGGGCTGGCGGGCTGTTTTATGGCAAAAGGTCCTATCGGGCCGCTGACAGTGTTTTTTGGCTGGTTCCCGCTATTCTTCTTCGCTGCAAGATGTGCCGCCATCGACAAAAAACTGCCAGGATTTATCTGGCAGCATCTGCTGATGCTGCTCTGTTTTATATTGCCAGTGGCAGCGTGGATTCGTGAATTAATTAATCATGTCGATGGCGATGCTTTATGGAATGAGTGGTTCTGGCAGAATCAGGTAGGCCGCCTGACAGGCACCTCGACCGAACTCGGCCATATCAAGAAAGGGGCCTATCTCTATTATTTATTGGGGATGGCTGAATATACCATCCCCTGGTTGCCATTCATTTTCTATTGGGGTTGGCAAACCATCAAACAGCGACGCTGGAGTCGTGAGAGGTTATTTCTGTTGTGCTGGGCAGTGGGCACCCTTTTGCTGTTAACCCTCTCATCCACCAAGCGCACCCTCTATCTTTTTCCGTTGTTGCCGGTATTTGCCATCATGCTGGGTCAGGTCAGCCTGAACTGGCCGGGATGGACGGCTCGCTATGGTCGGGGATGGCTCTGTTTCATGCTGCTGTTCTGTGTCGTGGTCATAGGGCTACCTCTGCTGGGCCCTTCACTACCGGTGGCCAGTCATGTTCCGGCAGACGTGCTACAGGTCGCCAGCAAGCTGGGGTGGCGTTATATCCCCGCCAGTATGCTCTTCGTGATTGCGCTGGCGCTGTTGTTGCGGCGCAAGGAGGTGCATGGCGCTACTCATGTTGCCAGCTCGGTGGCCATCATGTTTCTGCTCACCTTTACACTGGTTTACCCCTTGATCGATGCCGCCAAGGGAGTATCGGGAAAGATGGCCCGGTTGCTTGAGGGAATACCGCTCGAGAAGCGGGATCGCATCGCCGGCTGGCAATTGGGGGAGACGGAGCTTGGTCTGCTATCTGCCTATGAAGAGATGCGGGTAATGAATCTGGACAGGGAGAAAGTGAGGGATGTGGTTGCCTGTCGTGATGCCCGGTTTGATGCCGTGTTGGTCAATGGTACGGCCGGGGAGAGGGTCAAGCTGCTGGAGGGGATTCCCTATCAGTTGCTGGCCCAGACCGCTCTGCGCTCGGACAAAGGGCAACTACTGACTCTGGTGACAGGATTACAGTGCCATTAAGCCATCTATTCCCATTCAGGGGCACTGTATGAGGCAATATGGCCGTGTGGTGACGGTTCCGCTCTTCCCGGCCTGGCGTCGGGCTGACAGCGGGTTTGCAACCCTTGGTGATAAGCGAACTTCACGATGCGGCCATCTCGCAGGTGGCTAATGAATGGGATAGATGGGGTGTGAGGGGCCGCGACCGCTATGGGTTGCAGGAACTTCACCCAGCCGGATTGGTGGATTGCAAAGATAAAAAAACCGATGCCTTGGCATCGGTTTTTTTATTACCGGTTTATCCGTATCACTCAGCTACGGCCGAGACGGTTCTCCGGGTAGTTCTTGGCCAGCACTTCGCGGGCATGCTTGGCCAGCTGCGGCATCTTCAGGGCGTCGTAAGACTCGACCATGATCTCCAGTGCCTTCTCGGTTTCGGCTGTGTCGGGGTAGGTCTCGACAATCAGCTTGGCCCGGTTGGCGGCCGCGACCAGTGCATCACGCTTCACGTAATACTCGGCCACGCTCAGGTCATATCGGGCCAGACGATTCTTCAGGCCAATCATGCGAGCGCGGGCATCGGCGGCATAGACGCTGTTGGGGTAGTTTTGCAGCAGGGTCTTGAAATCCTGGAATGCCTGACGGGCATAAGCCGGGTCTTTGTCGTCACGACCGATACCGAACAGGCTCTGGAAGAAGTTGTAATCCGCCGCCATGTTGGTCAGGCCGCGCATATAGAAGACGTAATCGATATTTTTATGCGCCGGATTGAGGCGGATAAAACGGTCGATATTGGCGATCGCCTGAGCGGTATCATCCTGCTTGTAGTAGGCATAGATGAGGTCAAGCTGCACCTGGTTGGAGTAGGCACCGAACGGGTAGCGAGAGTCCAAAGCCTCCAGCAATTCAGTGGCTTGCACGTAATTGCCAACGTCCAGTTTGAGGCGTGCTTTCTGGTACAGGGTCTCCGGCGGTTCGTCGGGTACCTTGGGTTTGGTGCTGGAACAGCCTGTGATCAAGGTAGCGACCAAGGCGAGCGACATCAGCAGGTGAGACTTCTTTCCCATCAACAACATCCGGTCCATTTCCACGAAATTGGCAAAGTATCCGTTATGCTTGGCTAAAAGAAAAGCTAGAATACCCGGATTATTTCGAATTGATACCCCCCGCTCAAGAGACCATACATGAGCCAGCATATTGAACTGACAGGCGAATTCCAGGATCACCAATTCGGGCAGCGACTCGACCAGGCCCTGGCCGAATTGTTTCCAGACTACTCCCGCACCCGCATCAAGGAGTGGATTTTACAGGACAGAGTGACCCTGGACGGTCAGGTTGCCAACACCCCGCGCGAGAAGATTCTGGCCGGGCAGCAGGTGCATGTGAATGTCGAGCTGGAAGATGATACCCGCTGGGATGCCCAGGATATCGAGCTCAACATCGTTTATGAAGATGAACACATTCTGGTGATCGACAAACCGGCCGGACTGGTGGTTCACCCGGGCGCAGGTACGCCGGATGGCACCATCCTCAACGCCCTGCTGCACCGCTACCCCGGCATTGCCGAGGTGCCTCGCGCCGGTATCGTGCACCGTCTGGATAAAGACACCACAGGATTGATGGTGGTTGCCAAAACCGTACCCGCCCAGACCCATCTGGTGGAAGCGTTGCAGGCGCGCCAGATCACCCGTGAGTACGAAGCGATCGCCATCGGTCACATGACCGCAGGTGGCACTGTTGATGCGCCCATCGGCCGTCACCCGACCCAGCGTACCCATATGGCCGTGGTGCCCAATGGCCGTCCTTCCGTCACCCACTACCGGGTTCACGAGAAGTTCCGCGGCCACACCCGTCTGCGTCTGCGGCTGGAAACCGGTCGTACCCACCAGATCCGTGTCCACATGGCGCACATCAAACACCCGCTGGTGGGCGACCCCGCTTACGGTGGCCGTCTGCGCCCGCTGCGCAACGCGACCCCCGAGCTGACCCTGGCACTGCGCAACTTCAACCGCCAGGCGTTGCATGCCACCATGCTGCAACTGGCTCACCCCATCACGGGTGAAGTGATGCAGTGGCACTCAGCTACACCGCAAGATATGGTGGAGCTGATGGAGGTGTTGCGCGCGGATACCCTCGCCAATCCGGATGAATTGGTCTGGAAATAGTGGTGAATCTGGCAGTGTTGCGACGACTTCTGCCGTAACCCGCCGATACAGCGCGTAGCACACAGAACCTTGAAACGGGGCGTCTTGACTGGTTGCAGCCAAGAGCCCCGTTTCCATTTGAACGATAGAGCGTGAAGGAGTGAGCAATGAAATGGATTGAACCCGACTGGCCGGCGCCAGCACGCGTCCGGGCGCTTTCGACCACCCGTGACGGTGGTGTCAGCGAAGGGGTCTTTGCCGGTCTCAATCTGGGCGCCCACGTAGGGGACGAACCGGCCAGGGTCGAGGCCAACCGGGTCCGGCTACAGCAGGTGGCCGCCATCCCGGGGCCCCTCAACTGGCTCAATCAGGTGCACGGCACTGTCGTTCATCCGGTCAGCAGCCATTATGAGCAGGCGCCGGATGCCGATGCCGCCTGCGCCCATGAGGCGGATCAGGCCTGCATCGTGATGACCGCCGACTGTCTGCCGGTACTGTTTTGCGATCGGGCCGGCACAGTGGTGGCTGCCGCTCACGCCGGTTGGCGCGGACTGAAAGATGGTGTGCTGGAGGCGAGCATCGCCGCCATGGGCTGCGAGCCGGGCGAGATCCTGGCTTGGCTTGGCCCGGCCATCGGCCCCACTGCCTTTGAAGTGGGTGGCGAGGTGCGCGAGGCCTTTATGGCGGAGCAGGCCGAGGCTGCTGCTGCGTTCGTCCCTTCGTCCAACGATGGCAAATGGTTGGCGGATATCTACCAGCTGGCGCGGTTGCGCCTCGCCCGTGCTGGCGTTACCGCCGTCTATGGCGGCGAATACTGCACCTTCAGCGATAGCGAGCAGTTCTACTCTTATCGTCGCGACGGCCAGACCGGCCGGATGGCCTCCATCATCTGGTTGGCGTCCTGATGAAGCTCCCCGCCCTGCATCTGGCAAGGGCGGGGATCCTGCTCTCGCCCCCTCTTGCAGAAAAAATAACCAGCATCGCCCCTTGAAATAGCCCGTACGGGCCTCATCTTTCATCTCAGAAAGTTATGTTGTTTGCCGCGCAAGCGGCGTCTGCCTGTTTGAAGGGGGAGTGCAATGCGCCTCGATCGCCTTACCAGCAAATTCCAGATTGCTATTTCCGATGCCCAGTCTCTTGCGCTGGGTCGTGACCACCAATTCATCGAACCCGTTCATCTGATGACCGCCCTGGTCAATCAGGATGGCGGCTCCATCCGTCCGTTGCTCACTCTGACCGGGATGGATATCAATGCCCTGCGCTCGCGCCTTGGCGAGGAGCTGGATCGCCTACCGCGCGTCAGCGGTGTGGAAGGGGATGTACAGCTCTCCAACGGCCTCGGCCGCCTGCTCAACGTCTGTGACAAGCTGGCCCAGCAGCGCAAGGATCAGTTCATCTCCTCCGAACTGTTCGTGCTGGCGGCCCTCGACGAGAAGGGCACGCTGGGCGAGCTGCTGCGCGCTCAGGGGCTGACCAAAGAGAAACTCGAAGCGGCCATCGACAAGGTGCGTGGCGGCAAGAAGGTGGAGGATGCCAACGCCGAGGAGAACCGTCAGGCGCTGGAGAAGTACACCATCGATCTGACCGAGCGGGCCGAACTCGGCAAGCTCGACCCGGTTATCGGCCGGGATGACGAGATCCGCCGCACCATTCAGGTGCTGCAACGTCGTACCAAGAACAACCCGGTGCTGATCGGGGCACCCGGTGTCGGTAAAACCGCCATCGTCGAGGGGCTGGCCCAGCGCATCATCAACGGCGAGGTGCCGGAGGGGCTCAAGAACAAGCGGGTGCTGTCGCTGGACATGGGGGCGCTGGTGGCCGGTGCCAAATATCGCGGCGAGTTCGAGGAGCGGCTCAAGGCCGTGCTGAGCGATCTCGCCAAGGAGGAGGGCAACGTCATCCTCTTTATCGACGAGCTGCACACCATGGTCGGCGCCGGCAAGGGCGAGGGGGCCATGGATGCGGGCAACATGCTCAAGCCTGCGCTGGCACGGGGCGAGCTGCACTGCGTCGGTGCCACCACCCTGGACGAGTATCGCCAGTTCATCGAGAAGGATGCTGCGCTGGAGCGCCGTTTCCAGAAGGTGCTGGTGGAGGAGCCGACAGTCGAAGATACCATCGCCATCCTGCGCGGCCTGAAAGAGCGTTACGAGCTGCACCACCATGTGCAGATCACCGACCCCGCCATCGTGGCTGCAGCCCAGCTGTCGCACCGTTACATCGCAGATCGCCAGCTGCCGGACAAGGCCATCGATCTCATCGACGAGGCGGCGGCCAGCATCCGGCTGCAGATCGACTCCAAGCCCGAGGCGCTCGATCGCCTCGAGCGGCGCATCATCCAGCTCAAGCTGGAGCAGCAGGCGCTGATGAAAGAAGACGATGACGCCAGCCGCAAACGGCTGGAGCTGATCAATCAGGAGATTGGCGAAAAAGATCGGGAATACAACGAGCTGGACGAAGTGTGGAAGGCCGAGAAAGCCGCCCTCGCCGGTACCCAGCATATCAAGGCTGCGCTGGAGCAGGCCCGTCAGGATCTCGACGTGGCGCGCCGCGCTGGCGACCTGGGCCGGATGTCCGAGCTGCAGTACGGCCGCATTCCGGAGCTGGAGAAACAGCTGGATCTCGCCACGCAAGCCGAGATGCAGGAGACCAGTCTGCTGCGCAACCGCGTCACTGACGTGGAGATTGCAGACGTCTTGGCCCGCTGGACCGGTATTCCGGTCGCCCGCATGCTGGAAGGGGAGCGCGACAAGCTGCTGCGGATGGAAGATCAGCTGCACAGCCGGGTGATTGGCCAGGAAGAGGCGGTCGAGGCGGTTTCCAACGCCATTCGCCGCTCCCGTGCCGGGCTGTCCGACCCGAACCGCCCCATCGGCTCCTTCCTGTTCCTGGGGCCCACCGGGGTGGGCAAGACCGAGCTGTGCAAGGCGCTGGCCGAGTTCCTGTTCGATACCCAGGACGCCATGGTGCGGATCGACATGTCGGAGTTCATGGAGAAACACAGCGTGGCCCGTCTGGTGGGGGCGCCTCCGGGATACGTGGGTTACGAGGAGGGCGGTTATCTGACCGAGGCGGTACGCCGTCGCCCCTACTCGGTGATCCTGCTGGATGAGGTCGAGAAGGCACACCCGGATGTGTTCAACATCCTGCTGCAGGTGCTGGATGATGGCCGCCTGACCGATGGTCAGGGTCGTACCGTCGATTTTCGCAACTCGGTGGTGATCATGACCTCCAACCTCGGTTCGGATCTGATTCAGGAGCACCACTCTGAGAAGGATTACGACGAGATGAAGGGCATGCTGATGGAGGTGCTGACTCGCAGCTTCCGGCCGGAGTTCATCAACCGGATCGACGAGACGGTGGTGTTCCACCCGCTCGGCGAGGAGCACATCAAGTCCATCGCCCGCATCCAGCTCAAGAGCCTGATGGGCCGTCTCGAGGCTCAGGGTTACGAGGTGGAGGTGAGCGAAGCGCTGCTCAACAAGCTGGTCCATGCCGGGTTCGATCCCGTCTACGGGGCACGTCCCCTCAAGCGGGCGATCCAGCAGAAGGTGGAGAACCCGCTGGCGCAGGCGCTGCTCTCCGGCCGCATCGTGCCGGGCAAAAAGCTGGTGCTAGGGGCCGACAGCAATGGCCTCACCATGACCCAGTAACCGATCCGTGTCGATGTTTGCAACGCCAGCCCTCGGGCTGGCGTTGCTATATCTGGGCGATGGAAAATAAAAAAACGGCAATCCGAAGATTGCCGGGAGGAATGTAGTGAAGCGACCTGACGTGGGTTGAGCGGGTCGCAGGGGCAAGCCCCCGATTGCGAAGCGTGGCCACAGCTGGCCTCTCTTCTTACAGCCTGCCGGGGATGCGCTCGCTCAACCCCGATGGCCACCTGCCTGTTGCCATGCCGGCTGCGATGGCGCCGGCATGGCCTTCATTCGTTACAGCATGCCTTGCACGGCAGCTTTCATCTCGGCCGGCCAGACGCCGACCTGTACCTGGCCGATGTGCTCTTTTTGCAGCAGCAGCATGGCCAGACGGGATTGGCCGATGCCGCCGCCGATGGTTTGCGGCATCCGTGCGGCCAGCAGATCCTGGTGCCAGTCGTACTGCAGGCGATCTTCGTCGCCGGTGATAGCCAGCTGACGGCGCAGCGCCTCGGCGTCGACCCGGATCCCCATGGAGGAGATCTCGAAGCTGTCCTGCAGTACCGGGTTCCACACCAGGATGTCGCCGTTCAGACCGGCCAGACCCAGCTCGCTGTGGCTGCTCCAGTCGTCGTAGTCTGGGGCACGCACGTCGTGGCGCTCGCCATGGGAGAGGGCGCCGCCGATACCGATCAGGAACACGGCCCCCAGCTCCTTGGCGATGGCGCGCTCGCGCCCCTTGGCATCGAGATCCGGGTAGCGGGCCAGCAGCTCTTCGCTGTGCAGGAACTGGATCTCGGCCGGCAGGAAGGGGGTCAGTTCATGCTCGGCGCAGACCGCGCGCTCGGTGGCCTTGATGGCGGCCCAGATGCCGCGCACGGTTTCCTGCAGGTAGGCCAGATCGCGGCGCTCGCTCGGCATCACCTTCTCCCAGTCCCACTGATCCACGTAGACGGAGTGGATGGGAGTGAGGCGATCCTCGTCCGGACGCAGCGCCTTCATGTGGGTGTAGATCCCTTCGCCCGGGCCGAAGCCGAAGCGTCCCAAGGTCTGGCGCTTCCATTTGGCCAGTGAATGGACCACTTCGTAGCTGTGCTCCGGCAGGGTCTTCACCTTGACCTGCACCGCATTCTCGTGGCCAGAGAGGTTGTCTTGAGTGCCATCACCGACCCGGCTCAGGATGGGGGCTTGCACCTCCATCAGACCCAGTTGCTGGGCGAGCTGGCGGGAGAACATCTCTTTGACGAAGCTGATCTGCTGTTGGCTGCGAATGTAGTGCTGTTTCATGCTGAATTCCTGTTTCAAACCCCGTTGGATGTGGTGATTCTTCAACGGATTGCCAACTAAATTCAATATTCGATAATAGAAATAGGCTTTTTATATTTTTTTCTTCAAAATTAGCGAGCGTTTAATGAGATATCGCTAACGGGAGTGCAAAAAAATGCCGGAAAATTACCGGATCGATAATCTCGATCAGGCCATCCTCACCGCCCTGATGGAGAATGCGCGTATTCCTTATGCCGAACTGGCCAAGCAGCTGGCAGTCAGCCCGGGTACCATCCATGTGCGGGTGGAGAAGATGAAGCAGGCGGGGATCATCGAGGGGACGCGGGTGCAGGTTAACCCCAAGAAGCTGGGCTATGACGTCTGCTGCTTTATCGGCATCAATCTGAAGAGCGCCAAGGATTACCCCTCGGCGCTGGCCAAGCTGCAGGCGCTGGACGAGGTGGTGGAGGCCTACTACACCACCGGCCACTACAGCATCTTCATGAAGGTGATGACCCGCTCCATCGACGAGCTGCAGATAGTGCTGATCAACAAGATCCAGACCATCGACGAGATCCAGTCCACCGAGACGTTAATCTCGCTGCAAAACCCGATCTTGCGGGATGTGAAACCCTGACCTGTTGATCAGGGTTCGATATAGGGGATGCTGTACTTGTCGTAGAGGGTTTTGAGGCTGCCGTTGCGCTTCATGCGCAGCAGCTCGGCATCGTAGGCGGCCATCTGGGCGGGCGTGTTCGCGTCGGCCCGTGCGCGGGTCCAGGTGTTGAAGTAGGGGCTGCTTTTGAGTGGCTTGGGCAGGTAATCGACTTTGCCCGTCAGCCCCTCCTCCTTGATCTGGGCGAAGGCGGTGACCAGCGGCATGGGCACGGTATCGATCCGCCCGGCCAGCAGTTTGCGCAGTTGCAGCTGGTTCATGGTGATCTCCTGAAACTGATAGGCCGGGTCGGTCATGGCTGCTGCCAGTTCAGGGGTATAGGAGAAATCCTTGGTCACGCCGATGCGCCAGGGTTTGAGATCGGCCAGCGTTTCGTAGCGGATCTTCATCAGGTCCGCCTTGCGCACGAAGAAGTGCCAGCTGTGGCGAAGATGGGCCTGTTGGGGATAGATGAGATAACTCTCCCGCTCTGCCTTGTAGGAGTGGGTCATCACCAGGTCGCAGGCGCCGGTTTCGGCATTGCGGGTGAGGCGGGCACCGGAGTCGGCCAGCTCGATCCGAAAGGGCGTCTCCAGCTTGTCGAAGATGGTGGTGACTATGTCTATATCGAGTCCGCGGGGTTTCTGATCGGCATCGAGATACTTGAGCGGGGGCTCCATGGTGCCGCAGATCACCAGCTCCTTGGCGGGCAATCCGAGTGGAAACAGCAACCAAAACAGGGGGATCACACGCAAACTACGTCTCCTGAGCCCGTTTGAAGATATTCCAAGACCTGATTCCAGTATATTGGATGGCACCTGATCCGTTAGAAGCGACTGTTTATGGCAAATCCTGAAATCGAGAGCCCGCTGGACGGGATCGACAAGTTGACCGTCTCGCTCTACCGCCTTGGCTTGAGTGCGGCTGCCCTGTTGCTGCTTTGCCGCGGTGCGGCGCTGCTGAGCGGGATGGCACTGCTCCCGTCGGCACAATGGTTGGTGTCGCTGGCAGTGGCAAGCGCAATATGCGGCTTCTCGCTGCATATCTACGACAAGCGGATTCGCCTGATTCTGCAGGGGTTTGGTTGGTGCGCGTTGGCCCTGGCTGCGGTGGGGGCGCCGGATGCGCTGGTGCTGGGAGCTGTGTTGGCAACGCTCTCCGGGCTGGCGTTTAAGGAGCAGTTTTGCTTCGCCATTCCCGGCATCAAGCTGGTGCCCGTATTGCTGCCGGCGTTATGGCTGCTGGAGTGGTTGCGGGTGGAGTGGGCCGCCGCACTGGTGGCGCTGGCCTGCGGGGCCCTGTTGACCTTGCTGGCGCTGGCCAAGTGGCGGATGCCCCTGCACTTCGATATCGGTGACAAGGGGCGTTACCAGATCTAGGTCTGCTGGCACACCTTCATCTGCTGGTTGAGGGCCTGCATCACCTGACGGCGGCTGATGATGCCGACCACCTTGCCCTGTTGCTGCACCGGGTAGATCTTGGGCTTGGCGTCAGCCATCTGGCGGGCCAGCTCCAGAATACTGTCATCCGGCCCGACCGAGAGGGGCGAACGGTTCATCAGATCCTCCACCCGGGTGCGGGTATCGCAGTGGTAGCTGCCGGTGAGCAGGCTGGGAATGCAATCTTGTTCGGAAAGAAAGCCGATCAGCCGTTTCTGCTCATCCAGCACCGGCAGGCCGCCAAGACCCGATTGATGCAGGCGATCCAGCGCCTCGGCCAGGCCGAGTCCGGCAGTCAGGGAGTGGGTCAGGCGACCCATGTGGTGGTGTACTTTCAGCATGGTGGTAACTCCGCAAGAGGGGGATGCCGCCACTATGACGCGGGCGGGTAGCTCGCGACCAATGGCTTGTGCCGCAGGGATTGATAGGCACAAGCCATCGGCGGTGATCCGCTGGCAGGCGGGCTTCGTTCATGCAAGACCATGAAAGGGAAAGGAGATCGTATGCGTGCATTGGTTACGGGCTGCGGCCGTCGACTCGGATTTTATCTCTGTGAACAGCTGGTGGCAGCGGGTTGGCAGGTGACGGGCAGCTATCGCAGCGAGCGGCCGGAGCTGGCCACGCTGGCAGCACTGGGGGTCGAACTGGTGCTGGCGGATTTTGGTCGGGAAGAGGACGTTGGCAAGCTGATCGATGTGCTGGCTGCCCATCAGGATCTGGCGCTGGTGATCCACAACGCCTCGGCCTTCGAGCCGCAGGCAACTGATCCGGCGGCGCAACTGGCCCAGTTCGAGCAGTTTTACCGGGTACACATGGCGGCCCCCTTCCAGCTAAACCGGGCGTTGGCCCCCCAGCTGGCCAGCAATCCCAACGCCAGCATCATTCACATCACCGATATCTATATCCATGCCCCGGCCCCCCGTTTTGCCAGCTATGTGGCGACCAAGGCGGGAGCCCATTCGCTGGCCATGAGCTTTGCCCGCGAGCTGGCGCCTGCGGTGCGGGTCAACACCATAGAGCCGGGGCCGATCCTGTTTCTCGACGAGCATGACGAGGCATGGCGCCAGCAGGTGTTGGCGAAAACACCGCTGGCGCGGGAGGGGGGACTTGAGCCCATCTGGCAGGCGGTGCAGTTACTGATGGGGAACAGTTATATGACGGGTGCCAGCATCAAGGTAGATGGCGGACGCGCGCTGGCCACCCTCTGATAGGTTGCCGAGCACCAGCGGCCCCAGCCCGACCTGCCGGGTCAGCAAGCCCTTGCCGGGTTTGAGCTTGCCCGACTGGGCGGGGAGCGTCACTTGCAGCGCCACCTTGGGGTCATGCACCTCGCCATGGCCGTAGAGCTCTGCCAGCAGCTCCGCCAGATAGGAATCGACCTCTGCCGAGGCAAAGTCACCGCTCCTGTTGCTGGCCAGAATATCGATGTCGAGTGGCCGGTCGTGCACCTTGCAGAGCGGATCGCTGCGATCACGGCCGTGAGCCACCTCGAGGGCGACAAAGTGCTGCTTGAGGCGGGCGGCATCGAGCGGGCTCTCCACCACCAGCAGGCAGTTGAGAAAGTCGTGGCTGGAGTGCATTCCCACCGGCTTGGTGCGGATCACCGAACTCAGCCGAAGGGGACCGACGTTCTCAAACAGCTCGGCCAGCGCGCGGCTGACATGGATATGCGGGTCAATATTGGAACCAATGCTACACAGATAGAACATGCTGACCTTCCCGGGGTTGGGCTCATCTGAAATGTATACGCAGCTCACGGTTATCGGATTAACTATGGCTTAACATTGTCTTATCTATTGTGATCCGGCACTGATTGGCAGAAAGGAGGTTTGCATGAGTGTGGAGCTGAAATGGGCGCTGTTGACCGCTTCGGGTGCGCTGGCGCTGATCATGATTATCTGTCTGGCCTCTGTCGCGTTGGCGTGAATCACCACAATCCAGATAATCCAAACCGGCCTGTTGGCCGGTTTTGTTTTTCTGGGCGGTGCAGCTATGCTGGCGCACCGGTGAGAACGCAAGAGAAGAGATGATGACCAAGGTTCGCCCACGCTCCCTGCTGCAGGTGGTATTGATGGGATTCGTGCTGGTATTGATGCCGCTGGGCGGCATGATCTGGCACAACAGCACCTCCCTTGCCCACCTCAGCCAACTCACCAGCGACGAGATGGAGCGGGCGGTCAAGGATACCCGCCGCGCCACCCTGCTGACGGCGCAAGCCATCGATATCGAACGCACCTTGCGCCGCTTCGCGGTGCTGGGGGATCGCCGCAGCCTCACCAGCTACCAGCAGCAACTCGACGGGTATCGGGTGTTGCTGGCAGAACATCGCAGCTCTATCTCCGACGGTCAGCTCTACAGGGGGCTCGATCAGGGGCTGGCTTGGCTCGACAGCTTGCAGGATGCCGCGCTGGCCCAGGCTGCGGTGGCGGGGGACAAGCTAGAGCTGTTTAACGATGCCAACAAGCAGCTTGAGATGGTCACCCGCAGCCGGGTTGACGAACACATGGATCGGGTGCGACTCACCATCGCCGGACTGACCAGGGAGCTCTGGTGGGTGAGCGGCGCTGTAGCGGCGCTCAGCCTGCTGATGGTCTTTATCTTCACCTACCTGATCATCCACCCGGTACGACAGATTGAGTCGCGCATCTTGAGCCTGGGGGCGGGGGTCGAGCCGGATCCAAGGCCGGTAGATGGCCCCGCCGAGCTGGTGTTGCTGGGGGAGCGGATCCTCTGGCTTTACGACAAGCTCAAGGAGCTGGAGCAGCAAAAGTACCAGTTTCTGCGTCATGTTTCCCACGAGCTCAAGACCCCGCTGGCGGTGCTGCGGGAGGGGTCGGATCTGCTCTGCGAGCAACTGGTCGGGCCGTTGACGCCGGATCAGCTGGAGATCTGCCAGATGCTGGACGAGAGCAGTCGCCGTTTGCAAACCCTGATCGAGCGGTTGCTCGACTTCAATCGACTCACCCAGCAGGAGGCATTTGAGCTGGAATCTGTCCCCCTGCTGCCCATGCTGTCAGAACTCACCATCGAGTACCGGTTGGCATTGGAGTCCAAGCAGATCCGTGTACACTTGCCGACCGGGCCGGTTACCCTGTGGGCGGAGCCCTACCGGTTGAGACTGATCCTCGATAACCTCTTCTCCAACGCTGTCAGTTACGGCGCCAGCGGGGGCAATATCTGGATCAGGGCAGGGCAGGATGAACAGACAAGCTGGCTGGAGGTAGCCAACGAGGGGCCAGAGATCCCCGCTGCCGATCAGCAACGTATTTTTGAACCCTTCGAACAAGGCAGTACAGTGCGACAAGGTGTATTGAAAGGCTCTGGTATGGGCCTCTCTATCGCACGGGAGTCTGCCCATAGTCTCGGAGGTGAGTTGGTTCTGGTGAAAGATGAACAGGCGGATGTCTGCTTCAGGTTGACGTTGAAAAGAGAACTATGAAGATACAGCGCGTATTTCCAGCCCTGATGATGGGGTTGCTCGCGGGTTGCGCCCTGCTGCCACAGCACGAACAGCAGAACTCCACCGATATCGCTTTTGCCAAGCGGATGGAGTTTGCCAACAAGGAGATGCAGGTACGTCTGCAATACTCCGACTGGTTGCTGGCCAGTCACCCCCAGCAGCGGATGCAGGAGCGTCAACGCCTGAAAGGGGCGGATGATCTGGAGAGCCGGGTCAGTCTGGCGATGGTGGATTCCCACCCGGCCGAATCGGTGGCCAATCGTACCGCCGGGCTGGCGCGCCTGAAGCAGATGCTGCCCGAGCTGGGTCTCGATGCGCAGGCATTTTTGCGCAGCTGGATCGCCCTCGGCGAACAGCTGCTGGCTCGCGACAGCCGACGCGATGATCAGAGTCAGGAGATCCAGCGGTTGCGTCGCCAGATCGAACAGCTGACCGCCATCGATGACCAGCTCAACCAGCGCAAGCTCAACGAGCATCGTGAGGTAATACCATGAGCCGGATCTTGCTGGTGGATGATGACGTCAGTCTGCTCAAGCTGATGAGCATGCGGCTGCGCAGTCAGGGTTATGAGGTGGATACTGCCGACAGTGCGGAAGGGGCCCTCGACCGGCTGCGCCAGCAGCGGGCCGATCTGGTGCTGAGCGATCTGCGGATGGGGGGTATGGACGGTCTGGCGCTGTTCGAGCGGATCCAGGCCCAGTGGCTGGGGCTGCCGGTGATCATCATGACCGCCCACGGCACCATCCCGGATGCCATTCAGGCGACCCGCTCCGGCGTCTTCAGCTTTTTGACCAAGCCCATTGACAAGGATGAGCTGCTGGCCACCATAGAGCATGCTCTCAGCCTGACCCGGCCGAAACAGCAGCAGGAGTGGCAGTCACTGATCCTGACCCGCAATCCCCAGTTGGAACAGTTACTGATCCAGGCTCACAGCATCGCCACCATGGAGGTGCCAGTACTGATCATGGGGCCGTCAGGCTCCGGCAAGGGGGCGATGGCGCAGGCGCTGCACCAGGCCAGCCAGCGCCGCGACAAGCCGCTCCATACCATCAACTGCGCCGCCATTCCGTGGGCGTCACTCGACTTGCAGCTGTTTGGTGAAGATGGTCAGTCCGGGCTGTTCGAGCAGGCCAAGGGGGCGACCCTGTTTCTCGACGAAATTGGCAGCCTGTCGGAATCCTTGCAGGCCAAGCTGCTGCAGGTGATGGAGGAGTATGGCCAGGGCACGCCGGAGGTGCGTGTGCTCAGCTCCAGCCATCAGGATCTGGTCAAGGCGATGGAGGAGGGACGCTTTCGGGAAGATCTCTTCTATCGTCTCAACGTCGCCAATATCACCTTACCGTCTCTCAGTGCCCGCAGTGAAGACATTCCGCTGCTGGCCAGACAGGCGCTGGATGATTATCGCTGCCGCCACAGCGACTGCGCCGCGATGGGCTTCTCGCCGGAGGCGCTGGCGATGTTGGCCGCAGCTGCCTGGCCCGGTAACGTGCGTCAGCTCTGCAATCTGGTGGAGCAGCTCGCCAGCCTCTGTTGCAGCCCGGTGATCGGGGTCTCCATGGTGGAGTCCGCCCTGAGCGGCGGCGGTGGTGGCATCCCTTCCTTCAATGAGGCTCGTGCCGAATTCGAGAAGGAGTATCTGATCCGTTTGCTGCGCACTACCGAGGGCAACGTGACTCTGGCGGCCAACCTGGCGGGCAGAAACCGCACCGATTTTTACAAGTTATTGAATCGGCACGGTATCGAAGCAGCAAACTTCAAATCGAAGGGATAAATCAGGCGGGATCAACCACAGCCGGAGCGGCATCGGCTTTTTGGGTTTTATGGGAGAGCCAGAGGCCGCTCGCCTTCATCAGGTAACCGAACAAGGCGCCAATGATGAGGGAGGGCAGGATCAGCCGCCACTCGCCAGCCGCCCCGAAGGTGGCACAGCAACCGGCAAAGGTGCCGGGAATGTAGCCGAGCCACTGCTGCTTGGCCTGTACGCACATCAGGGTTGCGACCACCCCCGTCATCACGTAACCCGCCACACCCGCTCCCCACAGACTGTCGCCATGGATCAGCAGCAGTGCCCACAGCATGCCGCTGGTGTTGCAGAAGATGGTCTGCAGCAGCGCCTTGTAGCCGCCGCTTGACGCGAAATAGCTGGTGCAGCCGAGAAAGCCGACCCAGGAGATAAGGCCGAACGCGACGGCAATCCAGCCCCAGACGGCGGAGAGAATTCCAGTAGTGATGGCGATGGCGATCAGTGGGCTCATGGGGGCGACTCTTCAGTTGGCTTCGCAAAATGGGCAGCCTACCCCCGGCAATTGGGGCGGCAAGCGGGGGCCGAATTGTGTGTGATCTTCATCACCCTTTTCAACTCAGGAATACGCTTGCGCTCGCGAAAAAAATTCATTGGTGACCGGCCTGACAGTCGGCCATAGTTAGAGGCCCTGTCCTGCTCATGGAGTGAGTCTGATGGCGCCAAATGTGATCGTTCCCCTGCTGGTGTTCGTAGTCCTGTTTCTGGTCGGCACCATGGCCAAGGCACTGCCCCTGCACCACATGATGTAAATTTGTGTGAAATAAAAATCTGCCGGGGCGGGTCTTATCCATACTGCCTCACTCAGCCCCGGGAGTTTTTAATGTTGATCAAGCGTCGTACCGCCCACCCCCTCACCGAACAGGATGTTACCCCGGAAGCCGTCTATCAGGACCGCCGCCTTATTCTCAAGGGGCTGGGTCTGGGCGCAGCCACCCTGGCGTTCCCCACTCAGGCCGGAGTGCTCGACCTGCTGCGCGGTAAAGAGGATGCCCCCCAATTAGCTACCAAACCGCTCAACAGCAAGCCTGCGGAGCGCCCGGCCAATCTGGTGCTGACACCGGAAGAGAAGGCCACCAGTTACAACAACTTCTATGAGCTCGGCACCGACAAGTCCGACCCGGCTCGCAACGCACATTACCTCAAGCCCGAACCCTGGATCCTCAAGGTGGAGGGGGAGGTGGCCAAGCCCTTTACCCTCGATGTGTGGGACCTCATCAACAAAAGCGAGCTGGAGGAGCGGATCTACCGGCTGCGCTGCGTTGAAGCCTGGTCCATGGTACTGCCCTGGAACGGCATCTCGCTGGCGGAGATTATCCGCCGTGCCGAGCCCACCAGTCGCGCCAAGTTTGTCGCCTTCGAAACCCTGTTTGATCCGAAACAGCTGCCGGGGCAGGCCTCCAGTTTGGGGGGCGGCATCGAGTATCCCTATGTGGAGGGGCTGCGTATCGACGAGGCGATGCACCCTCTCTCATTCCTTGCGATGGGGCTCTACGGCAAGACCCTGCCCGCCCAGAATGGCGCGCCGATCCGGCTGGTAGTGCCGTGGAAGTATGGCTTCAAGAGCATCAAGAGCATCGTCTCGATCCGGCTGGTAGAGGAGATGCCGCCCACCACCTGGAACCTGCTGGCTCCCAACGAATATGGCTTCTACGCCAACGTCAACCCGCAGGTGGATCACCCGCGCTGGAGCCAGGCAAGCGAGCGTTTCATCGGCGAGGGAGGAGTGTTTGGCGCCAAGCGTCAGCCGACCCTGATGTTCAACGGCTATGGTGACGAAGTCGCCTCGCTCTATCAGGGGATGGATCTGCGCCAATGGTACTGAGATTGAAACCGGCCCATATCAGCGGCTTGCGGGCGCTGGTGCATCTGGGCTCCTTGGGTTTCCTGCTCTGGCTGGTTTTTGCCATTCCAGCGGGTCTGCTGGGGGGCGATCCGGTGCCAGAGCTTATCCACTACCTCGGCAAGGGAGCGCTCAATCTGCTGCTGCTCACCCTGTTGGTCTCGCCGCTGGCCAAGCGCTGGCGGCAGGGGCAGCTCATCAAGCTGCGCCGCCCCCTCGGGCTCTGGTGTTTTGCCTGGGCGCTGCTCCACTTCATGGCGTGGCTGGGGCTGGATCTGCAGTTTGACTGGGGGCTGATTGGCGGCGAGCTGGTCAAGCGCAGCTACATAGTGGTGGGGATGGTGGCCCTGCTGCTGCTGGCCGCCCTCAGCATCACTTCGCTGCCCGCATTGCAGCGCAGCATGGGCGCTGCATGGCAGAAGCTGCACAACTGGGTCTATGCCATCGCCCTGCTGGTGCCGGTGCACTACTGGTGGTCGCTCAAGAGCGGTTGGGGGGAGCCCCTCATCTACCTGCTGCTGGCCTGCGCCCTGCTCTGGCCGAGGCGGGAGAAGCTGCTGCGCCCCATGCGGGGACGCTGGAATGCAAAAGAGGCCTAATCGGCCTCTTGTTGTTTGATCTCGCCAGTGTAGGCATCGACGATGAGATGCACCTTCTGATCCTGGCGATTGAGGGTTTTGACCTCGAATTTGTCCCCTTCCAGCTCCACTTCCCGAATGTCGTGATACCCTTGCGCCAGCAGGAGTTTGACCAGCCCGGCCATGTCGAGACGGCTCTGGGCCGCCCAGCTTGTGGCACTCAACAGGCAAAGGATCAGCAGGAAACTGCGCGGGATCATATTCATTCCGGATTCATGGCTGGCAGACTATAAACGCCATTATGTTAGGTTTTTGGAGATGAATCATCCATGAATAGAGCGCTCCCTCTGCTTGGGTTATTGCTGCCGTTGCTGGCACAGGCGGTCACGCCTGATGAAGCCATGCTGCAGCAAGCTGTCCATGAGGGACGGGTTCGGCCCTTCCATGAAATGATGGAGGTGGCGGCCAGATTGCCGGTGCGGGTGTTGCGGGTGGATCTGGGAGAAGAGGATGGTATCTGGCTCTATGAACTGCGAGTCATCGATCGGGAAAACAGCGTGATCAAGGTAGCCTATCGGGCCGACAACCTTGAGCTGGTGTGGGCCAAGGGCCACCATCTGGAGCGGTTGTTCGAACCACCAAAGCCCCCGGTCGAGGATGATGAATAACCCCTGTGTGGAAGCCTGTTCATGCGAATTCTGATTGTTGAAGACGAAAAAATTCTGGCTGGTCAGCTGGCCGAACAGCTGCGCCTCTCCGGCTTTGTCACCGACCTCTGCCACGACGGCAACGAGGCCGGTTTCCTCGGTGAGACCGAACCCTATGACGCCATCATTCTCGACCTCGGCCTGCCTGGGCGCGATGGCCTGAGCGTGTTGAAGGAGTGGCGCAGCAAGGGAATCGATACCCCGGTGCTGGTACTGACCGCCCGTGGCCAACTGCACGAGAAGATCGAGGGGCTCAATGCCGGTGCCGATGACTACCTCACCAAGCCGTTCCAGGTGGCCGAGCTGGTGGCGCGGGTGCATGCGCTGGTGCGCCGGGCGGCAGGCAACGCCAGCTCCGTTCTGGAGATTGGCGGGGTACGGCTCGATATGGCGGCTTCCCAGGTGTGGTACGAAGGGACCCCCATCAAGCTGACCGCCCACGAGTTCCGGGTGCTGGGTTACCTGATGCAGCATCGGGGCAAGGTGGTGTCGCGCAGCGAGCTGATCGATCACATCTACGCTCAGGATTTCGACCGTGACTCCAACACAGTAGAGGTGTTCATCGGCCGGATCCGCAAGAAGACCCATCCCGACTTGATTGAGACAGTGCGTGGTCTCGGATACCGGATCAACGAATGAGGCTGGTCCGAACCCTGCGGGGGCGGCTGCTTGCCATTGCGCTGGTGTGGTGCGGGCTGTTCCTGTTCGCCACCGGCTTCAGCCTGCAGACCATGATGCGCAACTACTGGCAGGAGGCAGAGGCTGACGGCTTGCGCCTGCAACTCTACGATCTGCTCTCCCGGCTGGAGGTGGAGAAGAGTGGTCTGCCTGTGGTGATCGAACCGATGGCCGATCCCCGTTTCAGCCAACCTTACTCCGGCTACTACTGGCAGCTGGAACTGGGGGAAAATGTGGTGGGCCGCTCCCGATCCCTGTGGGACACCCATCTGGTGAGCCGTGGCCTCAAGTCTGCCTTTGGCGATCCTGACCTCTTTTTTGGCAAGGGCCCCAACAAGGAGCCGCTGCTGATCATGACCCGCACCGTGCTGTTGCCCGGTTCGGATCGGGTCTTTACCCTGGTGATGGCCAAGGACAGCAGCACCCTGATCCAGACCCTGAAGAAAACTCGCATCAGCCTGTTCCTCGGTCTCGGCTTTGCCGCCGCCGGTCTGGTGCTCGGCTTCATGTTCCAGATCGTCTATGGTTTGCGGCCGCTGCATCTGCTGCGCCGTGAACTGGGGCGGGTTCACGAGGGTCATCAGGAGGGATTCCGGCTGCGCTATCCGCTGGAGATCCAGCCGCTGGTTGAGGATATCAACCGGCTGCTGCACCACTACGGCGAGCTGCTGCAGCGTGCCCGTGCCCACACCGGCAATCTGGCTCACGCCCTCAAGACGCCGCTCAGCATCATGCGCAATCAGGTTGCCCAGTTGCCGCCGGAGGATCAGGCCGCCATCGGCGAGCAGCTCGACCAGATCCAGCGCCATATCGACTATCACCTCGGTAAGGCGCGGGTGACCGGCGCCGCCAAGATCCTCGGGGTGTCGACCCCGGTGCGGGCGCGGGTGGAGTATATCTGCCGCGCCTTCTCCCGCCTCTATCCGGGCAAGACGGTGGATCTGCAAGTGCCCGCCAATCTGGCGGTCGGGGTGGAGGAGCAGGACTTCGACGAGATGGTGGGCAATTTGCTGGAGAACGCCTTCAAATGGTCCGCCAGCGAGCTGCGTATCTCCAGCGCCGAGCTGGGGGGCTGGATCACCCTGCGTATCGAGGATGACGGCCCCGGCATGAGCGAGGATCAGATCGCCAAGGCGGTGCTGCGCGGGGTGCGGCTCGACGAGAAGGTGCCGGGTTCCGGTCTCGGTCTCAACATCGTCTCCGATCTGGCGGAAGCCTATCGCGGCAGCTTTATTATGGGCCGCGCCGAACTGGGCGGGCTGGCCGCCTCCCTCTCGTTGCCCAAGGTGGCAAGGGTCGAGAGCTAGGCATAAGATATGGCATTTGTTTTAGCCTGAGGAAGAGAACCATGACCGACGATCCGTGGGCCCTGTGCCATCTTGACGATTCATTCGATGCCTCTGTACTGGGGGTCAAGGGCGCCCAGATCCAGTGGTTTGAAGATCGGGATGGCCTGATTGCCTATCTGCTGGAAGATTTTGTCGACCTGCTGGCCGATGTGGGCGAACTGGACGAGGAGCAGACCGAGCAGGCGCGCGAGCGCTTCACCCTGCTGGTGGAGCAGAGCTTCGACGATCGCACCCTGATGGATGCCATCAACGATCTCGCCTCTGGGCTGCGCCGCATCGCCTGGTTGGGGCCGCTCTCGGAGCTGGCCGAGATCAGCGACGAGTTTGCCTCCGGCCTGCGCCGCTATTTCTGGAGCCAGTACGACGGGGATGAAGATGACCCGGACGCCTGGGTGCCGGAAGAGCTGTGGCCGCAGCTGGTGGAGTGCGCGCAGGAGTATATGGAAGAGGGGGATTTTTAAATCCGTCCGGACTATGTGTGCTCTTTGGCAGACAGATAAAGAAACGGCGCCTTGATGGCGCCGTTTTTATTGGGTGGCAATCGCCTTAGCCGTTGGCCGGTACCGCGTGGGCGGTGTTGGCCAGCACCGGGCCAGTGTACTTCTCGATCTGCAGCTGGGCCATGTGGCCGCAGTTGCCCTGCGCCAGACTGGACGAGCCTTCGTCGAAGGTGAGGCAGTTGACGTTGCCGTTCTTGCAGATGCTGCCCGCTTCGCCCGGCTTGGCCGGGTCATACCAGGCCCCTTCGCAGATCCGCACCACCCCTTGGCGCACATCCTCGGAGAGCAGGGCGCCCACCAGGATCTGGCCGCGCTCGTTGAAGGCGCGCACCAGATCCCCCTGGGCGATGCCACGAGCCTTGGCATCCAGCGGATGGATCATGATCGCCTCGCGGTCGGCGATGGCGAACTTGTCTCGCAGCGGAGTGTTGTCGAGCTGGGAGTGCAGCCGCTGGGTCGGGTGGGAGGTGTTGAGCGACAGTGGATAGCGCGCCGCCACCTCGCTCTTCACCCACTCCTTGGGCTCATACCACTTGGGATGGCCGGCACAGTCGGCATAACCCATCCCCGCCACCGTGTTGGAGAAGATCTCGATCTTGCCGGACGGGGTGCCGAGCGGATTGAGCAGCGGATTCTCGCGAAAATCGGCGTGACGGATCCACTGGCGGTTGGCCTCGGGGATCGGGAAGCGGATGTAGTTGTTGGACTCCCAGAACATGTTGAACGGCGGCAGCGCCACGCGGGCGCCGCGGGCCTGCGCCGCCATGCCGTCGTACATCTGCTTGAGCCACAGCATCTCGTCCTTCCCTTCGGTGTACTGCTCCTGCACGCCCAGCTTGGCGGCGATGGCGCTGAAGATGTCGAAGTCGTTGCGGGACTCGTGCTGGGGCGGGACGCACTGGTGCATCGGGAACACATAGCGCTGAGAGTAGTCGCCGCCCATCTCCAGATCGTTGCGCTCGTAGCTGGTGGTGACCGGCAGCACGATGTCGGCGTGTTTGGCGGTGGCGGTCCAGTAGGGCTCGTGAACGATCACGGTCTGCGGCTTGCGCCACGCCTGCAGCAGGTTGTTGGTGTCCTGATGGTGGTGGAAGGGGTTGCCGCCCGCCACGTAGACCAGCTTGATGTCCGGATAGGTCACCTTGCGGCCGTTGAAGTCGATGGTCTTGCCCGGGTTGGCGAGACAGTCGGCGATGCGCGCCACCGGGATCGGTGCCGGGCTGTTCTTCGGTGCGTTGCCGGCGGAGATGCCCGCCAGAATGCCGCCCTTGGCGGTGGGGCTGCCACCGGAGGAGTAGTGGTAGCTGAAGCCGTAGCCGCCGCCCGGCAGGCCGATCTGGCCCAGCATGGAGGCCAGAGTGACCAGCATCCAGTTCGGCTGTTCACCGTGCTGCTGACGCTGCATGCCCCAACCGGCCATGATCATGGTGCGCTTGGCGGCCATGTCGAGGGCCAGCTGGCGGATCACCTTGGCATCGACGCCGCATACAGTGCTCGCCCACTCGGCGCTCTTCGGCTGACCGTCATCCTTGCCGAGCAGATAGGCGAGGAACTTGTCGAAGCCGACGGTGTAGCGATCGAGGAAGGCCTGATCGTGCTTCTTCTCGCTGTAGAGGGTGTGGGCCACACCCAGCATCATGGCCACGTCGGTGTAGGCGTTCGGGGCAATCCACTCGGCGCCGACCAGCTTGGCGGTCTCGTTGTAGACCGGATCGATGCTGATGACGCGGGTGCCTTTTTCTTTTAGCGCCTTGAAACCGGCCTGACCTTCGTGATCCGGCATGTTCCAGCTGTTCTTCAGGGTGACCTGAGCATTGACCCCCCACAGCACCACCAGTTCGGCGTTTTCCACCACGTTGGGCCAGGCGGTCTGCTGTTCGTACACCTCGATGGAGCCCATCACGTGGGACATGATCACCTGAGCCGCACCGGTGGAGTAGTCACCGGCATAACCGGTGAAGCCGCCGGAGAGGTTCATCAGGCGGTGCAGCAGGGTGCGGCTGTTGTGGAACATGCCGACACTCTTCCAGCCGTAGGAACCGGCGTGGATCGCCTGCGGGCCGAAGTCAGACTGGACGCGCTGGATCTCGCCGGCCACCAGTTCAATGGCTTTCTCCCAGCTCACCCGCACCCACTCGTCGGCGCCGCGCAGCTCCGGCTTGGCGCCCGGGCCGTGCTCCAGCCAACTCTTGCGTACCATGGGGTATTTGATGCGGTTCTTGGCGTGGACTTGGAACGGCGCCATGTCGATGAGATCGTTTGGCGCCGGATCATCGGCCACCGGCTGGACGCGCACCATGCGGCCATCTTCGACGATCGCCTCGAAAGCACCCCAGTGGGCGCCAGTCAGAATGCCCTTCTGGGCGGGCACCAGGGTCGGGAACTGACTCAATGCGGTGCTGATGGCTTGCGCCAGCGCACTCTTGGGAAAAATGCCGCCGAGCAGGGGCAGGGCTGCGCAGGCGCCGAGCCCCTTGAGCAGGTTGCGGCGGGACAGATTGGTCTTCTTGTCATTGAAAAAAGTCATAACGGTTTTCCTCTGTGCCAGCCTTAGTGGGCCGCGCTCATGTCACTGGCGTGTTTCTGGACATACTGGGTCAACATGCGAGCCTGTTCCGGGGTCAGGGAGGTACGAGATTCCATCCCCTTGATGACGCCGATCCACTGGTTGGCATTGAAGTGATCCAGCGCGGTGAGGCCGTGGCAGCCGGTACAGTTGTTGGACATCAGGGTGGAGGCGTATTGCCACAGCTTGCCCTGATCGCCGATGAGCTGGCTTTGGTCGACCCAGGCGGTCAGCTTGACCTGATGCCAGGTGAGGTTGGTGGCGCTGTCGGTTTCGCTCTGGCCGGTGACCAGTGCTTTCTTGGCGGCATCGCCGACCAGTACGCTGAGGATCCGTTTGCCCGGTGCGGCGTAGAACACTTCGCTCACACCATCCTGTTGCCAGCCTTCGATCTGCACCTTGGCGCGGCCGTTTTCGTTGGCCAGCACTTCCACCTTGGTGGAGGGCATCAGGGTGCCTTCGTCGGTCTTGGCGGCAGCATCGAGGAACAGCGGGGTGGTGGCGATGGCGTAACGGGTGGTGACGTTGGCCGGGGTCTGGGCCGCAGCCTGCGCCAGCTCGCTGGCACCGGCGGCAGCCAGGCCGCTCATGTCAGGCATGATGTGAGCGACACCGCGGTGGCAGTCGATACAGGTCTGGCCTTCCTTGATGGCGACCGGGTGCTCGGCACGGGCATTGGGGCGCTGGGCCAGAATGTCCATCGCCTCGTAGCTGTGGCAGCTGCGGCAGGTGGCGGAGTCGTTGGCTTTCAGCTCGTCCCAGACGGACTGGGCCATCCGCAGCTTGTGGGCTTCATACTTTTCCGGGGTATCCAGGGTGCCGATCGCCTCGTGATAGATATCCTTCACGGCGCGGATCTTGGTCCACAGGTAGGAGGTGGGGTCGCCCGGGATGTGGCAGTCGGCGCACTCGGCGCGGATTCCCTTGGTGTTCTGGAAGTGGACACTGCCCTGATACTCGGCGAGCGGAGTCTGCATGGAGTGGCAGGAGACGCAGAATTCGGTGGAGCTGGTCTTGTGCAGCACGGTCACGGTGACACCCAGTGCCGCGACACCCAGCAGGGCCCCGAGCAGCAGGAGCCAGAACCAGGTTTTTCTTATCAGTTTTCCAATCATGGCGGCGTTTTCCTACGGTCAATAATTACCTACATAGTACTAGTCCAATAGTAGTAGTAATGACAGGGATAAGGCGTTGACCTCCATCATGGTTTATATTTTTGATTGTTGTCACATCTTGTCTTTTGTTTTGTTTTTGACGTATTTATCGAATTAAATTCATTTGTTTTCTGTTTTATTTATTTGTGCACTTTCCGCGACAGCTGTTAGCCCCCTCGCAAAACCCCACAAGATTCGCTGATATAGTGAGCAGTGAGCCTCAACGGAGTGTCGCTGATGAGCCCTTTCTCACTGCTGTGTGTCGCCGCCAACGTGCAACTGCTGGCCGAATTCGAACAGGAGTTGGCTCCGCTGCTCGGCCATTTCGCGCTGGTGGTGGTAGTCGGTCAGGGGTCGGCGGAGCTGGCCTTGGACGAGCTGGATCGCAAGGGGCAGCCACCCGCCGTGGTGGTGTGTGACAGCGAGCTGGGGGATGGGCGAGGGGCCGATTTTCTGATCCGCCTCGGCAGCCGTCACGAGGCGTGCCGCAAGATCCTGCTGGGCAGCCAGCCGGAGATGAAATCGATCATCGAGGCGGTGAACCTCGGTCGTCTCGACTACTACCTGCAACGCCCCTGGCGCGATGGCAGCCTGCGCCGGGCGGTGATCGAGCAGGCGAGCCACTTTGTATTGCAGCGTCCTGAGGCGGACCTGCTGAGCTATGCCGCCGTGCTCGACAACCAGAAGCTGCTGCGAGCCCACGTCGATCGCCAGTTGGCTGCCTATCGGCAGGGCTTTATGGATTACACCCACTGCAGCGATGAAGAACTCTCCCGGGTGGTGATCGACGGCCTCTACCAGTTTTTCGATGGCAATGACGAGGAGCGGGTCTGTCGCCACTACAGCCCGGGCCATGTGCTGACCCGCGAGGGGGAGCCCAACAGCTTCCTCTGGTTTATCGCCAAGGGGGAGGTGGTGCTGCGCAAGCGGGACGAGCAGGGGATCGATCAGGAGGTGGTGCACTACCGTACCGGCTCGCTGGTGGGGGGCATGTCCTTCGTGACCGGCGAACCCGCCTTCACCACCGGCGTGACTCTGACCGGTGCCGAGGTTATCAAGCTCGACAAGCTGCAATTCTCCCGGGTGATGCAGGCGCGCAGCGAACTGCTCCCCTCCTTTACCAACCTGCTGCTGCGTCACTTCAACCGTCGCCTGCAAAACAGCATCCGTACCGAGATGCGGCTGCAACAGACCCTCAACTCCCTTGATGCCGCTCACGCCCAGCTGGTGGAGAGCGAAAAGATGGCGATGCTGGGTCAGCTGGTGGCAGGTGTCGCCCACGAGCTGAACAACCCGGTGGCGGCCATTATCCGCGGTAGCGAGACCCTGCGGGCCGCCATCCCCGATCTGGTCAATCTCGAACTACCTGCCCCCATCAAGGGTCTGGGCAACCAGACCCTCTGTCAGGCGCTCTCCTCCCAGCCGGTCTCGACCAGCGAGATCCGTGACAAGACCCGGCTGGCGGAGGGGCGCTTTGGCGATCGTCAGCAGGCACGGCTGGCGGTGCAGATGAATCTGGATGACGAGCTGAACTGGCAGCGCTGGTTTGCCAGCCGCACTGCCGACGAGCGGGAGGCGCTGCTTTCCCGGCTGGAGCTGTTCCAGCAGACCGGCAGCTTCCTGCGCAATATCGAAGTGTGTGCCCGTCGCATCGGCGATCTGGTCAAGAGCCTCAAGCAGTATGCCCGGCAGGATCGGGCCGAGCCCTCGCTGGTAGACCTGCACGAGGGGCTGGAAGATACCTTGATGATTTTCGAAAACCGCCTCAAGCATCATGAGCTCTGCAAGGAGTACCAGCCGTTGCCGCTGGTGCGCTGTCACCCCATCGCCCTGCAACAGGTGTGGACCAACCTGATCGCCAACAGTCTGGATGCCATGAGCTGCTCGGGGCGACTCACCATCCGCACCGGGCTGCTGGATCCCGAGTGGGTCATGGTGGAGATCGAGGATAGCGGTTGCGGCATCGAGCCCGAGCTGTGGCAGCGGATCTTCGATCTCAACTTCACCACCAAGCGGGAGGGCCATTTCGGCCTCGGTATCGGTCTGAGCGTCTCGCTGCAGATAGTTCAGCAGCACCACGGCCGGATTGAGGTGGACTCGGCGCCGGGCCGCTACACCCGGATGCGGGTCTGTCTGCCGCTGGATGGCATGGGGCAGGCCGGTTACGGGGGCGAACCTCATCACAACAAGGAGCATGCGGCCTGAGCGGTGGCCAGCATCAATCGCGCGGCGTGCCAAACCATGTCGCCAAGGAGGAGCAATGAACAAACACTATCTGATCCTGTGTGTGGACGATGAGCGGGAGGTGCTGGATGCGGTGATCCATGATCTCGCCCCGTTCCGTTCCCACTTCGAGCTGGAGGCGGCTGAGAGCGTCGATGAGGCGCGTGCGGTGGTGGAGGAGTGGGAGCGCGACGGCAACAAGCTGGCGCTGATCCTCTGTGACCACATCATGCCGGGAACCCTGGGGGTCGATTTTCTGGTAGAGCTGAACCGGCGAGCCTCCACCCGTGCCAGCCGCAAATTGCTGCTGACCGGACAAGCCGGGCTGGAGGCCACCGTCGAAGCGGTCAATCGCGGTGGGTTGCACTACTACCTCGCCAAGCCGTGGAAGCTGGAGACCCTGCAAGAGGCGGTGCGCGAACAGCTGACCGACTACCTGCTGGCGGAAGATGGCGAAAATGCCTTCCACTATGCGCCGCTGCTCAATCAGGCGCGGCTGTTTGCCGCCATCCACGATCACCCGTTCGACGAGTAGGGGCAGTTGGGCTTTCGCGGTGGCAGTTGTATACTGTCTGCATATACAGTATTGCAGGTAGCCACCGATGCGACTCTTTATCGCCGAGAAGCCCACGCTGGGCCGCGCCATTGCCGATGCCCTGCCCAAGCCCCACAAGAAGGGCGACGGTTTTATCGAAACAGCCCAAGGGGATGTGGTCACCTGGTGTATCGGCCATCTGCTGGAGCAGGCCGAGCCCGATGCCTATGACGCCGCCTTCAAGCAGTGGCGGATGGAGCATCTCCCCATCATCCCCGCCCAGTGGCAGCTGGTGGCCAAACCCAAGACCAAAACCCAGCTCACCGTCATAAAACGGCTGATCAAGCAGGCGGACTGCGTGGTCAACGCCGGTGACCCGGACCGGGAAGGGCAGTTGCTGGTGGACGAGGTGATCGACTTTCTCGGCTACCCGAAAACCAAGCCGGTGCAGCGCTGCCTCATCAGCGATCTCAACCCGCCTGCGGTGCGCCGTGCCCTCGAGAAGCTGCGGGACAACAAGGAGTTCGTGCCGCTGGCGGTCTCGGCGCTGGCCCGCAGTCGGGCCGACTGGCTCTACGGCATCAACATGACCCGCGCCTATACCTTGCTCGGGCGCAAGGCAGGTTGCAGCGAGCTGCTCTCGGTCGGTCGGGTGCAGACCCCGCTGCTGGGGCTGGTGGTGCGGCGGGATCTCGAGATCGAGGCCTTCGTCCCCAAACCCTTCTACGAGGTGCTGGCCCATCTTCTGACCGATAGTAACGAGCGCTTCACCGCCAAGTGGCTGCCATCGGAAGCCTGCCTGCCGTGGCAGGATGAGGAGGGGCGGGTGCTCAATCGGGCGCTGGCCGACAAGGTGGTGAGCAGGATCAACGGCCAACCCGCACAGGTTGAATCGGTGGAGGAGCAGGCCCGCAAGCAGGCGGCGCCGCTGCCCTACAACCTCTCCAGCCTGCAGATCGATGCCGCCAAGCGCTTCGGCATGGATGCCAAGCGAGTGCTCGACATCTGCCAGAGCCTCTACGAGCGCCACAAGCTCATCACCTATCCGCGCTCCGATAGCCGCTATCTGCCGACCGACCACTTCAAGCGGTCCGAGCAGGTGCGCGGTGCCATCGCCGCTACAGCGCCTGCACTGGCCAAGGCGGTGAGCGAGGCTGATGGCAAGATCCGCAGCAAGGCGTGGAACGATAGCAAGGTGGATGCCCACCACGCCATCATCCCCACCGAGAAGCAGGGCAACCCCGCCACACTGGGGGCCGACGAGGCGAAGCTCTATGGCCTGATTGCCCGCCAGTATCTGCTACAGTTCTATCCCCCGTTCGAATACAACGACAGCAAGGTGCTGCTGCGCATCGCCGGTGGCCTGTTTCAGGCCAAGGCGCGGCGAATCCTCAAGGCGGGCTGGAAGGCGCTGCTCGGAGTGGAGGAGGATGACGACGAAGAGAAGGCGGGCACGCTGCCTGCCCTGAAAGAGGGAGAGCAACTGCTGTGCGAGCGGGGCGAACTGCAGGAGAAGATGACCCAGCCGCCCAAGTCGTTCACCGATGCCACCCTGCTGGCGGCTATGACCGGCATCGCTCGTTATGTGCAGGATCCCGAGATCCGCAAGACCCTGCGCGACACCGATGGCCTCGGCACAGAAGCGACCCGGGCGGGTATCATCGACCTGCTGTTCAAGCGTCGCTTTCTGGTGCGTCAGGGCAAGAGCATCAAGGCGACCCCGACCGGGCGGGCGCTGGTACAGGCGCTGCCTGCGACGGCCACCACGCCGGATATGACGGCGCTGTGGGAGCAGAGCCTCGGCCAGATCGCCGAGCGCCACGGCAGCTATCAGCAGTTTATGGGGCCGCTCACCGAGCAGCTCAACGGTCTGATCGAGGGGGCGCGGCAGGACTCCGGCGCCAGCTTCAGCGCCCTGCCCAAGGAGGCACCGAGGGCCGGCAAGCGGCGTTTTACCAAGCGCAAGACTGGCGGGCCCCGACCGCGCAAGACGACCAGCAAGCGCCAGACCAGTGCTGCATAACGAAAAAAGGCGCCCATCCTGGGCGCCAAAGGCATTGTTGTCAGGCTGCCTGAGTGGACAAGCTGGCACGGATCCTGTGCTGGTAGTGCAGAACCACACCGAGAAACACCAGGTCCTTGAACAGGAAGAACTCGGTGACTGGCACGCCGTCAACCATCTTCCAGACACCTGTCAGAGTCAGCAGGAAGCTCAGCGTCGCCAGGAAGGTGACGATAGCCCCCATGCTGCACCAGTAACCGATGCGAGGTTGCCACAGACCCACGACCAGCCCGATGGCGATCACTATCTCGACCACCCCGATCAGGTTCGATACGCTCTGTTCCGACAGGGGGCCATAGAGCCAGCTCATCAAGGGGTGGCTGGCTACCAGTGGTTTGATGGCGGCTGCCTCTGTCGGGGTAAACTTGAAGACGCCGATCCAGAGCAGGGTCAATACCACGCCCGCCAGAGCGACCAGAAAGCCTTTGTCATGTTGCTGCATGGGGGCTCCTTGTTTAAGGGGTCAGAGTGACGGGCGGGAAGTCGATCTCGGTCGCCGCCAGGTGGTTGCCATAGTTGGTCAGGGTATTGACCACCACCTGGCCGAGCACCTCCAGCAGCAGCTCGTCATCTACGCCTGCGGCACGGGCGCTAGCAAGCTGCTCGTCACTGATCACCCCGCGCTGACTGACCAGCGCTGTTGCCAGTTGCAGCAGGGCGTGATCAAGGGGAGCCGAGGCCTGGCCGAGCCGGGCAGCCCGGATCTCCTGGGCCGAGAATCCGGCCTTGCCCGCGAGCAGTGTGTGGGCAGACAAACAGTATTGGCAGGCGTTGGCTTGACCTATGGCCAGTGCCAGCAACTCCCGTTGTGGGGCAGTGAGACGCCCCTTGCCAAGCGCCTCGGCAAAGGCCAGGAAGCCATTGAGCAGGGCTGGCGAGTGGGCCAGGGTAGCGTAGAGGTTGGGCACCATACCCAGATTGCGTTGCAGGGTGGCCAGGGTCTGGGCAGCTGCGGGTTGCGGTTGGGATACGGGTTGGATACGGCTCATGATCTTCTCCTGTGGTAGTGAAGGTACGGGAGACAGTGTGCCGTCATTCGTGATACGGTTTATCACTCATCGTCTGCAAATAAATACTATTAGTCTCAAATATGGATCCGCTCTCTGCCCTGTTGGTTCATGCCTCCCCCGAAGCCAAGATCTTCTTCGCCGGCAACCTGTGCCAGAACTCCTCCAGTGATGATTACCCGAGTGGCGGACATCTTCATCTGCTGCGCAGCGGTGCCGTCATGCTGCGTGAAGAGGGGGGAGCCAGCTTGCTGCTCGAGGAGCCGACTCTGATCCTGTTCCCTCGGGGACGTCCTCACAAGCTTGAACCCAGAACTCTGGGGGGTTGTGATTTGGTGTGCGCCAATGTCGTATTCGGCAAGGGGGGATCATCGCCGTTGCAACTGGCATTACCGGGCTCGCTGGTGCTGCCGCTACGTGAGTTGCCTGTCCTGACGCCGGTGCTGAGTCAGCTGTTTGACGAGGCGTTTCACCCCCGCTACGGGCAGGATCCGCTGATCTCCCGCTTGCTGGAGGTACTGTTGATCCTGCTGCTGCGTCATCTGGTCGAGCAAGGGGTGTGTCAGCAGGGGATGCTGGCAGGTATTTCCGATCCCCAGTTGGCCAAGGCGATCTCGGTGATGCATCAGCGTGGGGATGAACCCTGGACGGTGGCCACGCTGGCGCGGGAGGCCGGCATGTCGCGGGCCCGCTTTGCCGCGAGGTTTCAGGAGCGGGTCGGTCAAGCGCCGCTTGGTTATCTGACCCGCTGGCGCATGGCGTGCGCCTGCCAGCAACTGCTGGCGGGGGAGCCCATGGTGCAGGTGGCGCTGGGTGCGGGGTACAGCAGCAGTGTCGCCTTTGGTCGGGCATTCGAGCGGGAGCTGGGGGTGAGCCCGGGGCGCTGGCTCAAGGCGCAGCAACAAGCCGAATAAAAAAACGGGGCAGCCAATGGCTGCCCCGTGTTCATGGCTGGTCAGCCGGTATAGACGTTCTCTTCCGGATAACGGATGCGGGTCTCGACTGGGCGGGCCAGCATAAAGGCCAGGGTCAGGGGGCCGAGACGGCCGCAGATCATCACAAGCACCAGGATCAGCTTGCCCGGCTCGCTCAGGGAGGCGGTGATGCCGGTGGAGAGGCCGACGGTGGCAAATGCCGAGATGGTCTCGAACATGATTTTGTCGAACGGCAGATCCTCGGTCACCATCAGCAGGAACATCGCCAGCATCAGCACCATGGTGCTGACGATGATGATGGCCAGCGAGCGGGTCACGATCTGGGGCGACAGGGTGCGGCCAAAAGCGGTGACATGGGGCCGTTTGGTCAGAAACGCCTTGGTCGCCAGTAGCACCACGGCGAAGGTGGTGACTTTGATACCACCACCGGTCGAGGTGGCACCGGCACCGATAAACATCAACATCATCAGGAACAGCAGCGCCGCCGGGGTCATCAGCCCGATATCTATGGTATTGAAACCGGCGGTACGGGCACTGGCAGACTGGAAGAAGGCAGCCAGCAGCTGGCCACCGACACCGGCCTTGCCGAGGGTGCCCGGGTTGTTGTGTTCCAGCAGCCAGAACATCAGGGTACCGGCCAGCAGCAGTGCCGGGGTCATCAGCAGCATCAGCTTGCTGTGCAGCTTGAGCTTGCGCCAGCGGCGGTTGCGCACCAGATCGACGATGACGGTAAAGCCGATCCCCCCCAGGATCAGCAGACCGGCGATGGTCAGGCTGATGATGGGGTCGTCCCTATAGTCGATGAGGTTGTTGGCAAAGAGCGAAAACCCGGCGTTGTTGAAGGCCGATACTGCGTGGAAGAAGCTGACATAGAGGCCGTGCACCCACCCCATCTCGGGCACCCAGCGGATCGCCATGATGCCGGTGCCGATCAGCTGGGCGATAAAGGCGAACAGCACGATCCGTTTGACCAGCTGGATGATGTTGACCGAGCCCTCCTGTCCCAGCGCCTCCTTGGCCAGTACCTGCTGGCGTAGGCCGACCCGTTTGCTGAAGATGGCGATCAGCAGCAGGGTCATGGTCATCTGGCCCAGACCGCCGATCTCCATCAGCATCAGCAGGAAAATCTGCCCCTGCAGGGTGAAGGCGGTGCCGGTATCCACCACGCCAAGACCTGTCACGCTGATGGCCGAGGTGGCGGTAAACAGGGCGTTGACGAAGGTGACCTCGCCATTGTGGCTGGAGGGTTGCACCAGAAAGATGGTGCCAATCAGCAGAATGATCAGAAAGCTGCCGAGGATCAGCCGGGCTTCGCTCCAGCGAGAGTCCTGCTCCCGATGGAGGGCGAAGGCGTAGCTGCTGCGCCAGTTGATCATAGGGTTTCGAGCCAGTGGTCGATGGCGTGCTTGTTGCCCGCCAGGATCAGGATGTCGCCCAGTTGCAGCTCCATCTTGCCGGTCAGCACGTTGTGCAGCACGTCACCACGCTTGATGGCGAGCAGCTGGAAATCGCTCTGTTGCAGCAGATGGAAGTCGCCTAGTTCCCGGCCGTTCTGTTGCAGGCCAATCACGAACTCGGTCAGCACCATGTCGTGGCCCAGCTCCAGATAGTCGAACAGCCGGTTGTCCAGCATGCTCTGGGCGACCCGGCGGCCCATGTCCCACTCCGGGTTGATCACCTTGTCGGCGCCCACTTTCTGCAGGATCTTGGCGTGGAACTTGTCGCGCGCCTTGACCCACACCTTCTTCACGCCCGCCTCTTTCAAGACGAGGGTGGTGAGGATGCTGGTCTCCAGGTTGTCACCGATGGCAACGAAGACGATATCGAAATTGGCCAGTCCCAGCTCGGCCACGGTGGCCTCATCGGTGGCGTCGGCCACGATAACGTGATTGCAGAGGGCGGCGATTTGCCGGGTCTTGCTCTCGTCGATATCGATGGCCAGTACTTCGGCATCTTGCCGTTGCAGCTCTTCGCACAGCGCGCTGCCAAACAGGCCCAGGCCGATGACGGCAAACTGGTTGTTCATGAGTTATTCCTCAGCAGTTGAAGTCGCCTACTCTAAACCACTGCTATTCCCCCGAAAAGGGCTCGGGTTTTTCGTCATGGGGCAACTTGAGGTAGACTGCGCCCTTGCACCAAGCCGGGATAGACCGATGAAACTGAATGCCAACGCCTCCTTGTTGAAGCTCAACACCCTTGCCCTCGATGCGTATTGCCTCTGGCTGGCCGAGGTGGAGCAGGTTGCCGATCTGGCGACCCTGCGTGCTGATCCACAACTCAACCAGTTGCCTCGCCTCAATCTGGGCGGCGGCAGCAATATGCTCTTCACCACCGATTTTCTCGGTCTGGTGGTGCTCAACCGGCTCAAGGGGATTACCGCTGAAGATGGTGGCGATCACTGGTTGCTCCATGTGGCGGCCGGTGAAGATTGGCATCAGCTGGTGCGCCATACCTTGCAACAGGGCTGGTTCGGGCTAGAGAATCTGGCGCTCATTCCCGGTACGGTCGGTGCCGCGCCGGTGCAGAACATCGGTGCCTATGGCGTTGAGCTGGCCGACTTCTGCGCCTATGTCGAGGCGTTCAACTGGCAGAGTGGCGAGATTGAACGGATCGCGGCGGCAGAGTGCCGCTTCGGTTATCGCGACAGCATCTTCAAACACGAGTATCAGGATTCCCACCTGATCACCGCCGTCGGGCTCAAACTGCCCAAGGCGTGGCAACCGGTGCAGGGCTATGGCCCACTGGCTGCGCTCGGTGACGCGCCTTCGGCGCAGGCCATCTTCGATACCGTCTGTGCCACCCGCATGGCCAAACTGCCGGATCCTGCGGTGCTCGGCAATGCGGGCAGCTTCTTCAAGAATCCGGTGGTGCCTGCCGCGCTGGCGGAGTCGCTCAAGTCGCGCTATCCGCAGATGCCCTGCTATCCGGCCGGAGAAGGGCAGTCCAAGCTGGCGGCGGGCTGGCTCATCGATCAGTGCGGTTTGAAAGGTTTCGCCATTGGCCGTGCCGCTGTTCATCAGGAGCAGGCGCTGGTGCTGGTCAATCTGGGGGGCGCCAGTGCCATGGAGCTGATCGCGCTGGCGGCCCATGTCCGCGACTGCGTGGAGCAGACGTTTGGCGTGGTGCTGGAGCACGAGGTGCGCTTTATGGGCGCGCACGGTGAAACCTGGCTCGACGAGGTGCTCTCATGACGTTGACTCCCATCAGACAGACCCTGATCACCCTGCTTAGCGACGGCCAGTTTCACTCCGGCGAACAGTTGGGCGAGCAGCTCGGCATCAGCCGGGCGGCGGTGAGCAAACACATGGCGGCGCTCAAGGAGCTGGGGCTGGATCTCTTTAGCCTGACCGGCAAGGGCTACCGGCTGGCGGTGCCGATGGCGCTCTATGATCAGGCCACCTTGCAGGCACTGGCCCCGATGGCGCCGGTGCACTGTTTTCCGGTCATTAGCTCGACCAACCAACACCTGCTGGATCGGGTCAATGAGCTGCGCTCTGGCGAGAGCTGTCTGGCCGAGTGCCAGACAGCCGGGCGCGGTCGTCGTGGCAAACCCTGGATTTCGCCGTTTGGTTGCCAGCTGATCCTCAGCATGTACTGGCGACTCGAACAAGGCATGGCGGCGGCCATGGGGCTGAGTCTGGCGGTCGGCGTGGCAGTGGTTGAAGCGCTGGAGTCCCTTGGCTATCAAGGCGTCGAGCTCAAGTGGCCGAACGACCTCTACTATCAGGGCCGCAAGCTGGCGGGCATTCTGGTAGAGATGAGCGGTAGCGCCGGGGCCAGTTGTCATCTGGTGATCGGCATCGGTCTCAATCTGGCGATGCCTGCCCGCGAAGGTGAGAAGATTGATCAGGCCTGGGCCGAGCTGCGCCACATCAATCCCGAGCTGGTCGATCGCAATCAGTTGGCGGCCCGGATGATTGTCCATCTGCAGCGGGCGCTGCACACCTTTGAGCAGCAGGGGTTGGCAAGCTTTGTCGATGAGTGGAATCGGCTCGATCACTTTGCCGGTCGCCCGGTGCGCCTGCTGATGGGTGATCAGGAGATCCGCGGCATCGCCCGTGGCATCGACGATCGCGGCGCCCTGCGGCTGGAGACGGAGGAGGGCACCAAGTTCTATCTGGGGGGCGAACTCTCCCTGCGCCGGGGCGACTGAGGTTCAGCAAGGCCGCTCATGATACCAAATAGAAGAGGGGGCCCGCGGGCCCCCTCTTCGTTATCCGGCAACAGCTGTCATCATTTGCGCAGCTTGATCTGCTCGATGGCGTGTTCATGGCCCTTGGTCATGATCAGGTTGGCTCGCTCACGCGTTGGTAGGATATTTTCTTGCAAATTCAGATAGTTGATATCTTGCCAGATGTTGCTGGCGATCTGGGTCGCCTCACTCTCCGCCAGCTTGGCGTAGTTATGGAAGTAGGAGTCGGGATCCGAGAAGGCGCCGCTGCGGAATTTCAGGAAGCGTTCGATATACCAGGTACGCAGCAGTTCGGCATCGGCATCCACATAGATGGAGAAGTCGACAAAGTCCGACACGAAGACCCGATGGGGCTCCTGAGGGTAATCCATGCCGCTTTGCAGCACATTGAGCCCTTCCAGGATCAGAATGTCCGGCTGCTCCACCACCTTCTTCTCATCGGGAATGATGTCGTAGATAAGGTGGGAGTAAACCGGCGCTTCGACCTTCTCGTGACCAGCGCGGATGTTGGCGACAAACTCCACCAGATGGCGGATGTCGTAGGACTCAGGGAACCCCTTGCGGCGCATCAAGCCGCGCTCTTCCAGTACCTTGTTGGGATAGAGGAAGCCGTCGGTGGTGACCAGCTCCACCCGCGGGTGCTCCGGCCAGCGCTCCAGCAGGGCCTGCAGAATACGGGCCGTGGTACTTTTGCCCCCCGCCACGCTGCCGGCAATGCTGATGATATAGGTGCCCTTGCCGCGGGACTGGCCGAGGAACTGCTCCAGCACCCGGCTGCGACGCTGTTTGGCTTTGACATAGAGATTGAGCAGGCGGGAGAGAGGCAGATATATCTCTTCCACTTCCCGCAATGACACCTTCTCGTTGATCCCGCGCAGGGTCTGCAGATCGTGTTCGGTCAGGGTCAGGGGGACCGAATCGCGCAATAACGCCCATTGTTCGCGGGTGAATTGCAGATAGGGATTATGCTCTGTCGTCATGGTGTCATCACTGTTTCTTGGGCACGGCGACCATACACCAAGGGTGGGGGAGCGACAAGGGACGCAGCAGGATTGGCTTGTTTGCCCCCGCTTTTTTGCAAACTTCCCAGCAATAAAGCATATTTTGCCGGGTTCAATGGTTGCATCCCCCAAAACCTTACAATAAAATGCGCGACGCTTGACTGTCTGTCGTCTATTTGCCGTGCAAAAGCGATAAACACAACGGGTGCAAGCAGAATTACCGTTGTGACAATCTGGCGTCTGGAGGGGTTCCCGAGCGGCCAAAGGGATCAGACTGTAAATCTGACGGCTCTGCCTTCGAAGGTTCGAATCCTTCTCCCTCCACCATATTTCTCTGCGGTTTGAGTTCTTTGGGTTAGAGAAATGCGGGCATCGTATAATGGCTATTACCTCAGCCTTCCAAGCTGATGATGCGGGTTCGATTCCCGCTGCCCGCTCCAAGATGCTGATATGGCTCAGGCGTTAGCAGAGCCGCACCCTAGGGTGAGTTCGGCAAGCGAACCAGCCATCAGTACCTCTCTCTTTCCCACCAGATTCAAATCCATCATATAAACTGTTCTGTGGTTAGCTTGCCACCGCGTACTCAGCGTTAGTTTAGAGGGACGATCATGTCTAAAGAAAAATTTGAGCGTAATAAACCGCACGTTAACGTGGGTACCATCGGCCACGTTGACCACGGTAAAACCACCCTGACTGCAGCTATCACCAACGTGCTGGCCAAGCACTTCGGTGGTAAAGCTTTCGCCTTCGACCAGATCGACAAGGCACCGGAAGAGCGTGAGCGTGGTATCACCATCAACACCTCCCACGTAGAATACGACACCGCTACCCGTCACTACGCACACGTAGACTGCCCGGGTCACGCCGACTACGTTAAAAACATGATCACCGGTGCTGCCCAGATGGACGGCGCGATCCTGGTGGTGGCAGCGACTGACGGCCCGATGCCGCAGACTCGTGAGCACATCCTGCTGGGTCGTCAGGTAGGCGTTCCGTACATCATCGTGTTCATGAACAAGTGTGACATGGTAGATGACGAAGAGCTGCTGGAACTGGTCGAGATGGAAGTTCGCGAACTGCTGTCCGAGTACGACTTCCCGGGTGATGACCTGCCGGTAGTCCGTGGTTCTGCACTGAAAGCGCTGGAAGGCGAAGCTCAGTGGGAAGAGAAGATCCTGGAACTGGCTGGCCACCTGGACAGCTACATTCCGGAGCCGGAGCGTGCGATTGACCAGCCGTTCCTGATGCCGATCGAAGACGTATTCTCTATCGCTGGCCGTGGTACTGTAGTTACCGGTCGTGTAGAGCGCGGTATCGTCAAAGTTGGTGAAGAAGTGGAAATCGTGGGTATCAAAGATACCACCAAGACCACCTGTACCGGCGTTGAAATGTTCCGCAAGCTGCTGGATGAAGGTCGTGCAGGCGAGAACATCGGTGCGCTGCTGCGTGGCGTGAAGCGTGAAGACGTAGAGCGTGGTCAGGTACTGGCCAAGCCGGGCACCATCAAGCCGCACACCAAGTTTGAATCTGAAGTGTACGTACTGTCCAAAGAAGAAGGTGGTCGTCATACCCCGTTCTTCAAAGGCTACCGTCCGCAGTTCTACTTCCGTACTACCGACGTGACCGGTACCATCGAACTGCCGGAAGGCGTAGAGATGGTAATGCCGGGCGACAACATCAAGATGGTTGTTACCCTGATTGCGCCGATCGCGATGGACGACGGCCTGCGTTTCGCTATCCGTGAAGGTGGCCGTACCGTAGGTGCTGGTGTTGTAGCTAAAGTTATCGCTTAATCTTTGGCTTACATAAATAAAGCAAAGCCCCTATAATAGGGGCTTTCTTATGCAGGGGCGTAGTTCGAATTGGTAGAACAGCGGTCTCCAAAACCGATGGTTGCGGGTTCGAGTCCTGCCGCCCCTGCCATATACCTCGTCTCGTACGGGGCTTTTGTGTCTTTGGTTACGTCAGATACAGGTGGGTTGTATGAGTGTTAGTTCTGAGAACCAGGGCGGAAGCAAGGATACCCTGCTTTGGGGCCTGGTTTTCATTATCCTGGTGGCCGCTGTAGTAGGTAATTATCTACTGAGCGATGTTATTGCTGCCGTCCGCGCCTTGGGTGTGGTCATTGTCATCGCTGCTGCCGGTGCAGTAGCCCTGCAAACCACCAAAGGGAAGGCAACACTGGCATTCGCCCGTGAGTCTCGCCTGGAAGTCCGCAAGGTCGTATGGCCAACCCGTCAGGAAGCCATTCAGACAACCCTGATTGTGCTGGCTGTGACCGCCGTGATGGGGCTGCTGCTGTTCGTTCTGGACGGCGCCTTGGTCTGGTTGGTCAACCTGATTACCGGTGTGTAAGGATAAGCCATGACTGAACAACGTGAACAGCGTATGAGATGGTATGTCGTGCAGGCGTTTTCCGGCTATGAAGGCCGTGTCGCCAAATCCCTGCGCGAGCATATCAAGATGCATGGCATGGAAGACATGTTCGGTGAAGTACTGGTCCCGACCGAAGAAGTGGTCGAGATGCGTGCAGGCCAGAAGCGCAAGAGTGAGCGCAAGTTTTTCCCGGGCTATGTCCTGGTTCAGATGATCATGGATGAAACCACATGGCACCTGGTGCGTAACGTACCGCGCGTCATGGGCTTCATCGGCGGTACTTCCGACCGTCCGGCACCGATCTCCGACAAAGAGGCCGATGCCATCCTGAACCGTCTGCAGGATGCCCACGACAAGCCGCGTCCGAAAACCCTGTTTGAACCGGGTGAAATGGTGCGGGTTGCCGATGGTCCGTTTGCCGACTTCAATGGAACCGTTGAAGAGGTGGACTACGAGAAGAGCCGCGTGAAGGTTTCTGTACTGATCTTCGGTCGTTCTACTCCCGTTGAGCTGGATTTCGGTCAGGTCGAAAAGGGCTGATTGATTTCTGTTCGCTCAACAGTTGTCAGGGGCAGCGAATATCTCTATAATTCGCTGCCCCTTTATTAGTTGGGGAGCCGTTTGCAGGAGCATGTCTCCGAGGCGCTAGAACCCATTTTTGAGGTAATTTCCTAATGGCTAAGAAAGTCACAGCTTATATCAAGCTGCAGGTTGCTGCTGGTGCAGCCAACCCGTCTCCTCCCGTTGGTCCTGCACTGGGTCAACACGGTGTTAACATCATGGAATTCTGTAAGGCGTTCAACGCTCGTACAGAAAAGCTGGAAAAAGGTTCACCGACCCCGGTCGTGATCACCGTTTACAGCGACCGTTCCTTCACCTTCGAAACCAAGACTCCGCCTGCTTCCTTCCTGCTGAAGAAAGCTGCTGGCATCAAGTCTGGTTCTGCCAAGCCGAACAAAGACAAGGTTGGTAAGGTGACCGTAGCCCAGCTGCAAGAAATCGCCAAGACCAAAGAACCGGATATGACCGGTGCCGATCTGGATGCAAAAGTACGTTGCATCGCAGGCTCCGCTCGTTCCATGGGTCTGGTAGTGGAGGATTAAGACAATGGCTAAACTTTCCAAGCGTATGCGCGTTATTCGCGAAAAAGTTGACGGTACCAAAGAGTACTCCATCAACGAAGCCATTGCCCTGCTGAAAGAACTGGCTACCGCCAAGTTCGTTGAAAGCGTTGACGTTGCTGTCAACCTGGGTATCGACGCTCGTAAATCTGACCAGAACGTACGTGGTGCTACTGTACTGCCGCACGGTACCGGTCGTGATGTACGCGTTGCCGTATTTACCCAAGGTGCCAATGCCGAAGCAGCTAAAGCTGCCGGTGCTGACCTGGTAGGTATGGATGACCTGGCCGATCTGGTTAAGAAAGGCGAGATGAACTTCGACGTAGTTATCGCATCCCCGGATGCCATGCGCGTTGTTGGTCAACTGGGTCAAATCCTGGGCCCGCGCGGCCTGATGCCGAACCCGAAAGTTGGTACTGTAACTCCTAACGTTGCCGAAGCTGTCAAGAACGCCAAGGCTGGTCAGGTTCGTTACCGTAACGACAAGAATGGTATCATCCATACCACTCTGGGTAAGGTTTCTTTCAACGAAGTTCAGCTGAAAGAAAACTTGGAAGCTCTGCTGGTTGCCCTGAAAAAAGGCAAGCCCTCTTCCGCCAAAGGTCAATTCATCAAGAAAGTCAGCATCTCCACCACCATGGGTGCCGGTGTTGCCGTAGACCAAGCTTCTCTGGAAGCTCAGGCCTAATTGATGGGTTTTACAAGGCGCAAAATTTAATCTATAATTTTGCGCCTTGATTGGTTGGGGGTTTCGACCTCCGTCCAAGACCGCAGGAGGCTGTAAAGCCTTAATGTTTCCTGCGTAGACGGTGCCGGAAACCCAGCGAGAAAGATTCTTTCTCTTCTGGAATCCTGCTACCGCATCGTTCCCCTCTGTTGTAAAGGTAGGGGGGATGTGTCAGTACTGGGTCATTTGACCCGGATTCAATCCAGGAGTTAAGCCAATGGCATTGGGACTCGAAGACAAAAAGGCAATTGTTGCTGAAGTCAACGAAGCTGCCAAAGGCGCTCTTTCTGCAGTTGTTGCCGATTCTCGCGGTGTCACTGTAGACAAGATGACCGTCCTGCGTAAAACCGCTCGTGAAGCCGGTGTGTACATGCGCGTTGTGCGTAACACCCTGCTGCGTCGCGCGGTAGAAGGTACCGAATACGAGTGCCTGAACGACGCATTTACCGGTCCTACCTTGATTGCTTTCTCTAACGAACACCCGGGCGCTGCTGCTCGTCTGTTCAAAGAGTTTGCCAAAGCGAACCAAAAGTTCGAAATCAAGGCTGGCGCTTTTAACGGTGAGTTTATCGCCGCAGCACAAATTGATCGTCTGGCCACGCTGCCGACCTACGACGAAGCAATTGCGAAGTTGATGGCGACTATGAAAGAAGCCTCTGCTGGCAAGCTGGTTCGTACCATCGCTGCTGTGCGTGATCAGAAGCAAGCTGCTGCTTGATTCTCGCCTATTTAGGCTGTTTGAGTTTATTCAACATCAGGAATTTTTGTCATGTCTATCACTAAAGACCAAATCATCGAAGCCGTTGCTTCCATGTCCGTAATGGAAGTTGTTGAGCTGATCGAAGCTATGGAAGAGAAATTCGGTGTTTCTGCCGCTGTTGCTGTTGCTGCCGGTCCGGCCGCTGAAGCAGTAGAAGAGAAGACCGAGTTCGACGTAGTTCTGACTGCTGCCGGTGCCAACAAAGTTGCCGTCATCAAAGCCGTTCGTGGCGCTACCGGTCTGGGCCTGAAAGAAGCCAAAGATCTGGTAGAAGCTGCTCCGGCTAACCTGAAAGAAGCCGTCTCCAAAGACGAAGCTGAAGCTCTGAAGAAAGAGCTGGAAGCTGCCGGTGCTTCTGTTGAGATCAAATAATCTGCATTTATGTAGATTAGCCTGATAAAACAGGCTAGGGCTGGTGAATTTTTGTTCACCAGCCTTTTTGCGCTGTAGACTGAGAGCATTTCACACCGTTTACGACTCTCGGTGCACCAGCAATCCGGACTGTCTTCTTTCGTCCGGGCCAACACAAAACGGTGTTGAGACAGAGCTGTCCCGCGGGACAGAGTGGGTCACTTATCAGCGAGCTGAGGAACCCTATGGTTTACTCTTATACCGAAAAAAAACGCATTCGTAAGGACTTCGGTAAGCGAGACCAGGTACTGGACACGCCTTATCTGTTGTCCATTCAGCTGGACTCCTTCAAGCAGTTCATCGAGGCTGACCCGGAAGGTGAATATGGCCTAGAGGCCGCTTTCCGTAGCGTTTTCCCGATCACCAGTTACTCCGGTAGTGCTGAGCTTCAGTATGTCAGCTATCGCCTGGGTGAGCCGGTATTTGACGTAAAAGAATGCCAGATCCGTGGAGTGACCTACTCCGCGCCGCTGCGTGTCAAGCTTCGTATGGTTCTGTACGACCGTGAAGCAGCTGCCGGCACCGTCAAAGACATCAAGGAACAAGAAGTATACATGGGCGAAATTCCGCTCATGACCGAGAACGGCACCTTTGTTATCAATGGTACCGAGCGGGTTATCGTTTCCCAGCTGCACCGCAGCCCGGGCGTCTTCTTCGACCACGATAAAGGCAAAACACATTCATCCGGTAAGGTGCTGTATAACGCTCGCGTTATCCCCTACCGTGGCTCCTGGCTGGACTTCGAGTTCGATGCGAAAGACAACCTGTTTGTCCGTATCGACCGTCGTCGCAAACTGCCAGCATCCATTATTCTGCGCGCCCTGGACTTCACTTCCGAACAAATCCTGGCCACCTTCTTCGAGACCATCGGTTTTGAAGTAAAAGATGGCAAGTTGATGATGGATCTGGTGCCGGAGCGTCTGCGTGGTGAAACTGCGACCTTTGACATCGTGGCCAATGGCGCCGTGGTGGTTGAGACCGGTCGTCGTGTGACTGCGCGTCACATCCGTCAGTTGGAAAAAGACGCCGTTACCCAAATTGAGGTACCGGTTGAGTATGTTGTTGGCAAAGTTGCTGCCAAGGACTACGCACATCCGCAAACTGGCGAGATGGTCGTGACCGCCAACCAGGCACTGAGCCTGGAAGCGATCGCCAACCTGTCCCAAGCCGGCTTCAAGCATTTCGAGGTTCTGTTCACCAACGAACTGGATCACGGTGCTTACATGTCCGAGACCCTGCGTGTCGACTCCAGCTCCAACCGTTTGGAAGCGCTGGTCGAGATCTATCGCATGATGCGTCCGGGCGAGCCGCCTACTCGCGAAGCTGCAGAACAGCTGTTCGAAAACCTGTTCTTCTCCGCCGAGCGTTACGACCTGTCTACCGTAGGTCGGATGAAGTTCAACCGCCGTCTGGGTCGTGAAGACGAGACTGGCGCAGGTGTACTGACCAAAGACGACATCGTCGATGTGATGAAGCGCCTGATCGACATCCGTAACGGTAACGACGAAGTGGACGATATCGACCACTTGGGTAACCGTCGTATCCGTTCTGTCGGTGAAATGGCTGAAAACCAGTTCCGCGTCGGTCTGGTGCGTGTCGAGCGTGCGGTCAAGGAGCGTCTCTCCCTGGGCGACCTGGACACCCTGATGCCGCAGGATCTGATCAACGCCAAGCCGATCTCCGCCGCAGTCAAAGAGTTCTTTGGTTCCAGCCAGCTGTCCCAGTTTATGGACCAGAACAACCCGCTCTCCGAAGTGACCCACAAGCGTCGAATTTCCGCGCTGGGCCCGGGCGGTTTGACTCGTGAGCGTGCCGGCTTTGAAGTCCGAGACGTACACCCGACCCACTACGGTCGTCTGTGCCCTATCGAGACTCCTGAAGGTCCGAACATCGGTCTGATCAACTCTCTGTCCGTGTACTCTCGTACCAACGAGTACGGTTTCCTCGAGACCCCGTACCGCAAGGTCATTGACGGTGTGATCACCGACGAAGTGGACTACCTGTCTGCTATTGAAGAAGGCAAGTACGTGATCGCACAGGCTAACGCCGCGACCACCGAAGATGGCCGTCTGAAAGATGAATTGATCCCGTGCCGTCACAAAGGTGAATCCACCTTTATGAACGCCGACCAGATCCAGTATATGGACGTGAGCCCGCAGCAGATCGTATCTGTGGCAGCCGCTCTGATCCCGTTCCTGGAACACGATGACGCGAACCGCGCATTGATGGGTTCAAACATGCAACGTCAGGCTGTACCGACTCTGCGTGCTGACAAGCCGCTGGTAGGTACCGGTATGGAACGCGCTGTGGCCGTTGACTCCGGTGTAACCGTAGTGGCCAAGCGTGGCGGCGTAATCGACTATGTCGATGCCTCCCGTATCGTCCTGAAGGTCAATGAAGATGAGCTGATGCCAGGCGAAGCCGGTATCGACATCTACAACCTGACCAAATACACCCGTTCCAACCAGAACACCTGTATCAACCAGCGTCCTTGCGTGATGTTGGGTGAGCCGGTCATGGCTGGCGACGTACTGGCTGACGGCCCGTCCACCGATCTGGGTGAACTGGCGCTGGGTCAGAACATGCGCGTCGCGTTCATGCCGTGGAACGGTTACAACTTCGAAGACTCGATCCTGGTGAACGAGCGTGTTGTTCAGGAAGATCGCCTGACCACCATCCATATCCAGGAACTGGCCTGTATCTCCCGTGACACCAAGCTGGGTCCGGAAGAGATCACTGCTGACATCCCGAACGTGGGTGAAGCCGCTCTGTCCAAGCTGGACGAGTCCGGTATCGTCTACGTGGGTGCCGAAGTGAAGGGCGGCGACATTCTGGTCGGTAAGGTAACCCCGAAAGGTGAAACCCAGCTGACGCCGGAAGAGAAGCTGCTGCGCGCCATCTTCGGTGAGAAGGCGTCCGATGTGAAGGACTCCTCCCTGCGTGTACCGAACGGTGTGTACGGTACCGTGGTTGACGTGCAAGTCTTTACCCGCGATGGCGTGGAAAAAGACAAGCGCGCCAAAGAAATCGAAGAGATGCAGCTGAAGGAAGCGAAGAAGGACTTGACCGAAGAGTTCAAGATCTTGGAAGACGGCATTTTCGGCCGCTCCCGCAACCTGCTGCTGGCCGCCGGTTACAGCGAAGATCGTCTGAACAAGCTCGATCGCTCCAAGTGGTTTGAACTGGCCATCGAAGACGAAGGCAAGCAGACCGAACTGGAACAGATCGCTGAACAGCACGTTGAGCTGAAAGCTGAGTTCGACAAGAAATTCGAGAACAAGCGTCGCAAGATTATCCAGGGTGATGATCTGGCACCGGGCGTACTGAAAATCGTCAAGGTTTATCTGGCAGTCAAGCGTCGCATCCAGCCGGGTGACAAGATGGCGGGCCGTCACGGTAACAAGGGTGTTATCTCCAAGATCTGTCCGGTCGAGGATATGCCTCATGACGAGTTCGGCCGTCCGGTCGACATCGTACTGAACCCGTTGGGCGTACCATCCCGTATGAACATCGGTCAGATCCTCGAAGTGCACCTGGGCCTTGCGGCCAAGGGTATCGGCGAGAAGATCGATCGCATGGTCAAAGAGCAGCGCGAGCTGCACGAGATGCGCAACTTCCTGCAACAGGTCTATGACCTGGGCGAGAAGGACACCCAGCAAGTGAACATCGCCGAACTGTCTGACGACGACGTACGTACCCTGGTGGGTAACCTGCGTAAGGGTCTGCCGGTTGCTACTCCAGTGTTTGATGGTGCCAAAGAGCGCGAAATCAAAGCCCTGCTGAAGCTGGCCGATCTGCCGGAATCCGGTCAGATTGATCTGTTCGACGGCCGTACCGGTAACCGCTTCGAGCGTAAAGTAACCGTTGGTTACATGTACATGCTCAAGCTGAACCACCTGGTCGACGACAAGATGCACGCGCGTTCTACCGGTTCTTACAGCCTGGTTACCCAGCAGCCGCTGGGTGGTAAGGCTCAGTTCGGTGGTCAGCGTTTCGGTGAGATGGAAGTGTGGGCCCTGGAGGCTTACGGTGCGGCATATACCCTGCAGGAGATGCTGACCGTCAAGTCTGACGATGTGAATGGCCGTACCAAGATGTACAAGAACATCGTGGATGGCGACCACCGTATGGAGCCGGGCATGCCCGAATCCTTCAACGTATTGCTGAAGGAAATCCGCTCTCTGGGTATCAACATCGAGCTGGACGAAGAGTAAGAGCTCGCTCTTATTGTTCGAGAATTGACGTGGGCGCCCCGCTGTTTTGGCAGCCGGGGCGCCGAGGTTAGACTCCTGACAGGGGAAACACGTGAAAGACTTACTCAAGTTTTTGAAGGCTCAGACCAAGACCGAAGAGTTTGACAGCATCAAGATCGGTCTGGCCTCTCCTGACATGATCCGCTCCTGGTCATTCGGTGAGGTCAAAAAGCCTGAGACCATCAACTACCGGACTTTCAAGCCGGAGCGTGATGGTCTGTTCTGCGCCCGTATCTTCGGACCGGTGAAGGACTACGAGTGTCTGTGCGGCAAGTACAAGCGCCTGAAACACCGTGGTGTGATCTGTGAGAAGTGCGGCGTTGAAGTGACCCAGACCAAGGTCCGTCGTGAGCGTATGGGCCACATCGAGCTGGCCAGCCCGACTGCCCACATCTGGTTCCTGAAGTCCCTGCCGTCCCGTATCGGTCTGCTTCTGGACATGACCCTGCGCGACATCGAACGCGTGCTCTACTTCGAATCTTTCGTAGTTATCGAGCCGGGCATGACCAACCTCGAACGCAGCCAGATGCTCTCCGAAGAGCAGTACCTGGATGCGCTGGAAGAGTGGGGCGACGAATTTGACGCCAAGATGGGTGCCGAAGCAATCCTGGCATTGCTGCGCGCCATCGATCTGGAAGGTGAAGTCAAAGCGATGCGTGAGGAGCTGGATCAGACCAACTCCGAGACCAAACGCAAGAAGACCACCAAGCGTCTGAAGCTGATGGAAGCTTTCCTGCAGTCCGGCAACAAGCCGGAGTGGATGATCATGACAGTGCTGCCTGTGCTGCCGCCGGACCTGCGTCCGCTGGTACCGCTGGACGGCGGCCGTTTCGCGACTTCCGATCTGAACGATCTGTACCGTCGCGTGATCAACCGTAACAACCGCTTGAAGCGTCTGCTGGATCTGGCTGCTCCGGACATCATCGTGCGCAACGAAAAGCGTATGCTGCAAGAGTCCGTCGATGCGCTGCTGGATAACGGCCGTCGCGGTCGTGCCATCACCGGTTCCAACAAGCGCCCGCTGAAATCCCTGGCCGATATGATCAAGGGTAAGCAGGGTCGTTTCCGTCAGAACCTGCTCGGTAAGCGTGTCGACTACTCCGGTCGTTCCGTTATCACCGTAGGCCCGACTCTGCGTCTGCATCAGTGCGGTCTGCCGAAGAAGATGGCGCTGGAACTGTTCAAGCCGTTCATCTATGGCAAGCTGGAAACCCGCGGTCTGGCGACCACTATCAAGGCCGCCAAGAAGATGGTGGAGCGCGAGGAAGCTGTCGTTTGGGATATCCTGGACGAAGTGATCCGCGAACATCCGGTTCTGCTGAACCGTGCACCGACTCTGCACCGTCTGGGTATCCAGGCATTCGAACCGACTCTGGTCGAAGGCAAAGCCATCCAGCTGCACCCGCTCGTTTGTGCTGCGTATAACGCGGACTTCGATGGTGACCAGATGGCGGTTCACGTACCGCTGACCCTGGAAGCCCAGCTGGAAGCGCGTGCGCTGATGATGTCTACCAACAACATCCTGTCGCCAGCCTCCGGTGAGCCGATCATCGTTCCTTCTCAGGACGTGGTCTTGGGTCTGTACTACATGACCCGCGCCCGCATCAATGCGAAGGGTGAAGGTATGGTGCTGTCCGGCCCGAAAGAGGCCGAGAAAGTGTACCGTGCTGGTCTGGCCGACCTGCATGCTCGCGTCAAGTGCCGCATCACCGAGTACGTGAAGAACGAAGCCGGTGAGCTGGTTGCCAAGACCGAGATGAAGAACACCACCGTTGGCCGTGCGATCCTGAGCCTGATCCTGCCGAAAGGTATGGAATACGCCCTGATCGACGAGCCGAAGGTGCTGACTGCTGCCGAGCAGGCCGATCTGGAAGCCAATCCGCAGAACTGGATCAAATGCGTATCCAACAAGGCGCTGGGCAAAAAGCTCATCTCCCGTCTGCTGAACACCTGCTATCGCAAGCAGGGGCTGAAGGACACCGTTATCTTCGCTGACCAGCTGATGTATACCGGTTTCCACTACGCGGCGCTGTCCGGTGCTTCCGTTGGTATCGATGACATGGTCATCCCGGATGCCAAGAAAGACATCATCGCGTCTGCCGAAGCCGAAGTTGCCGAGATCCAGGACCAGTTCCTGTCCGGTCTGGTAACTGCGGGCGAACGTTACAACAAGGTTATCGATATCTGGGCCAGCGCCAACGAGCGCGTCTCCAAGGCCATGATGGAGAACTTGTCCAAAGAGCGTAACGTCAACTCGCTGGGTGAAGAAGAAGAGCAGGCCTCGTTCAACAGCATCTTTATGATGGCTGACTCTGGTGCGCGTGGTTCCGCCGCCCAGATCCGTCAGCTGGCCGGTATGCGTGGCCTGATGGCCAAGCCGGATGGCTCCATCATCGAGACTCCGATCATCGCGAACTTCCGCGAAGGTCTGAACGTACTGCAGTACTTTATCTCTACCCACGGTGCTCGTAAGGGTCTGGCGGATACTGCACTGAAGACTGCGAACTCCGGTTACCTGACTCGTCGTCTGGTAGACGTGGCGCAGGACATGGTGATCACCGAGGACGATTGCGGCACTACCGACGGTCTGTGGATGACTCCTCTGATCGAGGGTGGCGACGTGGTCGAGCCGCTGCGTGAGCGCGTGCTGGGTCGTGTGGTGGCAGAAGATGTCATCAAGCCGGGTACCGAGGACGAGATCCTGGTTGCTCGCAACACCCTGCTCGACGAGCAACTGTGTGACCTGCTGGAACGCAACTCCGTTGACCGTGTGAAGGTACGTTCTGCCATCACCTGTGAAACCGACTTCGGTAACTGTGCTCACTGCTACGGCCGTGATCTGGCCCGTGGTCACCTGGTTAACAAGGGTGAGGCTGTCGGTGTTATCGCCGCCCAGTCCATCGGTGAACCGGGTACCCAGCTGACGATGCGTACGTTCCACATCGGTGGTGCTGCATCTCGTGCCGCTGCTGAAAGCAGCATCCAGGTCAAGAACACAGGTACCATCAAGCTGCAGAACGCCAAGTTCGTTCACAACAGCGATGACAAACTGGTTATCACCTCACGTTCTACCGAACTGACCATCATGGACGACATGGGCCGTACCAAGGAGAGCCACAAGCTGCCTTACGGTTCTGTGCTGGAAGTGAAGGACGGCCAGGCCGTGAGTGCTGGCGAGACCGTTGCCAATTGGGATCCGCACACCCACCCGATCATCACCGAAGTGGCGGGTCGCCTGCAGTTCGAACACATGATCGATGGTGTGACCATCACTCGTCAGACCGACGAGCTGACCGGTCTCTCTTCTATCGTTGTTCTGGACGTCAACGAGCGTCCGAGCGCCGGTAAAGAGATGCGTCCGACCGTTAAACTGGTCGACCTGAACGGCAAAGACGTGATGATCCCGGGTACCGATGTAGCCGCCCAGTACTTCCTGCCGGGCAAGGCGATCGTGAACCTGGAAGATGGTGCCAACGTGGGCGTGGGTGACGCGGTAGCGCGTATCCCGCAAGAGTCCGGCGGTACCAAGGACATCACCGGTGGTCTGCCGCGCGTTGCGGATCTGTTCGAAGCACGTCAACCGAAGGAACCGGCAATTCTGGCCGAGATCTCCGGTACCATCTCCTTCGGGAAAGAGACCAAGGGCAAACGCCGTCTGGTCATCACCCCGACCGATGGTGGCAACGTCTACGAAGAGATGATTCCGAAGTGGCGTAACCTGAACGTGTTCGAAGGTGAAAAAGTTGAGAAGGGTGAAGTGCTGGCGGACGGTCCTGAGTCTGCTCACGACATCCTGCGTCTGCGCGGTATCAGCCCGGTCGCCAACTACATCGCCAACGAAGTGCAGGACGTTTACCGTCTGCAAGGCGTTAAGATCAACGACAAGCACATCGAAGTCATCGTTCGTCAGATGCTGCGCAAGTGCGAGATCCTGAGCGCTGGCGATACCGATCTGATCGAAGGCGAACAGGTTGAAGTTGCTCGTGTGAAGATTGCCAACCGTAAGCTGGTTGCCGAGGGCAAGACCCCTGCGACCTACCGTCATGTACTGATGGGTATTACCAAGGCATCTCTGAGCACCGAGTCCTTCATCTCCGCGGCTTCCTTCCAGGAAACCACTCGCGTTCTGACCGAAGCCGCCGTTGGTGGCAAGCGTGACGAACTGCGTGGCCTGAAAGAGAACGTCATCGTGGGTCGTCTGATCCCGGCTGGTACCGGCTTTGCCTACCACCATAGCCGGATCAACCAGCGTGCTGCCGCAGCTCGTGCTGTTGGTACCCCGCAGGTGACCGCTGATGAAGCAGAGCAGAACCTGGCGGATCTGCTGAACGCAGCCGGTAGCTTCGACGAAGAGTAACTCGTCATCCGTGATTGAAAAGGGCTCCTTCAAGGAGCCCTTTTTGTTGGCCAATTCCTCGGCAAAGGTAGACGCAGCGCGGGTTTCAGGATGATCCAGAGCAAAGTTGTAGAGTAAAAAATCAAAAAAAGTTGACTTTACTCCCCTGCAATTTAAAACTCGGGAAAGTTGAATGGTTATTACAGGGGTAGAACATGACTGTCGGTATCGAGGAAGCCATGCTTCCCGAAGAACAGCTGATCAGCCGCACTTTTACAGATGAAGACAGGGAATTGTTGCGCTCATACGATGGGCTCATCGATGGCTTGGCCGAGCTGTTCGGCAAGCATTGTGAAGTGGTACTCCACTCCCTGGAAAATCTGCACGAGTCGGTGATCAAGATCGCCAACGGCTTCAATACCGGACGCACCCTCGGGGCGCCCATCACCGATCTCGCCCTGCGCATGCTCAAGGATATCGAGAGCACCGGCCAGGATTACACCCAGAGCTATTTCGCTCGCAGCCGTACCGGCGCGCTGATGAAGTCGAGCACCATCGCCATTCGCAACAGCGAGCGGCAAGTAGTGGGGCTTATCTGCATCAACCTGCACATCAATGCGCCTTTCCACGAGTTCGTGGCCGAATTTTTCCCGACGCCCCAGCAGGCGGCGCGTCAGTCACCAGAGACCTTCGCCAACAGCGTGGAAGAGCTGGTTGCCCAGACGGTGGATAACACCATCGACGAGATCAATCGCGATCCCACCGTGGCCAACAATGCCAAGAACCGCTTCATCGTGACCCAGCTGTTCGAGAAGGGCATTTTCGACATCAAGGATTCGATCAATCTGGTGGCGGACAAACTCAATATTTCAAAACATACCGTTTATCTTTACATCCGACAGCGCAAGCAGGGTGAAGACGAGAACGAGTAACTCATTCCAGAAGGGGATAGATGAATGGCTAAAGAAGTGATTGCAACCGACAAGGCGCCTGCCGCGATTGGTCCGTATGTTCAGGCTACCAAGGTTGGCGAGATGATCTTCACCTCCGGGCAGATCCCGCTCGATCCTGCCACCATGGAGATCGTGGCCGGCGGCATCGAAGAGCAGGCCGAACGGGTGATGAAGAATCTGGTTGCCGTGTTGCACGCTGCCGGTGCCGATGCCAGCAAAGTGGTCAAGACCACCTGCTTCCTGAGCGACATGAACAACTTCGTTGCCTTCAACCAGGTCTATGCCCGCTACTTTGGCGATGCGGCGCCAGCCCGCTCCTGCGTGGAGGTGGCTCGTCTGCCGAAAGATGTGCTGGTCGAGGTCGAGGCGATTGCCCATCTCTGATCAACAGATCGAATCAAGCCCCTCCTGGCAGGGGCTTTTTTGTTTTTGGCGTAAAATGGACCGGGTCAGCACAGGAGTCCTGCTATGAGTCTGAGTTTTGCCATCCTGGTCACGGGGCCTGCCTATGGCACCCAATCGGCCAGCACCGCCTATCGTTTTGCCCGCACCCTGTTGGCGCAGGGACATACCTTGTCCCACCTGTTCTTCTATCAGGACGGGGTCTGCAACGGCAACGGTTTGCATCTGCCTGCATCCGATGAGACTAACCTGGTGCGTCTGTGGCGAGAGCTGGCAGCAGAGCAGGGGATCCGTATCGACGTCTGTGTCGCCGCCGCCATGCGGCGCGGTGTGCTCGATGAGCAGGAGGCCAAGGGGGCAGGGCAGGTGCACTTCAATCTGCAAGCGCCATTTTGCCTGAGCGGTCTGGGCCAGTTGGCCGAGGCTGCGCTCACCGCCGATCGACTGGTTCAGTTCTAGGGGGAGTCATGAGCAAGAAAATCGCCTTTATATGCAGTCGTGGTCCCCATGGCCATGCCGCTGGCCGGGAAGGACTGGATGCCTTGTTGGCCACCTCGGCCATGACCGATGAGCTGGCCCTCTTCCTGATTGGGGACGGCGTGCTGCAGCTGCTCAAGGAACAGCAGCCTGCCGCCATTTTGCAGCGCCACTACGCGCCCACCTTTAAGATGCTGGAACTCTACGACATCGAAGAGGTCTATGTTTGTGCTGACTCGCTGGCAGAGCGTGGTGTGACAGTGGATGATCTGCTGATCCCCGTCGAGAGTCTGCCGCGCCAGGAACTGGCTCGGCGCTGGGCACAATGTTCGACTCACATCAGCTTTTGAGGTCTCCATGTTGCATCTGATATTGAACTCCCCCTTTCAGAGTCAGGCTCTGGCAGAGGCGCTCTCATACCTTCAGCCCGAGGATGAGCTGGTACTGATGCAGGATGCCGTGATTGCGGCATCGGCTCCCCAGTGGAGCGCGCGGCTGGCGGGTATCCCGCTTTATGTAATGCAGGAAGATCTGCAAGCTCGCGGTTTGCAGCATCGGGTGGGTAATGTGCTCGATATGGCGGGTCTGGTGGCACTGATTGCGCAAAAAGGTTCCCCGCGCACCTGGGGTGGCTGAGAAGCATATTTTCAAGAAAATTCAAGGTGATGTCGTGAAATCAAACGGATCCGAATTGCCCTTTTGTGACGCAAATTGTATAAATCTTGACTCCCCAGACAACAGGGCATAAAATTTCGCGTCCCCGTATCTGCGGGGAGGATTTTCCACACGTTTATGAAGTCATTATCAGGAGCCTTTTGATGGCAACTATTAACCAGTTGGTTCGCAAGCCACGCATCAAGCTCGTTGTGAAAAGCAACGTGCCGGCGCTGGAAGCGTGCCCTCAGAAGCGTGGCGTATGCACTCGTGTATATACCACCACCCCGAAGAAGCCTAACTCTGCACTGCGTAAAGTGTGCCGTGTACGTCTGACCAACGGCTTCGAAGTCACCTCCTACATCGGCGGTGAAGGTCACAACCTGCAAGAGCACTCTGTTGTTCTGATCCGTGGCGGTCGTGTAAAAGACTTGCCAGGTGTTCGTTATCACACCGTTCGTGGTGCGTTGGACTGTGCCGGTGTTAAAGACCGTAAGCAGGCTCGCTCCAAGTATGGCGTGAAGCGTCCTAAAGCTTAATGGTTCTCCGTTAAGTAAGGCCAAACGTTAATTCGTTTCTAGTTAGATAGCTTTCTAGTTTTGGGTAATCCCTGAAGTTACGGAGAATTTGAAATGCCAAGACGTCGTGTTGTTGGTCAGCGTAAAATCCTGCCAGATCCCAAGTTCGGATCAGAGCTGCTGGCTAAATTTGTCAACGTAGTAATGGTTGACGGTAAGAAATCTGTTGCAGAAGCCATTGTTTATGGCGCCCTGGACATCATTGCCACCAAATCTGGCAAAGAGCACCTGGCCGTATTCGAAGAAGCTCTGGATAACATTCGTCCGGCGGTCGAGGTTAAATCTCGTCGCGTCGGTGGTGCAACCTATCAGGTGCCGGTAGAAGTTCGTCCGGTACGTCGCAATGCCCTGGCAATGCGCTGGTTGGTTGATGCCGCTCGTAAACGTGGTGAAAAATCAATGGCTCAGCGTCTGGCTGGCGAGCTGCTGGATGCCGCTGACAATAAGGGTTCGTCTGTCAAGAAACGTGAAGACGTTCACCGTATGGCTGAAGCGAACAAAGCCTTCGCTCACTTCCGCTGGTAATCCGCTTGCGCAGGGTCTTTTGACTCTGCGCACCTTTAATTATCTAGGGACAAGCGCCTTAGTAAGAGGATGACAATGGCTCGTACAACCCCCATTGAGCGTTATCGTAACATCGGTATCTCCGCTCACATTGACGCCGGTAAGACTACTACTACCGAGCGCGTACTGTTTTACACCGGTGTAAGTCACAAGATCGGTGAAGTTCACGATGGCGCTGCCACCATGGACTGGATGGAACAGGAACAAGAGCGTGGTATCACCATCACCTCCGCCGCGACCACCGCTTTCTGGTCCGGTATGGGTAAACAGTTCCAACCGCACCGTATCAACATCATCGATACCCCGGGCCACGTTGACTTTACTATCGAAGTAGAGCGTTCAATGCGTGTTCTGGACGGTGCCGTGATGGTGTACTGTGCTGTAGGTGGCGTACAGCCACAGTCTGAAACCGTATGGCGTCAGGCTAACAAGTACAAGGTTCCCCGTATTGCGTTCGTCAACAAGATGGACCGTACCGGTGCCAACTTCCTGCGTTGTGTTGAGCACATCAAGACCCGTCTGAAAGGTACTCCGGTTCCCCTTCAGCTGAACATCGGCTCTGAAGAGAACTTCAAGGGCGTTGTTGACCTGGTCAAGATGAAGGCCATCAACTGGAACGAAGCTGACCAGGGCGTATCCTTCGATTACGAAGACGTCCCGGCCGAGTTGCTGGAACAGGCGCAAGAAATGCGCATGAATCTGGTTGAAGCCGCTGCTGAAGCGTCTGAAGACCTGATGGAAAAATACCTGGGCGGCGAAGAGCTGACCGAGGAAGAGATCAAAGGTGCTCTGCGTCAGCGCGTGCTGAACAACGAAATCATCCTGGTAACCTGTGGCTCCGCGTTCAAGAACAAGGGCGTACAGGCCATGCTGGATGCCGTGATCGAGTACCTGCCGGCTCCGACCGACGTTGCTGCTATCGACGGCCTGAAAATGGACGGCGAGACCAAAGACGAGCGTCACGCTTCCGATGACGAGCCGTTCTCTGCTCTGGCGTTCAAGATCGCTACCGACCCGTTCGTTGGTAACCTGACCTTCTTCCGTGTCTACTCTGGCGTGATCAACTCCGGTGACACCGTGCTGAACTCCGTCAAGGACAAGCGCGAGCGTTTTGGCCGTATCGTTCAGATGCATGCCAACAAGCGTGAAGAGATCAAAGAAGTACGCGCTGGTGACATCGCTGCTGCCATCGGTCTGAAAGACGTGACCACTGGTGACACCCTGTGTGACCCGAACGCACCGATCATCCTCGAGCGTATGGAATTCCCGGAGCCGGTAATTTCTATCGCGGTTGAGCCGAAAACCAAGGCTGACCAGGAGAAGATGGGTCTGGCTCTGGGCCGTCTGGCTCAGGAAGATCCGTCCTTCCGCGTATGGACTGACGAAGAGTCAGGTCAAACCATCATCGCTGGTATGGGTGAGCTGCACCTGGACATCATCGTTGACCGTATGCGTCGCGAGTTCAAGGTTGAAGCCAACGTAGGTAAGCCGCAGGTTGCCTACCGTGAAACCATCCGTACCACAGTTAAAGACATCGAAGGCAAGCATGCCAAGCAGTCTGGTGGTCGCGGTCAGTACGGTCATGTTGTTATCGACATGTACCCGCTGGAAGAAGGCAAAGCATACGAATTCGTCAACGACATCAAAGGTGGTGTCATTCCTGGTGAATTCATCCCGGGTGTTGATAAAGGTATCCGTGAGCAGCTCAAATCTGGTCCGCTGGCTGGTTACCCGGTTATGGATCTGGGTGTGCGTCTGCACTTCGGTTCTTACCACGATGTCGACTCTTCCGAACTGGCGTTCAAGATCGCTGCTTCCATGGCCTTTAAGGCTGGCTTCATGAAGGCCAACCCGGTTCTGCTCGAACCGATCATGAAAGTAGAAGTTGAAACTCCGGAAGATTACATGGGCGACGTTATCGGTGACCTGAACCGTCGTCGTGGCCTGATCGAAGGTATGGAAGATGGCCCGTCCGGCAAGATCGTACGTGCTCTGGTGCCGCTGGCCGAAATGTTCGGTTATGCAACTGCACTGCGTTCCGCTACCCAGGGTCGCGCTTCCTACGCCATGGAATTCGCCAAGTATCACGATGCACCGACCAACGTTGCACAAGCCGTGATCGAAGAGCGCAAATCCAAGTAATTTAAGATTCCCCGCCTACGACGGTAGGCGGGTTTAACCTAGAAGGACTACGTCGTGTCTAAAGAAAAATTTGAGCGTAATAAACCGCACGTAAACGTCGGCACCATCGGCCACGTTGACCACGGTAAAACCACCCTGACTGCAGCTATCACCAACGTGCTGGCCAAGCACTTCGGTGGTAAAGCTTTCGCCTTCGACCAGATCGACAAGGCACCGGAAGAGCGTGAGCGTGGTATCACCATCAACACCTCCCACGTAGAATACGACACCGCTACCCGTCACTACGCACACGTAGACTGCCCGGGTCACGCCGACTACGTTAAAAACATGATCACCGGTGCTGCCCAGATGGACGGCGCGATCCTGGTAGTAGCAGCGACTGACGGCCCGATGCCGCAGACTCGTGAGCACATCCTGCTGGGTCGTCAGGTAGGCGTTCCGTACATCATCGTGTTCATGAACAAGTGTGACATGGTAGATGACGAAGAGCTGCTGGAACTGGTCGAGATGGAAGTTCGCGAACTGCTGTCCGAGTACGACTTCCCGGGTGATGACCTGCCGGTAGTCCGTGGTTCCGCACTGAAAGCGCTGGAAGGCGAAGCTCAGTGGGAAGAGAAGATCCTGGAACTGGCTGGCCACCTGGACAGCTACATTCCGGAGCCGGAGCGTGCGATTGACCAGCCGTTCCTGATGCCGATCGAAGACGTATTCTCTATCGCTGGCCGTGGTACCGTAGTAACCGGTCGTGTAGAGCGCGGTATCGTTAAAGTTGGTGAAGAAGTGGAAATCGTTGGTATCAAAGATACCACCAAGACCACCTGTACCGGCGTTGAAATGTTCCGTAAGCTGCTGGACGAAGGTCGTGCAGGCGAGAACATCGGTGCACTGCTGCGTGGCGTGAAGCGTGAAGACGTAGAGCGTGGTCAGGTACTGGCCAAGCCGGGCACCATCAAGCCGCACACCAAGTTCGAATCTGAAGTGTACGTACTGTCCAAAGAAGAAGGTGGTCGTCATACCCCGTTCTTCAAAGGCTACCGTCCGCAGTTCTACTTCCGTACTACCGACGTGACCGGTACCATCGAACTGCCGGAAGGCGTAGAGATGGTAATGCCGGGCGACAACATCAAGATGGTTGTTACCCTGATTGCGCCGATCGCGATGGATGACGGCCTGCGTTTCGCTATCCGTGAAGGTGGCCGTACCGTAGGTGCTGGTGTTGTAGCTAAAGTTATCGCTTAATCGATACTTTAAATGCACACATGAAAGGGGTGGCTTCGGCTGCCCCTTTTGTTTTTGGGCTTTATCTGCCCTGTGAGATACTGGGCAAAACCATTGATTGAGGTAGTTTCCGTGAGCAAACCCGCCATTTTTCTGGATCGTGACGGTGTCATCAATGAAGACACTGGCTATGTCAGCCAGGTTGATGACTTCCATTTTCTGCCCGGAGTCATAGACGCCCTGCTGCTCCTCAAAAAGAAAGGCTATCTGCTGGTTGTAGTGACCAACCAGTCAGGGATTGCCCGCGGTTATTTCACCGAAGATGATTTCATGAACCTGACCGAGTGGATGGATTGGTCACTGGCGGATCGGGATGTGGACCTCGATGGCATCTATTTCTGCCCCCATCATCCGGATCACGGAGCCCCCTGTGATTGCCGCAAACCGGAGCCAGGCATGCTGCTGTTGGCGCAACAGGAACTGGGGATCGACATGAGCCGTTCCTATATGGTGGGTGACAAGCCTTCCGATCTGAAAGCCGCCATCAATGCCGGGGTTGGTCATAAGATCATGGTCAGAACCGGTAAGCCAATCACCGAAGCGGGTAGCGCACTGGCAGATGCCATCTATGACAACCTGCATGATTTTGCCGTCGCGGTGCCTGCAGCGAGCTAATTTCGCCGGTTAAATATGCTGATTGGTGGATTTGCGAGCGATTGAACGATGAAAGCCATCTTTTTGCAATTATCCCCTTGCCAGAACGAATTCACTCCCTATAATGCGCCTCCATCGACAGGGCAAGCGGCAACGCAAACAACCTCGTCGGTAACCTCGAAAAGCCTTTGAAAATAAGGCTTGACTCGAGAAGGCGGTTGAGTAGAATTCCACTCCCGCAGCAGCACATTGTTGCGTCGCTCTTTAACAATTTGAATCAAGCAATCTGTGTGGGCACTCACAGCATCGAGCATCAAAAACAATTTTTGATTTTCAATGTCTGATGAAGTGACCAAAGCAACTTTATGTTGCAGCAGTTAATTCAGCAATTCATTGAGCCGCTTTTCGAAGCAACCAAACTTAAATTGAAGAGTTTGATCATGGCTCAGATTGAACGCTGGCGGCAGGCCTAACACATGCAAGTCGAGCGGCAGCGGGAAAGTAGCTTGCTACTTTTGCCGGCGAGCGGCGGACGGGTGAGTAATGCCTGGGGATCTGCCCAGTCGAGGGGGATAACAGTTGGAAACGACTGCTAATACCGCATACGCCCTACGGGGGAAAGGAGGGGACCTTCGGGCCTTTCGCGATTGGATGAACCCAGGTGGGATTAGCTAGTTGGTGAGGTAATGGCTCACCAAGGCGACGATCCCTAGCTGGTCTGAGAGGATGATCA
>NZ_JAAKPE010000008.1:0-165676 GCF_049171775.1 Aeromonas sp. 603404
GCAGTTGAGGCAGTTGAGGCAGTTGAGGCAGTTGAGGCAGTTGAGGCAGTTGAGGCAGTTGAGGCAGTTGAGGCAGTTGAGGCAGTGTCAGAATGGATTAAAAGAAAAGCCGGGACAAGCCCGGCTTTTTCTTTATCACTCAGCAGCTGCTTCAGCAGCTGCCGGGCGGTCTACCAGCTCAATATAAGCCATAGGGGCGTTGTCGCCAGCACGGAAACCGCATTTCAGAATGCGAGTATAACCGCCGGCGCGCTCCAGGTAGCGCGGGCCCAGTTCATTGAACAGCTTAGCCACGATCGCGTTGTCGCGAGTGCGGGCAAATGCCAGACGACGATTAGCAACGCTATCAGTCTTGGCAAGGGTGATCAGCGGTTCAACTACACGACGCAGCTCTTTTGCCTTAGGCAGAGTCGTCTTGATGATCTCATGACGAACCAGGGAGCTGGCCATGTTGCGGAACATAGCCTGACGATGGCTGCTGTTCCGGTTCAGTTGACGACCACTCAAACGATGGCGCATGACCTTATCCTTCTAACTAAATCTGTGAAACCCGTAATCTGGATTACTCGTCAGCGATGCTGGCGGGCGGCCAGTTCTCAAGGCGCATGCCAAGAGACAGACCACGGGAGGCCAACACGTCCTTGATCTCAGTCAGGGACTTCTTACCGAGGTTAGGAGTCTTAAGCAACTCAACTTCGGTACGCTGTACCAGATCACCAATATAGTGGATAGCTTCTGCCTTCAGACAGTTCGCAGAACGAACTGTCAGCTCCAAATCATCGACAGGACGCAGCAGAATCGGATCAAACTCGGGTTTCTCTTCTTTCTTCTCGGGCACGCTGACATCGCGCAGATCCACGAAGGCTTCCAGTTGCTCAGCCAGAATAGTGGCAGAACGACGGATAGCTTCCTCAGGATCCAGGGTACCATTGGTCTCCATGTCGATGACCAGCTTGTCCAAGTCGGTACGCTGTTCCACACGTGCTGCCTCAACATTGTAGGCAATACGAACGATGGGGCTGAACGCGGAGTCCAGCAGCAGGCGACCGATAGGACGCTCTTCGTCATCGTTGTGAACACGAGCAGAAGCAGGCACATAACCACGACCGCGCTGAACTTTCAGGCGCATGCTGATTTCAGCATTGGCACCAGTCAGGTGGCAGATTACGTGCTCCGGGTTTACGATCTCGACTTCATCACCGTGAGTGATATCACCTGCGGTAACGGGGCCTGTTCCAGACTTGGTCAGGGACAGAGTTACCTCGTCCTTGCCTTCCAGCTTCACAGCGATACCTTTCAGGTTGAGCAGGATTTCAAGAATGTCTTCCTGTACACCTTCTTTGCTGCTGTACTCATGCAGTACCCCGTCAATTTCGACTTCAGTAACTGCACAACCGGGCATAGAAGACAGCAAAATACGACGCAGGGCGTTGCCCAGCGTGTGACCAAAGCCACGCTCAAGTGGCTCAAGAGTCACTTTCGCATGAGTCGGGCTAACTTGCTCGATGTCAACTAGCCGCGGTTTAAGAAAATCTGTTACAGAACCCAGCATTGTGTCCTCTCTTTAGAAGCTAGCTTTACTTGGAGTAAAGCTCGACGATCAGCTGTTCGTTAATGTCGGCAGACAGGTCGGAACGCTCTGGCAGGCGCTTGAAGGCACCTTCCATTTTAGCGGCATCAACCTCTACCCAAGTCGGCTTCTCGCGCTGACCAGCAACCTCAAGGGCAGCTTTGATACGCGCTTGCTTCTTAGCCTTCTCACGAACGCAGATCACGTCCTCAGGGGAAACCTGGAAAGAAGGAATGTTCACAACGCGGCCGTTTACCATGATGGCCTTGTGGCTCACCAGCTGACGAGATTCAGCGCGGGTAGCACCGAAGCCCATGCGGTATACGACGTTGTCCAGACGACCTTCCAGCAGCTGCAACAGGTTTTCACCGGTGTTACCCTTTTGACGGGCAGCGTCGCGGTAGTAGTTGCGGAACTGTTTTTCCAATACGCCGTAGATACGACGAACTTTTTGTTTCTCGCGCAGTTGCACACCGTAATCGGACAGACGGGGCTTGCGAGCGCCGTGCTGACCAGGAGCGGTGTCAATCTTGCACTTAGAATCAATCGCACGAACACCAGACTTCAGGAAGAGGTCTGTGCCCTCACGACGGCTAAGCTTAAGCTTAGGACCGATATATCTTGCCATCTTCTTTCTCCAACAATCCTAGACCAAGTAGCTACAGCGTTACACGCGGCGCTTCTTGGGAGGACGACAACCGTTGTGCGGGATCGGAGTCACATCAGTAATGTTAGTGATGCGGAAACCAGCCGCGTTCAGGGCGCGGATGGAAGACTCACGACCGGGACCCGGACCTTTGACCATGACTTCCAGGTTCTTGACGCCATATTCTTTGGCCATCTCACCAGCGCGCTCGGCAGCTACCTGAGCAGCGAACGGGGTGGACTTACGAGAACCACGGAAACCGGAACCACCAGAAGTAGCCCAAGACAGAGCATTGCCCTGACGGTCAGTAATGGTCACGATTGTGTTGTTGAAAGATGCATGAACGTGCGCAATACCGTCGCTCACTTGCTTTTTAACGCGCTTGCGAGCACGAGTCGGAGTTTTAGCCATTTTCTACCTTCCCGTTACTTCTTGATAGCCTTGCGCGGACCCTTACGGGTACGAGCGTTGGTCTTGGTACGTTGACCACGAACAGGCAGGCTACGACGGTGACGCAAACCACGGTAGCAACCCAGATCCATCAATCGCTTGATGTTCATGGAAATCTGACGACGCAGGTCACCTTCAACGGTGAATTTACCTACTTGTTCACGCAGACTCTCGATCTGAGCTTCGTCCAGGTCTTTAATTTTCACATTCTCAGCGATACCGGCTGCGGCACAAATGGCCTTGGAGCGGGTACGACCGACGCCATAAATCGCAGTCAAAGCAATGACTGCATGCTTATGGTCAGGAATGTTAATGCCAGCGATACGGGCCACTATTCACTCCTACATATAGTAGATTACGACCACCACAAAGCCCGTGAGCGGATACGTGGCGGTCAACCAATACACAACAAAAGTTGGCTGGCTATATTAGCCAGCACAACTATTTGTTGCAAGTACTAACCGTAAAAAATTAGCCTTGGCGCTGTTTATGCTTTGGCTCGCTGCAAATCACACGCACCACACCGTGACGCTTGATGATTTTGCAGTTACGGCAGATTGCCTTAACGGAAGCACGAACTTTCATTGCTTAACTCCGTAACTACGCCGACCTTTAGCGGCCGTAGCCCTTCAGGTTGGCCTTCCTCAGGACGTCACCATATTGATGAGACATCATATGGGTTTGTACCTGAGCCATGAAGTCCATGATAACCACCACAATAATCAGCAGCGAAGTGCCACCGAAGTAGAACTGTACGTTCCAGGCAGTCATCAGGAACTGGGGTACCAGACAGATAAAGGTTATATAGAGCGCACCTGCCAATGTCAGGCGAGTCATAACCTTATCGATATAACGTGCTGTCTGCTCGCCCGGGCGGATCCCCGGGATAAAGGCTCCACTCTTCTTCAGGTTATCTGCTGTCTCGCGGGGGTTGAACACCAGCGCGGTATAGAAGAAACAGAAAAAGATAATGGCTGCTGCATACAGCATCTCGTAAAGCGGCTGACCCGGCTGCAGGACCATAGAGACCTGTTGCAGGATATCAGCGACTTTACCCTCACCCTGACCAAACCAGGAGGTAATGGTACCCGGGAAGAGGATGATACTGGATGCGAAAATCGCAGGAATCACACCAGCCATATTCACTTTCAACGGCAGGTGCGTGCTTTGCGCGGCAAATACCTGGCGGCCTTGTTGACGCTTGGCATAGTTAACGACGATACGACGCTGACCACGCTCCACGAACACCACAAAGTAAGTCACTGCGAAAACAATCAAGCCCAGCAACAACAACAGCAGGATGTGCAATTCCCCTTGACGTGCCTGTTCGGCCGTAGCGCCAATGGCATGCGGCAGACCAGCAACGATACCTGTGAAAATAATCAACGAGATACCATTACCAATCCCACGCTCGGTAATCTGCTCACCCAACCACATCAAGAACATGGTACCGGTGACCAGACTCACAACCGCTGTGAAATAGAAGCCCAAACCCGGATGAGTCACGAGTCCTTGCATCATATTCGGCAGACCGGTTGCAATACCAATGGCCTGGAAAGTTCCCAAAACCAGCGTGCCCCAACGGGTATATTGGCTAATCTTGCGACGGCCGGATTCACCCTCTTTCTTGAGTTCAGCAAGAGCAGGATGAACCACTGTCAGCAGCTGGATAATGATCGACGCCGAAATGTACGGCATGATCCCCAACGCAAGAATAGAAGCACGCGATAGTGCACCACCACTGAACATGTTGAACATCTCAATGATGGTGCCCTTCTGTTGCTGGAACAACTCGGCCAGTACGGCGGCGTCAATACCAGGAATCGGCACATAAGAGCCTGCACGGAAAACGATAATCGCCCCGAGAACGAAGAGCAGACGGCTCTTCAGTTCACTCAGACCACCCTGTGCTTTAACATCCAATCCTGGTTTCTTAGCCATTGTACTGATTATTCCTCGATTTTACCGCCAGCGGCCTCGATGGCTGCACGTGCACCTTTGGTGACGGACAGACCACGAACGGTCACAGCACGGTCAATGTTGCCAGACAGAACAACTTTAGCGAACACGATGTTCTTGGTCAGAACGCCGGCTTGCTTCAGAGTGCTCACGTCGACTACATCACCTTCTACCAGGGCGATTTCGTTCAGGCGCACTTCGGCAGATACCAAAGATTTGCGAGAGAAGAAACCGAACTTCGGCAGACGGATTTTCAAAGGCATCTGGCCGCCTTCGAAACCGTTGCGGACTTTACCGCCACCGGAACGAGAGGTTTGACCTTTAACACCACGACCACCGGTCTTGCCCAGACCAGAACCGATACCACGGCCCGGACGGTGCTTAACGCGCTTGGAACCAGCGGCCGGAGACAGAGTATTCAGACGCATGCTTAGCCCTCCACCTTAACCATGTAATAAACCTGGTTGATCATACCGCGTACGCAAGGAGTATCTTCCAGCTCAACGGTGTGACCAATGCGACGCAGACCCAGACCACGCAGAGTCGCCTTGTGCTTTGGCAGACGGCCGATAGAGCTGCGAGTTTGAGTTACTTTTACAGTGTTAGCCATGTCGCATTACCCCAGAATTTCTTCAACGCGCAGACCACGCTTGGCAGCGATCTGTTCCGGTGACTGACCGTGAACCAGAGCGTCTACAGTTGCGCGAACAACGTTGATTGGGTTGGTGGAACCGTAGGTCTTAGCCAGCACGTTGTGGATACCAGCAACTTCCAGAACGGCACGCATGGCGCCGCCTGCGATGATACCAGTACCTTGAGAGGCCGGCTTCATGAACACGGTGGAACCGGAGTGAACACCTTTCACCGGGTGGTGCAGGGTGCCGTTGTTCAGTTCAACCTTGTTCAGGTTACGCTTGGCCTGTTCCATTGCTTTTTGAATAGCAGCCGGAACTTCACGGGCTTTACCGTAACCGTAACCTACACGGCCGTTACCATCACCCACCACGGTCAACGCGGTGAAGGACATGATACGACCACCTTTAACAGTTTTCGAAACACGGTTTACTGCAATGAGCTTTTCTTGCAGTTCGCCGGCTTGAGATTCGACTTTAGCCATCTTCGACTCCTAGCTTAGAACTGAAGACCAGCGTCACGTGCGGCAGCTGCCAGGGCAGCGATGCGACCGTGATACTTGAAACCGGAACGATCGAAAGATACGTTCTGAACGCCTTTGGCAATAGCACGCTCAGCGATAGCTTTACCTACAGCGGTAGCCGCATCTGCGTTACCGGTGTATTTCAGAGCTTCACTGATGGCTTTCTCTACTGTGGAAGCAGAGGCCAGAACTTCGGAACCGTTGGCTGCAATAACCTGCGCATAGATATGACGCGGGGTACGGTGAACAACCAGACGGGTAGCTCCCAGTTCCTGCATCTTTTTCCGAGCACGAGTAGCACGACGGAGACGAGCTGCTTTCTTGTCCATAGTGTTACCTTACTTCTTCTTAGCTTCTTTAGTACGCACTTGCTCGTTGGCATAGCGTACACCCTTGCCCTTGTAGGGCTCCGGAGCGCGGTAAGCACGGATATCGGCGGCGACTTGGCCAACCAGCTGCTTGTCGACACCACGCAGAACGATTTCTGTGGCAGTCGGGCACTCAGCGGTCACACCAGCCGGCAGCGCATGCTCTACCGGGTGAGAGAAGCCCAGAGCCAGCGCAACAGCATTGCCCTTGATGGAGGCTTTATAACCTACACCAACCAGCTGCAGCTTGCGCTCGAAGCCTTGGGTAACACCGATTACCATGTTGTTGACCAATGCACGGGCAGTACCGGCCTGAGCGTCAGCACCAGCGATGCCGTCGCGCGGGGCGAACTTCAGTACATTGTCTTCTTTGGTCACTTCTACACCGGCGTGAATAGAGCGAACCAGGGAACCTTTACCACCTTTGATGGACAGTTCCTGGCCGTTCAGAGTCACCTCTACGCCAGCAGGAATAGTGACGGGTGCCTTAGCAACACGAGACATTTCCTACCTCCTATTAAGCGACGTAGCAGATGATCTCACCGCCCATGCTTGCTTTACGGGCAGCACGGTCAGTCATCACACCTTTAGACGTGGACACGATAGCAACACCGAGACCGCCCATAACTTTCGGCAGATCAGTAGTGCGCTTGTAAATACGCAGGCCGGGACGGCTCACGCGTTGGATCAGTTCTACAACTGGCTTGCCCTGGAAATATTTCAGTTCAATTTCCAGTTCCGGCTTCACGTCACCAGCTACGGAGTAGCCAGCGATGTAACCTTCTTCTTTCAGCACTTTGGCGATAGCCACTTTCAGCTTGGAAGAAGGCATGGAAACCGCAACTTTGCTCGCCGCCTGACCGTTACGGATGCGGGTCAGCATATCCGCGATCGGATCTTGCATGCTCATAAGTCTAACTCCCGAGATTCGTTACCAAGAAGCCTTCTTCAGGCCCGGAATTTCGCCCTTCATGGCATGCTCACGCACCTTGATGCGAGACAGGCCAAACTTGCGCAGGAAACCGTGCGGACGACCAGTAATATTGCAACGGTTACGCTGGCGGGACGGACTGGAATCACGGGGCAGCTGTTGCAGTTGCAGTACAGCATCCCAACGCGCTTCTTCAGAAGCGTTCATGTCAACGATGATAGCTTTCAGCTCGGCACGCTTGGTCGCGTACTTGGCTACCAGCTTGGCACGCTTTGCTTCGCGCGCTTTCATGGATGTTTTAGCCATAACCCTAACCTTACTTGCGGAATGGGAAGTTAAAGGCAGCCAGCAGAGCACGGCCTTCTTCATCGGTATTCGCGGAAGTGGTGATGGTGATATCCAGACCACGGACGCGATCGACTTTGTCATAGTCGATTTCCGGGAAGATGATCTGCTCACGCACGCCCATGGAGTAGTTACCACGACCGTCGAACGCTTTAGCGTTCAGGCCACGGAAGTCACGGATACGCGGTACGGAGATGCAGATCAGCCGTTCCAGGAACTCCCACATACGCTCGCCACGCAGGGTTACTTTACAACCTATCGGGTAGCCTTCACGAATCTTGAAGCCCGCAACAGATTTGCGAGCTTTGGTGATCAGCGGCTTCTGACCGGAAATGGCAGCCATATCGGCAGCAGCATTTTCCAGCAATTTCTTGTCAGAGATCGCTTCACCAACACCCATGTTCAGGGTGATTTTCTCGATCCGAGGGACTTGCATGATAGTCTTGTAACCGAACTGCTTGGACAGTTCATTTACTACATCGGATTTGTAGTAATCATGCAGTTTCGCCATCGTTAAACTCCAATTACTTCACAAGTTCGCCGGTGGATTTGAAGAAACGGACTTTTTTGCCGTCTTCAATCCGGAAACCAACGCGGTCAGCTTTGCCAGTGGCAGAGTTGAACAGCGCTACGTTTGATACATCGATGGGGGCTTCTTTGGTGACGATACCGCCAGCCTGACCCAGTGCGGGTACCGGCTTCTGGTGTTTCTTCACCTGGTTGATGCCTTCCACGATTACCTTACCTTTTGCAATCAGGACTTGAGTGACTTTGCCACGCTTGCCCTTGTCTTTGCCGGTAAGAACAATCACTTCGTCTTCGCGACGGATTTTAGCTGCCATCGTTCGACTCCTTACAGTACTTCGGGTGCCAGGGACACAATCTTCATGAACTTCTCATTACGCAGTTCACGGGTCACCGGGCCAAAAATACGAGTACCGATTGGCTGTTGGTTGTTGTTAAGCAACACAGCCGCATTGTTGTCGAAACGGATGACAGAGCCGTCCGGACGACGAACGCCTTTACGGGTGCGTACGACCACCGCGTTATACACATCACCTTTCTTCACTTTACCGCGAGGAATGGCTTCCTTGATGGAAACCTTGATGATGTCGCCGATGCCGGCGTAACGGCGGTGCGAGCCACCCAGAACCTTAATACACATTACACTGCGAGCGCCGGAGTTGTCGGCAACACCCAGCATACTTTGCATCTGGATCATCTTAGTGCTCCGCTTTGTTTACTTCTTATCCCTAATGGGATCTGGCTGCCTTCAAAAGGCGCGAAACTATAACACAGGATTTTCAGAAAAGGTAGCCTAAAAAACAAACGGCCCCTGAAAGGGGCCGCTTGGACTACAAAGTACCGATTAGGCCTTTTCTACAACGGCAACCAGGGTCCAGGACTTGGTCTTGGACAGCGGGCGGCATTCGCGGATTTCCACGAGGTCGCCAGCTTTGCACTCGTTGTTTTCGTCATGCACGTGCAGCTTGGTAGTGCGCTTGATGATCTTACCGTAGATCGGGTGCTTTACCTTGCGCTCGATAGCAACAGTGATGGACTTGTCCATCTTGTCGCTGATTACACGACCTTGCAGAGTACGGATCTTGTCAGTCATTACGCACCTGCCTTCTCAGTCAGTACAGTCTTGATACGTGCGACGTCACGACGCACTTGTTTCAGAGTGTGAGTCTGAGCCAGCTGGCCGGTGGACGCTTGCATGCGCATGTTGAATTGCTCACGCAGCAGGCCCAGCAGCTCCTGGTTCAGTTCTTCGACGCTCTTTTGACGCAGATCTTGGGCTTTCATCACATCACCGTCTTAATTACGAAAGTGGTCTGAACAGACAGCTTAGCTGCGGCCAGGGCAAACGCTTCACGCGCCAGAGCCTCAGGTACACCGTCCATCTCGTACAGAACCTTGCCAGGCTGGATCGGGCAAACCCAGTATTCCACGTTACCCTTACCTTTACCCATACGAACTTCGAGGGGCTTTTCGGTGATGGGCTTGTCCGGGAACACACGGATCCAGATCTTACCTTGACGCTTAACGTGACGGGTCATGGCACGACGGGCTGCTTCGATTTGACGAGCAGTCAGTTGACCACGGGATGTCGCCTTCAGGCCAAAGGTACCGAAGGATACTTCGTTACCAGAGGTGGCCAGACCGCGGTTACGACCCTTGTGGGTCTTGCGGAATTTAGTACGCTTAGGTTGCAACATTTACCGAATCTCCTTACTTAGCAGCGCGGCGCTTGTTGTCACGCTTGGGCTTTGCAGGAGCTTGCTCTTGAGCAGCGGCAGCGTTAACAGCAGCCAGACCGCCCAGAACTTCGCCCTTGAAGATCCAAACTTTAACGCCGATCACACCGTAAGTGGTGTGGGCTTCAGAAGTTGCGTAGTCGATGTCGGCACGCAGGGTGTGCAACGGCACACGACCTTCACGGTACCATTCGGTACGCGCGATTTCAGCGCCGCCCAGACGACCGGAAACTTCCACTTTGATGCCCTTGGCACCCAGGCGCATTGCGTTCTGTACGGCGCGCTTCATAGCACGACGGAACATTACACGACGCTCCAGCTGGGAAGTGATGCTGTCGGCAACGAGTTTGCCATCCAGCTCCGGCTTGCGGACTTCGGAAATGTTGATCTGAGCAGGCACGCCAGCAATAGTGGCTACAGCTTTGCGCAGCTTCTCAACGTCTTCGCCTTTCTTACCGATTACAACACCCGGACGAGCGGTGTGAATGGTCACACGGATGCTCTTGGCCGGACGCTCAATGGTGATCTTGGACAAGGACGCGTTTTTCAGTTCCTTGGTCAGGAACTGGCGTACTTGAAAATCGCTGTACAGGTTGTCAGCGAAGTCTTTGGTGTTCGCGAACCAGGTAGAATTCCAAGGCTTGGTAATACCCAGGCGAATGCCATTAGGATGTACTTTCTGACCCATTGCTTATCTCCCAGCCTTAGCGTCGGATACCACTACAGTGATGTGAGCGGTACGCTTGAGGATACGATCCGCACGACCTTTGGCACGCGGACGGATGCGCTTCATGGAGGGACCTTCGTCGACCATGATAGTAGCAACACGCAGCGCGTCGATATCGGCGCCTTCGTTGTGCTCAGCGTTTGCAATGGCAGATTCCAGCACTTTCTTAACCAGCACTGCAGCCTTTTTCGGGCTGAAGGTCAGGATATTCAGAGCCTTGTCTACGGACAGACCACGTACTTGATCGGCTACCAGACGAGCTTTCTGGGCAGAAGTACGGGCATAACGGTGTTTAGCGATAGCTTCCATCATTTATCCCTTAGCGCTTCTTAGCCTTCTTATCAGCAGCATGGCCGCGATAAGTACGAGTCGGTGCGAATTCACCCAGTTTGTGACCGATCATTTCTTCGGTAACGAAAACCGGAACGTGCTGACGACCATTATGGACAGCGATGGTCAAACCGATCATGTTCGGGATGATCATTGAACGACGGGACCAGGTTTTAACCGGCTTTTTATCCCCGCTTTCCACCGCTTTCTCTACCTTCTTCAGCAAGTGCAGGTCAATAAATGGACCCTTCTTGAGAGAACGTGGCATGGTGATTCCTCTATGTTAACAATTACTTGTTACGACGACGTACGATGTACTTGTCGGTACGCTTGTTCTTACGGGTCTTGAAGCCTTTAGCCTTCTGGCCCCATGGGGACACAGGCTGCATGCCCTTGTTACGACCCTCACCACCACCGTGCGGGTGGTCAACCGGGTTCATCGCCATACCGCGAACGGTCGGACGAATACCACGCCAGCGGTTTGCACCGGCTTTACCCAGTTGACGCAACATGTGCTCGGAGTTACCGACTTCACCGATGGTAGCGCGGCACTCGGCCAGAACTTTACGTACTTCGCCGGAACGCAGACGCAGAGTTACATAGTTACCTTCACGAGCCAGGATCTGGATGAAAGTACCAGCGGAACGAGCCAGCTGGGCACCTTTACCAGGCTTCATCTCTACAGCGTGAACGGTAGAACCAACCGGGATGTTGCGCATCGGCAGGGCGTTACCTACCTTGATGGCTGCATCAGCACCAGAAGCGATCGCGTCACCAGCTTTCAGGCCTTTCGGAGCCAGGATGTAACGACGCTCACCGTCTGCATACAACACCAGAGCGATGTTAGCGGTACGGTTCGGATCGTATTCCAGGCGCTCTACTTTAGCCGGGATACCGTCTTTGTCGCGCTTGAAGTCGACGATACGGTAGTGCTGCTTGTGACCACCACCGATATGACGGGTAGTGATACGGCCGTTGTTGTTACGACCACCGGACTTGCTTTTGCTGTCCAGCAGAGCGGCGAAGGGCTTGCCCTTGTACAGCTCTTGATTGACGATCTTGACGACGTGGCGGCGGCCCGGAGAAGTAGGCTTGCACTTAACGATTGCCATTTTTGAGAACTCCTCTTACTCGGCTGCGCCCATGAAGTCGATGTCCTGACCAGCTTTCAGGGTCACATAAGCCTTTTTCCAATCGGAACGACGGCCTACGCGTGCACCTGCGCGCTTGGTCTTACCCTTCATGTTCAGGGTACGGACGGTCTCAACTTCGACCTCGAACAGTTTCGCAACTGCAGCTTTGACTTCCGCCTTGGTAGCATCAACAGCAACTTTGAACACGATAGTGTTCTGCTTTTCTGCAACCATGGTGCTCTTTTCAGAGATGTGCGGAGCCTTCAGAACTTTCAGCAGACGCTCTTCACGGATCATGCCAGCATCTCCTCGATTTGCTTAACTGCATCAGCAGTCATCAGAACCTTGTCGAAAGCGATCAGGCTGACCGGGTCGATACCGGCAACGTCACGCACGTCAACTTTGTACAGGTTGCGAGCAGCCAGGAACAGGTTCTCATCGACTTCAGCAGTCACGATCAGAACGTCAGTCAGTTCCATTTCTTTCAGCTTGGCGATCAGTTCTTTGGTCTTCGGAGCTTCGATGCCGAACTTCTCAACAACGATCAGGCGCTCTTGACGTACCAGCTCGGACAGAATGCTACGGATAGCGCCGCGGTACATCTTCTTGTTTACTTTCTGGCTGTGATCTTGCGGCTTAGCAGCAAAAGTCACACCACCGGAACGCCAGATGGGCGAACGGATGGAGCCAGCACGGGCACGACCAGTACCCTTCTGACGCCACGGCTTTTTGCCGCCACCAGACACTTCAGAGCGAGTCAGCTGCGCACGAGTACCCTGACGGGCACCAGCGGCATATGCAACGACGACCTGGTGAACCAGAGCTTCGTTGAATTCGCGCCCGAAGGTAGTCTCGGAAACTTCAAGAGCGCTCTTGGCGTCTTTCATTACCAATTCCATTACTATCTCCTCAGACGTTACGCTTTGACGGCAGGTTTGACGATCACGTTGCCGTTGGTTGCACCCGGTACTGCACCTTTGATGAGCAGCAGGTTGCGTTCAGCGTCAACACGAACCAGTTCCAGGTTCTGAGTCGTTACACGCTCAGCACCCATGTGACCAGCCATCTTTTTGCCCTTGAATACACGACCCGGAGTCTGGTTCTGACCGATAGAACCCGGAACGCGGTGAGACAAGGAGTTACCGTGGGTCATATCCTGGGTGCGGAAGTTGTGGCGCTTAACAGTACCAGCAAAGCCCTTACCTTTGGATGTGCCGGTAACGTCTACCAGCTTAACGTCAGCGAGAAGATCTACTTTCAGCTCGCTACCAACAGTGAAAGTTTCACCGTTGTTCAGGCGGAATTCCCACAGACCGCGACCGGCTTCTACACCAGCTTTGGCGAAGTGGCCAGCTTCCGGCTTGGTCACACGGCTGGCTTTCTTGGCGCCAGTGGTAACCTGAATAGCGTTGTAGCCGTCGGTTTCTACAGATTTGACCTGAGTTACACGGTTAGCTTCAACTTCGATAACAGTCACCGGGATAGAAACGCCATCTTCAGTGAAGATGCGAGTCATACCCACTTTGCGACCTACAAGACCGATTGTCATTGTTATCAACCTCTTTCCGTAATTAACCCAGGCTGATCTGGACGTCTACACCAGCTGCCAGATCCAGACGCATCAGGGCGTCTACGGTCTTGTCAGTCGGCTCAACGATGTCTACCAGACGCTTGTGAGTGCGGATCTCGTACTGATCACGCGCATCTTTGTTGACGTGCGGGGAGATCAGGACGGTGAAGCGCTCTTTGCGAGTCGGCAGCGGAATAGGACCGCGAACCTGCGCGCCAGTGCGCTTAGCAGTTTCAACGATTTCCGCAGTGGATTGATCAATCAGGCGATGATCAAAAGCCTTCAGGCGGATACGGATTCTTTGGTTCTGCATTGACAGAGCTCCAATAGATAAAAGAACATAAATCAACACCGCCCGACCGAGATTACTCCCGCCAGAGGTGTGATTTTTCACGTTTCCCCCCATATCGGGAGGACTGTATGGCTGGCTCCTGTAAACAGGAAACTCAGCAGCAGACATATCGTCTGGCTTACCTCATGGGTAAGCGGAGGGGATTATACGGATTTTTCAAATTTGCGCAAGGGAGAGCGAACAGATTATGCGCAGTTTTATGTGACAGATGGATCTCGCCTGCGGCAACACACTCTGCTGCCGACACCAAGGTAACGACAATGTTACAAGCAGACTGGTAGACTGTGCGCTTGCCTCTGTCAGTGGAACGACATCCCATGCTCAAAGATCAAAAGAAAGCCTATCAGTATGGCCTTTGCGCCGTTGCCCTCTGGTCGACGGTCGCCACCGCCTTCAAGATCTCCCTCGCCTATTTCGAACCTGTGCAACTGTTGCTTGTGGCCGCCTTCACCTCGACTCTCACGCTGACAGCCGTCGTCGCCAAACAGGGCAAACTGCCGCTGCTGGGGAGCTACATCAAGGCCCGCCCTTTCTACTACCTGACTCTGGGCGTGCTGAATCCCTTTCTCTATTACCTGTTGCTGTTCAAAGCCTATGATCTGCTGCCTGCCCAGCAGGCACAGACCCTCAACTACACCTGGGCCATTACCCTCAGTCTGCTGGCCGTCCCCTTCCTCGGCCAGAAGCTGCGTCGGCGTGATGGCGTCGCTATCGTGCTGGGGTATTTTGGCGCGCTGGTGATCGCCACCAGAGGGGATGTATTCGGCCTCCAGTTCGACAGCCCCCTCGGCGTGACGCTGGCGCTGGTCTCGACCCTCATCTGGGCCAGCTACTGGATCCTCAACACCCGCAATCAGGGCGATCCCATTGTCAGCCTGTTGCTCGGCTTTATGATCAGCCTGCCTTTTATCGTCGTGGCGACCTGGTTGCTCTCCGATTTTGCCATGACCGCCTGGCAGGGATGGGCTGGTGCCATCTATGTGGGACTGTTCGAAATGGGCTTCGGTTTCGTGCTCTGGCTGATGGCGCTGCGCCATGCCACCAACACGGCCCCCATCAGCAACCTCATCTTCATCTCTCCGTTTGCCTCGCTGGTGCTGCTCAATCTGCTGATCGGCGAAGCCATCCATCCGGCCACCCCCATCGGGTTGGCGCTCATCGTTGCCGCCCTGCTGATCCAGCAGCTCAAGTACGGCAAACGCTATCGAGCATCAGTCGAAACCAAGAGCTGACAATGCAGAAGGGCGTATCCACGGATACGCCCTTCTCTCAATCCATCCACTCCTGTGGCTGATGTTTCGGCAGCCGCATCTCGACCAGCAGGCCGCCGAGATCCGAACTTCCCAACCGGATAGTGCCATGGTGCTGGGCGACTATCTTGGCCACGATCGCCAACCCCAAGCCACTACCGCCATCGGTACGCGCCACATTACCCTGAGTAAACGGCTTGAGCACCCGGGAGTAGTCCTGCTCTGGAATCCCGGGGCCATCATCGGAAAGGCGCAAGCGCACCCAGTGCCCGTCGTCCTTGAGCTCGGCATGCAAGCGGCTCGCCCCATAACGCTGCGAGTTGCTTGAGAGGTTGTTCAACACCCGCCGGATACTGACCGGATTGCAGGCCACCCGCACCGCCTCTTGCGGCAGCGCCAGATCGACCTCCAGCCCCTGCTCCGAGTAGATCAGCAAGGTATCGTGCACCAGCTGGGTCAGGTCGATCGGCTCCAGATCCTGCCCTTCATCCGGGCGGATGTAGTCGATGAACTGATCGATGATGGCATTGGACTCATCGATGTCGGCGTTGATGCTCTCCTTGAGGTACTCGTCACCGGAGGACATCATCTCGGTCGCCAGCCGGATGCGGGTCAGCGGGGTACGCAAATCGTGGGAGACCCCCGCCATCATCAAATTACGCTCTTCGATCAGGCTCTTGATGGAGTGGGACATATGGTTGAAGGTGCGGGTCAGCCGCCGCACCTCCCTTGAGCCCAGCTCCCCCAGTGCCTCCGGGAAATGCCCTCTGGCCACTGCAACCGCGCCAGCCTCGAGATCCTCGAGCGGGCGCACCAGCTGCCGGGCAAAGCGCCAGGCCGCAAACAGGGTGATCACCAGCAGCACGCTCAGATAGATGATGAGGGGTTCGATATCGTCATCTTCGATCTCGGTCAGCGGGATCCGCACCCAGATTTTGCTGGCCTGCGGCGGCTGGATCCAGATGATGTAGTGATCCTGGATCTCGACCCGCACCTTGGCCGGGCCACCCAGTTCGCGACTGATGTTCTCCTCCAGATAGGGGTACGGCTTGGCATCGTTGAAGCCATGCTGCACCGCCTCGCTCTGGGTATAGATGTCGGTACCGGTCGTCACATAGACCAGCGCCTCGGCATCTTCGCTCAGCGCCAGTTGTTCAGTGTTGACCGGAAAGATCAGCTTGACCTGATTGGCCAGCAAGTGACTGATCTGCTTGACGGTTGGCGCCAGCAGATAGTTGTAGAAGGTGACGTAGGAGACTGCTTGATAGACCACCAGAACGGCGGCCAGAAACCAGAGCATGCGCGAGAACATGCTGCCGACCTTTTTCATGCACCGTCACCATCTGGCACAAAGACATACCCCAGACCCCACACGGTCTGCAGGTAGCGGGGCTGGGCCGGATCCTGTTCCAGCAGGCGGCGCAGGCGAGAGACCTGCACGTCGATGCTGCGCTCGGTGGCGGTGTATTCACGACCACGGGCCAGATTCATCAGCTTGTCGCGGGAGAGCGGCTCGCGCGGATGGCTGACCAGCACCTTGAGCACCGCAAATTCACCGCTGGTGAGCGCCATCGGCTCGCCATCCCGACTCAGCTCGCGGGTCGCGAGATTGAGTTGAAAAGCTCCGAAGTTGACCACCTTTTCTGCAGCAGAGGGAGCCCCCGGCAGCTCGACGGTATGGCGGCGCAGCACGGCACGGATCCGCGCCAGCAGTTCGCGGGGGTTAAACGGCTTGGGCAGATAGTCATCAGCCCCCATCTCGAGCCCGACGATGCGATCCACTTCATCCCCCTTGGCGGTGAGCATCAGCACCGGGATCTGGTTGCCCGCTTCCCGCAGACGACGGCAGATGGAGAGCCCATCCTCCCCCGGCAACATCAGGTCGAGCACCATCAGGCTGAAATTTTCACGAGTCAGCAAGCGATCGGCCTGCTCGCCATTGGCCACGCCGCGCACTACGAATCCCTGCTCGGTGAGATAGCGCTCCAACAGGGAACGTAATTTCAGGTCATCGTCCACGACCAGGACCTTGTATTGCTGCTGACTCATTGCTTTGCCTCTTCATTCTTTAGCTGCCCACCATACTAGGGGGGGATATCGCGGGAGAAAAGCATAAATATGTTACCGGTTATTACCCATGATCAGAGCGTGACGGCCGTCAAGCCCTCCTCCAGACCAGTACCGCTGAATGGCTCCCGCCAAGCTGGCGCAATTTCTCTCGACAGAAGGAGGACAAAAGCTAATATTCCCGAGCAGTTAGCGATGATTACCCCTCTTTGACCAGGTCCGCATCACCATGAAGACAAAGCTGATCACCCGCGAAGGCTACAACAAGCTGAAAGAAGAGCTCGATTTCCTCTGGCGTCAGGAGCGCCCCGAGGTCACCAGAAAGGTGGCATGGGCCGCCAGCCTGGGGGATCGCAGCGAAAATGCCGACTACCAGTACAACAAGAAGCGACTGCGGGAGATCGATCGGCGGGTGCGTTACCTGCGCAAATGTCTCGAAGAGCTGGGGATCGTCGACTATGCCCCCGCGCAGGAGGGCAAAGTCTTCTTCGGTGCCTGGGTCGAGGTGGAAAACGAAGAGGGCGAGACCAAGCGCTTTCGCATCGTCGGCTATGACGAGATCTTCGAGCGCAAGGATTACATCTCCATCGACTCCCCCATGGCCCGCGCCCTGCTCAAGAAAGAGGTCGGTGATGAAGCCATCGTCCGTACGCCAGTTGGTGACGTCTGCTGGTATATCAACGAGATCAGCTACCCCAAATAGCCGGACTACTGGTGAGCTGCTTGCCACAGGCACATCCTGAGTCACAGGTGCAATGGCAAGATATGCGCTCTCCCCTGCGACTTATCAGTCTGACGGGTGCAGACCCCGGCGCAGGGTGGCATCCCGCAACACGACCCCATATAGTGCTCACACTTGGCGCCTGATGGCGCGGACTCGACCACAGAGGCCCTCAACAACATCATGATGCAAACCATAGAGAGACAGATTGCCGGTGAGCTCAATGCTCGCCCGGAGCAGGTGCAGGCCGCAGTGCGCCTGCTGGATGAAGGCTCGACCGTGCCCTTTATCGCCCGTTACCGTAAAGAGGTGACCGGCGGTCTGGACGATAGCCAGTTGCGCACCCTAGAGAGCCGCCTCGGCTATCTGCGTGAACTGGAAGATCGCCGTCAGGTGATCATTCGCTCCATCGAAGAGCAGGGCAAGCTGACCCCCGAGCTGATGCGCGAATTGAATGGTGCCGACAGCAAGACCCGGCTGGAAGATCTCTACCTCCCCTACAAGCCCAAACGCCGCACCAAGGGGCAGATGGCGATCGAAGCCGGGTTGGAGCCGCTGGCCAACCTGCTGCTCAGCGACCCGATGCAGGATCCCGAGCAAGCTGCAGCCACCTTCCTCAATCCCGAACAGGGCATTGCCGACAGCAAGGCTGCCCTCGACGGCGCCCGCTATATTCTGATGGAGCGCTTCGCCGAGCAGGCCGACCTGCTGGAGAAGCTGCGCGACTACCTGTGGCAAAATGCCACCCTGCGCGCCCGCGTGGTGGCAGGCAAGGAGCAGGAAGGGGCCAAGTTCAAGGACTATTTCGAACACGACGAACCCCTGCACAAGGCCCCCTCCCACCGGGTGCTGGCCATGCTGCGCGGCCGCAATGAGGGGATCCTCAATCTGGCGCTGGTCACCGGTGACGACGAGAGTGCCAGCCCCTGCGAAGGGATCATTGCCCACCACCTCAAGCTCAATCTGCAGAACCGCCCGGCCGACAAATGGCTGCAGGGGGTAGTGAGCTGGACCTGGAAGATCAAGTTGTCGCTTCAAATGGAGACCGAGCTGATCGGTCGCATCCGCGAGTCGGCAGAGGAGGAGGCGATCAAGGTGTTCGCCATGAACCTCAAGGATCTGCTGATGGCGGCCCCAGCGGGCATGCGCTGCACCATGGGGCTGGATCCGGGCATCCGCACCGGGGTCAAGGTTGCCGTGGTGGATGCCACCGGCAAACTGGTCGATCACGCCACCATCTATCCGTTCGAACCAAAACGCCAGATTGATCAGAGCCTCAAGACCCTGAGCGAGCTGTGCCAGAAACACAAGGTCGAGCTCATCAGCATCGGCAACGGTACCGCTTCGCGGGAGACCGACCGCCTGGTCAGCGACCTGTTCGAGCGCTACCCCGCCGCCAAGGCGCAGAAGATAGTGGTGAGCGAAGCGGGGGCCTCGGTCTACTCCGCCTCCGAACTCGCCTCCCAGGAGTTCCCGGATCTCGACGTCTCGATCCGTGGCGCCGTCTCCATCGCCCGCCGCCTGCAAGACCCGCTGGCCGAACTGGTCAAAATCGATCCCAAGAGTATCGGGGTGGGCCAGTATCAGCACGACGTCGGCCAGAGCCAGCTGGCCCGCCGACTGGATGCGGTGGTCGAGGATTGCGTGAACGCGGTCGGGGTCGATGTGAATACCGCCTCGGTCGCCCTGCTCAACCGGGTTTCCGGCCTCTCCCAGACGCTGGCCCAGAACATCGTCGCCTACCGGGATGAGCACGGCGCATTCAAGAGCCGTCAGCAATTGCTGAAAGTGAGCCGACTCGGCCCAAAAGCCTTCGAACAGTGCGCCGGCTTCCTGCGCATTCGCGGCGGCAGCAATCCCCTCGACAGCTCGGCGGTGCACCCCGAGTCCTATCCGGTGGTGGAGCGGATCCTCGCCAAGCTGGAGCAGACCGTGGAGAGTCTGCTCGGCAACAGCAGCCTGCTGCGCAGCCTGAAACCGGCCGATTACACCGATGAGCAATTCGGCGTACCTACCGTCACCGACATCATCGGCGAGCTGGACAAGCCGGGCCGCGACCCGCGCCCCGAGTTCAAAACCGCGACCTTCAAGGAAGGGGTGGAGCAGATCAGCGACCTGGTGCCAGAGATGGTACTAGAAGGGGTGGTCACCAACGTCACCAACTTCGGCGCCTTCGTCGATATCGGTGTTCATCAGGACGGGCTGGTGCATATCTCCTCCCTGACCGACCGTTTCGTCAAGGATCCCCGCGAGGTGGTCAAGGCGGGCGACATTGTGCGGGTCAAGGTGCTGGAAGTGGACGCCTCGCGCAAGCGGATCAGCCTGACCATGCGCCTCGACGAGAAAGCGGGACAAGCTGCCCGCAAGTCGGCTGAAGCGCGCAACAGCAGTGCTGGCAACGCCAAGCCAAGAAATGAGCCGCGCCAAAGCCCCCCTATGGGTGGTGCCATGGGCAACGCCTTCGCGGCAGCGCTCTCCAAAGCGAAAAAGTAACGACACCGTCCGGAACGTCTCTAAATGCAAAAAGCCCCGCAAGGGGCTTTTTTACACGCGAAGCTCAGGATTACTGCGTCAGGGCAGCAAGTATGCTCTCGGGCTCTCCATGCTGGGCCAGCACCTCCCGCAGTCGGTTGAATGCCTTGCAGGCCTCTTGCGGATACTTGCCGTAAGAGACGACGCCGGTGTGGCTCCAGCCAGCCGCCAGCATCACTTTCTTCTTGAAACTGGTTCCTTCAGTTCCTCCTCCTCCGAGCTGCATCAGAAACTGCTCCATCTGCAGGTGGGGGGGCGGTACACGGGAGAAGGTGGTGAAATCTTCCGCTTTGACTTCATCGAAATGCATGACAGCTCCTGTGAAATTGGAATGGGCCTGATCTTCAGGTTAGTTGCAAAACAGGCAAAGCAGCTGAAAGTTTGGCGAGGGTGATTCAGATATGCAGACTGAGGGACTGGGTAGAAGCCGGGCTGACAGCCTGTTGATAGTGGCCCGCGATGACGCTGTTGCGCTTGTCCATATAGGCACTCAGCACACCGCCCGATTTCGCGCTCTGCTCGGCCATCAGCTCTTTGCGCGCCTTGGCTTCACTCGCGGCGGCGCTGCGTGCAACGGCCAAATCCTGCGCGGAAGGCTCGGCAGGCGCCAGCGCTGCAGAGCGGATCTGCTGCATCTTGGCGATGGTAGCCGCAGGGTCACCGGGTACGACACTGGTATCGATCTGGACTTCGCCACCCGTAGCATAACGCTTGCCATCCGGCCCTTGCGTAAACTGATAGGTGGGCGAGCTGGCGTACTCTCCACCCGCAGACTGGTGAGCCTGCTCGTGAGTACGCACCTCCTTGTCACGCTCGACAAGATCCTGAACCTGCTGCTCTTGCCGCTGTTGCTGCTCCTGCTGTTTGGGATCTTGCTGCTTGCGCTGCCCATCCTCACCGGTGGCCTCGACAAAGCGATTGTCTGGCAGTGTCGTCGGCGCTAATTGCCCGGTTTCACGGCTGTTCTGGGAGGTCTGATTGCTGGAGGCCTGACCGGCTTTGGATTTCTCTTTCTGGGAGCCGACTTCGGATTCGGCAACGGAGGCTTGGCCCGCCCGGGCCTGCGGGATCAGTTCTGCCCGGCGATTATCCGTCCTCGCCGCTTCCACCTGGGGTTGCAGCTGTGTCGGGATAAGCGGAGGCAGACTGACATTGATGTTCATCTCACACCCGGATGTCGATCAGGGTTCCCATCATATCGCTGGCGGTCTGCACTACCTTGGCGGAAGCGCCAGCCTGCAGCTCGGCCACCTTGAGATTGACGAGCTCATCGGTCACTTGCACCTGATCCCCGCTGGGGGTGTTGAGACGGGCGATCTGATTGGATGCCTTGTCGGCAATCTGCTCGGCTCGCTGAAATCCCTGTACCCCGCTGTTGAAAGCAGAATCAATACGCATGATGTTACTCCTCTGGTCACAGCTTAATTATCCGCCAGACCAGAGGATTAATGAAGCTTGTTGACTATTTTTTATCCAACAAAATCTCGAACGATTTCAATGAATTCGTCAGGGTGGGAGATAAAAGGTGCGTGTGAGGCCTTATTGAGGGTCACGCTGCGGCTGGCAGGATAGAGATCATCCAGCAGGGGAATGGCCGCCTTGGGTACCAATGAATCCAGTCGCCCATAGATCCGCAACCAGGGCAGATCCAGCTCCAGCAGCGGTTCGCGCAGATCAATCTCGGCCAACAGCCTCAGTCCGGCCTCGAGTGCGGCAAACTCGGGCACCGGCCGCTCGGCCAGCCAGTGGCGCAACTGACGGATATCGTCCCGGGCATGTTCACTGCCCATTGCTTGGATCGCCAGAAAGCGCTCTATGGTCTGGCGAAAATCCCCCGCCAGCATCTGGTTGAAACCGGTCAGCACCTTGGGGGCAATTCCGGGCCACTCGTCCCGCGCCATAAAGCAGGGAGAGCTGGCTACCGTGATCAGGGAGTGCAACCGATCGGGATGAGTCAGCGCCAACTGGCTTGCCACCAGACCGCCGAGCGACCAGCCAAGCAGATGGCAATTCTGCGGCAAGATAGCAGCCACCTGCTCGGCAAGCCAGGGCAGGCTATAATCCACCTCGTCTGCCAGCAGGCTGTTGCCAAAGCCGGGCAAATCCACCAGATGAACCCGATAGTGGGACGCCAACTGTTGGGCAATGCCATGCCAGACCGCGCCGTTCATCCCCCAACCGTGCAACAGCACCAGATCGGGCCCCTGGCCAAACTGCTCTACCGATATGCTCATCTAGACTCAAGATCCCTGTTCATGCTCTTGGGGTCAGCATGTTAAAGCGACTGCTCGCTAAAGCAAGCCCGCTGCTCGGCAGCCACGGTGACTGGCAAGGGAGTTGCCTGCTCTGCCATCAGCCTTGCGACAACGAGCCCCTGCTCTGCAGCTGGTGTCGGCAGGCGTTGCATCAATCAGAGCCAAGATGCCGCCTCTGCGCCGCACCGCTGGCTGCCTGTATAGAAGAGAGCATACCGGTCTGTGGTCGCTGCCAGCGCAGACCTCCCCCCTGGGAGCGGTTGCAGGTGATTGGCGACTACCGGGCCCCCTACCCCATGCTGATCCCCCGGCTCAAATATTCCGGTCAGATCCTGCTGGCACCGCTACTGGCACGCCTCTTGGCCGATCATCTGGATGGCTGCGAGCCGCCGGAGGCGATCATTCCGGTTCCCCTGCACTGGTGGCGGCAATGGCGGCGTGGGTTCAATCAGGCGGAGGAGATCGCACAAGCCCTTGGCGAGTTCACCGACATTCCCTGCGACAACACCCTACTGCAGCGCATCAAGTCGACCCCGCAACAAACAACCCTGAGCGCCGGGCAGCGGCGGCGCAATCTGCGCGGGGCATTCCGGATCCGCCCCCACCACTATCGCCATGTCGCCCTGCTCGATGACGTCGTGACCACAGGCGCCACCGCCGGTCAGCTCAGCCGTTTGCTCCATGAGAGCGGCATCACAAAGGTGGAAGTGTGGGCAATCTGTCGTACCCTGCGGCACAGCAAGTAGCCATCGGCATGCTACCCAAGCATTAATAACCGCGTTATCATGAATACCCTAGTCGTACACTCAGGTTTATGAGGATAGTGATGATCAGCATTTCCGACGCCGCCCAGGCCCATTTCCGTAAACTGCTGGAAAAACAGCCTGATGGCACCAATATCCGGGTGTTTGTGGTCAATCCGGGAACCCAGAATGCCGAGTGTGGCGTATCGTATTGCCCGCCCGATGCCGTGGACCCGGAAGATCAACACCTGCCCTTCAGCGGCTTCGACTGCATGGTCGATCCCCTGAGCGCCCCCTTCCTGGTGGATGCCACCATCGACTTCGTGACCGATCAGATGGGCTCCCAGCTCACCCTGAAAGCACCGAACGCCAAGATGCGTAAAGTGGCCGACGACGCGCCGCTGATCGAGCGCATCGAGTACGTGTTGATGTCCGAAGTGAACCCTATGCTGGCCGGTCACGGTGGCAAAGTCACCCTGGTCGAGCTGACTGAAGACAAACTGGCCATCCTGCAGTTTGGCGGTGGTTGCAACGGTTGCTCCATGGTCGATTACACCCTGAAAGAGGGAATCGAGAAGCAGCTGCTGGAGAAGTTCCCGGGTGAGCTCAACGGTGTGAAAGACGCCACCGAGCACCAGCGCGGCGACCACTCCTACTACTGATTTGCAGCCCTTGCAGCAAAGAAAAGGCCCCGCCATCTGGTAGGGCCTTTTGCATGGGCAATCGGCAGATTACTCGTCCTTCTTGTCTCGCGACAGCAGGGCGATGGCCGCCTCTTTCGGGTTCTTACCCTCGTAGAGCACCTTGAAGATCTGCTCGCAGATGGGCATCTCGACGCCGCAGCGGGCCGCCAGCAGATGCACCTCTTTGGTGTTGCGATATCCCTCCACCACCTGACCGATCTCGGTCATGGCGGTGTTCACATCCTTGCCAGCCCCGAGGGCCAGCCCGAAGCGACGGTTGCGCGACTGGTTGTCGGTACAGGTGAGCACCAGATCCCCGAGCCCCGCCATCCCCATAAAGGTTTTGGCATCGGCACCCAGCGCCGCACCTAGACGCTGCATCTCCACCAGACCCCGGGTGATGAGCGCGGTTCTGGCATTGGCGCCAAACCCGAGCCCGTCGGAGAGGCCGGCACCGATGGCGATGACGTTCTTGACCGCCCCACCCAGTTGCAGACCGACGAAATCCGGATTGGTATAGACCCGGAACGAGCGGCCACAGTGCAGCAGGTGGGAGAGATCGTCGGCGAACTCGTCGTGAGTCGAGGCGACCGAGATGGCGGTCGGCAGACCGGCAGCCAGCTCCTTGGCGAAGGTGGGACCGGAGATCACCGCCAGCGGTATCTCGTCACCCAGCACTTCACGGGCTACATCCTGCAGCAGACGGCCACTGTCCGGCTCCAGACCCTTGGTGGCCCAGGCGATACGGGTATCGGGGCGCAGGAAGGGTTTGATCCGGGTCAGTACATCACCAAATACATGGCTCGGCACGACCAGCAGCAGCACGGGGGCAGCTTGTACCGCACGTTGCAGATCCGCAGTCAGCTGCAGATCGGCGGGAAAAGGGACATCAGGCAAAAATGCCTTGTTGCAGCGGTCTTGTTCCAGCTCGGCGACATGAGCGGGGTCGTGACCCCACAGCAGGGTCGGATGACCATTGCGCGCCAGAGAAATGGCAAGGGCGGAGCCATAAGACCCCGCCCCCAAGACCGAGATAGCGATCTGGTCAGCCATTATCAGGCTTCCGCAGTCGCCTGCTGGGCCTGTGCTTGCGCCATGTGCTGGGCAAACAGGGCATCGAAGTTGACCGGTGCCAGGTTCAGCTGCGGGAAGGAACCCTTGCTCACCATGTTGGCCACGGCTTCGCGGGCATACGGGAACAGGATGTTCGGGCAGAAGGCAGCCAGGCAGTGAGCCAGTTGCGGCTCCGGCAGGTTACCGATGGTGAAGATACCAGCTTGCTGTACTTCGCACAGGAAGGCAGTTTCGGTTTCCAGTTTGCAGGTTACGGTCAGGGTCAGGACAACCTCGTACACGTTCTCAGCCAGGATGTTGGTCTTGGTATCCATATCCAGCTTGACGTCCGGCTGCCACTCTTTCTGGAAGATGTGCGGGGTGTTCGGCGCTTCGAAAGAGACATCCTTGGTGTAAACACGCTGGATGTGGAATTCCGGTTGTACTTCCTGGTTGTTGATCTCGTCAGCCATTTCGTTTGATTCCTTGTTATATGGATAAGTGGGCTCAGGCCCTGCTTAAATCAGCGTTTCTTGGTTACCGGCAGATTTTCTGCACGCCATTGGGCCATGCCACCGCCGAGCACATAAACCTGCTTGAAGCCAGCTTTGCTCAGCTGACGGCCCGCGCCGCCCGCAGTCATTCCCGACTCGCACACCACTATGATGGGGGCATCTTTATGCTTTTCAACCGGGCCCAGATTATTGCTCTGGATCTGGGTCAGCGGCAGGTGCTGGGCACCGGCCAGATGGCCCTTGGCGTACTCTTCTTGACTGCGAATATCCACCACGGTGGCATTCTCGCGGTTGATCAGCAGGGTCGCAGTGTGATTGTTGACGGTTTTTACCGGTGACAAACGGGCACGCACAGTGGTGTAAACCAGGGTGCCAGCCAGACCCAACCAGGCTGCGGTCAGCAGCGGGTTACGGGCCGCAAAATCCAAATACTCTTGCATCTTCTACTATCCAGGGACCAAGACAAGGGCCCGAGTATACATGGGGGTATTGATAAGATCAGCCATCTTGGCGGCAAAGCGCGAGCAGGCTCCCATCATCATTGGGCAGCGAGCATGGCAGGAAGGGCGTGGCTTGCGGGGCCGCGGGAGCGCCCCTTGGCTATCAGGTGACTATTTCGGCAGATGTAGTAATATTACGCTAGTTTCATTTCCCGCATTTTTTCCAATCCGAGAGGACATAGTCTTATGTCAACAGCTAAGAAACCTTTGGTTCTGGTCATCATGGACGGTTGGGGCTACAGCACCAAGCAAGAGCACAACGCCGTCGCTGCCGCCAAGACTCCCAACCTCGATCGTCTGGCCCGTGACTACACCAGCACCCTGATCTCCGGTTCCGGCCTGGACGTCGGTCTGCCGGATGGCCAGATGGGCAACTCCGAAGTGGGCCACGTCAACATCGGTGCCGGTCGCATCGTCTATCAGGAGCTGACCCGCATCTCCAAAGACATCCAGGATGGCGAATTCTTCCAGAACGTCGAGCTGGCCAAGGCTGTTGACGCTGCCGTGACCAACGGCAAAGCAGTTCACATCATGGGCCTGATGTCCCCGGGTGGCGTACACAGCCACGAAGAGCACATCATGGGCATGATCGAAATGGCCGCCAAGCGTGGCGCCGAGAAGATCTACCTGCACGCCTTCCTGGATGGCCGCGACGTTCCGCCGCGCTCCGCCCAGTCCTCCATCGAGCTGTTCGACGCCCTGTTCGCCAAGCTGGGCAAGGGTCGTTTCGCCTCCATGATCGGCCGTTACTTCGCCATGGACCGTGACAACCGCTGGGATCGCGTGCAGCAAGCCTATGACCTGATGACCCAGGGCAAGGGCGAGTTCACCGCCGATAGCGCCACCGAAGCACTGGCTGCCGCCTATGCCCGCGACGAGAACGACGAGTTCGTCAAAGCCACCCGCATCGGCGAAGCTGCACCGATGGAAGATGGCGATGCGCTGATTTTCATGAACTTCCGTGCCGACCGTGCCCGTGAAATCACCCGCGCCTTCGTTGACACCGACTTCACCGGCTTCGCTCGTGCCGTTGAGCCGAAGCTGAACTTCGTGATGCTGACCGAATACGCGGCCGACATCAAAACTGCCTGTGCCTACCCGCCGACCGCTCTGGTCAACACCTTGGGTGAGTGGCTGGCCAAGCAGGGCAAGACCCAGCTGCGCATCTCCGAAACCGAGAAGTACGCTCACGTCACCTTCTTCTTCAACGGTGGCGAAGAGTCCTGCTTCACCGGCGAAGATCGCGAGATCGTGGCCAGCCCGAAAGTGGCGACCTATGACCTGCAGCCGGAGATGAGCTCCGAAGAGCTGACCGACAAGCTGGTTGCGGCCATCAAGAGCGGCAAGTACGACGTCATCATCTGTAACTACCCGAATGGCGACATGGTTGGTCACACCGGTGTGTTTGATGCCGCAGTCAAAGCTTGTGAAGCCGTTGACCACTGCATCGGTCGTGTCACCGACGCGCTGGCCGAAGTGGGTGGCGAGTGCCTGATCACTGCCGACCACGGCAACGCCGAGAAGATGCTGGACGAAGAGACTGGTCAGGCCCACACCGCCCACACCAATCTGCCGGTTCCGCTCATCTATTTCGGTCGCAAAGCCGAGGTAGTTGAAGGTGGCAAACTGTCCGATCTGGCCCCCACCATGCTGACCCTGATGGGTCTGCCGGTGCCGCCGGAAATGACTGGCAAGCCCCTGATGATTCTGAAATAATCCTTCCCCATGCGGGGATGCGAAGTTATTTCACAGAAAACCAGTCGCGTCGGCCTGTTGGCCGGCGCGCTGTTTTTTTGCCTGTTGTTTGGCGCCAGCAAATCGGCTTTGGCCGCCAATCAGCAGCTGGGCACCATGCAGTCCCAGATCAAAGAGCAACAGAAGACCATCAAGCTCAGCAAGCAGGAGCTTGCCAAGCTCAATACCCAGCTCAAGGCTGACGAGCAGGCCATCTCGGCCGCCGCCGCCAAACTCAACCAGACCAGACAGCAGTTGAAGCAGAACCAGCAGAAGCTGGCGACCCTGCAAAAAGACAAGCTGGCGCTGGAAGTTCAAGCCAAACATCAAAAGCAGTTGCTGGCCAAACAGGCGGAGAGCGCCTTTCAGGCGGGCAACCACGACTACCTGAAACTGCTGCTCAATCAGCAGGATCCGGCCAAACTGAGCCGCTCCCTCGACTACTACGACTACCTCAACAAGGCCCGCATCGAGGCCATCGACGCCCTGCGCGTCACCCGCGACAAGCTGGCGAAAAACCAGCAGGCAACCAAAGAGACCGAAACCAGACTGCAAACCCTGCTTGCCGAACAGCAAGAGCATCACCAGACCCTGCTGGCCAGCCAGCAGAGCCGGGCCAAGGTGCGCAACCAGTTGCAGCAGTCGGTACAGGATGACGAGCAGAAGCTCACCAAGCTGGTCAAGGCGGAGAAGGCGCTGAAAGCCCGGCTGGAAGAGCTGCGTCGCAAGCGTGAAGAGCAGGAGCGCCGTGAACGGGCCGAGCGGGAACGGCTGGCCAAGCTGAAAGCGGAGCAGGAGCGTCAGCGCAAGCTGGCCGAACAGCGCCGCGCCGAGCAACAACGACTCGCCGCCCAGCAGAACAAAACCGTCAAACCGGCAGAACCGGTCGAAGAGATGTCCAGTACCAAACCGGAGCGAGGCTCGGGGATTGGGACCGCAGGTTACTACAGCGGGCTCAAGACCAATGGCAGCCTGCGCTGGCCGGTACAGGGGCCGATCCTCATCGCCTACGGCTCGCCGCGCACCGCCCAGCTCAAGTGGAAAGGCACCCTGATCGGCGCCAGCGAAGGAACCCAGGTCAAGGCGGTCGCGCCGGGCCAGGTGGTCTACGCCGACTGGCTCGATGGCTTCGGTATGCTGCTGGTAATCGATCACGGTAAGGGCTATATGAGCCTCTACGGTCACAATCAGTCGCTGCTGCGTCAGGTTGGCCAGAATGTGGAACAGGGTGAACCGGTGGCACTGGTCGGTGACAGTGGCGGTCAGGACAGACCGGGCCTCTACTTCGAAATTCGCTATCAGGGCGAGGCGATCAACCCGACCAAATGGCTGGCCAAGGGTTGAGTCAACCCGGCCGACAAACGCATCACACGCTCACTAGCAAAAGCCTGCATCACGCAGGCTTTTGTCGTTTCAGGAGCGCCCTCCCCACTGTCGGCTTAATTTGATGAAAAATTACCTAATTTTTCGCTCGACTCAGGGGAAGACAACCAGACCGATCTGCTCCAGCAAGGTCTGCTGCTGATCCTCGTTGATCTGCACCCCCTGCAGATCGACCCGCCGCAGATCCAGCCCCGGCAGGTCGCACTGGCGCAGATCGCAGCCCTGCAGCTTGAAGCTGGTCCAGTCGATCTGGCCAAACTCGGAGCCGCTGAGATCGGAACCCGCCAGCGAGGCACCAAACAGGTTGGCCCCCTGCCAACGGTTGCCGGTCAGCTCGCACTTCTCCAGCAGGCAACCCTCGAAGCTGGCGTAGCTGAAGTTGTTGCCGGTCAGATGGGCCTCGCAGAAGTAGCTTTTGGCGGTGATCTGATTGGCGAAGCTGGCGTGGCCGAAGTTGATACCGACCGCCTGACAGTCGCGCATCTCCAACCCCAGACACTGGCTGCGGCTGCAATCGGCCATGGTGAGATCGCAGCGCAGGAAGCTGGCCTCGCGCAGATCGCAACCCTGCAACAGGCAGCCCCGTTCACTCTCCCGATCGTAGAAGCTGCAGTCGATGAAGCGGCTATCGCTCAAATCCAGCCAGGAGAAGTTGCAGCCGATAAAGCGGCACTCCGAGAACTGCTCCCCCTCCACATCCTGTTGCTCGAACCGGACATCCACGAACTGCTTGCCTCTGATCATCGGAAAACTCCTGCAAAAACGGCTTCATATGCTGACTTTATCCGCCAAAAACGGTAATGTTACATGTAACATCCACGCTGGACACCCCTATGAGCCCCACCCGCAAGCGCCGCCCCACCCTGCAAGATATCGCCGACCAGACCGGCGTGACCAAGATGACTGTCAGCCGCTATCTGCGCGACCCGCAGACCGTAGCGGAGGGGACCCGCGAGCGGATCGCGGCTGTGGTGGAAGAGCTGGGTTATATCCCCAACCGGGCGCCGGACATTCTCTCCAACGCGACCAGCAAGGCGATCGGCATCCTGATCCCCTCCCTCTCCAACCAGGTCTTCTCGGCGGTGATCCATGGCATCGAGTCGGTGACCCGACCGGCTGGCTACCAGACCCTGCTGGCCCACTACGGTTACAGTCCGGAGAGAGAGGAGGAACAGGTCGCGTCCCTGCTCTCCTATCACGTGGATGGGCTGATCCTCTCCGACAGCCAGCACACCGAACGCACCCGCAAGATGATCGCCACCGCCGGCATTCCGGTGGTGGAGACCATGGATCTGCCACAAACCCCCATCGACATGGTGGTCGGCATGGATCATAGAGCCGCGGCCCGGGCCATGGTAACAGAGATGCTGCGCCGGGGCCGACGCAAGGTGGTCTATCTGGGGGCGCGGCTCGACGTACGTACCCAGCTGCGGATGGAGGGGTACTATCAGGCGATGACCGACTTCGGCCTCACCGGCCAGCATCTGCTGACCGAACAATCCTCCAGCTTCACTCTGGGGGGCGAGCTGCTGGATCAGGCGCTGGTACGCTATCCCGACCTCGATGGCCTGTTCTGCACCAACGATGACCTGGCGGTGGGTGCTCTGCTGCAGTGTCAAGCCAAGTGGATCCCGGTGCCCCAGCAGATCGCCATCGCCGGTTGCAACGCCCTCGACATTGGCCACGCCATGACCCCCAAGCTGGCCAGTATCGCCACCCCGCGGGAAGCGATCGGTCGGGAGGCGGCCACCATGCTGCTGGCACGTCTCAACGGCCAATCCCAACCCGACACCCGCAAGGATATCGGCTTCTCCCTCTATGTCGGGGAGAGTCTGGGTTAATCCCTTCCCTCACCCACTTAAATCACGCCGATAACAAACAGGCCACCCGAGGGTGGCCTGTTTGGTTTTCTGCACAACTGATGCTTAGCGTTTTACCAACTCAACCGCTTCGCGGGAGAGGCGAGTCACCTCTTCCCAGTTGCCGCTCTTGACCGCATCGGCCGGCAGCATCCAGGAGCCGCCGACAGTGGCCACGCATTTGAGCGCCAGATAGTCGGCCACGTTTTTCGGGCCGATACCGCCGGTCGGGCAGAACTTCACCTGGGGCAGCGGCGCGGCAATGGCGGAGAGCGCCTTGGTGCCGCCGTTCGCTTCGGCCGGGAAGAACTTCAGGTGGTCATAGCCCGCTTCCAGCGCCTGCATCACTTCAGACGGAGTTGCCACACCCGGGATCAGCGGCGCGGTGCTCTTGGCCGCGTGGGCCAGCAGGGCCGGCGTCATCCCCGGGGAGATGACGAAGCGGGCACCGGCGGCAACGGCTGCGTCAAACTGCTCGCAGTTGAGCACGGTACCGGCACCGACCATGGCATCCGGCATCGCCTTGGCAATGAGGGCGATGGCATCAAGCGCCACCGGGGTGCGCAGGGTGATTTCGAAGACAGAGATGCCGCCGTCGAGCAGCGCCTTGGCCATCGGCAGGGCCTGATCCAGCTCGTTGATAACCATCACGGGTACCAGCGGGGAGGCGGCAAACACCTCGGCCGGGGTCACTTTCCAGTTCTGCATAGCTCTTCCTTAGTCAAAGATGGTGGCGCCACACTCGGCGCTCGATACCGCGCGACGCATCACGCTGAACAGTTCACGGCCCCACCCCTCTTGTTCCAGAGTGAGGTCAATCTCGGCCTGGGTACGGCCACTCAAATCGGTCAGGCAGTCGAGGCTGCCGTTTACCGCATCAACCCGCAGCAGATCGCCGTCGGCCAGCAGGCCAATGGCCCCGCCGTGCAGCGCTTCCGGGGTGACGTGGATGGCGGCCGGGATCTTGCCGGAGGCACCGGAGAGACGGCCATCGGTGACCAGCGCCACCTTGTAGCCCGCCTTCTGCAGGTTGCCGAGCACCGGCATCAGCTTGTGCAGCTCCGGCATACCGTTGGCGGCCGGTCCATTGTGGCGCACCACGATCACGGCATCCTGATTGAGATCGCCCGCCTTGTAGGCCGCTTCCACCGCATGCTGGGAGGAGAAGACCCGCGCTGGTGCTTCAATCACCCGATACTCGGGAGCCACGGCGGAGACCTTGACCACGGCGCGGCCCAGATTGCCCGCCAGCAGCTTGGTGCCGCCGGTGGCCTGGAACACGCTACCGGAAGGCGACAACACGCTCGCGTCGCCGCTCTCGCCCACCGGCTGCCATACCAGCTGGCCATCGACCAGTGCCGGACGGCTGAGGTAATCCTGCATCTCGCCAAAGACCGGAGTGGCATCCATGTGGATCAGCCTCTCTTGCGCCAGACGGCGCATCAGGCCGGGCACGCCGCCTGCCTGTTCGAAGGCGTTGACGTCGGCCGGGCCGTTCGGGTACATGCGAACCAAGAGCGGCACCACGTCGGAGAGATCGCTGATGTCATCCCAGGTCAGTACCAGACCGGCCGCGCGGGCCAGCGCCACCATGTGGATGCTGTGGTTGGTGCTGCCGCCGGAGGCGAGCAGGGCCACCAGACCGTTGACCAGCGAGCGCTCATCCAGCACTTCGCTCAGCGGGCGATAGGCCGGAGAACCCGGGATCATGGCGCTGATGCGGCGGGCCGCTTCGGCGGTCAGGGCACGGCGCAGCTCGCTATGCGGATGCACAAAGGCGGAGCCCGGCAGCATCAGGCCCATAGCCTCGAATACCAGCTGGTTGGTGTTGGCAGTGCCGTAGAAGGTACAGGTGCCTGCCGCGTGGTAGGCGCCGCACTCCATCTCCAGCAGGGCATCGCGACCCACTTCACCGGCAGCGTACTTCTGACGCACCTTCACCTTCTCGTCATTGCTGATGCCGCTCGCCATCGGGCCAGCAGGAACAAATGCAGTCGGCAGGTGAGCGTGGGAGAGGGCCCCCATGATCTGGCCCGGAGCGATCTTGTCGCAGATACCGAGCAGCAGGGTGGCATCAAAGGTGTTGTGAGAGAGCGACAGCGCGGTCGCCTGGGCGATCAGGTCGCGGGAGAAGAGGGACATGTCCATCCCCGGCTGACCCTGAGTCACGCCGTCGCACATGGCGGGCACGCCGCCAGCAACCTGGGCGCTGTGGCCCAGCTCGGCCAGCACTGCCTTGATCTGATCCGGATAGCCCTGATAGGGCTGATGGGCGCTCAGCATGTCGTTGTAGGCGGTGACGATGCCGACGTTGGCGCGGGTCATATCGAGAATGCGACCCTTCTCGTCACTGCTGCAGGCGGCCACGGCGTGAGCCAGGTTGCCACAGGCCAGCGCGGCGCGGGTCTTGCCCTGCTCTGCCTGACGCTGGATGCGGGCCAGAAATGCCTGACGACGGGCGACACTGCGCTCGCGGATGCGAGCGGTGACGTCGGAAATTACCTGATGAATCATTGGGCTTGCTCCAATGCTGTGACGGCGCGGTCAACCACCTGTTCGAAGGTGCCGTCTATATCAATGTGGAATACACCGGCTTCGCCATCCGGGCGCTCCAGAGTATCGAACTGACTTTGTACCATGCTTTCACGCATGAAGTGGCCCTTGCGGGCACGCATCCGCTCGAGGATCAGCGGCTGGCTGCCATCGAGGAAGATGAAGCTGACCGACTCGTTGCCTTCGCGGATCTGGTCGCGGTACTTCTTTTTGAGGGCGGAACAGACAATGATGCCGGTCTCGTTCTTCTGCTCGAGACTGTAGGCGGCGTCGCGGATCCGCTCCAGCCAGGGGGCACGATCCTCATCGTTGAGGGGGTTGCCGCCAGCCATCTTCTGGATGTTGGCCTTGGGGTGCAGGTCATCACCATCGATGAACTTGGCGCCCAGCGCTTCGGCCACTTTCAGACCCACGCTGGATTTGCCGCTACCACACACACCCATCACGATAATGCACTTACCCGCCATAATTTGACCTCTGTCCCACTTTTCAAAAAACCAGCTGTTGATGGGTTCTAATCTAACACGTTACCGGTAACATGTTACCGGTAACGATTGAAAATGTGAAGTCTGCCACAGACTGAGCAAACCCATAGTCACCTGGGCATATGATGTTGAGCCCTTGCCATAAATCTAAATAAATCATAAAGATATGGTTTGCCGACGGATCGGCAAGGTGTCACGACTGAACTTGGAAAAAGGAACGCATAACAATGTCTGACCTCTCCCTGATCATGACAGCCGCCGGCTCGATTGTGCTGCTGCTCTTCCTGGTGATGAAGGCCCGGCTCCACGCCGTGGTAGCCCTGATCCTGGTCTCCATGGTGGCGGGTCTCGCCGCTGGCATGAACCCGGCCGATATCGCCGCCACCATCCAGAAAGGGATGGGTGGCACCCTCGGTTTCGTCGCTGTGGTGGTGGCGCTGGGCGCCATGTTCGGCAAGGTGATGGAAGTGACCGGTGCCCTCGACCGGGTAGCCCACACTCTGCTCGGCAAGTTCGGCGTCAAGCGCGCCAACTGGGCCATGGCCCTGACCGGCTTTGTCTGCGCCCTGCCGCTCTTCTTTGACGTGGCCGTGGTGTTGCTAATCGGCGTCGCCTTCGCCATCGTCCGTCGTGGCGGCGGCAGCGTAGTGAAGATCGGTATCGCCCTGCTGGCCGGTATCGCCACCTGTCAGGCGTTCCTTATTCCGGCGCCGGGCCCGATCCTGGTGGCATCCCAGCTGGGTGCCGACTTCGGCTACATGATCCTGTTCGGCCTGATCGCCGCCGTGCCGGCGTTGATCCTGGCGGGCCCGCTGTTCGGTGACTTCATCAGCAAGATCGTCGATGTGCCGCTGCCTGCCGATGCCCAAAACAGCGTCCACGATGACAGCAAATCCCTGCCCTCCTTCGGGCTGGCCATGGGTCTCATCGGTTTGCCACTGCTGCTGATCGGCCTCAAGACCATCGTCGGCCGCTTCGTCGAGGCGGGCTCGACCCTGCACAACTGGCTGGAGTTCATCGGTCACCCCTTCACCGCCATCATGGTCGCCTGTCTGGCCGCCTTCTACCTGCTGGGTATTCGCCGCGGCATGTCCCGTGACGAGGTGATGAGCGTCTGCAACAGCGCCATCCAGCCGGCAGGCGTCATCATTCTGGTGACCGGTGCCGGTGGCGTGTTCAAGCAGGTGCTGGTTGACTCCGGCGTGGGTGCCGCTCTGGGCAACATGCTGGCCGACTCCGGTCTGCCCATCGTCGCGCTGGCCTTCATTCTGGCTGCCGCGGTGCGGGTGATTCAGGGCTCCGCCACCGTCGCCATGCTGACCGCCTGTGGTCTGGTGCTGCCGATGCTGGAGCCGCTCGGCCTGAACGGTGCCCAGCTGGCGGCCGTCACCATCGCCATCGGCGGCGGTGCCATCGTGCTCTCCCACGTCAACGACTCCGGTTTCTGGCTGGCCAACCGCTACCTCGGCCTCACCGAGAAGCAGACTCTGCAGACCTGGACCGTGATGGAGACCATCATCGGCACCACCGGCGGCGTGATGGCGATGATCATCTACAGCTTCCTCTGACAAGGGGGAAATGCTGACAAAAAGGCCTCACTCGTGAGGCCTTTTTCATCTTTCTGATGATTCTTTCTTTGGCTGAGAGGGCGAGATTGCTAGAATCGCCTATTCATCGCTCCGAGTGGAACGCTTAACCCCGTGATTTCAGGTTTATCTATGCATTCATCGGCCCATTATCGACAACTGCTGGCGCGCCTGCCCCAGATCGCCGTCGCAGCGGATCAGTTTGAAGTGCTCTACAGCGCCCAGGATTTCAAACGCCGCATTCTTGCGCTTATCGCCAGTGCCACCCGGCGCATCTATCTGGTCGCGCTCTATCTGCAGGATGACGAAGCGGGCCGGGAGATCCTCTCCGCCCTCTACGCCGCCAAGCAGCGCAATCCGGCCCTCGACATCAAGCTGTTCGTCGACTTCCACCGTGCCCAGCGCGGCCTGATCGGCAAAGGCAAGCAGGGCGGCAACCACCTGATGTATCAGGCCATGGCTGCCGAACACGAGCACCAGATCGAAATCTACGGCGTGCCGGTCAAAGGGCGCGAGCTGCTCGGCGTGCTCCACCTCAAGGGCTTCATCTTTGATGATGTGGTGCTCTACTCCGGTGCCAGCCTCAACGACATCTACCTGCACCAGCAAGATCGCTACCGCTTCGATCGCTATCACCAGATCACCAGCCCGGAGCTGGCCCGCAGCATGGTCAACTATGTGGATGACCTGTTCGTGAAGAGCGACGCGGTGCAGCGACTGGATCACAGCGACATCCCCAGCGCCAAACAGCTGAAGGGGCCGATCCGCCGCTTCAAGCAGAACCTGCGCCAGAGCCAGTACCGTTTCAGCACCATGCCGGTCAACACCCAGGAGGTGGCCGTCACCCCCATGGTGGGTCTGGGTAAGCGCAACAATCAGCTCAACTTGATGATCCGCAATCTGGTGCGCGCCACCGAGCGGGAGATCTTCATCTGCACCCCTTACTTCAACCCCCCCAAGGAGTTGAGCAAGGATATCGAGGATCTGCTGCAGCGCGGTTGCAAGGTGACCATCGTAGTGGGCGACAAGACCGCCAACGACTTCTTCATTCCGCCGGAAGAGAAGTTCTCCACCATCGGTGGCCTGCCCTATCTCTACGAAACCAACCTGCGCAAGTTTGCCGAGCGCAACCAGCGCCACATCGACGACGGTCGCCTCAACCTGATGCTCTGGTGTTGCGAGCGCAACTCCTACCATCTCAAGGGGATCTTCGTGGATGACGAGTGGGCCCTGCTCACCGGCAACAACCTCAACCCCCGCGCCTGGGCGCTGGATCTGGAGAATGGCCTGCTGGTGCACGATCGTCGCCACCTGCTGCGTCCCCAGTTCAACGCGGAGCGGGAGAACATCCTGACCAACACCAAGCGGATCAGCCACTTCGATCAGGTGGAGCAGATTCAGGACTACCCGGAACAGGTGCGCAAGCTGCTGGGACGGATCCACCGGGTCAAGGCCCACCTGCTGCTCAAACGCATCATCTGACCTTGGGCGCCATACGCCCGCACCTTGCCTGTTGGCAGCCGCACAAAGGCCTCCCGTTTTCGGCAGGCCTTTGTTATATCCGCCGTTTCCCCCGCCTTGACGGCCCAGCCAGCAGCAACTCGGCTTGCATCGGCCCCACAACAACCCCTATCATCTGGACATATTTACAGTGTTTTCGGGCATCTAATTGATGAAATTGGATAAAATTCCTCTCGATAGCCTCAAGGGTGTCGGCAGCAAGATGCTGGAGAAGCTCGAGCGGCTGGGGCTGGCCACGGTACAGGACCTGCTGTTCCACCTCCCCCTGCGCTACGAGGACCGCACCCAGGTGTGGCCCATCGGCGATCTGCCGCCCGGCCTGCACGGCGCAGTCGAGGGCGAAATCCAGGACACTCAGCTGGTGATGGGGCGCCGCCGCATGATGGTCTGTCGCATCAGCGATGGTACCGGCACCCTCACCCTGCGCTTCTTCAACTTCACCGCCGCCCAGAAGAACAGTCTGGCGACGGGCCGCCTGATGCGCTGCTTTGGCGAGGTGCGCCCCGGCAAATACGGGCTGGAGATGGCCCACCCCGAGTACAAGCTGCTCGGTGAGGAGCAAGCTGGTCAGACCGAAGAGGCGCTCACCCCCGTCTACCCGACTACCGAAGGGCTGCGCCAGCTCACCCTGCGCAATCTCACCGATCAGGCGCTGGCCCAGCTCGACCTCTACGGCGTGGAGGAGCTGCTGCCCGCCGGACTCTATCCCCATCAGATTGAACTGGCCGCCGCCCTGAAGCTGCTGCATCGCCCGCCTCCCTCGGTGGCGCTGCCGCTGCTGGAAAGCGGCCAACATCCGGCCCAGCAGCGACTGGTACTGGAGGAGCTGCTGGCGCACAACCTCTCGGTCTTGAAGGTGCGCGCTCAGGCACAAACCCAGCTGGCCCGCGCCCTCAAACCGGCGCCTGCGCTGGTCGAACAGCTGCTCGGCGCCCTGCCGTTCAAGCCGACCGGCGCCCAGAGCCGGGTGGTGGCCGAGATAAGCAAGGATCTGCAACAGAGTCACCCCATGATGCGGCTGGTGCAGGGTGACGTAGGCTCCGGCAAGACCCTGGTCGCAGCGCTGGCCGCCCTGCAGGCCATCGGCAACGGCTGTCAGGTGGGGCTGATGGCGCCGACCGAACTGCTGGCGGAACAGCACGCCATCAACTTCGCCAAGTGGCTGGAGCCGCTCGGCATCGGAGTCGGCTGGCTGGCGGGCAAGCAGAAAGGCAAGGCGCGGGAGGAGGCGCTGGCCGCCATTGCCGATGGCAGCGTCAAGATGGTGGTGGGCACCCACGCCATCTTTCAGGAGCAGGTGGTGTTCCAGCGTCTGGCGCTGGTCATCATCGATGAACAGCACAGATTCGGGGTGCATCAGCGCCTCGCCCTGCGCGAGAAAGGGGAGCGGGAAGGGGTACATCCCCATCAGCTCATCATGACCGCCACCCCCATCCCCCGCACTCTGGCGATGACCGCCTATGCCGACCTCGACACCTCGGTCATCGACGAGCTGCCGCCGGGCCGAACCCCCATCACCACAGTCGCGCTGCCCGACAGTCGTCGTGGCGATGTGATCGAACGGGTCAAGCTCGCCTGCACCGAAGGCAAGCAGGCCTACTGGGTCTGCACCCTGATCGAGGAGTCGGAGGTGCTGGAGTGTCAGGCCGCCGAGGATACCGCTACCGAGCTGCAGAACCTGTTGCCCGGTCTGCATATCGGGCTGGTACACGGCCGGATGCGGCCGGTGGAGAAACAGCGGGTGATGGAGGAGTTCAAGGCAGGCATACTGCAACTGCTGGTCGCCACCACCGTCATCGAGGTGGGGGTGGATGTGCCCAACGCCAGCCTGATGATCATCGAGAATCCGGAACGGCTCGGGCTGGCGCAGTTGCACCAGTTGCGCGGCCGGGTTGGCCGGGGGGCGGTAGCCTCTCACTGCGTGCTGCTCTATCATGCCCCCTTGTCCAAGACGGCCCAGAGCCGGCTCGGGGTGCTGCGGGAAACCAACGACGGCTTCCTCATCGCCCAGCGCGATCTGGAACTGCGCGGCCCGGGGGAACTGCTCGGCACTCGCCAGACCGGTCTGGCCGATCTCAAGATCGCCGATCTGGTGCGGGATCAACCGCTTATTCCGCAGGTGCAAAAGATGGCGCGCTTCCTTATGGATAGGCACCCAAGCCATGTCGAACCCTTGATTCGCCGTTGGCTCGGTCTGCGAGACCACTACTCAAACGCCTGACAACACACCCCAAAACAGGAGGAAAGCACCCATGAATTCCTGGCTACGCGGCCTGCTCTACACCTTCGCCTTCCTGCTGCTGTTTGTCTGGGTTGCCCTCGGCCTGTTCGACGCCGAGCGCGCCAAAGGCCCCATCGCCAGCTGGATCAGCCAGCAGACCGGCGTGCCGGTCACCATAGGGCGACTGGTGTTCAACCCGCTGCACCCCTACACCCTGCTGGCGGAGCAGGTGCGTTACGGCGATGCGGTCTCCCTAGACAAGATCTATCTGGAGGTCGAGAGCATCGACTGGCTGAGCCGCGACGTGCGCATCGCCCATCTCGATCTCATTCGCCCCGCCATCAAGCTGCCGCTGCCCAACCAGCTACCTAGCCTGCCGGTGCACTCCCTCACCATCAGCGACAGCACCATAGACAGGCTCAGTCTGGAGAGCCCCGAGCTGACCCTGCGTGGACTCAATGCCACCCTGAGTGACTGGGAGCTGATCGACCCGAAACGGCAACCACAGGCCAACCTGAGCCTCAATATCGGCCAGCTGGAGACTCCGCAGTTCACCTTCGCCCGTCTCAACCTGCAAGGACGGCTGGAAGGAGAAGTGCTGCGCACCGACAAGCTGGTGACCAACCTGTTTGACGGTCTGCTGGAGACCGGCATGGTGCTGGACTGGCCCGCTCGCACCCTGCAACTGCATGACCTCAAGGCGCGCGGCATGCGGGTCGAGCTGGGGGATCTGACACAGCAAGGCTTCCCGCAGCGCTTCCCGTTGCCAAGCGTATCGCTGGATCGTGGTCAGCTGGACGGCGTCAGCCTCAACGACATCAATCAGGAACTCTCCTTCAACAACTTCAGCGGCCAGCTCACCGCCTTCAACTGGCAGGCGGGCAGCCAGCCCACCGGCTATCTGAGCGGCACCCTGGGCGACATGGGCCGTGGCCTGTTCCAGCTGGAGGAGATCAAGGGCAAGCTCGCCTTCTCGCCCCAGCAGATCGACGGCGAACTGCAGGGCAAGGCCTATGAAGGGGAGTTCAATGTCGAGCTCTCCCTCGATAGCCAGCAGCAGAAGCTGACCCTGAAAGACGTGGCGCTGAGCGGCATGGATATCAGCCTGCCGCAAGGGTGGTGGCAGGATTGGCAGAGCTGGCGCCCGCAGCAGGTCGATATCCGCAAGCTGGCGTTCGACAAGCTCAAGGTGCTCTCCTTCGACGATACCCTGCCCCTGTCGCTGACCGGCTGGCAGCTCTATCTGAGCGATCTCGCCCTGCGCGATAACCAACCCGGCCCGCTGCTCGGCCGTGCTCGTATCGAGAGCAAGTGGTTCGAGCTGGTGTGGGATGGCCTCAGCGCCCGCAACGGCGAACTGTATGGGGAGCTGACCCCCAGCTCCTGGCAACTGGGCAAGCTCACCAGCTCGCTGCCGGATGAGGGCTCCCTCAGCCTGAGTGGCCAGTGGGGCCGCGAACCGGGCCAGAGCAGCCGCCTCCAACTGCAGGCGACCAAGCTGGATCTACAGCAATGGGGCAAGCTATTCCACTCCCCGGTCTCCTTTGCCGGCAAGGCGGACGTGAGCGCCGACCTGCAAGCCGAACACGGCAAAACGGCGGGCGAGTGGCGCCAGACCCTGCAGGGCAGCTTTGCCCTCGATGCCGACGAGCCGTTCTGGGACAAGGTAAAGATAGATCCGCTGCTGGATCAGTGGTTCAAGGGGGCGACCCCACCCACCCTGACGCCGGATCAGCTGTGGCAGGCGATGCAGGAGGGTGACACCCCCTTCTACCGCATCAAGCTGCTGGGCAAGATCGACAAGGGGCAACTGCAGATCGAGCAGGCTGGTGCCTCCACCATCACCCATCTGCTGGCGCTGCAAGGGGGGATCGATCTGGTCAACGAGCAGTGGCAGCTCGATCTGGGGATCCTCAATGGCAACCGCTGCGCCGAGCTGCTCGGCCAGTGGCGAGGGCCGTTGACGGAACCCACGCTGGCTTGGAGCTTCCCTCAGAAGCAGGACGCCTGCGGCTGGGAAGTGGGAGTACGCTATCCTCCGCAAGGCAACAGTGCCCCGCTCTGGCGACCGGCTCCCGCGCCGAAAGCCCAAAACCAGGCCCAAGTGCAGACCCAAGCCGGGCAGGCAAGCGACAGCCGGCAAGGGTAAAAACAGACAAGGCCTCATAATGAGGCCTTGTTGTTTGATGGGGAAACGACGCGGTTACTGGCCCGGACGACGGGGCGGCTGCACCACGTAGTGGCCGCAGAACTCCGCCGCCAGTTTACTGCCGCTGAACAGCTGGATCTTGAGGCTGAAGGTGGCAGGCTCCCCCCGTTTGAGCGGCTGCAGCACGGCGGGCATCCCCTCGCGGGCCACTCGCGCCTCGGGCTCCTCATCGACCGAGCCATGATATTTGATGGTGCTCTCGGCCAGCACCGGCTCGCCCACCAGCCCCTCCTCTTTAAGCTGCAGCCAGATCAGCCCCCAGCCCGCCAGCACGCACTGGCTGTAGACACTACCGGCGAACATGCTGCCATGCACGTTGAAGTTGGCCGCCAAATTGGCCTTGAGGTGGAAAGTCTGGCCATCGTAGTGGCTGATATGCATCCCCATCTTCTCGCTGATGGGTACCCCGCGCGACCAGCGGGTGGTGAGATCCTGACACCACTCCGGCCGGTACTGGATAGTCTGCAACGGGCTCAGGGATTTGATCATCTGGCGATGGGGAATCCGACCAAAGGAGACGGGGCCGCCCCCCACTTCGAGAAAACCGCACTTGCGATAGAACTCCACCGCCTCCTGACGGGCGTTCATCACCAGCCGTTTCACCTTCTCGCTGCGGGCCAGCTCCTCGAGATCCTCCACCATTTTGGCGCCCAGCCCCTGGCCGCGATATTCGGGACGCAGCGCCATAAAGCGGATCTGCGCCTCGTCACCGCCGATAAAGAGGCGCCCCACCGCGATGGGAGTGCCATCGGGGGCCAACATCAGCCGGTGAATGGCGACGGTGTCGTATTCGTCCCGCTCGGAACCGACGGGCAGATTGAAGGGCTTACGCAGAAGTTCCCAGCGCAACTGGTAGTAGGCATCCAGCTCGGCTGCCGTTTGAGGGGTGACTACCCGATACATAAAGCGATCCTTGAGTTTGCGCCGACTGGCAGATGGAAGGGCTTACACAGACGTTTCCAGCGCAGCTTGCAGTAAGTACCCGGCTCGGCGACTGTCTGAGGGGTGACTACCCGGTACATAGTTTCATCCTTGAGTTACACTGGTCGGAAACCATCTTGCCGTGCAAATTCATGGACTTCAATCTGCAAGCGTACCAAGCCGATCACTTGTTGCACCTCAGCGTCAAACCCCAGCGCCGCCTCACGGTACAGGAAAATGACCAGCACCGCTGGCTGGAGATAGATGGCGTGGTGCAATCCGCCATGTCGCTCGCCGACCCCGCGACCCTCTGTCTGCCCCATCAGCGGGTCATCGCCTGCCTGCTACCGGAGCGGGCTGAGCAAATCCTCGAACTGGGGCTGGGTGGCGGCGATCTCACCCGCCATCTGAGTCAGCGCTGGCCCGATGCTCGCCACGAGTGCGTTGACCTCGACGAAGAGGTGCTGACCGTTTATCAGCAGTTTTTCCAGCATCAGGCGCACGATGGGCAAGCCGTTCCGACACTCCATCAGGCCGATGCCCTCGCCTTTCTCGAGCAGAGCGAGCAGCAGTACGACCTCATCCTGCTCGATCTCTTCAGTCAGGATGGCAACCCGCTGCTGCTGTTTCAGGAGCGGCTCTACCGGGCGCTGGCTCCCCGCCTCAGCGGCACTCTGGTCATCAACCTGCTGCCGCGCACCGCGCTTGAGCTAACCCACGCCCTGACGCTGATCGAACAGTGGATTGGCCCCGCAACCCCCTATCCGGTTGCGGGGCTTATCAACGTGATCGTCCACGTCACACCGCGGGACGAGACATCCTCAGACCTGTAGCCAGAAGGTAACCGGGCCGTCGTTGACCAGCGCCACCTTCATGTCGGCGGCAAAACGCCCGGTTTCGGTCGGGATGCCGCTGGCAGCAGCCTTCGCCACGAAGTAGTCATAGAGGCGTTCGGCCTCGCTCGGGTGGGCACCGCAGGAGAAGCTCGGGCGCATCCCGCTCTTGGTATCGGCCGCCAGGGTAAACTGGGAGACCACCAGCAGGCTGCCGCCGACCTGACCGACATTGAGGTTCATCTTGCCATTCTCGTCACTGAAGACCCGATAGCCGCTCACCTTGTGCAGCAGTTTGTCGGCCTTGGCCTCGTCATCCCCCTGCTCTACTCCGAGCAGTACCAGCAATCCCTGACCGATGGCGCCGGTCACCTCCCCCTCAACAGTCACGCTGGCCTCGCTGACCCGCTGAATCAGTGCAATCACATCCCTCTCCTCTCAAAACAGAACGACCGCCCCAGCTCGATTGCAGGGGCGGTCGTCGATGCTACCAATAAACCGGTGGCCAAGGCGATGGCTTAGCCAAGCTCCTCGCTCGCCGGCTTCTCGTACTCACCGAGGCAGGCTGTGGTCTCCGCACCGAGCAGCACCACCAGCCAGCTTAAATAGACCCAGACAAACAGAATCGGGATGGTGGCCAGCGCACCGTAGATGGCCTGATAGGAGGGGAAGTTGGTGATATAGATGGCAAAGCCGCGCTTGGCCAGCTCGAACAGGGTCGCCGCTACCAGCGCACCGATAAAGGCGTGGATCAGCCGCACCTTGCAGTTCGGCACCACGGTATAGACCAGCAGGAAGGTGAGCACCGAGAAGAGGAACGGCAAACCGCGCAACAGCAGATAACCGATGCCGAACAGGCTCTCGGCGCCAAACAGCCGCAGCGAGAAGATATAGGAGGAGATGGCGATACTGGCCCCGATAAGCACAGGCCCCAGGGTCAGGATCATCCAGTACATGGCAAAGGCCTGCGCCAGCGGGCGGCCCTGGGTCGAGCGCCAGATGTAGTTGAGGTTCTTGTCGATGGCGGAGATCAGCATCAACGCCACCACCACCAGCGCCCCAATCCCCACAGCAGTGGTGTTGGTGGCATTGGCGACGAAGCCGTCGATGTACTCCTTGAGCATATCGCCCGCGGTCGGCACGAAGTTGTGGTAGACGAACTGCTCCATCGCCTGCTTGAGGCTCTGGAACACCGGGAAGGCGGACATCATGCCAAAGACCACGGCGATCATCGGCACCAGTGAAAGCAGGGTGACATAGGCCAGATAACCGGCGGTAACCGTCAATCTGTCCTGCTGGAAACGGCCCCAGACAAACTGGGCAAAGTGGCGACCATCATGGCGCAAGAAGGAGAGGGCGTGGGCCAAACGGCCGCTGACAGGCTGCTGCATCTTGATTCTCGTTAGCGTCATAGTGGCAATATTGTGTCAGAGGAGAGCGCTGTTTGACCACCTTTGAACCCGATTTGCCTCCATATGCCCCAACCTGTTACCCGGGTTACGCCTCCGACTGTCGCCAGAAGCAGAGATAAAAACGGCCCCGCTATGGGGCCGTTTGCAACGCTGGATTACAGCATGTAGTCCGCAGGTAGCTCGATGCGGGCGACGCCGGAGGCCACCGCCGCCAGCGCCACGGCGCGGGCTACGCGCGGCAGCAGACGGGCATCCATCGGCTTGGGAATGACGTAATCCTTGCCGAAGGCAAGCTCGCTAACCCCGGCGGCGGTCAGCACCTCGGCTGGCACCAGCTCCTTGGCCAGCGCGCGGATCGCTTCGACCGCAGCAATCTTCATGGCATCGTTGATGCGGCTGGCACGGGCGTCGAGGGCTCCGCGGAAGATGAAGGGGAAGCAGAGCACGTTATTGATCTGGTTCGGGTAGTCGGAGCGGCCGGTACCCATGATGAGGTCGCTGCGTACGGCGTGGGCCAGCGCAGGCTTGATCTCCGGGTCCGGGTTGGAGCAGGCGAAGATCACCGGGTTGGGCGCCATCAGTGCGACCGCTTCGGCGGGCAACACGTCGGGGCCTGAAACACCGACAAACACATCAGCTCCTTCGATGACATCCATCAGGGTACGCAGCGGGGTCTCGTTGGCGAAGCGCTGCTTGTACTTATTGAGATCGCTGCGGCCGGAGTGGATAACACCCTGACGATCCAGCATGAAGATGTTGTGCGCCCTGGCACCACACTTGATCAGCAGGTCCATGCAGGCGGTGGCGGCAGCCCCCGCCCCCATGCAGACGATGCGGCTATCGCTGATGAGCTTGCCCTGGATCTCCAGCGCATTGAGCAGCCCGGCGGCGGTGACGATAGCGGTACCGTGCTGGTCATCATGGAACACCGGAATATCGCAGCGCTCGATCAGCGCCTGCTCGATCTCGAAACACTCCGGTGCCTTGATATCTTCCAGATTGATGCCGCCGAAGGTATCGGCGATAGCCGCCACCGTGTCGATGAACTGCTGGCTGGTCTCGTGCTTCACCTCGATGTCGATAGCATCGATGCCGGCGAAGCGCTTGAACAGCAGGGCCTTGCCCTCCATCACCGGCTTGGAGGCCAGCGGCCCCAGATTGCCCAGCCCCAGAATGGCGGTGCCGTTGGAGATGACGGCCACCAGATTGCCTTTGCCGGTATAGCGGTAGGCATCGGCCGGGTTGGCAGCGATCTCGCGTACCGGCTCGGCGACACCCGGGCTGTAGGCCAGCGCCAGATCGCGGGCGGTTTCGGCTGGCTTGGTCAGGGCGATGGCAATTTTGCCCGGTACGGGCTGGGCGTGGTAATCGAGTGCTTCTTGACGCAGATCGGACATGGGGGACCCCGATGTGGTTGGTGCAAATGAGGTGCCGGCAGGGGGCACGCAGAAGGGCGGGGATCATAAAAGAAAGCGGTGGGCATGCCCAGCAGATCATGCTGCCATCAGCCAGATCAGACCAGTTATTTCAGCAACTTACCCCACCAACAACTACCACTTTAGTTATAGATCCTGCCATGTGGGGTAAAAATGGAGCAAAAAGGGCGGCAAGTTGGCCTTGCCGCCCTTTCTGTCAGTGCTGTAGACCTGACTCAGTTGCCCAGATAGACCGGCAACAGATTTGCCATCGACAGGAAGTGGAACAGCGCGGTCGCCAATCCGAACAGGATCAGCAACCAGGCCATCAGCTTGCCACCAGGGGTAACGAAGTGGGGTGTCACTTCGCCCCGCTCGGCCCGCGCCCGGGTGCGCAGCACCAGCAGTGCCGGAATGATGCAGGTCCAGATGGTGGCGGCGGCACCGGCATAACCGATGGCCAGCAGGAAACCGAACGGGAAGAGCAGGGAGAGCAGCAGCGGCGGCAGGAAGGTGACCGCCCAGGTCTTGCAGCGACCGGCGCGGCTGTTGTCGAACTTGAACAGATCAGCCAGATAGTCGAACACCCCGAGCCCCACCCCGATAAAGGAGGAGAGAATGGCCGCCATGGAGAAGCCGTTGATGGCGCTGGCCACCTTCTCCGATTCGATCACCCCTGAAAGCGCGGAGAGCAGCACACTCACGTCCCCCCCCTTGGCAATCACGGGGGCAAAATCCTGACGGGGCAGGTTGCCGAAGATCCCCAGCAGCCAGAGCACGTAGAGCGCCAGCGCGATCAGGGTTCCCCCCAGAATGGCCCATCTGGCCTGCTGCTCGTTCTGGTAGTAGGCACGCAGAGAGGCCACAGAGTGGTGATAGCCGAACGAGGTGAGCGCCACCGGCAGCATCGCCATGGCATAGGGGGCGTAGCGACTCTCGCTGCCCGCCAGATCGAGCAGGGTCGGCAGCTTGATACTGCCGAGCAGCCCGGCCACACCGAGGGCGAAACTGAGGATCATGAAGGCGATCAGCACCACAGAGATGCGGTCAACGGCGCGGGTCGAGTGCCACACCACCGCAGAGAAGAGCGCCACGAACAACACGGACGCGAGCTTGCTGTCGATCCCCAGAATGCCCTGCAGGATGGCACCGGAGGAGGTGATATAGGCGTAGAGCAGAATGCCGCCAACAAAGTAGACCGAGAGGTTGTTGAGGAGATTGAGCTTCTCCCCCAGCAGCTCGCGAGTCACGGTATTGAAGGAGACCCGCATGTCGTGGTGCTGGAAGGATTCCAGCAGCATCCAGCCGGAGAGGGTCATCATCACCATGGTGACGGTCAGCGCCAGCACCGACCAGAGGGTCCAGGCCCCCGCCCCCGAACTCGGCAGACCGAGCATGCCGGCCCCCACGCAGACGCTGGCAATGATGCAGGCGCCCCCCAAAATTGACGGTTTTTTCTTCATAATCCCTTCTTTTTCTGACTGATTATCTATCCGCGGTAAACAAGACCGCGGCATGATGCCAGCCTTTGCCATGAGACGCCTACCACTATCTGCCATAACCTGGCATGGCCGCCGCATAAAAAATGCCCCGAATGGGGCACTCTATCAGCGGGGATAATGTGAAGAGGGGTTAATCCATCACCGGGATACCTGCCCTGGCTTCGGCCTGACGGGCGATGGCCTCTGTCATCCCCTGAAAAATGAAGAGGTGGAACGGCAGCATGGCGAGCCAGTAGGCCAGCCCCCAGGCGCCCTGCGGGTGCCAGTGAGCGGTGACCCGGATGCGGGTCAACCCGGACTCCTCCGGCAGGATGTTGAACTCCAGCCGCCCGACGCCCGGGGCCTTCATGTTGAACAAGAGATCGAGCCTGCGCCCCTCATCCACGCCGAGGATCTGCCAGGAGTCGAGCATGTCACCCTTCACGAAGCGATCGGGATTGGTGCGGCCACGGGTGCGGGCCGGACCGCCGATCAGATGATCCATCCATTCGCGCACCACCCACAGCTCGTTCATGTAGAAGTAGCGCTGCTCACCCCCCAGCTGCTGCAACACCTGCCACACCACCTCGGGGGAGGCGAGGCAGATGGCCTCGCCGCTGGCGGTGCGGTCGTAGAAGCCATATTCGGGATGGCGCCAGCGCAGGCCGAGGGGGGTCTCCTGCCCCTGCTGTTCGGCACCCAGCTTCTGCTCCAGCGCCAGACTCTCCGCCAGCGCCTCATCGAAGCTGAGCAGAGTCTGCGGCAGCAGGGCACGTAGCGGGCCATCATCGGCCGGAATATCGTGCTTGAGACCCCCCACCAGCGCCTTGGCCACCGGCTGCGGCACAGAGGTGACAAACTGCAGCCACCAGGCGGAGAGGCGCGGACTCAGAAACGGGATGGGAATGATGGGGCAGCGCTTGCCGATATGAGCGGCGAACTTCTGCAACTGCTGTTGGTAGCTGAGCAGCTCGGGGCCGACCGCATTGAAGATGCGGCCATCCACCTCGTCGGCCTCCACCAGCCCGCCCAGATAGTGAAGCAGGTTGGACAGCGCAATCGGCGGCGTGCGCGAGCGCACCCATTTGGGCGTCACCATCATCGGCAGGTTGAACACCAGATCCCGCATCACCTCGAACGCCGCCGAACCGGGCCCGATGATGATACCGGCGCGCAGCTCCACCGTCGGCACGCCGGAGTCACGAAACAACTCGCCACAGTGGCGGCGGGAGTTGAGATGACGGCTGTTGCACTGCTCCGGCTGGATCGCCCCGAGATAGATGATGCGGCGCACCCCGGCAGCACGAGCGGCGGCAGCGAAGTTCTTTACCCCCTGCTGCTCCAGCCGGTGAAAATCGGCCCCCGCCCCCATGGCATGCACCAGATAGAAGACGGTATCTATGCCCGCCAGCGCAGGCAGCAAGGTGATCGGCTTGAGGCTATCGGCGAGGCGAAACTCGACCCCCTCAGGCAAGCGGCAGGGACGGCGCGCCCCGGCTATCACCCTGTAGCCCAGCGTTTGCAGGTGGGGCACCAGATAGGAACCGATGTATCCTGCCGCTCCCATCACCAGACAGTTACGCATGAGTGAAGCCCTCAACATCATTGATGCAAGGGGCGCCAGACAGGAATCCACCATAGCCCGCCACGTCCATCACCAGACAATTTCCCATGTAATTCTCCCTATCCTCACCGATGCCGCTTGTCAGCCAGAGTGCGCCGCGTTACCTGAAAATGTTCAACTAGAGCGCCACCATCCAGTCTCTTGCCATCCTGCCACGCCACCACCTTGCAACCTAGTACTAACCACCTCCCTGATTAGTCCTATTTGGTGTTAAGCCCTGCTCACTAACAGGTCGATAACTGACCAGATGTATAGCGCCGAGGGCGAATATATGCGCATCGATCACTACGACCTCCAGGGGGAGGTGCAATACCGGCAACAGCAGGCCCAGAGCCGCAAGGTGCGCAACCTAGGGCCCGTGCCACCCGTCGTCAATCCACCGGAAGGCAACAACGCGGCAGTGGCCGGCGAACGCAGCAGCACCCTGACCCTCACCAGCGCCCTGACGCTGCAAACCGCGAGGCAATCGGCCGCCAGCCAGCAAGCGACAACACCTCCCGCCCCGCCCGCAGCGGACGTCGGCAAAGAGCAGGATGGTATTCCCGACGATGGACTAGATAACCGCCAGCGGCTGATCAAGCTGATGATCGAGGCGATGCTGGGCCACGAAATCGAGCTGCCCAAGCCGATCAACCCCTCCGAAGAGGGAGGCGATGGAGTGACCCAAGGAGATGCCGCTGCTCAAGCCGCCGAGCCGGATCAACTGGTGGAGGTGACTGACACCCTGCTGCAACAGGAGCAGCTCAACGTGGTGGCATCGGCCAGCGTAGCGACTCGGGATGGTCAGACTATTCAGCTCGATCTCGGCTTTGTGCTCGACTGGCGCCAGTTGGAGGTAAGCCAGCGGCGCACCACCCTCAATGCCCTCAAAGATCCGCTGGTGCTGAGTCTGGATGGCAAGATTGCCGATCTGACCGAGGCACGGGTCACTTTCGATATTGATCAGGATGGCAAGGAGGATAGCCTGCCGGGCTTGAGTGAAGGCAGCGGCTTTGTGGCGCTGGATCGCAATGGCAACGGCACCATAGACGATGGGGGCGAGCTGTTTGGTGCTCGCTCCGGCAATGGCTTCGGCGAGCTGGCCACCCTGGATGAGGATGGCAACGGGGTGCTGGATGAGGGGGATAGCCAGTTTTCAGCCCTGCAGTTCTGGCATCCGGATCACGCCCCCATCGCTCTGGTGGAGCTGGGGATCGGCGCCATCCTGCTGCGCCCCCTCGACACCCCCTTCAACCATCTGGGGGAGAGCGGCAATCAGGGGGTGCTGCGCCAATCCGGCCTCTATCTCACCGAACAGGGTAAAGGAGGCTGGGTGCAGCAGATCGATCTGCGGGTCTGAGCCTTGAAATGAAATCACCCATCGGTCGCTGACGATAACTGCCAGCGACCGGCTCCGGTGCCACCATCAACTCAGCTCGGTGGGGTCGATATCCAGACTCCAGCGCACCTTTTTGGTCTCGGGCCAGCCTTCCAGCTCCTTCACCACCCAATCCAGCAGTTGGGCCAGCGGTGCCCGGTTCGGCCCCTGCAGCAGCAACTGCATGCGAAATTTGCCCGCCTTGCGCTCCATAAAGCCGCTGATGGGCCCCAGCACCTGAACGTTGGGATAGCGGGCGCTGCGCAGGGTATCGGCGAGGCGGGCGAGGAACAGCTGCACCTCGTCGCGGCCGTTGGCCTCGGCGCGGAACAGCCCCTGATAGCTGAAGGGTGGCAGCCCCAGCAGGCGGCGCTCTTTCAACGCCGTATCGGCGAAGTGGCCGTAGCCATTCTGGGTCAGATCCTGCAGCAGGGCGTGCTCCGGATGGTGGCTCTGCAGCACTACCAACCCGGGTTTGCTGGCGCGACCGGCGCGGCCCGCCACCTGGGTGTAGAGCTGGGCCAGTTTCTCGGCGGCGCGAAAATCGGCGCTGAACAGGGCACCATCCACATCCAGCAGACCCACCAGCGTCACATCCGGGAAGTGGTGGCCCTTGGCCAGCATCTGGGTGCCGATCAGGATCTTGTACTTACCCGCCTTGATGTCGCCGAGATGGGTCTCCAGCTCCCCCTTGCGGCGGGTGTTGTCCCGATCGATGCGCACTACCGGATATTGCGGGAAAACCGTGGTAAGCAGCTGTTCCAGCTGTTCGGTGCCCACTCCCGAACCGATCAGTTCGTTGCTGCCACACTCGGGGCAGTGGTGGGGCAAGGGGCGTACGCTGTCACAGTGGTGGCAGTGCAGCCGTCGTCCGGCCTGATGCCAGGTGTACCAGGCATCGCAGCGCTCGCAGGCGGCGCTCCAGCCGCACTGGTGGCAGATCAGGGCCGGGGCATAGCCACGGCGGTTGAGAAACAGCATCACCTGATTGCCCGCCGCCAGATGCTCCGCCATCAACTGCTCCAGCTGAGGGGATAGCCCGGCCTGCAACCGCACGTTTTTGATATCCAGAATCACCTGCCGGGCGGTCTGGGCATTGCCGGCTCGGCGAGTCAGGGTGAGATGGTGATACTTGCCGGTGCGGGCGTTGTGCAGCGTCTCCAGTGACGGGGTGGCCGAGCCAAGCAGGATGGGGATACCGGCACGATGAGCCCGCATCACCGCCAGATCCCGCGCGTGGTAGCGAAAACCATCCTGCTGCTTGAAGGAGCCGTCGTGCTCTTCGTCGATGATGATGATGCCGAGGTTGTGAAACGGGGTGAACACCGCCGAGCGGGTGCCGATCAGGATGGCGGCGGCGCCGTCGCGGCAAGCGAGCCAGGCGTCGAGCCGCTCCCTGTCGTTCATGGCGGAGTTCATCGCCACCACCGGCACGTTGAAGCGGCGGCGAAAGCGGTTGATGGTCTGCGGGGTGAGGCCGATCTCCGGCACCATCACCAGCGCCTGCTTGCCCGCCTTGAGCAGGGGTTCGAGGATGCTCAGGTAGACCTCGGTCTTGCCGGAACCGGTAATGCCATCCAGCAGAAAGGCGCCGAACTTGTCGCTCTGGCTGGTAACGGCAGAGACGGCCAATGCCTGTTCGCCGTTGAGGCGCAGCCCCTCCCCCGGCTCGAAGCGGGCAGCCCAATCGCCGTCATGGCTCGGCTCCAGTGAGCGCTTCTCTAGCAACCCCTTCTTCTCCAGCGCGGTGAGAGCGGCGCTCTGGATCTCCTCCTGTTTGAGGGCGGAGGGGGTCTGCGGCCCCTTGCGCAGCAGGGCGAGCGCCTGCTGCTGCTTGGCCGCCCGCTTGAGCTCGTTAAGGTCGATGGCCATGCCAGCCTCGGTGGCAAACCAGAACTCCAGCTCCCGATAGGCGGCTGGCTCCCCCTTGCGCACCAACACCGGCAGGGCATGGGGCAGCACTTCCCCCAGCGGATGCTGGTAGTAGCTGGCGCTCCAGTTCATCAGCGCCAGAATATCCGGCCCCAGCACCGGAGCCGTGTCCAATACCCGTTTGATGGGCTTGAGCTTGTTGCGGGGCACCTGGCTGTCGGCCGGATGATCCACCACCAGCCCGACCAGGGTCTGGGGACCGAAAGGGATCTCGACCCGGCAACCGGGGGCAGGTAACGGCAGGGGAGAGAGATAGTCGAAGTGACGGCGTAACGGTACCGGGACAGCGACACGAACCAGATCCAGCGTTTGGGAAGAATTCACCAGGGGTTGCCTATTTTTTCTGCGAAGCCACTTGCCTGATCTCAGGCATTTCCTATATTATTCGCAGCCTTTGAAACTGTGTTCAACAATCGTGTGGTGTCCGACAAGAGATCGGATGGCGACACGGCCTATTAATTGAGGTTGTCCATGAAAGCTGGTATCCATCCTGACTACGTAGCCATCACCGCCAAGTGCTCTTGCGGTAACGTCATCAACACTTTCTCTACCATCGGTAAAGATCTGAACCTGGACGTGTGCTCCGAGTGCCACCCGTTCTACACCGGCAAGCAGAAAGAAGTTTCTAGCGGCGGCCGCGTAGACAAGTTCAACAAGCGTTTCGGTGCGATGACCACCAAGAAGTAATTTTACTTCTGAAGAATTCTGAAAAAGGCGCCCAATGGGCGCCTTTTTTACGATCCCTGTTTTTCATCCTTCATGTTCCCGCAGCCAGACGCACTCTCCCCTACTGGCCAAACCCTTTGGAACGACGTAAATAGACATACCCCTCACCCGGGCTACCCCAGCGCGGGCTCCCTGCGTTGTCATAGGCGCGATCCAGCAGTCTGACGCTGTCGGGGCCAATCCAGATATGCTGCACCAGCGTCGTGGCACCACCAAAATCGGTGGAGCAGTGGCCCACCCGGGTATGACCGGCATATTCGCCGGAGGGGGTGCGGGTCAGCCAGATCTCGCAACCGTGGCGCAAGGAGAGCTGCTGCGGGGTCAGACTGTCGAGCAGGGCGGGATCATGCCAGGCACCGGCAAAATCGGTGGCACGGGGCATGGTCAGTTCGGCCATCAGGATCCGCCCGTCAGGGGCGGGTGAGAAGCGATAGATGCGCTGGCGGAAAGGACGGACGGAGCGCAGACTCAGGTACTGCTCGGCATAGACCCAGCGATAGCCCTGATAGCCGGGCCAGATCTCCATCAGGCGCAGCTCGGCACTGGTAAAGCGGCTGTCGTAACTGGCCTGCTCCCGGCTCGTAAAGGCCCCGTTGAACCAGCTGAGTAGCGGCTCCATACCGGGCTTGAGTGGGGTATCCTGGGGCGCCGCCCCTGCCAACACCAGACAGGAACAGAGCAGCCCGAATACGGCCACCAGCAACTTTGCCATCGAATCCTTCCGAATCATCATAGTGGCGGCGATTATATGAGCGAATTTCCCCAATAACAGCCATTACGATCAAATCATTGCCACTCTGGTGCAAAAACCTCACAAGGATGCCAGTCCGCTCACTAAACCCGATATTTTGCCACCGCCTTGTTGAGCAGCTGGGCCTGCTCGTTGAGGCCCTCGCTGGATCTCGCATTTTCCTCCGCCATGATGCTCGACTCCTGGGCGATGTCGCGGATGTTGTTGACGTTGCGGTTCACCTCGTTGGCCACCAAACTCTGCTGTTCGATGGCGGCGGCAATCTGGGTGCTCATGTCCATGATGTTGGTAACATCCTGAGTGATCTGCCCCAGCAACTCCCCTGCAGTACTGGCCTGATCCGAGCTGCGGTTGCCCTGCTCGCGGCAGGTTGCCATCACCTCGACGATGCTGCCGGTCTGTTTCTGCAGCGAGCTGATGATGCCGGCAATCTCCTGGGTCGATTTCTGGGTACGGATGGCCAGATTACGCACCTCATCGGCCACCACCGCAAAGCCGCGCCCCTGATCCCCTGCCCGAGCTGCTTCGATGGCTGCGTTGAGGGCCAGCAGGTTGGTCTGCTCGGCAATACCACGGATCACGTCGAGCACGGAGCCGATGGTCTCGCTCTCTTTTTGCAGCTGGCTCACCTCGCGGGATGAACTCTCCAGATTACCCGCCAGCGAGCGGATCTGCTCGACAGTATTCTCGACCGCAGCCCGCCCCTCCATCGCCTTGTTGTTGGTCGCCTGCGCATTGTTGGCCGCCTGCTCTGTGTTGCGGGCGATCTCTTCGATGGTGGAGCCCATCTCGGTGGACGCGGTCGCCACCATATCGGTCTCCTGCAGCTGACGCGCCGCCCCTTCACTGGTGCGCTTGACGTTGGCCGAAAGGTGATCCGCCGCTTCGGTCAGGGTGTGCACGCTCTGCTTCACATCGCCGATCAGATCGCGAAACCCGCCCAGCATCACGTCGAGATTGCCTGCCAGCTGGGCCATTTCATCTGCCCCGCGCAGTTCTATCTTCAAGCGCAGGTCATTATCCTGACGAATGCGGTTGACGGTGTCATTCACCTGAGTAATGGGACGGTCGATGCTGCGCCCCAGCAACACGCTCATGATGCCGATCAGCACAACAATCATCCCGCCACAGACCAGCATCAGGCTGTTGAGGCGAGCGCTCTGCCGCTCCAGCTCAGCGACAATGTGCTGATCGACGGCGGCAAACCCCTGTTCGGTCTGATGCACCAGATCCCGCATCTGGTTACGCAGCCCTTCATCCTCTTTCAGCCCCAGTACCTGCATCCCCTGCACCAGCGCCACAAAGTCCTGCCGGTACTGCTTGCTGGCCTGCTCCAGCTTGCCGCGATCCGCCTCCGGCAAAGTGGCAAGGCTATCCTGAAAACTCTTGTGCAAGGTCTCGAAACGCTCCAGATACTGGATATCGGAGCGCAGCATGAAGTCTTTCTCCGCCCGTCTCAGCTGCAACATGGTGATGAGCAGCCCCTGCTGATCCAGCTGCTTGAGTCCATTCTCCACCTCATGCACCGCCGCCCTCAGCTTGCCATAGAGCCCCTCCTCCGGCCCCAGACCAATCTTCTGCTGCTGGGCCACCAGATCGTTGAAGGCTTTGCCATAACCGCTGATCTGCTGATCCAGTCTGGTCAGCTCCCCCTCGACAGCCGCCAGATTGTCATCGGTCACCAGCTCCCGATTGTGCTGGTGAAAATCTGACAGCCCCTGATTGAAGCGCTCGACGAAGGTCACATCCTTACGGATCAGAAAATCCTTCTCGGCCCGCCGCAGGTTGAGCATGGCGATCTCCAGCTGGTCGATATTGCGCTGGGCTTCGGTCAGGTGACGGTGCACCTGGCTGGAGTAGATAAACAGGCCGCTCAGTACCAGCATGGCAACGGCAACCAGCACGGTATTCAGGATCAACTTATGACGGATAAGCACGATGGACCTCTCGCAAACAGGCAGTGAACTGCATTGAGCTTATGCAGAAAAGCGGCGACAGGTGATCTGTGCAAGGAATATTCATTGAAATGCCACACCCACTCCTTATACTGGTTGCACCTGTTTCCAGCCGTGGATTTGACACTATGGAATACAATACTTCTGAACTGTGCGACATCTATCAGGACATGGTGGATGTGCTTGAACCCATGCTCTGCTCCTTCGGCGGCCGCGCCTCTTTCGGCGGCGTCATCACCACCGTCAAATGCTTCGAATCGAATGGTCTTATACGTGAACTCGTCAAAGAGAACGGACTGGGACGCGTCTTGCTGATCGATGGCGGTGGCTCCATGCGCCGAGCTCTGATCGACAGCGACATCGCCACAACAGCAGCAGAGAACGATTGGGAAGGGATTGTCTGCTACGGCTGCGTCCGCGAAGTCGATATTCTGGAAGATCTGGATATCGGCATTCAGGCACTGGCAGCCATTCCGGTCGGTGCCGACAGCAAGGATGTAGGGGAGACCGATCTGCCGGTCAACTTCGGTGGCGTGACCTTCCTGCCTGACGACCACCTCTACGCCGATACCACAGGGGTGATCCTCTCCCCCGAGGCACTCGATATCGAGTAAGCCGCAGGCAGAGTGACGACGGGAGCCTTGGCTCCCGTTTTTTATGCCTGCAACTTGCTGAAAAATGACAAAAAAAGAGGGCCAGATAAACTGGCCCTTAACTGGAAGCAATGTGAGCAATGTCGTGCCTTCACAAGAAGTCCATCACGTTGGAACGAATGAAGTCTTTCCCGGAAAACAAGTTAACAATAATCATTCTCATTTAACTAAGCAAGCGCTATTTGCAGAAAGTGCAAAAAAATTGACCACCGCGAAGGGTGGTCAATCTGGTCAGGCTTGCCGGGTGGCCGTTTGCAGGCTGGATAATCCGGCCTCGCCCACCAGCTTGCGGCTGAGGTAGCGCAACAAGACACCGTAGAGCGGCACGAACAAACCAAGGCTTATCAGCAACTTGAATACGTAATCGACGGTTGCGATCTCGACCCAGTGCTCTGCCATGAAAGGATCTGTGGTGCGCCAGAAGGCCACACTGAAGAAAGCGATGGTATCAACCAGATTACCGAACAGGGTGGAGGCCGCAGGTGCAATCCACCACTGCTTGAGCAGACGCAGGCGGTTGAACACCACCACATCCATGAACTGCCCTACCAGATAGGCCATAAAGCTGGCCAGCGCGATACGCGCTACGAACAGGTTGAACTCGGCCAGATGACCAACGCCCTGGAAACTCCCTTCGAAGAAGAGCACGGAGAGCACATAGGAGACCGCCAGCGCAGGAAGCATCACGGTCTGGATAATCTTGCGTGCCAGACCGGCACCGAAGATCCGCACCGTCAGGTCAGTGGCGAGGAAGATAAACGGGAAGCTGAACGCACCCCAAGTGGTGTGGAAGCCAAACACGGTGATCGGCAGCTGCACCAGATAGTTGCTGCTGGCAATGATCAGGATGTGGAACAACGACAGGCGAACGAGCGCCGTTTGGTACTGCGCAGGGGTCAGATTCATCTTGTGACCTTTTTGGTTAATGGGGTTAGGGAACCCATATCGCCACCATTGGCGATAATCGAGGGGCGAGATTATACGCCCCCAAACCGATAGTTCAATCTTTATGCGATTACGCTTGTCCAGGTTGGCCAGCGGCAGAGCTGGCCTTGTGGGCGATAGTCACGCCTTGTGCTGTCTGGCGAGCCAGAGCAGTGCCTCCCGATCCGCCGGGCGCACCGTCTCCAGCCAGCAGCCGCTGTAGTGTTCATACTCCAGCCGAAACTGGCTCCCTTCAAACTCCAGCAACCAGCTATGGCGGTCGGCCCCCGCATCCTGCTCGAGCGGCTGAAGCTCCCACTCTCGCAGCAAGGCCTGCGCCAACAGCGGAAACGAGTCCCACTCGAGCGCCGGACAATCAAGCGTCACCACGCCAGCTTCGCTATCTACCTGTTTGATTTGCCAACTCATTCCCTGTCTCTCAGCTGCTGCAGGAGAGCTCACCACCGCAATACCATGCCGGAGTCGGGGTGGCGAGATCCTCATATTCGGGTTGTTCATCATAGGGGCGCTGCAGGGCGGCGAACAGCCGCTCGAACGGCCGCATATCCCCTACGTCGGCGGCGTCTATCACCCGCTGGGCCAGCGCATTGCGCAGCACATACTTGGGATTGATGGCATCCATCTGCGCCTTGCGTACGGCATCCTCTCCGCCTTCGCGCATCAGCCGCGCCCGATAGCGTTCCAGCCACGCCTGCCAACCCTTTGGATCAGGCAATAGCGACAGCAGAGACGCAGGCCACGCCCCCTCTTGCGTTACCTCACCGAGACGACGAAAGAACAGGTGGTAATCCACCTTGTGGGCCGCCAGCAACCGGAACAGCTCGCGGAACAGAGCCGGGTCATCCTCCTCCCACACTGCCAGCCCGAGCTTGGCCCGCATCAACTCGGAGTAGTGCAACATCAGCTGCTGCTCGTACTGGGCCAACGCTGTAGCCAGCGCATCACCGTCTACATGGCCAGCCAGCGCCTGCGCCAGTTTTTGCAGATTCCAGTAACCGACCGCAGGCTGCTGATCCAGCGCGTAGCGGCCCGCCGGATCCGAGTGATTGCAGACAAAGTCCGGCACATAGGCATCGATAAAGCCGTAGGGGCCGTAATCCAGCGTCAGGCCGAGCAGCGACATGTTGTCGGTGTTCATCACCCCGTGACAGAAGCCCGCCGCCTGCCATTTGGCAATCAGGCGCGCGGTGCGGCGCACCACTTCGGCAAACAGTTCGGCACCACTCTCCAGTTCGGGGAAGTAGTGGCGCAGCAGATAGTCGATGAGATGCGGGATCTTCTCCCCCTGCCCGCTCCAGGCGAAATACTCGATATGACCGAAGCGCAGATGACTGGGGGCGGTGCGCAGCACGGTCGCTCCCGTCTCCACCTGCTCACGATAAACGGGCTCCTGACTCCCCACCAATACCAGCGCCCGCGTGGTCGGGATGCCGAGGGCATGGAGCGCTTCGGAGGCGAGATATTCGCGGATGCTGGAGCGCAGCACGGCGCGGCCGTCACCAAAACGGGAGAACGGGGTTTTACCCGCCCCCTTCAGGTGCAGATCCCAGCGCTGACCATCCGGCGCCTGCTGCTCACCCAGCAGCAGCGCCCGACCATCCCCGAGCCGGGGGCTGTAACCCCCGAACTGATGGCCCGCATAGACCTGAGCTACCGGCTGCATGCCTGGCAGCACTTTTCCCTCGCCACAACAGGCGATCCAGTCAGCCTCGCTGACGCCTCCCAGCCCCAACTCATCCAGCAAAGCCCGGTTGAGATGAAGCAACCGGGGTTGCTGCAGCGGCTGGGGGACCACGGGTTCACAGGCCCAGGGCAACTCGGTCGCAAAAGTGTTGATCAACTTCATGGTTGTGCCATTCGTCCCTGCGTATGCTCGTGTCACTCTTTATACTGCCGTCAGCCATGCTTGTGCTCACTGGCAACCATCATTTTTCAATTCAAGGAGAAGAAGATGCAAAAATGGGTATATGCCCTGCCCTTGCTGGCACTGGCGTGGGGTCATCAGGCCAAGGCTGCCGATATTGAAGCCGGCAAAGCCAAAGCGGCGGTCTGTGCCGCCTGTCACGGCGTGGAAGGCAAGGCGATGATCCCCAACTATCCCCATCTGGCGGGTCAGAATGCCGCCTATCTGGTGAAACAGTTGAAAGCGTTCAAGGATGGCACTCGCAAAGAGCCCTTGATGGACCCCTTCATGGCGCCGCTGACCGATGTGGATATCGACAATCTGGCGGCCTTCTACGCCAGCCTGAAATAACCTCGCGTCTGACCCAGGTTCTTCCGAGCCGTGCTTGCCGTGGTCGATTAGGCTGCCTAATCGACCCTACCGGCGGCAGTAATCGATGATCAGGTCCATAAAGGCTTCGCCGAAGCGTTCCAGTTTGCGGTGACCGACGCCGTTGATAGCCAGCATCTCGTCTTCGGTCATCGGCATCAGTTGAGCCATCTCCACCAGGGTCGCATCGTTGAACACCACGTAGGGCGGCACCTCTTCATCCTCAGCAATCTGCTTGCGCAGGCCGCGCAGCTCCTTGAACAACCGCCTGTCGTAGTTGGCGTTGTCGAGCAGACCGTTGCGCTTCTCCTTGCGGCTGGAGATGGGCTGCAGGCGGGGTACCGCCAGTTCCAGCTTCACATCGCCACGCAGTACCGGACGGGCCGCTTCGGTCAGCTGCAGCACCAAATTGCGGGTGATGTTCTGAGTCAGCAGCCCCTTGTGGATCAGCTGGCGGATCACGCTCATCCAGTATTCATGGCTCTGATCCTTGCCGATGCCGTAGGTCGAGAGCTTGTCGTGGCCGTGATCCTTGATGCGCTGGTTGAGGGAACCGCGCAGCACCTCCACCACATAGCCCACCCCGAAGTTCTGCCCCACCCGCCAAACGCAGGAGAGTGCTTTCTGGGCATCTTCGGTGCCGTCATAGCTCTTGGGCGGATCGAGACAGATATCGCAGTTGCCGCACGGCTTGTCGTTGTACTCGCCGAAGTAGTTGAGCAGCACCTGACGGCGGCAGGTCTGCGCTTCGGCAAATGCGGCCATCACGTTGAGCTTATACTGCTCCACCTGCAACTGCTGAGGATTCTCGATGTTGTCGAGCAGACGGCGCACCCGACCGATGTCGGCGGGATCGTAGAGCAGCAGCGCCTCGGCAGGAGTGCCATCGCGCCCGGCGCGACCGGTCTCCTGATAGTAGGATTCGATGTTCTTCGGGATGTCGTAGTGCACCACGAAGCGCACATTGGGCTTGTCGATGCCCATACCAAACGCCACCGTCGCCACCACTATCTCGATGTCATCCTTGAGGAAGGCATCCTGGGTCTGCTGGCGCTGCTCGAGCGGCAGCCCCGCATGATAGGGCGCGGCCTTGCAGCCGTGGCGGGATAGCCGCTCGGCCACCTCCTCCACCCGGTTGCGGCTGGAGCAGTAGACGATGCCGCAGTTGCCCTTTTGGCTCTGCACATAACGCAGCAGCTGCTCGGCCGCCTTGAACTTCTCCACCAGGCTGTAGCGGATATTGGGTCTGTCAAAGCTGGCGGTGTGGATAAAGGGATCGTTCAGCTCGAGGCGGTGCAGCATGTCGCTGCGGGTCGCCTCATCGGCGGTGGCGGTGAGCGCCACCACAGGCACCTGCGGGAACCACTGTTTTAGCCGCCCCAGCGCCGCATACTCAGGCCGGAAGTCGTGGCCCCACTGGGAAACGCAGTGCGCCTCGTCGATGGCGAACAGCCCGAGCGGCAGCTCGGCCAGCCGGTCCATAAACTCGTGCTGCAGCAAGCGCTCGGGGGAGACATAGACCAGCTTGATCTCGCCACGGCGCATGGCGGCGAAGTTCTGGATCATCTCCTCCCGGCTCAGGGCCGAGTTGATGTAGACCGCCGCCACGCCGTTGGCGCGCAGACTGTCGACCTGATCCTTCATCAGCGAAATAAGGGGAGAAACCACCACGCCGAGCCCGGGCCGCAGCAGTGCCGGGATCTGGTAGCAGAGCGACTTGCCGCCGCCAGTGGGCTTGAGCACCAGCGCATCGCGCCCCGCGACGATCTGCTCGATGATTTCGAGCTGACCCGGCCGAAACTGCTGATAGCCGAAGACCGCCTGCAGCAGGGCAAGCGGACTCTCTGGCTGAGGATCTGGCAGGGTTTCGGCAATCGCAGTCATGGGCTCTCCTTTGGGGTCGCCATTCTAAAGCAGCCGCCGCCCACAATAAACCTGCCATTGCGACTGTTAAGGAACTGTTGCAGACTGGCTGGAGTTTTTACTCGGCTTTGATGACAAGGATTGGGATCAGAGAATGAAACAGATGCTCAAGAAGATGGCGCTCAGTGGCATTGCCAACCTGTTTGCCGAGAAGATGCCCTTCAACAAGCTGATCGGCATGCAGGTGACCCACTACGACTTCGACAAGGTGGAACTGCGCATCAAGATGGACGACAAGCTGATCGGCAACCCTTTCCACAACATCCTGCACGGCGGCGTCACCGCCACACTGCTCGATGTGGCGGGCGGCATGATCGTCGCAGCCTCCTGCATCGACGAGCTGGAGGAGTTCTCCCCCAGCTATCTCAAGGAGCGCTTCGCCCGCCTAGGCACTATCGATCTGCGGGTGGATTACCTGCGCCCGGGACGCGGCAACGAGTTTATCGCCACCGCCCACATCATCCGGGCTGGCAGCAAGGTGGCCGTCGCCCGGATGGAGCTGCACAACGAAGAGGGCACCCACATCGCCTTCGGCACTGGTACCTATCTGGTGGGTTGAACCAAGTTAGTGCATAAAAACCACGCGGCTAATCTACTTTTAATCATTAGATTCCTTACCCCCTCTGGCCGAACAAGGTCCATACTGATAGTCGGGATTGTGTGCAGAGGGAGGATTGCAGGCGATGAGTGCGAAACTGGCCATCAAACCATCCAGAGCCTTGTTGACACAGCTCGAGTCCATGCTCGACGAGGTGCAGACACCCGAGTGTCGCCACTGGTTGGAACAGGAACTTGAGGGGTATTCTCTCTCCTCACCCCTGCCTTGGTATCGCATCGTTCCCTGTCGGCAACGCGGTCACTTTCTGGATCTGAAAACGGGAAAATATTTGACCTGTCATATCAACAGTCAAACGCTATGCCAACGCGATCTGGCCCAAATTCAGTTCATTTATGCCCGTGAACCCGCCGCCCACTATTTGCTGCAACGCAATTCCGGTATTGAACCCTGGCCAGAACAGCTGCTGGAAGATTATCAGGAGCAGTTGATCCCCGGCCATTTATGCCTGCAAGCCTGGCATGAGCCCGTTATTTCATTACGTGCACAACTGATGGAGGGAATAGAACATTTCATTAGTGAGTACCCCAAGCACGCGGCCTTGCTGCCTCAACACAGTTTCAAGGCTTTGCGGCATCAGCACTGGCATATCTGAGTAAGCGCCTGGCGCGCAAGGAGGGCACCATAGACAAGACCCATAGCGAGATTGCCACAATCTAGAGTGCCGGAGTCAGGATCAGACTCCACCGATGGGCCACCGAGCGGTGGCCCTTTTAATGTCTGTGGGCTTGCTTCGACCATGCATACATCAAGTCAGATCACTTGGCCAGGTGACAGGTCAGCAGCTAATGAAAAACCGAGTAACTGGAAGGAAAATGCAAAAAGGCCGCTCTATTGAGCGGCCTTTTCAAATTTGGTCGGTGTGAGAGGATTCGAACCTCCGACCCCTTCGTCCCGAACGAAGTGCGCTACCAAGCTGCGCTACACACCGATGTCTGCGGGACGGGAATTTACCGAAAGCCCAGACCTGACACAAGCCTTTTTTGCATTTTACAGGAAAAAAAGTGCTGTTCGCTCAACTATTCAACACTCTTTTCACCCGTTTACCGGACTGCAGCCAGCTGGTGACATTCCGGCAACCGGACGTCAGGCCAGGCGCAGGGATGCTGGCCCCAGCAGACGGCGCTGCCAGTCAGCCACAGTGCCATGCTCCAGCCAGTCGGCTGCATGCTGGCGCCAGTTGGGGGAGAGGGCCGGATTCTCCAGCAACATCAGCAGATCCGCCTCGTTGCGCACCTGATTGAACAGGATATCCGCCGTGCGCTTCACCGTCAGTTCGGGATAGGGTCTGTCTACCAGCTCCATGGCCGACTCCGGCGACACAATCCCCTCCTCCAGCACCCGCAGCAGCCAGCCACAACGGCCATTCAGTTGCATCACCTGCGACATCTGGCCATAGCCAAAGCGCTGGTTGAGCTTGAAACAGGGGGATCTCGGCTGGCTGATCTGGATCAGCGCCTCACCGAGCCGATAGACATCGCCGATGCAGGCTTGCGCCTCGGTCAGCCCGAGACCGGAGAGGTTCTCGCCAAAGGCGGCAGGTTGCCAGGCTGTACGTGGCGCAGGCAAGCCCAGCGCGGTTTGCCAGGTCTGCCACCAGAGATAGTGATCGGCCGGATAGTAGTGGAGCGCCCGATCCGGGCCACCGTGGTGGCGCGTGTCACACTGCTCATCCCCTTCCAGACCGGCAAAGGTACAGCGAACTGGTGCAGAGATCGGTTGCTTGTGAATGGCGCTGGTGAGGCCGGGCACCAGCTCGGTGCCACGACCACTGAAAAAGGAGATCCGCATACTCATCCTCCGGATTGACGAGAGTAGGCGGATCTTATCATCTGACGAGTCAGGCGACTGCCTGCATCTGGTTGCTCATGGCGATCTCGGCGCGACGGCGCTTCTCCGCCTTGGCCATCAGATACCAGCTGCCGAAGGTAAAGAGCGATACCGACAGCAGGATCAGGCTGGCCACCGCGTTGATCTCGGGTTTAACCCCGAGCCGCACCGCCGAGAAGACCTCCATCGGCAGGGTGGTGGAGCCCGGGCCGGAGACGAAGCTCGCCAGCACCAGATCATCCAGCGACAGGGCAAACGACATCATGCCGCCAGCCGCCAGCGAGGGGGCGATCATCGGGATAGTGATCAGGAAGAACACCTTCCACGGCTTGGCGCCAAGATCCATGGCCGCCTCCTCTATGGAGAGATCCAGCTCCCGCAACCGCGCCGACACAACGATGGCTACGTAGGCGGTACAGAAGGTAGTGTGCGCGATCCAGATGGTCAACATGCCCCGCTCGGCGGGCCATCCCACCAGCTGGGCCATCGCCACGAACAGCAGCAGCAGCGACAGACCGGTGATCACCTCGGGCATCACCAGCGGTGCCGTCACCATGCCACCGAACAGGGTTCGACCACGGAAGTGGGGAATTCGGGTCAGCACGAATGCCGCCACCGTCCCCAGCGCCACCGCGGCGATCGCGGTGTAAAAAGCGATCTCCAGCGAGCGGAACACGGATCCAATCAGCTGCTTGTTGTCGAGCAGGCCGAAGTACCACTTGAGCGACCAACCGCCCCACACCGTCACCAGCTTGGAGGCGTTGAAGGAGTAGATCACCATGATGATCATGGGCAGGTAGATAAACAGCAGCCCAAGCCAGAGCATCAGCTTGGCAAAACCGAAACGTCTCATCATGCCTTGCCCTCCAGCTCTTTGGCCTGGTTACGGTTGAAGAGGATGATCGGAATGATCAGCACCGCCAGCATCACCACCGCCAGTGCAGAGGCGACCGGCCAGTCGCGGTTGTTGAAGAACTCCTGCCATAGCACCTTACCGATCATCAGGGTCTCCGGGCCGCCCAGCATTTCCGGAATAACGAACTCCCCCACCACCGGAATAAACACCAGCATGCAGCCGGCGATAATGCCGTTTTTGGAGAGCGGCACAGTGATCTGCCAGAAACGGGTCAGGTTGCGGGCCCCCAGGTCGGAGGCCGCCTCCAGCAGGCTCTGATCGTGTTTGACCAGATTGGCGTAAAGCGGCAGCACCATGAAGGGCAGATAGGAGTAAACGATGCCGATATAGACCGCCAGGTTGGTATTGAGGATCTGCAGCGGTTCGTCAATCAGCCCGATCCCCAGCAAGACGCTGTTGAGCAGGCCGTTGTTACTGAGGATCCCCATCCACGCATAGACCCGGATCAGAATGGCGGTCCAGGTCGGCATCATGATCAGCAACAGCAGAACGGTCTGGGTCTCCTTGTTGGCCCGCGCAATGGAGTAGGCCATGGGATAACCGATCAGCAGGCAGAGAATGGTGCTGACCAGGGCCATCTTGAGGGAGCCCAGATAGGCTGCGATATAGAGCTCATCCTCCTGCAGCAGCAGGTAGTTCCCCATATTGAGCAGGATGGTGAGCTGATTGTCGGCCCAGCTCACCACGTCGGTGTAGGGCGGGATCGCCACATCCGCTTCCGCAAAACTGATCTTTACCACTATGACAAAGGGCAGCAGGAAGAAGAGGAACAGCCAGAAGAAGGGGATGCCGATCACCAGCCGGCGCCCTCCGCCCCGCTTCAGTCGTTGCAAGATCTTCATGATTGCAGCACCACGCCGCTGTCATCTTCCCAGTAGAGGAACACCTGGTCATCCCAGGTTGGCCGCTTGCCGTGGCGTTCGGCATTGGCGATGAAAGCCTGAACGATTTTGCCCGAGGGCAGCTGGATGTGGTACACCGAGTGTCCGCCCAGATAAGCGATGTCATAGACCTCGCCCTTGGTCCAGTTGAAGTCCGGATGCTCGATTTCGGCCGGCTTTTGCAGGCTCATCAGCAGCTTCTCCGGCCGCAGGGCGTAGGTCACCTTCTTGTTCTCGGCACGGGAGCTGATCCCGTGGCCCACATAGATGGGCTGCTCCAGATCGGCACAGGCGATGATGGCGTGGTCCTGCTCATCCTCCACCAGCAGGCCGTCGAACAGGTTGACGTTGCCGATGAACTCGCACACCAGCCGACTGGCCGGGGTTTCGTAGATATCCATCGGGCTACCGATCTGCTCGATACAACCGTGATGCATGATGGCGATCCGCTCCGCCATGGTCATGGCCTCTTCTTGATCGTGGGTCACCATGACACAGGTAACCCCGACCCGCTCGATGATCTCCACCAGCTCCAGCTGCATCTTGGAGCGCAGCTTCTTGTCGAGCGCCCCCATCGGCTCATCAAGCAGCAGCAACTTGGGACGTTTCGCCAGCGAACGGGCCAGCGCTACCCGCTGGCGCTGGCCACCGGAGAGCTGGTGCGGCTTGCGACGGGCATACTGGGTCATCTGTACCAGCTTGAGCATCTCTTCGACACGGGCGTCGATCTCGGCCTTGGGCAGGCCATCCTGCTTGAGACCGAAAGCAATATTCTGTGCCACCGTCATATGGGGAAACAGGGCGTAGGACTGGAACATCATGTTGATGGGGCGTTCATAGGGGGGCATATCGGTGATATCCACCCCGTCGAGGAACAGACGCCCTTCGGTCGGGCGCTCGAACCCGGCCAGCATCCGCAGCAAGGTCGATTTACCGGAACCGGATCCTCCCAGCAGGGCGAAGATCTCCCCCTTGTGAATATTCAGGGAAACATTATCGACCGCCAGGGTTTCATCGAACTGCTTGCTAACCCTGTCTATTTTTACCAGCACTTCTTTGCGTTGCTGGCTGCCCTCAAGGGCTTTCTTGTAGGCACTGGAGGCTATCGCCATTACCAAACTCCCTAACGTGATACTGGCCTCACGGCCAATCCATAAAAGCGATTTGGCGCCCCAGAGCGGGCACCAAGGTCAGGTACCGGACTTGATCTTGCTCCAACTCCGGGTGATTTGACGCTGTACCGCGCGGGAATGTGCCTCCTGCACATAGAGCCGCTCCAGCACAGCCTGAGGCGGATAAACCCCCTCATCATTGCGCACCGTCTCATCCATGAACTCGCCAGCCTTGGCATTGGGGTTCGCATAGCCCACATAATTGCTGACCTTGGCGATCACCTCGGGCTGCAGAACATAGTTGATGAGAGCATGTGCCTCTTTGACATTGGTGGCATCAGACGGGATCGCCATCATGTCGAACCAGAGATTGCCCCCCTCTTTAGGAATGCTGTAGGCAATCTTCACCCCCTTGCCGGCCTCGTCGGCACGGGCTGCCGCCTGCAAGATGTCGCCGGAAAAGCCCGCTGCCACACAGATATCGCCGTTGGCGAGATCACCTATGTATTTGGAGGAGTGGAAGTAGGCCACATAGGGGCGCACCTTGAGCAACTGCGCCTCGGCGCGCTTGATATCGGCCGCGTCCTGGCTGTTGGGGTTCAGTCCAAGGTAGTTGAGGGCAGCCGGGATCATCTCGTCTGCCGAGTCGAGGAAGGCGACGCCGCAACGGGAGAGCTTCTCCATGTTTTCCGGCTCGAAGATGGCCGCCCAGGAGTCGATCTTGTCGACCCCCAGCACCGCCTTGATTTTGTCGACGTTGTAGCCGATGCCGTTGGTTCCCCACAGATAGGGCACCGCGTACTGATGGCCCGGATCCACCTTCTCGAGCTGCTTGAGCAGCACGGGATCCAGGTTGGCCAGATTGGGCAGCAAGCTCTTGTCCAGCTTCTGGAAAGCCCCCGCCTTGATCTGCTTGGAGAGGAAATTATTTGAGGGCACCACCAGATCGTAACCGGTCCGTCCGGTCAGCAACTTGCCTTCCAGGGTTTCGTTGGAGTCAAATACGTCATAGACGGTCTTGATCCCGGTCTCCTGCTGGAAATCGCTGAGGGTGGTCTCGCCGATATAGTCAGACCAGTTGTAGAAATGGAGCACAGGGGCTGCCTGGACTGCATTCGCCAATCCCATGGTCAGCGCTATGGTTAGCAATCTGGTTGTATTCACGGTGTCAGTTCTCCTGTTCAGTGGTTGACCGTCTGCGCATCCATTCGCGCGGCCCATCCGGATGGATGGCATCACTACCCTCCCGGCCGAACTGCGGACCGGGAGGGGTATTCGTTACTTACCGGACTTGATCTTGGTCCAGCTGCGGGTCATCAGACGCTGCACCTTGGCCGGCAGATCTGGGAAGGTGTAGATCTTCTGCAAGGTTGCAGAGTCCGGATAAACCCCCGGATCGGTACGGATCGCCTCGTCAACCAGCGGGGTCGCAGCCTTGTTGCCGTTAGGCGCCTGCACCTGATTGGTGATGTTGGCGATCACGTCGGGCTTCATCAGATAGTTGATGAAGGTGTGGGCCGCCTCGACGTTCTTGGCATCCGCCGGGATGGCGATCATGTCAAAGAAGCTGCCTGCCCCCTCTTTCGGAATGGTGTAGGTAAGTGCCACGCCATTTTTGGCTTCCGCCGCCCGCGCCTTGGACTGCTGCAAATCCATGGAGTAACCGACAGCAACACACAAGTTGCCGTTGGCCAGATCCGAGATGTACTTGGAGGAGTGGAAATAGGCGGTATAGGGACGAATGGAGAGGAACAGCTCCTCGGCCTTCTTCAGCTCGTCCGGCTTCTGGCTATCCGGTTTGAAGCCCAGATATTGCAGGGCGGCCGGTAACATTTCGGTCGGCGAGTCGAGGAAGGAGACGCCGCACTCCTTCAGCTTGGCCATGTTCTCCGGCTTGAACACCAGATCCCAGGAGTTGAGCGGCGCATCGGCCCCCAGTACGGCCTTCACCTTCTCGGCATTGTAGGCATAACCGATGGTGCCCCACAGATAGGGGATGGAGTACTGGTTGCCCGGATCGCTCGGGTCGAGCGCCTTGAGCAGGTCGGTATCCATATTTTGCCAGTTGGAGAGCTTGGACTTGTCCAGCTTCTGGAACACGCCAGCCCTGATCTGTTTGGCCAGGAAGGGGTTGGACGGCACCACGATGTCGTAGCCGGATTTACCAGCCAGCAACTTGGCTTCCAGTACCTCGTTGCTGTCAAACACGTCATAAACCACCTTGATGCCCGTCTCCTTCTGGAAGTTTTCCAGGGTATCCGGGGCGATATAGTCGCTCCAGTTGTAGACGTGCAACACCTTCTCTTCAGCCATTGCTCCGGCACTTGCCATGACCAGAGCCACAGAGGCAGCGATCACTCCCGTTTTGAAAGACATCATCCTTGTCTCCTAAGCAAATTGTATGCGCATGCCAACCTGCCCGGCCGCACCTCAACCCTTCAGCTTGGCGGCTGTCAGATCCAGACTGAGCCTGGCTAGCTTGACCAATTCATCAACCTGTTCCTCGGTGATCACCAAGGGGGGCGATATGATCATGGTATCGCCTACCGCCCTCATCACCAAGCCATTGTTAAAACAGAATTCCCGGCAAGTCATCCCGGCATTGGCATGGGCCGGGAAACGCCGGTTGGTCTGCTTGTCCTGGACGATTTCCAGGGCTGCGACCAGCCCGCGGCCACGGGTTTCACCCACCAGCGGGTGGTCAGCCAGCTCTGCCCAGCGGCGCTGCAAATAGGGGCCGATGGTATCATGCACTCGCTTAACTATGCTCTCCTTTTGCATAAGCTGGATATTGGCCACCGCCACCGCGCAAGAGACCGGATGGCCCGAGTAGGTGAAGCCGTGGTTGAACTCGCCCCCCTCTTCCACCAGCCCCTTGGCAACCCGGTCACTCACCATCACAGCGCCGAGCGGCAGATAACCGGAGGTAATCCCCTTGGCCAGACACATCAGATCCGGCTTGATGCCAAACCCTTCGCTGGCAAACCAGTGGCCGGTACGGCCAAAGCCGCAGATCACCTCGTCGGCTATCAGCAAAATGCCGTAGTGATCGCAGATGCGCTGGATCTCCGGCCAGTAGCTGTCAGGCGGAATGATGACACCGCCCGCCCCCTGGATCGGCTCGCCGATAAAGGCGGCCACCTTCTCCACCCCCAGCTCCAGAATCTTCTGCTCCAGCTGACGGGCCCGCTCCAGCCCGAACTCGTGGGCACTCATCCCCTGCCCCTCACCGAAGTGGTAGGGCTGGTCGATGTGCACTATGCCGGGAATGGGCAGACCACCCTGGGCATGCATCCCTTTCATGCCACCCAGACTCGCCCCCGCCACGGTGGAGCCGTGATAGGCGTTGTGGCGGCTGATGATCACCTGTTTTTCCGGTTGCCCCTTGCTGGCCCAGTAGTGGCGCACCATCCGCAGCACGGTGTCGTTGCACTCGGAGCCGGAGCCGGTAAAGAAGACATGGTTGAGATGGGATGGCGTCACTTCGGCCAGCAGGGTGGCCAGCTCGATCACCGGCGGGTGCGCGGTCTGGAAGAAGAGGTTGTAGTAGGGCAACTGCTGCATCTGACGGGTGGCGGCATCCACCAGCTCCTGCCGACCATAGCCCATATTGACGCACCAGAGCCCCGCCATGCCGTCCAGAATGCGCTTGCCTTCGGAGTCTTCCAGATAGACGCCACTGGCTTTGGTGATGATACGGCTGCCCTTCTTGTTCAGAGCCTGAAAGTCGGTAAAGGGGTGCAGGTGGTGGCTGGCATCCTGCTGCTGCCACTCACGGGTAGTCTGTTGCATTGTTAGCTCCTCGGTTCCTTCGATTTAGCTGGTTCTGTTCGTCAATCATCAGGAAGGCTGCCACTCCCGCAATCACCGCCACTTTCGCGTGGACTGCGGCACGGCCTGCTCCTCACATCCTTCAATTCGAGCCAAAAACTGTTATCAACCATGCAACCAGAGCGGTGGCGAGCCAACTTCCGCTCACAACCATCCGCAGGCGGAGGCACTCCTCCATCCCGTATTACCGGTTACAGGCAGGGGAGGCAGCCTGCCTCCCCGATTCGGACGATGCGTGGCCGGCACGCATCCGGGTCAGACGTTCAGCAGCAGGAACTCTCGCTCCCAGCGGCTGATCACCCCGAAGTAGGTCTCGTACTCTTTGCGTTTGACCGCGACAAAGGCGCGTGTAAAGCGCTCCCCCAACATCTCCTTGATGGGCTCGCACTGTTCGAGATGGCTGAGCGCCTCCTCCAGCGAGCGGGGCAGACTGTAGGGCAGGTCGTAGGCGCTGGATTTCATCTCCTGCATGGGCTCCAGCTTCTCCATCATGCCGAGATAGCCGCACGCCAGGGTGGCGGCCAGCGCCAGATAGGGGTTGGCATCGGCACCGGCGAAGCGGTTCTCCACCCGGCGGGCACTCGGGTCGGAGAAGGGTACCCGCAGACCACAGGTGCGGTTCTCGACACCCCACTGGACGTTGCGTGGCGCGCTCTCACCGAAGGTGAGGCGGCGGTAGGAGTTGACATTGGGAGCCAGCAGGGCTGTCACCGCCGGGGTGTACTTCTGCAGACCTGCGATGAAATGCATGAAGAGTTCGGAGTTGCCGCCATCCGGGGTGCCGAACAGATTTCGACCGTTCATATCCTCCAGACTCTGGTGGATGTGCATGGCGGAGCCCGGCTCGTTGCTCATCGGCTTGGCCATAAAGGTGGCGTAGATGCCGTGGCGATGGGCCGCCTCACGCATGGTGCGCTTGAAAAGGAACACCTGATCCGCCAGATCGATGGCATCCCCGTGCAGGAAGTTGATCTCCATCTGGGCAGCACCGGACTCGTGGATCAGGGTATCCACCTCCAGCTCCTGCGCTTCGCAGTAGTCATACATGTCTTCGAAGATGGGATCGAACTCGTTGACCGCATCGATACTGAAGGACTGGCGAGCTGTCTCGGGACGGCCGTTGCGCCCTACCGGCGGCATCAGCGGATAGTCGGGGTCTTCGTTGCGGGTGACCAGATAAAACTCCAGCTCGGGCGCCACCACCGGCTTCCAGCCCTGAGCCTCGTAAAATGACAGAACCCGACGCAGTACGGAGCGAGGTGCAATGTCGATCAGCTTGCCGTTGACGTCGTAACAGTCATGGATAACCTGAGCGGTAGGTTCCAGCGCCCAAGGGACGAAACGGATGGTGTTGGGGTCAGGATAGAGCTGCATGTCCCGCTCCAGCGGATCGATCATGCTGTCGTCATCCGGATATTCGCCGGTCACTGTCTGGGTGAAGATCACCTCGGGCAGACGCATGCCCCCTTCTCGCAAAAACTTGTTGGCTGGGATGATCTTGCCCCGGGCGTTGCCGGTGAAATCAGGGAAGAGACACTCCACTTCCGTGATGCGATTGCTCTCCATCCAGCCCTTGATACTGTCCATGTTAAACCCCGACTCTACGGTTGCCATTGGCAAGGGTGTCTAATATATGGAACACCCTTGTTATCAAATTGTAATCAACACCACCATAAAAGCCCGCTATCAGGGGTAATGTCAAGCAGTGGTGTTTAAAAAACTATAAATAACGGCGCATATAATGACCAAGTCGGCACCAAATACTAAACACTCGTGGTCTCGCCTCTCCCCAGTGCAAAGCCGGTGCCAACCGGCCAAAACCAGATGTCAGATCCCGTCAGATCAGCCGCTAAAGGGGCCATTTTTTTGCAAAGGCGCACAATCCCTGTCCTATTTGCTTTGCTTGGCTGCTTTTTTTTGGTACAAGGCCCGCCCTGATTTGCACTCTCTTGCATGAAAACGGTGCAAATCAGACGAGAAGGGCTTGGTCTGCAGGCAGACAGCCCCCATAAACAGGGATAATTGGGTTAGTAAACTGACTGGTAGTAAATCGTATGTGTGATTTCATGACTGAAGACCAACTGGCCTTTTACAAGGGGCAGATCGAGCGGCAGATCGCCGAGCTCGAAGAGCGCCTGAACTCCCAGGCCAGCCAGGCCATCGCCACCGACACCAACGAGATGGCCGATGAAATTGACCGTGCCAGTATCGAGGAAGCCCGCCGTCTGGAGCTGAACCGCATCGAGCACGACAAGCTGCACCTGCGCAAGCTGAGGGGCGCATTGAAGCGAATGAACGATGGAGATTTCGGTTACTGTGAATCTTGTGGTGACGAGATCTCTCTCAAGCGGCTGCAAGCTCGTCCAGAGTCCCGTTTCTGCGTCGAATGCCAGAGCACCAAGGAATTTAACGATACCCACGTGTTCCGCCGCGTCGCCTGATTCTTCGAAGAACCGTCACCATTCAGGTGCAACAGACGCCAGCAAGGCTGGGCCCGCGCTCAACCTTGCACAACGCCTCGCAGCAAGATGGTGACAAGTTCTGTTAGACTCCGGACACCTTCCGGAATCTACAGGAGAATAGAGAGTGAAATGGCTCATCAAACTGTGTTTGTGCCTGCCACTGCTGGCACAAGCACAGGTTCTGACGGTCAAGGTTCCCAGCCGTCCCGTCAACAATCTTGATCAGGAGTACCAGCTCAAACTGCTGGAACTGGCCCTGACCCGCTCCGGACAACCCTTTCGCATCCAGCCTGTCGAACTCGACCTCAACCAGTTCACCCTTCAGCAGCAGCTGAGCAAGGGCAAGACCATCAACGTCTTCTGGATGGGTACCTCCAGCGCACTCGAATCCTCCCTGATTGCCGTCCCCATTCCGCTGTTTCGCGGACTGGAAGGATTGCGGCTGTCGTTCATCCACGCGGATGCCCAAGAGAAGTTCAACCAGATCAATACCCTGGCCGACCTCAAACAGCTGAAGGCGGCGCAAGGGGTCGGTTGGGCCGATAACAAAATTCTGGAAAATGCGGGCATCCCGACCTTCTCCGGCCGCTACAGCAGCTTGTTTCGCCTTATCAACGACGGCGACAAGATCGACTTCTTCCCGCGCGCCCTGGTAGAGATCTTCGCCGAGCGCAGCGAGCTGGTGGCGCAGTATCCCAACCTCGCCATCGAGCAACATCTGCTGATCCGCTACCCCTTCGCCCAGTTCTTCTTCGTCAGCCCCGAATACCCCAAGCTGGCCAAGGCGATTCAGACCGGGCTGGAGCGGGCCTATGCCGATGGCAGCTTTATGAAGTTCTTCCATGACAACCCCAAGATCCGCGAAGCACTGGCCAGCGCCAACCTCGATCAGCGGGTCACCATCGCCCTGCCCAATCCGGACATGACCCCGTTGCTAAAATCCATTCCGGCCCAATATTGGGATTATCCACCACAGGGATAAGCATCCCGAGCGCCTGACCATGAGGGTCAGGCCGCGAGAACACAGTGCGCCAGGGAGGAGCCATGAAGGGAATCCAGGAGTGGTTTGTGGAGTACGGCCAGAGCCATCGCCATCCGGTCAACGTCGCCATCCACAAACTGGCGGTGCCGGGCATCTATCTCTGCTCGCTGGCGCTGCTCTGGTGTCTGCCGCTCGGGCCCTTGCCAGAGCCCCTCAACTGGGCGGCAGTGGCGGCCATTCCGGTGCTGCTGTTCTATCTGCAACTGTCGTTTTCGCTGTTCGCGGGGATGGCGGTGCTGACCGCGCTCGGGCTGGCCTTCTGCCACCAGTGGCAGGGGCCGCTGCTGTGGCCCGCGGTGGCGGCGTTCGTGATTCTCTGGATAGCCCAGTTTGTCGGCCACAAGATCGAGGGCAAACGCCCCTCCTTCCTCGCCGACCTGCAATTTCTGCTGATAGGCCCCGCCTGGGTGCTTGCCAGCCTCTATCGTCGCCTGGGCATTCCCTATTGAAGGGGTGCCGGGCCAACAGGAGAGACCATGACACATAACCACACGCGACATAATGCCCTGCGCCGCGCCCTGCCCCTGCTGCTGGGGGTCCTGTTTGCCGGCCCGGCACTGGCCGACAAGGCCGACCCGGTCGGTGAAGTGAGCACAGCCTTCAAGCTGTTTGGCCCCAACCACAAGATCCTGGTGGAGGCGTTCGACGACCCGCGCATCGACGGCGTCGCCTGCTATCTGGCGCGCCCCAAGACCGGTGGTGTAAAAGGCGGGCTGGGCCTGGCGGAAGATCCCTCCCACGCCTCCCTGTCGTGCCACCAGATCGGCCCCATCACCCTGCCCGAAAAGCTGAAAGCGGGGGAAGAGGTGTTCGATGTCAGCACCTCGCTGGTGTTCAAGGAGCAGAAAGTGGTGCGTTTTTACGACAAGAAACGCAATGCACTGGTTTACCTGACCTACAGCACCAAACTGGTGGATGGTTCGTACAAAAGTGCAGTCAGCGCCGTTCCCATCATGCCGTGGGGACAATAACCAGCCGGTTTGTCCGGTGATAGCTGACCCATTTTGTTGTAATTTGACGACACACACGCTGCGGAGCACATACCATGAAAGTCGCCGTATTCAGTACCAAGAGCTATGACAAAGAGCATTTCAACCAGGCCAACAGCCAGTACGGCTTCGACCTGGAGTTTTTCGATGTGCGGCTGGAGGCCAAAACGGCCCGACTGGCTCACGGCTTCCCGGTGGTGTGTCTGTTCGTCAATGACGATGCCGACCGCGAGGTATTGACCGAACTGGCTGCCAACGGCACCCAGGTGATTGCCCTGCGCTGCGCCGGTTACAACAACGTGGATCTGGCCGCCGCCAAAGAGCTGGGGCTGAAAGTGGTGCGGGTGCCCGCCTACTCCCCCGAGGCGACCGCAGAACACGCGGTCGGCATGATGATGTGCCTCAACCGCCGCATCCATAAGGCTTATCAGCGCACCCGCGACGCCAACTTCTCGCTGGAAGGGCTGGTCGGCTTCAACATGCATGGCAAGACCGTTGGCGTCATCGGCACCGGCAAGATCGGTCTGGCCGCCCTGCGCATCCTCAAGGGCTTCGGGGTTCGCCTGCTGGTCAACGATCCTTACCAGAATCCGGCAGCCATCGAGCTGGGAGCCGAGTACGTGGATCTGGATACCCTGTTCCGCCAATCCGATATCATCAGCCTGCACTGCCCGCTGTTCAAAGAGAACTACCATCTGTTGAACAAGGAGGCATTTGCCAAGATGAAGGACGGGGTAATGATCATCAACACCAGCCGTGGCGGCCTGCTCGACTCCAACGCTGCCATCGAGGCACTCAAGACCTCCCGTATCGGCGCGCTGGGGCTGGACGTCTACGAAGAGGAAGAGGATCTCTTCTTCTCCGACAAGTCCAACGAGGTGATCACCGATGACGTGTTCCGCCGCCTGTCCGCCTGCCACAACGTGCTGTTCACCGGCCATCAGGCATTCCTGACCCGTGAGGCGCTGCACGCCATCGCCGATACCACCCTCGGCAATATCCGCGCCATCGAGAGCCAGGGCCGCTGCGACAACGAAGTGGAATAAGGGCTCGCCCTCTCTTCGTCACGCGCCGGGTTGTGAGACCCGGCGCCTTCGGGTAGGCTAGCCCCCCTTTTTTATTCAGGAGTCTGGCGCCCATGTTTATCGGATTTGATTACGGCACCTCCAACTGTGCCGTGGCCGTGATGGAACAAGGTAGCCCCAGGCTGCTGAATCTTGGTGCATCCCGCTACCTCCCCTCCACCCTGCATGCCCCCCACCGGGATGCCATCGCCGGTCTGTTGGCCGAAGGGCTGGCACCCGCCCAGCAGGCGGAGTACCTCAAGTTGCGTGGCCCCGTGGTCACCCGCGCCCAGATGGTTCGCCGCCAGATGCGCGAAGAGGGACTGATCGACGAGCTGAGCTTTGGTGGCGCTGCACTGGAGCGCTATCTGGAAGAGCCGGACGACGGCTACTACATCAAGTCGCCGAAATCCTTCCTCGGTGCCTATGGCCTCAAGGCCCCCCAGATCGCCCTGTTTGAAGACATCGTCTGCGCCATGATGCTCCATGTCCGCCAGCAGGCTGAACAACAGCTCGGTGCACCGATCCGCCAGGCGGTGATCGGCCGTCCGGTCAACTTCCAGGGTCTGGCGGGGGAAGAGAGCAACCAGCAAGCTATCGCCATCCTGACCGAGGCGGCCCGTCTGGCCGGTTTCGAGCAGGTGGAGTTCCTCTATGAACCGGTGGCCGCCGGGTTTGAATTCGAGGCGCGCCTAACCGAAGACGCCGTGGTGCTGGTGGTGGATATCGGTGGCGGTACCACCGACTGCTCCATGCTGCGGATGGGTCCCAGCTACCGCGATCAGCTGGATCGCAGCGGCGATCTGCTCGGCCACAGCGGCCAGCGGATCGGCGGCAACGACTTCGATATCCGCCTGACGGTGGAGGGGATGATGCCGCTGCTCGGCATGCACGAGACCCTCAAGACCGGCAAGCCGCTGCCCCACCCGCTGTTCTGGGATGCGGCCGCCATCAACGACGTCAGCGCCCAGAGCCGCTTCTATAGCCTCGACACCGCCCGCCAGCTGCAGGATCTGCAGCTCGACAGCCAGCCCGGCAGCAAGCTGGGACGTCTGGCCAGCCTGCGGGCCCACAAGCTGAGCCACCAGCTGGTGTGGCGTGCCGAGCAGGGCAAGATCGCCCTCTCGGAGCAGGAACTCAATCGCCAGTCGCTGGCCGAGCTGGAAAAAGGGCTGGAAGCGGAGCTGACCCGCGAACAGCTGGCCAACGCTTCGGCCCTGCTGCTGGAGAAGATTGGCGAGCTAATGGACGAAGCGATTGCCGCCGCCGGTGTGCAGCCGGATCGCATCTTCGTCACCGGCGGTAGCGCCCGCTCGCCGCTGATCGCCAGCTTTATCCGCCAGAAGCTCCCGTCCATCCCGCTTGAGGGTGGCGATGACTTCGGCTCGGTGGCCGCGGGTCTTGCCCGTTATGCCGAGCGGCTGTTCGCCAACTGAGCCCTGAGGGCGCGTAAATCGATGGCAACATCACCCGTGTGTTGCCATTAAGCGACAGTCGTGCGGGACAAGGGGCGACAGAAGCGGTCGGTCGTCCCCTCTCCCGCCCTGCTCCCGACTGCCCAAAAAGGGTATTCTTGACGCTCCCCCAACCGGAGCCCCCTCATGCCCAGATTGCCCTTTTTGCTGATCCCCCTGTTACTGCTCGCTGGCTGCAGCTCGACCGCCTTTGTTCAGCAAGATCTGCAACACCACCACTGGGTACTGAGCAAACTGGATGGCGAACCGATCGAGGCCCCCCGCGACAATCCCCCTGATTTCGAGATCGGCGAGCACTTCACCGTCAACGGCATCGCCGGTTGCAACCGCTACTTCGGTCAGGGCCATCTGGAAGATGACAAGCTGTGGGTCACCAGTCTGGGCAGCACCGAAATGGCCTGCATGCCGCCGCTCGACACTATCGAACAGGCTGTACTGACCACCCTTACCGAGGGGGCGACCTTGAGCGGCACCAGTCAGAACCTGATCCTGCAGGGCAAACAGCACCGTTTGGAATACACCTTGCGCGACTGGGTGTTCTAGCGCTCACAAAGCCGCATCACAAACAGGAACATGTTGTCCGGCTGTGGCACAATATGAGGCAGAGTTCGCAACGGAGGCTGCCTCAGCCATGTCGATGGATCGCCTGTTTGACAAGATCAAACAACTCCCCACTATTCCCAAGCTGCTGCACGAGTTGATGCAGAGCTTCAACGACGAGAATGCCCGCATCGACGAGATTGCGGCCAAGATCGCCATGGATCAGGTGATCAGCGTCAAGGTGCTGCGGATGGCCAACTCGGCCGCCCTGCGCCGGGGCAACGAAGTGACTTCTATTGAACAGGCGGTGATCCGGCTCGGCTTCAACCGACTGCGCTCCGTGGTGGTCGCCTCCGGCATCATCGGCACCTTCAAGGCCCCGCCCAGCTTCGACAAGAACAAGTTCTGGACCGAGACCTTCCAGGTCGCCACCATAGCCCGGACCCTGGCGCAGGAGGCCAAGGTGCTCGACCCCGAGACCGCCTTCACCTGTGCTCTTATCCACAACATCGGCGAACTACTGATCCAGAGTACCTTGCCGGAAGAGGCGGAGCTCATCAATCTGGCGATCCAGAAGGGGAGCAGCCGGGTCGAGGCACAGCGGGAGATGCTGGGTTACGACTACGCCCAGCTCGGTGCCGAGCTGGCGCGGCGCTGGAACCTCTCCGAGGCCTTCGTCGATGCCATCTCCCAACAGCTTGACCCGCTCTCCCACGATCCGGTCAGCAAGGAGGCGGTGCTGATCCGCCTCGCCGTGTTTATCTCCTTCGCCTGGAACGCGGGCGTGCCTGCCCAGGCCATCATCGCCCGCTTCCCCAAACCGCTCGCCGACCAGTTGGGACTGAATCCCAAGTCGCTGGCAGGTCAGCTCGAAACACTGCATGAACAGGGTAATGCCCTCGCCGATCTTCTGACTCAATAAGCATCATGACACATCCGTTTCTGTTTCATCCCCAGGTGGCGCCCTGGTTCAAAGAGAGCGCCGACGCACTGCAATTGACCCTCTTTAGCGAGCTGGATGCGCCGATCCGCGAGGTGTGGCTGCGCCACGAGCCGGATAACGAGGAGTACCTGATCCCGATGACGGCAGTCTCCACCCGCGATCGGCTGCAGGTGTGGCAGGCGACACTGCCGCTCATCAAGGGACAGGATATCCACCTCTACAGCTTCAAGTGCCTCACCGACGAGGAGCAGTGGTGGCTGCACGGGGCGGGCGTCAGCGCGTCCATGCCGCCACGGGAGCAACATTTTCGCTTCAACAGCCTGCACCAGCCACCGGCCTGGGTGCAGGATCAGGTGTTCTATCAGATTTTCCCCGACCGCTTCTGCAACGGCGATCCGTCGCTGAGCGTCAAGCATCACGAGTACGAGTACCGTGGCAAGGCGGTGATCAGCAAAGCGTGGGGTGAGCCGGTCAGTCGTCATGAAGAGGGCCACGGCGCCTGCGAATTTTACGGCGGCGATCTGGCGGGCATCGATGCCAAGCTGCACTATCTGCAATCTCTCGGAGTGACGGCGCTCTACCTCAACCCCATCTTCGATTCACCGAGCAACCACAAGTACGACACCCAGGACTACTTCAAGGTGGATGCCCACCTCGGCAGCAACGAGCAGTTCGCCGAGCTGACCCGCAACCTGCACCAGCGCGGCATGAAGATCATCCTCGATGCGGTGGTCAACCACACCTCTACCGAGCACCCCTGGTTCTGCCCGCCACTGGGCGCCCAGAGCAACCCGGACTCCCCGTGGCGCAGCTTCTACACCTTTGACAAAGAAGGGGATTACGTCAGCTGGAAGGGCATTCGCAGCCTGCCCAAGCTCGACTTCTCCTGTGAGAAGGTACAGGACGCCGTCTATCGGGCTGACGATGCAATCCTTCGCTACTGGATGCGCGCCCCCTACCAGATCGACGGCTGGCGCTTCGACGTCATCCACATGCTGGGTGAGCGCGGCACCGCCGAGGGCAATCGCAGTCACGTGCGAGCCATTCGCGGGGCAGTGAAGCAGGAGAACCCGGACGCCTACGTGCTCGGCGAACACTTCTTCGAGGCGAGCCAGTGGCTGCAAGGGGATCAGGAGGACGGCGCCATGAACTACTATGGCTTCGCCCACCCGATCCGCGCCTTCCTTGCGGGGCAGGATATCGCCTACCACCCCATCAAGATCAGCGCCGAAGAGCTGGATCGCTGGCTCAAGCTGGCGCGGGCCCACATCCCGTTCAAGAACCAGCTGGCCCAGTTCAACCTGCTGGACAGCCACGATACCGCCCGTTTCCTCCACCTGCTGGGAGAGGACAAACAGCGGATGCAGCTGGCCGCCACTCTGCTGCTCACCTATATCGGTGTGCCGTCCATCTACTACGGCGATGAAGTGGGGCTCTCCGGCGGCAACGATCCGGACTGCCGCCGCTGCTTCCCGTGGGATACCACAGACTGGGATCACGTGCTGCACGACCACTATCGCCGACTGATCCAAATCCGCCGCCAGCGCCCCTCCCTGCGCCGCGGCGATATCCAGACCCTCTATGCAGGGCCCCACAGCTATGTGTTCGCCCGCACTCTGCAAAGCGATCAGGTGGTAGTGGCCTGCAACCGCCATCCGAGCGAGCCGCGCACCATCAGCCTGCCCCTGTGGCAGACCGCGAGCCCCGCCAGCCGCTTCACCGACGCCTTCAACGGCGAGAAGTTTGAAGTGGTGCAGGGCGAGGTACAGCTCACCATCCCGGCCAACTCGGCCCGGGTGCTGATCTCCAGCTGAGCGAGCAACTTACGCGCTGAAAACAAAACCGGAGCCCAAGGCGCCGGTTTTTTTTATTCCGTTCAATCCACCATGACGTCTGGCCCCTAACCAGCCGCCATCAGTAGTTGATGCTGACGTAGGGCACTTCCGGCACCTGCCAGCGCTGCTTGAGGTAGACGGTGAGCACGAAGAAGAAGTTGGCCAGCAGGTTGGCGAAGCGATAGAGAATGGGATCGAAGGCCACCCCGCTCTCTTCCAGCCTGACCAGCAGCCGCACCACCTTCTTGCTGCCGCAGCGGCACAGATGGAGGGTGGGAATGGGCTGTGGCCCCTGTGGCAGCACAAAACCGGTGACGCTGCCGCGACTCGCCTCGTTGTAGTGGTCGTAACGGGCCTTGAGCCACTCAAGGTCTGCCTCGAAGATCCCCAGCTTGCCGCGCACCGAACCGTTGAGGTTATAGATAAGGCGCTGCAACGCCGCGAGATCCGCCAGCATGGGCGCAATATCGGCATCCGGTGCAAAGTGTGACAGCACGGCACCGACCTGGCAGCAGAGTTCATCGGTGGCGATCTCGAAGTCACACTTGAGCGAGGTTTCGAAGATAAAGGGGTAGCAGAGCTCGCGCTTGTCTCTTGGCTTCTTGGGGTTCATGGGGCAACCGGATTGGAGAAAAGGCCAGTTTGCCAGCCCCGGGAAGGGCTGGCAAACGGCAGCTCATTACTTGCGTAACGCGCTGTGGCTCAGACGTTCTTACTGGCGGGCTCGGTGGAGGGCTGGAACTGGTTGATCATCCGCAGCGCCTCCAGCATCCGCTGGTTGAAGCTGGTGAAGCGATCGACCTGTGCCGGTTCCCCTTCCCCTCTCGCCGCCAACACGGCCGGGGTCAGCGCCTGTTGTTGGGATGGTGGCAGCAGGGTATCTGCCTGTTTCTGCACCTGCTCCAGCTTGGGCAGGTAGTCTGCAAACGGCTTGAGCAGATCCTGCAGGGAGTGCGCCCCCTGATAGGTCTGGCTCAGCTTGACGCTCTGCTTGAGCTTGAGGGAGTAGGAGGCCAGCTGACTGTCATCCAGTTTCAGCTCGCCCGCCTTGTCCAGCAGCTCCTCGAAGTTGCCGGAGAAGAAGTTCCCCGCCAGCTCGTCGATCCCCTTGACCAGCTTGCCGATGGACTCCATCTCCTCACTGCTGAGATCCCCCTCCAGCGAGAAGCTGAAGCTCTGGCTCGATTTGAGGCTGAACTGGCTGCCGCTCTCGCTACTCTGGGACTTGGTCTGCCAGCTGTCGTTGAAGCGCAGCACTACCTTGTCGCCATCCTTGGTCTGGATCTCCAGATAACCCTGCTGGCGACTGGCCATCTCGGCCTGTCCCATGTCGGTCGGGGAGACCTTGCCGAAGAACTCCTTCTCGAACTCCTCGAGCCCTTTCTGGATCAGCTTGTAGCTCTGATCGATACCGGTTTTGATATCGTCGTTGTCAGTCGCCCACTTGCCGAGCTGCTTCTTCGCCTCCTCAAAGCCCTTGTCGACCCCCTTGCGGGCCTGCTCCATCATCCCGGTCAGGTCGTCGTCGGATTTGCCATCGGCGCGCGCGGCACCAAGCCGCCCGGTCACGAACTGCAGCACGTTGTCCGCCACCGACTGGAAGTCGAACAGGGTCTCCGGGGTGATCTCCTCGGGCTCTTTCACCTTCGGCGCCTGATAGCCCTGGCCGTTGATCTCCAGCGAGAACTGCAACGCCTGCTGGATCAGCACCTGCGCCCACTTGGGCGGCTTGTGCAAGGAGACCGCCTCCTCGCTCTTGACCTGTTTCTGCTCCGCCTGTTGGGGCGATTTGGGAGAAACACCCACTCCCTTGGGTTGGGCTGCGCCCACTCCTTCGATCTGCATAATGTGTCCTCCCACCATGCCTGTAGATCAGCTATCGGCCTGACTGAACACTTCTTGACCACAAAATGCTGGACAATCTGCGGCTGGCTTTTAAAATCGGGCCCCTTTGGGTGGCCTGTTGCCTTCCCCCGATTTCGACCCGGCCCGGCCGGTGTGCATGTGAGGTATTTATGACCCAATCCCAACAGCCTTCCGCGAACGCTCCGGCGCCTAGAACCGCGGCCGACTATCAGGCCCAACTCGACGAAAAGCACGCTCGCCTCACCGAGCTGTTTGCCGGCTTCACCCTCCCGGCGCTGGAAGTGCACAGCTCACCGGCGGAGTACTACCGGATGCGCGCCGAATTTCGCATCTGGCACGAGGGGGACGACCTCTTCCACTGCATGTATGCCCCGGCGACCAAAGAAATTATCCGGGTCGACCACTTCCCCACTGCCAGCCGCCTCATCAACCAGCTGATGCCGCTGCTGCTGGAGGGGCTGCGTCCCCATCAGGTGCTGCGTCGCAAGCTGTTCCAGATCGACTACCTCTCCACCCAGTCCGGCCAGATCATCGTCAGCCTGCTCTATCACCGCAAGCTGGAGGCCGAATGGCAACAAGCCGCCGAAGCGCTGCAGGCCGCTCTGCGCGCCAAAGGGTTCGAGCTGCAGCTGATTGGCCGCGCCCACAAGCAGAAGATCTGTCTGGGGGATGACTTCGTCATCGAGCAGCTCAACGTGGCGGGTCGCCAGCTCACCTACAAGCAGGTGGAGAACAGCTTCACCCAGCCCAACGCCGCCATCAACGAGCAGATGCTGGCCTGGGCGCTGGATGTGACCAAAGAGAGCGAAGGGGACCTGCTGGAGCTCTATTGCGGCAACGGCAACTTCTCCATCGCGCTGGCGCAGAACTTCCGCAAGGTGCTGGCCACCGAGATCGCCAAGCCGAGCGTCGACTCCGCCCAGTTCAATATCGCCGCCAATGGCGTCGACAACCTGATCATCCTGCGCATGTCAGCCGAGGAGTTCACCATGGCGATGCGTGGCGAGCGGGAGTTCAACCGCCTCAAGGGGGTCGACCTCAAGAGCTACCAGTGCAACACCATCTTCGTCGACCCGCCCCGCGCCGGTCTCGATGATGCCACCGTCAAGCTGGTGCAGGAGTACGACAACATCCTCTACATCTCCTGCAACCCCGAGACCCTGCAGGCCAACATGGCCGTTCTGGGCGAAACCCACGAGATCGCCCGTTTCGCCCTGTTCGACCAGTTCCCCTGGACCCATCACATGGAAGCCGGGGTCTATCTGCGCCGCAAGGCCGGTTGATTCAGGCAGACAGGAAAACAACAACAGGGCCGGATGGCCCTGTTTTGTTAGTGACTGAACACCGGCCTCACTCCAACCGGAAGTGGCCCACGATCTCCCGCAGCCGGTCGTAGGTCTGCTGCATCGCCGCAGAGCTGGCGACCGTCGCTTCGCCATTGTGGGTCAGCTGGCGGATCACCTCGGCGATGGCGCTCATGTTGCGATTGATCTCTTCGGCCACCGCGCTCTGCTGCTCCGCCGCCGTGGCGATATGGCTGATGAGATCGTTGATCTCCACCACTTCTCCCGCCATCAGGTCCAGCGACTCGTTGACCCTGGTGGTGTTCTCGGCCGCCCCCTGACAGCTCTGCTTGGTATTGCCCATGGCATCCACCACAGTGCGGGTGCCTCGCTGCAGACTGGCCAGCATGGTCTGGATCTCGGCTGTGCTCTGCTGGGTGCGGGCCGCGAGGGAACGCACCTCGTCTGCCACCACCGCAAAGCCACGCCCCTGTTCACCAGCGCGGGCCGCCTCGATGGCGGCGTTGAGGGCCAGCAGGTTGGTCTGTTCGGCAATGCTGCCGATCACCCCCAGCACAGAGCCAATCTGCTGCACATCCTGCTGCATCGCCTCGATGGAGCGAGCAGTGGCTTCCACTTCGTCCACCAGCGCCATCACGCTGACCATCGCCTGATCCACCACCTGACGGGACTGGCTTGCCAGCTGCTGGCTCTGGCCGGTGAGCTGGGCAGTGCTGGCCGCACTCTCGGAGACGGAGACCGCGGTGCGGCTCATCTCGTTGATGGCGGTCACCACCTGCTCGGTCTCGCGTACATGGTCCGCCAGCAGGGACTGGGCGGCGCCGGTCTGACTGGCCAGCCCCTCGATACCGCTGTTGAGCTGGCCGCTCGCCTGTCGCACCTCCCCCATCATCTCCTGCAGCCGCTCGATAAAGCGGTTGATCCCGGCCGAGATCTGGCCCAGATCATCGGTACTGGTCACCGCCAGCCGGCGGGTGAGATCGCCACTGCCGCGAGAGAGCTCCAGCACCAGATCCCGCAGCGAGAGGATAGGGCGATAAGCCACGTTGAGTGCCAGTATGGCAAGCACCATCACCACCACGGCGACACCGAGCAGCGCCATGATGATCTGGCCGTTGAGTGCACGGGTCATCGCCTGGATGTAGTCGAGGTCGATGTAGCCAGTCAGCGTCCAGCTGCTGCCGCGAATATCCAGCTGGTTGGGGCGCGCTTCGCTCTCCCCCTGCGGCTTGCTGTTATAGAGGCTGTTGCCCTGACTGTCGGCCAGCGAGAAGTAGCGGCCATCGCCACTCATCTTCTCCAGCAGGCTTTTGAACTCGCTCATGTCGAGGTAGTAGAGATATGCGGAATCGGCACCGCGCGGCACCAGAATGGTGATGACCGGCTTGCCATCCACCTGTTGCAGCGGGCTGACGGTGATCTGGTTATTGGCGGCGGGGATCAGCTTGCGCAGCGCATCGACTTTGGCGCTGTCGTTGATGACCCCGCTCACGTCGAAGGCCATGTCGCCGATCACCTTGACGATGTTGTGAAAACCGGTCTCTTGCAGGGTCTTCTTGACGTTGGTCACCCCGAAGTTGAGGTTGGCGGCCAACAGGATTTTCTGATTGATGTCGCTGGCCAGCTTCTCTTTGACCAGGGTGATCTGTTCGTTGATGTTGTGGGTGGCCTGAGTGCGAATGTAGCCACTGATGAAGTGGTTGACGCTGAGCCCGGCGGTGCCGATGGTGACCAGAATGGCCAGTAGCAGCAAGAGGTAAATCTTGACCTTGAATGGCATGGGTTCCCTCCAGAAGAGAGGGCTGGCAGCGCCAACCCTCCCTGCCAATCGTTATTTCTTCTTGGCGTACTTCATGGAATCCAATGCCACCGCCAGAATGATGATGCCGCCCTTGATGATGAACTGCCAGTAAGGGCTGACCCCGATATAGGTCAAACCATAGTTGATCAGGGTGAAGATAAGTACGCCGGTGATCACACCCGCGACCGTTCCCACCCCGCCGGCAAACGACACGCCGCCCACCACGCACGCCGCGATGGCATCCAGCTCGTACATGAAGCCGAGGTTGTTGGTGGCGCTACCGATACGGCCTGCTTCCAGCATGCCGCCGAAGGCGTAGAAGACCCCCGCCAGCGCATAGATCATTACCAGATTGACCGCCACATTGACGCCGGAGACCTTGGCCGCCTCGGGGTTACCGCCGATGGCGAAGATGTTTTTGCCAAAGCGGGTCTTGTTCCAAAGCACCCAGACAAAGACGCTGGCGATGGCTGCATAGAAGGTGAGATAGGAGAGCTTGAATCCTCCTATCCGGATAAAGCCCTGAGCGAAGCTGGAGAAGCGGGGATCAAACCCGGCCACCGGCGAGGCCCCTACCGAGTCAAAGTAGAGGGAGTTGATACCGTAGACGATGATCATGGTGCCCAGGGTGGTAATGAACGGGGTAACGTTCAGGTAGGCCACGATCAGACCGTTGACCAGACCAATCAGCGCCCCCACCACACACACCAGCAGGATCACCGCAGGAATGGGCACCTCCCCCAGCGTCGGGAACACCTTGTTGACGTTGGTCAGCGCCTGCAACATGGTTGCCGCGATGAGTGCCGCCAGACCGACCTGACGACCGGCCGAGAGATCCGTCCCCTGAGTGATGATGATACCCGCCACCCCCAGCGCTATGATGACCCGCACCGAGGACTGGGTCAGGATGTTGCTGAAGTTGGTGAGGCTCAGGAAGGAGGGCTCCTGGATCACGATGACCATGAGCAGCACCAGCAGCACCAGATAGATGGCGTTTTCCTTGAGCGCCTGCATCAGATTGAAATTTTTAGCCGACTCCATAAATGTCTTCCTGTCTCTAGAGGTACAGAGATGCCAGGCGCAGTATCTCGCTCTGGTCAGTTTCTTTGGTATTGACGATCCCGGCGACCCGGCCGTTGCTCATGACCATGATCCGGTCGGTGATCCCCAGCAATTCCGGCATCTCTGACGAGATGATGATGATCCCTTTATCCTTCTTCGCCAGCTCCAGGATGAGCTGGTAGATTTCGAACTTGGCCCCGACGTCGATGCCGCGGGTGGGCTCGTCGAGCATCAGGATCTCCGGCTGGGTCAGCAGCCAGCGACCGATGATCACCTTCTGCTGGTTGCCCCCGGAGAGGGAACCGATCTGGGTCTGCTGGGTCGGCGTCTTGACCCGCATGGAGTCGATCACCCACTGGGTATCGCTCTTCATCTTGTTGTCGCTGAGCAGCCCCATGGAGCCCTTGTAGCTGTCCATGTTGGCGATCAGGGAGTTGAAGGCGATATCGAGCCGGGAGTAGATACCGGTGGAGCGGCGCTCTTCAGTCACCAGCGCAAAGCCGTTGCGGATCGCTTCGTGGGCATTGTGGTTGGCCACCTCTTTGCCATGCAACTTGATGCTGCCCTGACTGCGATCGCGAATACCGAACAGGGTCTCGACGATATCGGTGCGCTTGGCCCCGACCAGTCCGGCGATGCCGAGGATCTCCCCCTTGTGCAGGTTGAAGGTCACATCCTGAATGGAGGGCTGGTTTTTCGCCGTCAGGTGTTCGATCTCGAGGATCACCTCTTTCGGCTGGTTGGTCTTTTCCGGGAAACGCTGGGTCAGTTCACGGCCGACCATCATGCCGATGATCTGATCCATGGTCATGCCCTTGAGCGGCTGGGTTGCCACCCACTGGCCATCCCGCAATATGGTGATCTCGTCACAGAGCTGGAAGATCTCCTCCATCTTGTGAGAGATGTAGACGATGCCGCACCCCTTCTCCTTCAACTTGTTGATGATCTTGAAGAGGTGATTCACCTCTTTCTCGGTCAGGGAGGAGGTGGGTTCGTCCATGATGACGATCTTGGCATCGTAGGAGAACGCCTTGGCGATCTCGATCATCTGCATCTGGGAGACCGACAGGGTCGCGACCTTCACCTTGGGGTCGATGTCGATATCCAGCTCATCGAAGATGCGCTTGGTGTCGTCATACATCTTGCCGTGGTCGATAAACCACCCCTTGGTGGGGTAGCGGCCGAGCCACATGTTGTCCATCACGGTACGCTGCAACACCAGGTTGAGCTCCTGATGTACCATGGAGACGCCATTTTCCAGCGCCTCTTTGGAGGAGGTGAAGTTGATCTCCTGCCCCTTGAAGAAGATCTTGCCCTGATCCTTCTCGTAAATACCGAACAGGCACTTGAGCAGTGTGGATTTTCCCGCTCCGTTCTCGCCCATCAACGCATGCACAGAATGAGGACGGACCCGTAAATTGACATTATCGAGTGCCTTGACGCCGGGAAAGCTCTTACTGACGTCAATCATCTCCAACAGCCATTCTGATTGTTGCTGTGTTGTCATATCAGCCATCACATCTGGTTGAAAAAAGGGCAAGGGGATCTCCCTTGCCCTGAAGGAGGGAATTACTCGAATTGGGACAGGTTGTCTTTATCCACACCGACGTAGGCAACACGTACTACCTTGTCGACGATATTCCACTTGGTGCCTTCACCGGCCGGTTTGCCTTCAGCCAGGTTCTTGGTCAGCTCGAAGGTAGCTTTGGCCTGATTGGCCGCATCGTTCAGCACGGTACCCGCCATGGCACCGCTCTTGACCATGGCCAGCGCTTCCGGCAGCGCATCGACGCCGAATACCGGAATGGCAGTCTTGCCCTGGGCTTTCAGTGACTCGACTGCACCCATTGCCATGCCGTCGTTGTTGGCGATGACCACTTCGATCTTGTTGGCGTTGGGGCCGGAGATCCAGGCGTCCATCTTGTCTTTCGCCATGGCGGTATCCCACATACCGGTATCCATGTGCAGTTGTTCAGTCTTGACGCCGCCATCGTTCAGGGTCTTGACCACGTAGGAGGTGCGCGCTTCGGCATCCGGGTGGCCCGGCTCCCCTTTCAGCAACACGAACTGGATCACGCCATCCTTGTTCAGATCCCACTCCGGATGAGCTTTCCAGTGTTTGGCAATCAGCTGACCCTGGATGATCCCTGACTCCTTGGAGTCGGTGCCCACGTAGTAGGCCTTGTCGTAGCTGGCCAGATCGGTAGCGCTTGGCTCCTTGTTGTAGAAGACCACCGGGATATCTTCGCCACGGGCTTTCTCAATCACCACCGGTGCCGCAGCCGGGTCAACCAGGTTGATGGCCAGCGCCTTCACCCCTTTGGCCAGCAGCACGTCGATCTGGTCGTTCTGCTTGGACTGGTCGTTCTGGGAGTCGTTCATCAGCAGTTCCACCCCCGGAGTGGCTGCCGCCTCCTTCTCGATGGCCTTGCGCACGACCGCCATGAAGTTGTCGTCGTACTTGTAGACGGTTACCCCGATACGGGTGTCAGCCTGGGCATTGGCTCCAGCCATCATGCCCATCAGCAGGGCGGCAACTGTGGTCAGTTTTTTCATTATGTGTGCTCCGATGTGTCTATCTGTGTTGTAGGGTGGCGAGCAATTGAGCAAGCGCCAATCAATGTAATCAGTTTGTTGTCATTTCTTCTGTGATCATGACGACAAAATGAAAACGATTACACTCTGTTACATTGAAACTTTGTTTTTATTTTTCAAATACATATAAATTTAAATCAGATTTGAGACTCAATCTTTCCCACAGCATTGAGGCTAGTCGTTACTGGTCTGTTGTCAAAATGGCGCACTGGCCAGGCAGTCCCCTCCATAGCTGGATTAGCGGAGAGTGCAGCCCCAACGGTAACGACGCTCAAGCAGTTGATACTCGGGACGCACGCTCTGGCTCCAGGAGTCATCCCCGCCCACCCCCATGTGGGCGCCATCGAGACAGACCCACAGCCCCTCTTCGGCCACCAGATCGCTCTGGTGACGAGCAGCGGCCAGCTGTTGCTGACTGAAGCGGCTGGCACTGAAATGGAAACTGCCGTTCACCGTCGTGCTACCCAGCTGCAACTGGCGGCTATCGCAACGCAAGCCGTTGTCGCTCGGGAAGATGTAAGGGGTGTGCATGGCCTCCAGCGGCAGGCTCCAGCGCCCCAGATCGGCGCCCAGCAGGCGATCCGGATAGTTTTCGTGCGGGCCACGCCCCAGCCATTCGGCTCGCGCCGGTACCTCGGCCAGATGAAGCAGCAGGCCAATCCGCGGCAGCGACGGCAGAACCTGCGCCAGCTCGGTTTCTATCTCCAGGCTCATGGCACCATCGTCGGTAAAGTGGTGATGCCAGTGACTCACCAGCAGCAGCTCATCGTGGTGGAAGTAGCCATGACTGACCCGGATATCCCCTCCGGCGACCGTGATCCCCAAACAGCGGTGCAGCCACTGACCGAGACCACAGCCCTGCCAGCGAGCAATCCAGGAGTTGGGGTCGGCGTGATCCGCTTCGCTGGTGCCAATGTCGTTGTCGAGCGGTGCGCGATAGAAGTGATCAATGATCGGCGCCAGCAACTGCTCCTGCCCCGATTTTTGCCAACTGGTGATGCGACCGCTCAGCTTGTCGAGCCGCCACTGACTGTTTGCGGCGGTGATCCGCCAGCTATCCGGCTGCTCGCTCAGGGTGGCGGCAGCGACCGGCGCTGGCAGGGCAAGGGGAGTCGGCAGAGTGAACTGCTGACGGGCGACCTTGTGATCTGCCTGCGACCAGAGGGTGGCCTGCGGCTGAACGATGGCCAGATCGAGCCAGGCCAGTGAGCCTGCCGCAAAGGTGGGCAACGCCTCGCTCAGGGTCAACTCGACCACCCCCTGTGGCGCCAGCTCAAGGGAGAACTCCCCCTGCTGCTGCACATGGCCGTTCTCACACAGCTGCCAGCAAAGCCGCTCGTTGTCGGTTTCCCGAAACAGGTATTCGCTCTCGATCCTCACCCGCAGCGGGGTGTGCTCAAGCAGAGTGAAGCGGAACGGCTGCTGGGCCCGCTTTGCCTCGAACAGGGCAGGATGGGGGGTGCGATCCGGGAACAGCAGACCGTTGCAGCAGAACTGGCGATCGTTTTGCACATCACCGAAGTCGCCGCCGTAGCCCCAGTAGTGGCGACCATCGGCGGTGTATTTGTCGAGCCCCTGATCGACCCAATCCCAGACAAACCCGCCTTGCAGGCGTGGATGATCGCGAAACGCCTGCCAGTAGTGGGCGTAGCCCCCCAGGCTGTTGCCCATGGCGTGGGCATATTCGCAGAGGATCAGCGGCCGGTGCTCGCCGGGCAGGCCGATCCACTTGGCCAGCGCCCACTTGGGCACCGCCGGGAAGGGCTGATCCTGATGGGTTCTGGCATACATGGGGCAGATGATGTCGGTCGCCGGGGTATCTGCCCCCCCCCCCTCGTACTGCACCGGACGGCTCGGGTCGCTGCGCTTGATCCAGCCATACATGGCATCGTGGGCCGGGCCGTAACCCGACTCGTTGCCGAGCGACCAGATGATGATGGAGGGGTGGTTGAAATCCCGCGCCACCATGCGGGTAGCCCGCTCCAGAAAGGCGTTGCTCCAGGCGGGATCCCGCGCCAGCCGCCCCATGGGGGTCATGCCGTGGGTCTCCAGATTCGCCTCGTCCACCACATAGAGACCGAGTCGATCGCAGAGGCGATAGAAGTCGGGGTGGTTGGGATAGTGGGAACAGCGCACCGCATTGAAGTTGTGCCGCTTCATCAGCAGCAGATCCCGCTCCATGGTGGCGCGATCGATGGCATAACCCTTGGCGGGATGGTGTTCATGACGGTTGGCACCACGAATAAGCAGCGGCTGACCGTTGACCCGCAGCAGGCCACCACGGATCTCCACTACCCGAAAGCCCACATCGCACGCCTCGCTCTCGATGGCTTTGCCCTGCTCGTCCAGCAGGGTAAGGGTCAGGCGATAGAGATGGGGCGTCTCGGTGCTCCACTTGTGCGGTGCAGCCACGTCGAGCCACAGCTCGGCATGATCGTCATACGCCCCTTTCTCATCAATGGCTTGGGTGCCTATCGGCTGGCGCAGGGTCGCGACCCGCTCGCCGCCGTCATAGAGATTGGCCTCCACCGACAGACCGGCCCCATTGGCGACCTGCAGGACAATCTTGAGACGGCCATCCCGATAGCAGGCATCCAGCTCGGGGGTCACCCGCATATCCATAAGATAACGGGACGGTTTGTGCAGCAGGCTGACGGAGCGGAAAATCCCCGACAGCCACCACATATCCTGATCTTCCAGATAGGAGCCATCGGACCAGCGCAGCACCAGCACCGCCAGCCGGTTGCGACCGGCTTGCAGATAAGGAGTCAGATCGAATTCGGCGGGCAGCCGGCTGTCCTGGGAGTAGCCGACCCAGCGGCCGTTGCAGAAGAGATAGAAGGCACTGCTCACCCCGTCAAAGATGATCCGGCTCTGGCCGCTGGCCAGCCAGTCGGCGGGCAGCTCGAACTCGCGGGAGTAGCAGCCAGTAGGATTGTCTGCCGGCACTCGCGGTGGATCGCAGGGAAAGGGGTACTTGATATTGGTGTAGATGGGGCCATCGGTGAGCGGCCGCTCAGCTGGATAGGCGGCATCCAGCTGCCAGTTGCCCGGCACTGTAATGGGGCAAGCATCCACCAGATCCTGCGCCAGCCAGCTCTCGGGCACCAATTCGGGAGCGGCAAAGAAGGAGACGCGCCACTCGCCATCGAGCAAGAGACGGGAGGAAGAGGCCAGATCACCCCTGGCATCCGCTTCGCTGCGCCAGCTGAACATGGGGGTATGGGCTGCCAGCCGGTTTACCGATGTAATGGCCTGAGTCTGCCAATCCTGACGCGCCACTATCTCCCTGAGCATTCACTCTCTCCCTGCTGATTGGAAAACGTATTCAGTCTAGAGAAGTATGACGCAGGGAACGGCGATCTCGCTCACACAGATGTAAACGATTACACTGATTTTGTTAAGTAAAGCGGAGTAAAAATGATTAAAAATAGGTAAAACAATAACTGTGCAAGAAACGGCCCCGAACAGGGCCGCAAAAGGGGGCTATCCGGCCCGAACCGGTGCCACCGAGTGGCGATTGATCAGGGTGGGGGTATAGATCCGGCTCTGGGTCGCGTCACTCTCCCCCGCCGCCAGCTGAATGGCCAGCTTGGCCGCCTGGGCCGCCATCAGCTCGATGGGATAGCGCATGGTGGAGAGCTTGGGGCGCAAATATCTGGCATAGATGATGTCATCGAAGCCCACTACCGAGACCTCCTCCGGCACTCGCAGGCCGTTATCCGCCAGCACTGAGATGGCGCCCGCCGCCATGGCATCGTTATAGGCTACCACGGCGGTCACCTTGAGCCCCTTGGCCAGCAGGTTGAGCATGGCGCGCTCGCCCCCCTCCTCGTTCGGCGTGCCGCTCTCGATAAGCTCGGGATCGGCTGCCAGACCCGCTTCCATCAATCCATCCTGATAACCCTGCAGGCGCAAGGTGGCATCCTCAATGGCGTGATCCGAGCTGATAAAGGCAATATGGCGGTGACCCAGTTCGATCAGGTGGCGAGTTGCCGTAGCCGCACCCAGCCGATTGTTGAGGGCGATGCAGCGCCCCTTGAGGGCAGGAATATCGCGGTTGATCAACACCATGCCGGGCACCCGCATGGCGTAATCGCACAGTTCCTCGTCGCTCAGCGCCTTGCTGTGCACCACCAGCGCCTCGCAACGCTTGCCGATCAGCAGCTCGATCGCTTCACGCTCCTGACGCGCCTTGTGAAAACCGTTACCCATCAGCAGGTGAAGGTTCTGCTCGACGGCGATGCCGGAGACCCCCTTCACCAGTGCGCCGAAGAAGGGATCCGCCACGTCACCGACCACTACCCCCATGGTGTCGCAGGTCTGGCTGACCAGTGCCCGCGCGTTGGCGTTGGGGGTGTAGCCCAGTTCGGCCATGGCCTTCTGCACCACTTCGCGAGATGCGGCGCTGGCCTTGGGGGAGTTGTTCATCACCCGTGAAACCGTTGCCACCGACACATTGGCCAAACGGGCGACATCCTTGATGGTGCTCATGCTGTTTTCACTTCTTTCACTGTGCGATAGAGCGCCATTATACCCAGCAAACCCATTGAAAACAGGGGTGAAACGTATATCTGCCGTCAGGATAATCACAAAAACAGTGTAATCGTTTACACTGTTTTGCAAGCAAGCTCACAGTTTGGTCGCCACACCCTCGGCTAGACTCCTTCCAGACACTTTTTCAGTGGAGAGCAAGATGAACGTTCTGGTCACCGGCGGCTGCGGATATATCGGCAGCCACACCTCTCTGGCCCTGCAAGCGGCAGGTATGAATCCCGTGGTGGTCGACAACCTCGGCAACAGCAAGCGCAGCGTGTTGACTCGAGTCGCCGCTATCAGCGGCCAGCAACCCGTGTTCTATCAAGGGGATATTCGCGATGCCGCCCTGCTGGACCGGATCTTCGCCGAGCAGCAGATCGACGCAGTAATCCACTTTGCCGCCCTCAAGGCGGTCGGCGAGTCGACCCGCATTCCACTGGATTACTACGAGAACAACCTCGGCGGCACCCTCACCCTGCTGCAGGCGATGAAACGGGCCGGGGTGCACAATCTGGTGTTCAGCTCCTCGGCGACCGTCTACGGCGATCCCGCCAGTCTGCCGATCCGTGAGGATTTCCCCCGCAGCGCTACCAACCCCTACGGTCGCTCCAAGCTGATCATCGAGGAGATCCTCGAGGATCTGCAGCTGGCCGAGCCGCACTGGAGCATGATCCTGCTGCGCTACTTCAACCCGGTCGGCGCCCACGAGTCGGGCACTATGGGGGAAGATCCACAAGGCATTCCCAACAATCTGATGCCCTATATCACTCAGGTCGCCATCGGCCGTCGCGACTGCCTCTCGGTCTTTGGAAACGATTACCCCACCCCGGACGGCACCGGTGTGCGCGACTACATCCACGTGATGGATCTCGCCGAAGGGCATGTCAAGGCGCTGCAACACTGCGCCGGCAAGGGTGGCGTGCACACCTACAACCTGGGCACCGGCCAGGGCCAGAGCGTGTTGCAGCTGGTCGCCGCTTTCTCTGCTGCCTGTGGCAAGCCGCTGCCATTTCGCATCGAGCCGCGTCGCCCGGGCGATATCGCCGCCTGCTGGGCCGATCCGGCCAAGGCGCAGCGTGAACTGGGCTGGCAGGCGACCCGCAACATCGACGCCATGTGCGCCGACAGCTGGCGCTGGCAATCTGCCAACCCGAACGGTTACGAGGAGTAGGCCAGCCTGCTCACCGTTAATAAACGACTTTATTTTTCAATACCTTATTCAGGAGAGATGATGTTCAACCCCGTCGATCATCCCCATCGCCGCTTCAACCCGCTGACCGGCCAGTATGTGCTGGTCTCCCCCCACCGGGCCAAACGCCCCTGGCAGGGACAGGTGGAGAAGGTGAGTCAGGCCCCCAAGCAGGCCCACGATCCCGACTGCTTCCTCTGCGCCGGCAACACCCGGGTCACTGGCGACATCAACCCCGACTACAAGGGCACCTTCGTTTTTACCAACGACTTCGCCGCCCTGATGCAGGATACCCCGGCCGCCGAGAGCGCCAGCGATCCCCTGCTGAAACTGGAAGCCGCCCGCGGCACCAGCCGGGTCATCTGCTTCTCGCCGGATCACGGCAAGACCCTGCCCGAGCTGCCGCTGCCCGCCATCGAAGGGGTGATCACCACCTGGATGGATCAGGTCGCCGAACTGTCGGCCCAGTGGGAGTGGGTGCAGGTATTTGAAAACAAAGGGGCCGTCATGGGCTGCTCCAACCCGCACCCCCACGGCCAGATCTGGGGCAGCGACTTCCTGCCCAACGAGATCGCCCGCGAAGAGCAGCACCAGCGCGACTGGCTGGCCGAGCATGGCCGCCCCATGCTGCTGGAGTATGTGGAGCGGGAGCTGGCGGATCGCTCGCGCATCGTGGTGGAGACCGAGCACTGGCTCGCCGTCGTCCCCTTCTGGGCCGCCTGGCCGTTCGAAACCCTGCTGCTGCCCAAGGCGCACGTCCCCTCCATGCTCAACCTGACCCAGGCCCAGCAACAGGATCTGGCGGTGGCGCTCAAGGAGCTCACCAGCCGCTACGACAACCTGTTCGAGTGCAGCTTCCCCTACTCCATGGGCTGGCACTTTGCACCGCCCAAATCGGATTGCCCCGAGGCGTGGCAGTTGCATGCCCACTTCTATCCGCCGCTGCTGCGCTCCGCCACCGTGCGCAAATTTATGGTCGGCTTCGAGATGCTGGCCGAAACCCAGCGTGACCTTACACCCGAGCAGGCCGCCGAGCGACTGCGCGCCCTGAGCCCCATTCACTACACCCAGACCAGCCACACCAATGAGGAGGCCCTATGACCCCCAGCCAACGCGTCAGCGCCGTTTTTACCGAGCAATTTGCCAAAGCGCCCGATCTGCTGGTGCGCGCCCCCGGCCGCGTCAACCTCATCGGTGAACATACCGACTACAACGACGGCTTCGTGCTGCCCTGCGCCATCGACTATGAGACCTGCGTTGCCATCGGCCTGCGCGATGACAGGCAAGTACAGGTGATCGCCGCCGACTACGACAACCAGCGCGACCAGTTCGACCTCGACCAGCCCATCGAGCACCACCCCAGCCAGCGCTGGAGCGACTACATCCGCGGCGTGGTGAAATATCTGCAAGAACGTGGTTATGCACTGCGCGGCCTCGATCTGGTGGTCTCCGGCAACGTGCCGCAGGGTGCTGGTCTCTCCTCCTCCGCCTCGCTGGAAGTGGCCATCGGCCAGGCATTCAAAGAGGCGTTGGGGCTCGACATCAGCCAGGCCGAGATCGCCCTCAATGGCCAGCAGGCGGAGAACAAGTTCGTCGGCTGCAACTGCGGCATCATGGATCAGATGATCTCCGCCAGCGGCAAAACGGATCATGCCCTGCTGCTCGACTGCCGCTCGCTGGAGACTCGCCTCATCCCCATGCCTGCGGATCTGGCGGTGCTGATCGTCAACTCCAATGTGCGTCGCGGTCTGGTGGACAGCGAATACAACACCCGCCGCCAGCAGTGTGAAGCGGCCGCCCATCACTACGGAGTCAAGGCGCTGCGCGACCTCGATCTGGCCGGACTGGAAGCGGGCAAGGCCGGGCTGGATGATGCTTGCTATCGTCGTGCCCGCCACATCGTCGGTGAAAACGCCCGCACCCTGGCGGCGGCCGATGCACTGGCGAGCCACGATCTGACCCGACTCGGCGAGCTGATGGCCGAATCACACGCCGCCATGCGCGATGATTTCGAGATCACAGTGCCCGCCATCGACGGTCTGGTGGAGATCATCAAGGCCAAGATCGGCACAGATGGCGGCGTGCGGATGACCGGTGGCGGCTTCGGCGGCTGCGTGGTCGCCCTGTTGCGCCCGGAGAAAGTGGCCGAGGTGATTGCCGCCGTCGAGGCAGAGTATCCGGCCCTCTCCGGCCTCAAAGCCGACTGCTACGTCTGCCGCGCCAGCGCCGGTGCAGGGGGCATCGCATGAAAGAGTTCCATCTGCAGAATGCAGCCGGCCTGCGGTTGAGCGTACTCGATTTCGGGGCAACGCTCACCGCCCTCGAGATCCCGGTCAATGGCATCTATCGCAATGTGCTGCTGGCTTGTGATCCGCTGGATTACCCCAATCAACGCTCTTATTTGGGGGCGATAGTAGGACGTTTTGCCAATCGTATCGGCAACGCCCGCCTAGAGCGAGCAGGGCAAGAGTGGCAACTAGACGCCAACGAGGGCACCACCTGCCTGCACGGGGGCAGTGACTCTCTGCACAACCGGGAGTGGCAACTGGACGGGCTGGCGGAAGATCGCATCCGTCTGCAAACTCGGCTGGCCGATGGCGAACAGGGTTTCCCTGGTAATCTGGACGTCACCGTAGAATACCGGCTGGAGCAGACCGATCTAGTGATCGAGCTGAGCGCCACCACAGATGCTCCGACCCCGGTCAATTTCACCAGCCATGCCTATTTCAACCTGGATGGTGGTGATGTGCGTGATCACCACATCATCATTAATGCAGACCGCTATCTGCCAACCGATGAACACTCGCTGCCGCTTGGTATTGCGCCGGTCGAAGGAGTATTCGATCTACGCCATGGCAAGCGGGTCGGAGAACAGTGGATGGCCCATGCGCAGCAAAAAAAATGTCTGGGATTCGACCACTGTTTCTTGTTTGTTGATGCCTCGCCCTCACCACAAGCCACCCTGATGGCAGGGGATGGCAGCCTGTGTATGGAGATGTACACCAATCAGCCAGGCGTCCAGCTCTACACCGGCAACTGGTTGGCTGGCACCCCAAAACGCGGGGGGGGACATTGGGGCAACTATCAGGGGCTCTGCCTGGAAGCACAGCAAGTGCCAGATAGTCCGAACCGTCCAGAATTAGGTAACCCATGGTTGGAGCCAGGAGAACGCTATCAGCACATAACCCGTTATCGGCTCATTCCGGTTATGGCTTGACCCACTGAAGGGGCGCGTCAAGGCGCCCCTTTGTCGCATCTCTCCCGCCCGGCTTATTCATCACAACCAAGAAAGAAGCATGCTACGGCTTGGCATCATTACGATATCAGCCACCGCGTGCAGTGCTGATGGGTGTATGGCTTTCAGAGTGACGTTGACCTGCTCGTGTCGGGTAAAGTCATTGAGTACCCATTATGTGCTTTACATTCTTACCGCCAACCACACAACTTGGCAGGCATGACGGGAACATATGGGCACGCCCTGTGGCATAAGGAACCACTACGCAACAGGTCATCGAGAGAGGATCAAATTTTGTTAACTGGCTGACCCTTGGTCGAGGCACGGATCAGCAACTCCCCTTCCAGCTTCATCAGTAAAGCGATGGGCTTCTCTCCTTGGGCCAGTTGCAACAAGGTGTCCACCGCCAGTTTACCCATCTCGTCGTAAGGTAGTTCGATAGAACTCAAAGGGGGCTCCATTTCGCAGGCCAGCATCTGGTTATCATGGCCCGCCACCAGAATGTCTTCCGGGATGCGCAATCCCGCCTCGGCTATCGCCTGGTAACAACCCTGAGCCATGTAATCACTGCAACAGAAGATACCATCAGGCGGCTGAGGCAGCGCCAGCAGTTGCCGAGTCTGTTCATAAGCCTCATGTAGCGACCAGTTGCCCACGCGCACCCATTGTGGATCCGGTATCAAATCGTGGTTGATCAACGCCTGACGATACCCCTCCAGCCGCAGACTATTTGCCTCCATCCATGGCTCCCCCTGAATAAGAGCCACTCGTTTGCAGCCTTGCTCCAACAGGTGCGCCGTCACCTTGTAACCCGCCAGCTTATCGGCAGGCAGGATGGAATAACTTTCGGACGAGCCACTGCCCTCCAGGTAGCAGTTGAGCAAAACGGTAGGCACCTGCGGGGAGAGCTCCATCTCGGCAAGTTGTCGTGTCATGGAAGAGGCAAAAATCATCCCCAGATAATCCCCCTGATTGATCTCCTGCTCGATCAACTTGGTGAGCTCCGCGCTGTTGCGATAATCGAATGTAACCAGCATGCGATCTGCCTCCCAAGCGCGTTCATTGCAGGCATTGATCGCATCTAGAAAAGGGTCATATGGAGTCAGGCCATTGAAAACAAAAGCTATTTTTCTAGCAGATGGTCCCTTGGATAGATATTCAGCTCGCTTATGCTGGTAACCCAGTTCGGCCGCTTTTTCAAGCACTCTACGCCGCGTTTCCTCCGCCAGTTTGATGGTGGTTGAACCATTGAGCACCAGTGAAACCGTTGATTGGGAAACACCTGCAGCTGCAGCGATGGCGCTCATGGTGATGCGTTTACTATTCATTGATATGGCCATAGTTTGAGCAGTACCGCCCAGATAATAATATTAATTATTTATCTTTTATCATGACTCATGATTACGGACATGAGCAAGCAGCACAACAGCCCACAAGGACGATAGAGGGTTTTCGGTTATCGTCCCGAGTACAGATGGCTCGCCAGCCATGCCTGTTAACCCCCTAAATTTGTTCATTTTGTGACTAATACCTGAATTCTATCCTTCATGATTTGCAACTAAAGATATTAGCTAATATTAATTGCTGTAGGTTTAAATAATTAGTTGCAAGGATATCCGATGGCGATACAACAGTGGTCAACAGAACGAGCTTGGCAATGGTGGAACAAACAACCTTGGCTATTGGGCTTCAACTATCTCCCCCGCACAGCGGTCAACTGGACCGAAATGTGGCAGGGAGAAACCTTCGACCCAGTCATCATTGACCAGGAACTGGGTTGGGCCAACAAACTGGGCTACAACACCCTGCGAACCAATCTGCCCTTTATCGTCTGGCAGCATGATCGGGATGGCCTGCTCGCGCGCATTGAGCAGTTCCTTGGCCTGTGTAGCAAGCACAATATCCGCGTGATGATGACCTTGATGGATGACTGTGGCTTCTCCGGCGATCACCCCTATCTGGGCCGCCAGCAACCACCTCGGGAAGATGTACACAATAGCCAGGCGGCGGCCAGTCCCGGTCGGAATGTCGTCATTGACCCGACCCAATGGCGCGAAGTGGAACACTATATTCGCGACCTGATACGTACATTTGCACAGGATGAGCGGATCTTTATCTGGGATCTGTACAATGAGCCGACCAACAGGGGCATCTTTTCGGAAGGCGATGTCGAGGTGCGTTTCGATGAGTCGCTGGAGACATATGCCCACTATCTGATGGAGTTGGCTTTTGTCTGGGCCCGAGAAGAGAACCCCTCCCAGCCACTCACCGTCGGCGCGTGGCATGCACCCTACAGCATCGGTCAGGGGGATTCGGAATTTACTCCGGAAAACACCTTTACTCATCCGACCGACCTGCGCGCTATGGAGCTATCGGATGTCATCACTTTCCACTCCTATCAGCGTATGGAGGGGCTGAAAATCTCTCTGGATGTGGTCAGCAAATATCGCCGTCCGCTCCTCTGCACAGAGTGGCTGGCCAGGCATGTCGGCAGCGTGATGGAACAACAACTGCCACTCTTCAAAGAGTTAAAAATAGGTGCCTATCAATGGGGTCTGGTAAAAGGGAAGACGCAAACTCACCTGCCATGGCCTTTCGTTCGCAATATCGACCCCGATTTCCGCAGGGTCTGGTTTCACGACCTGCTGGAGGAGGATGGTACCCCCTACTCTGCCAGTGAAATAGAACTGCTCCGCACATTGACCCGTTCATAACGCAAAAGAGGACGCCACCCTAGTGGCGCCCCTCACAACACATTCATGTTGGGAAAGGTTGGCAGATGACAGATCAAAAGATACACAATAGAGAGCTGGTGGGATATTTCAGCTATGCCGTCGGGCAATGCCTCAGTTTCGGCCTGGTGGGATCATTTATCCTCTATTTTTACACCGATATCCTTGGAATATCGCCCGCTGCAGCTGGGGCTATTTTCCTCATTGCCAGAGTATGGGATGCCATCAACGATCCTATTATCGCTGGTTATATGGACACTCTTAATTTCAAACGAGGCAAATTCACGCCATATATGCTTTTCGTTCCCTTCTTGATTGCCGGGATCACCTCTCTCAGCTTCATTGGCATGGATTTACCCATGACCACCAAGGTAACTTATGCAGCAGTCACCTATATCGCGTGGGGGATGATATACACCTTGTCTGATGTACCTTTCTGGACCATGTCATCGGTCATGAGCCAAGAGCCACAGGAGCGAGCCAAGGCCGTAACCGTCGCCATGTTGGGCGTCAATATCGGCATTGGCAGTGCTTCCATCATATTCCCGAAGCTCACCGAACTGTTTGCTGCAACCAGCAGCACCAAGGGCTACATGGAAGGTGCCATCTGCCTGATGCTGATCGCCCTGCCGCTGATGGTGCTCGGAGCAAGCCAGATGAAAGAGCGCATCAAGCCCAATCCGAATGACAAGATCACCATTAGGGACTCTTTCCGCGTCCTGCGTTCCAACAAACCGTTGGCGTATGTACTTGGCGCCTTCTTCTGTAACGTGTTCTTTAATCTGGCCACCGGGCTCTACATTTTCTTCTTCACCTACAACATGGGTGATGTCGGGCTGCTCTCGGTGATGGGCTCTATCGGTGTGGCAACCTCTATGGCCTGTATGCTGATGCCGATATTGACCAGCAAGCTCAGGAAACGTGATCTCTTCCTGCTACTCACTCTGCTGGAGATTGCATTACGCATCGGTTTCTATACGACAGGCTACGACAATCTGATAATGGTGTTCGGCTTCCTCGCCTTGATCCATGCGGCCAACGTCATCACCAATCCGCTTATCTCCGCCATGTTGAGTGAGACCATCGAATATGCAGAACTAAAGTCTGGCCGCCGTTGCGCTGCCATCGCATTCTCGGGGCAGACCTTTACCGGCAAACTGGCTTGGGCCATCGCAGGTGGTATTTCCGGTACCCTGCTGATCTGGCTTGGCTATCAACCGAATGCGGCACAGACTCAGGCTACGATGGACGGACTATTTATCTGTATATCACTTGTGCCGATATTGGGTAGCATATTACGGGTGATGATCATGACCCGCTACAATTTCACCGAAGATAAGCACGCCAAAGTACGTCATGCTCTAAATAAATGGCGTTCCATTTCGTCTCTTTAACATAAAAACAATGAATGCTTTACCATAAAATATACGCCAGTCGAATTGAGCGCCTCTATCCATTCAACTTGACTGGCAAATTCCATTCAAGAACATGAAAACTACAATGATTGATAAATTATTTTTTCGTTGCATTGCGCATAGGAAAAGCAATCAACATAAGTTACATGAATCATCGAAAGCCACTGGGTAAACTTTTGCTGAAGTATATTACACGATAATAAATATCCATTGCCTCCATTGGTCTTTGAGGAGTTCAAATTTGTCGGTTTATTTCTGGCACAATATCGTTATTGTGCCAATCGCTCTCTGCGTTCTGGTTTTCTGGCTCGACACCGCCAACCTCGGTCTCTGTGCAGCCTTTCTGACCACAGGATCTTTTGCCTTGCAAGTTATACACATAATAAAGACCCAAGAAACCAGGGCCATCTCAACCAATATGTATCTGGTCTTCAGCTGTGGCGTACTTCTATGGTTGATCTACGGCCTGCGCACTAACGACATGCCCATCACCATAGCAAACAGCATCACTCTCGCTCTGGCCTGCGCCGTCCTGATGCTCAAGCTGCGTAACGAAAGGAACTGATGAGCATTCATACAACCTGGGGCTGGCACTCGGGGATCACGACGGCTTCTGTCTTGAGACGCAACAGCTGCCGGACAGCCCCAATCGGCCCGAGCTGGGCAACCCCTGGCTGCTGCCGGGCGGGCGTTATCACCACCAGACCCGCTACCGTTTTATCCGCGACTGACTTAAAGGTTTCATGATTTTTACATAGCCTCAGCAGTCACTATCGAGCAAGATAAGCCGCCCCGAGCTCCTTCCGGGGCGTTTTTGCATCAACGTAGCAAGGATTCTGTTCGATGACTGACACCTATAGCCTGCTGGTCGCCTTTATTCTGGGCGTCGTCGAGGGGCTGACCGAGTTCCTCCCCGTCTCCTCCACCGGCCACATGATTATCGTCGGCCATCTGCTGGGCTTTGAAGGGCCCAAGGCTGCCACTTTCGAAGTGGTGATCCAGCTTGGCTCCATACTCGCCGTAGTCGCCGTCTTCTGGCGCCGCCTGTTTGGCCTGATTGGCATCCACTTTGGCCAGAAGCCGTCCCGGGATCATGCCACCCTGTCGCTGATCCACGTCATCCTCGGCATGCTGCCCGCCATCGTGGTCGGTCTGGCCATCCACAGCTGGATCAAGGCCAACCTGTTTGGTCCACAGACCGTAATGTACGCGCTGGTCGCGGGGGGCATCCTGCTCATCATCGCCGAGAAGTTCCGCCCGGCCGTCACAGCTGAAACCCTTGATGACATCAGCTACAAGCAGGCGTTCGGCATCGGTCTGTTCCAGTGTCTGGCCCTGTGGCCCGGCTTCTCCCGCTCCGGCGCCACCATCAGTGGTGGCATGCTGATGGGGATCAGCCGTCACGCCGCCGCCGAGTTCTCCTTCATCATGGCGGTGCCCATGATGGTGGCGGCCAGCGGGCTTGATCTCTACAAGAGCCGCGATTTTCTCTCGATGGCCGACTTCCCGATGTTTGCCGTGGGCTTTATCACCGCTTTCGTGGTAGCGATGTTTGCGATCAAGACCTTCCTGACATTGATCCGCCGCATCGACTTTATCCCGTTCGCTATCTACCGCTTTATCGTGGCATTCGCCGTCTATCTGGTGTTTGTCGCCTGACCGGCAACCAGCAATCAAATGAAAAAAGGGACCAATCTGGTCCCTTTTTCTATGGCGTCATGGTGCTCAGTAGAGGTGCTGGCTGATGCCGTTCAGCAGCCGCGACAGCCCCTTGGTGAACTGCACCGGCGCATCCTGCACCGTGTAGCAGAGGCAGCCATCTGGCGTATGCGGGCTATGGGAGTGGCTGGCATCGCGCCAGATGAAATCTCCCGCCTTGTAAAGGGTATCGCCATCCTGAATATTGCCAGCCAGCAGCAGGGTCAGCTCATAACCCTGATGGGTGTGCTCGGGGATGCGGCCGCCCGCTTCGATATGGAGCAGGCTGGCGCGCGCCCCCATCTCGTCCAGCGGTAGACTCTGCTGACGAATGGCCCCGATATGACGCCACTTGGGCGAACGGTAGCGGGCCAGCACCCGTGGCAAACGGTAGGCGTGACCGGCCACCTCCAGCTCGCCGCGCTGGACTCGGGGCTGATCATGTGTTGGCTCGGAGAGGGGCTCTGCCAGCGGCTGCGCCAGAATATCCGCCAGCATGGCGTCGAATCCGGCGTCCAGTCCCACTTCATCCCGGGAGTCCGCCTCGGGCTCTGCTGGCGAGGCAAGATATTGCTGCGCCAGCTCCTCTTCGAATGTCTTCAGTCGGGCAGCACAATCGGGGCAGAGTTCACAGTGAGCGGAGAGCCCCACCGCCAGCGGCAGAGGGAGCTCGTCGGCGGCGAAGGCGCGCAGCATAGGGTTGGTCGGATGGGCTTTAATCATGGCCTTGCTCCACTTGCTCTTTCAGTTTCTGTAACGCCAGCCGGAGGCGGGACTTGATGGTGCCGAGCGGCACGCCGAGTCGCTCCGCCAGCTCCTGCTGGGAGAACTCCTGCAGATAGATGCCGCGCACCACCTGCTGTTGCGGCTCAGGCAGGGTGCCCAGATAGTGGGCCATCTGACGGGTCAGCACGGCATCCTCCCCCCCGCTCAGATGCTCCTCTTCGGCCTGAAACTCCAGCACCGGCCACAGCTCTTCTGCACAGAGATCCTCCTTGCTGGCACGGCGCCGGCGCAGCAGATCGAAGCACTGGTTGCGCATCACGGTATAGATCCAGGTGGTCGGCGCCCCCTTCTCGGGGTGGTAGAGGCGCGCCTTCTGCCATACCAGCAGCATGGTCTCCTGCACCAGCTCCATGGCGTTGGCCTCGCTGCCGAGATGGCGCAGCCCATAGCTGCGAATGCGCGGCGCAAAGTGTTGGAACAGGCGGGCAAAAGCAGCCTTGTCAGCCTGCTCTGCCACCCTGATCAGCAGAGATTTGAGGTCGCCATCCGAGTTATCCATCACGGGCGAAGTCCTGCGTATGGTCGAGTGTGGTTGGCCAGTATATGCCATTGCGCCATCCCTTTGGTGTGCTGTCGAACATGCTGTGGTAATGACTGATACGGCCCTGCGGCGCTGGCAGATCAGCAGTTCAGAAAAAAATCAGTGACTGGCCACCAGCACTCCTTTGAGCAGGGCGATGGCGGGCTGATTGTCGGCGGCGGCCAGCAGCAGCTGCTTCTGCTCGGGGGGGATCGGCAGCACCTCCAGCCAGCGCTGTGCCACCCAGTTGCCATCGTCCCAGCGGGGGGCGGGATAGAGGGCGGCATAGTCGGGATAATCGGCAAACACCTCCCGCAGCGCATCGGCCAGTGGCAGCTGATCGGGATGGAGCCGGCGGGGCGGCCAGGCCGGCAGCGAGGTTACCTCACCGATGCGCAGGCCATCCTGCTCCTGCCACAGATCCTCTATCTGCAGCCGCTCCACCCCCTGCACCGTGATCCCCAGCATGCCGTCCGGCAGCCGGTCGAAGTCGATGACGTTGACCCGGGTGGCGATGGGCAGCATGTTGCGCAGGGCGTCAGGCTGGCGCGGATCCACCATGCAGAGGGCAAAGCCCGCCTCCCCCGCTTCGGCCACCATCCGCAGGTATCTGGGTTCGAAGATCCGCAGCGGCATGATGCCGCCGGGCAGCAGGTGGGCTGATAGGGGAAACAGTGCCAGTCGCATCACAAACTCCTTGCTGGGTTACGACTCTAGGTACGTGCAACAGCCAGCGGGAGATCAGTGTCGGGAAAAACCCTTAACAATCAGGGGAAATAGCCTGGACAAGGCGCTTCGATATGCAGTAGAAATGGATAAGCACCATAATTTCCGTCCAATATTCTGAAATATGGCGCCAAACGCAGTGAAATATCCGCCCGACAGCGAGCGGCGGGTCATCCCTATAGTTTTCTCGAGCCGATGCGGGTAAAATTCACGCCCTTATATATCAGTCATTTTTCGACGCGCAACCTTGGTGGTCAGTTATGAAAGAGCATATTCATCATCTACTTGAACAAACGGTAGCCAATCTCAAGTCAGCAGGCGTCCTGCCGGCGGACCTGGAAGCCCGCGTGCAAGTAGACCGATGCAAGGAAAAAGCTCACGGTGACCTGGCCACCAACCTGGCCATGCTGCTGGCCAAGCCGGCCCGCAAGAATCCCCGTGAGCTGGCGGCGGCCATCATCGAGCACCTGCCTGCCTCCGACCTGATCGCCAAGGTCGAGATCGCCGGCCCCGGCTTCATCAACTTCTTCTTCGACCAGCGCTGGCTGGCCGGTCAGGTCGAGGCCATGGTGACCTCTGCCAACGCCAACGTACGGTTGCCCACGCCACAAACCGTGGTGGTGGACTACTCCGCCCCCAACGTGGCCAAAGAGATGGCGGTGCACCACATCCGCTCCACCGTACTCGGTGACGTGGCTGCGCGTGCGCTGGAATTCCTCGGCCACAAAGTGATCCGTGCCAACCACATCGGTGACTGGGGCACCCAGTTCGGCATGCTGATCGCCTATCTGGAGAAGATGTCCAACGAGCATGCCAGCGACATGGCGCTCAAGGATCTGGAAGCCTTCTATACCCAGGCCAAGCGTTGCTACGACGAAGACGAAGCCTTCGCCGAGCGCGCCCGTAACTACGTGGTCAAGCTGCAGGGCGGCGACGAGTACTGCCGTACCATGTGGAAGAAGCTGGTCGACATGACCATGGAACAAAACCAGATCAACTATGACCGCCTGAATGTCTCCCTGACCAACAAGGACATCATGGGCGAGTCCATGTACAACGACATGCTGCCGGAGATCGTGGCCGACCTGAAAGCCAAGGGGCTGGCGGTCGAAAGCGAAGGCGCCACCGTTGTCTTCCTGGACGAGTTCAAGAACAAGGATGGCGAGGCCATGGGCGTCATCATCCAGAAGAGCGATGGCGGTTTCCTCTACACCACCACCGACATCGCCTGTGCCAAATACCGTTATGAAACCCTGGGTGCCGACCGTGTCATGTACTTCATCGACTCCCGTCAGCACCAGCACCTGATGCAGGCCTGGACCATCACCCGCAAGGCAGGCTATGTGCCGGAATCCGTCCCCCTCGAGCACCACGCCTTCGGCATGATGCTGGGTAAGGATGGTCGTCCCTACAAGACCCGTTCCGGTGGCACCGTCAAGCTGGTTGACCTGCTCAACGAAGCGGAAGAGCGCGCCGCTGCCCTGCTGGAGAGCCGCAACAGCGACCTCTCTGCCGAAGAGAAGGCCAATGTGGTCAACGCCATCGCCATGGGCGCGGTCAAGTATGCGGATCTCTCCAAGAACCGCACTACCGACTACATCTTCGACTGGGATCTGATGCTGTCGTTTGAAGGCAACACCGCCCCTTACCTGCAGTATGCCTACACCCGTATCCAGTCCATCTTCCGCAAGGCTGGCGTCGATGCCGCTACCCTGACCGGCAATGTGACCCTGAACGAAGAGGCCGAAGAGGTGCTGGCCCAGAAGCTGATCCAGTTCTCCGACGCGGTCAATGGAGTGGCCGACAAAGGCATGCCGCACCTGCTCTGTACCTACCTGTACGAGTTGTCCGGCAACTTCATGACCTTCTATGAAGCCTGTCCGATCAACAAGGATGGCGTGGACGAGGCAACCCGTCAGAGCCGTCTGCTGCTGTGCGCCGCCACCGCCAAGGTGCTGAAACTGGGCCTCGGCGTACTGGGCATCCATACCCTGGAGCGCATGTAATAGATGGCAACCCGGGATTATGTCGGCAGCCGCCCACGACGTCGGGCGGGTGGCCGCAATACCAAGAAAGCGGCCCCTCGCCGCTTTCCTGTTATTCCAGTGCTGCTGGTCGTGGCACTGCTGGCAGGCTTTGGTGGCTTCCTTTACATGATCAATGGCAAGGGCAGCGACGCCCCCACCATCGAAGAGCAGGTAAAGGCCAACAAGCCAAAACCACAGAACAACGGGTTGCCACAGGAGAAGTGGAGCTACATCGAACGGCTTGAGAACAAGCAGGTCGATGTTATCGAGCCACCGCCCCAGCCGGGCGTGCTGCCACCGCCCCCCGCCGATACTCTGACCCTGCAGCCGGAAAAGCTGCCGCAACCGGTACCGACCGACATTCCCCAACCGGGGACGCCCATCGGCCAGTCCAAACCCTATCAGACCAATCCGGCGACCACGCCTGACAACGGTGCGCCCGTTGCCAGCGCTCGGGAACAGGTGATCGATCGCCAGGCCGAACGGGAGCGAATGGAGCGGGAGATCCGTGCCGAGCTGGAGCGGGAGCAGGCCGAAGCGGCCAAGGCCAAAGCGGCTAACCCGCCAGCCCAGACCGCAGCCGCCGACAGCGGTCGCTATATGATGCAGTGCGCGGCTCTGCGCTCGCAGGATTCCGCAGAGTCGCTCAAGGCACGTATCGCCTTCACCGCCGGTCTCTCTTCCAGCCTGCAGGTGGTCAACACAGCCAACGGTACCGTCTACAAGGTGATGGTGGGCCCCTTCAACGGCAAGGCGGCCGCCGACGCGGCCAACGGCAAGCTGCAGAGCTCCGGCATCAGCGGCTGCATTGCCAAGAAGGGTTAGCATACTGTCAGGCTGAACCAGCAGAGAACCAGAACATGACAAATTCGAAACAGCCACCAAATGGCCTTCCGGTTTACCGCTTGATTACTGGGCCTGATGACGTGACATTTTGTTTTCGTGTCAGCGAGGCACTAGCTCAAGGCTACACGCTGTATGGTTCTCCCTCGGCGACGTTCAATGGCCAAACTGTGATCGTGTGCCAAGCGGTAGTCTGGTCTGAAACAACATAATGCGGACAGTGTGCAGCAGGGCCGGGTGGCAACACCCGGCCCTGTTCTTTTGGTGTCACTCGCACCCACGCTCTTTATTACCCCGTTTATCCCGACCAAAGGCAGGGTTGAAAAGCCCGTTTGCCATCCCCATCTTTCTTGCCATGCACAGTCAGGCCGTCATTCGGCTCAAGCGAGGTAAGTAAAGTGACTACCATAGTTTCAGTTCGCCGCAACGGTCAGGTCGTCATCGGTGGCGATGGCCAGGTCTCTCTTGGCAACACCGTCATGAAGGGCAACGCCCGCAAGGTTCATCGTCTCTATAACGGCAAGGTGCTGGCCGGTTTCGCTGGCGGTACCGCCGACGCCTTCACCCTGCTCGAGCGTTTCGAAGCAAAACTGCAGGCCCATCAGGGTAATCTGGAGCGCGCCGCCGTGGCGCTGGCCAAAGATTGGCGCACCGATCGCGCTCTGCGCCGCCTCGAAGCACTGCTGGCCGTGGCCGACGAACACAAATCCTTCATCATCACCGGCAACGGTGACGTGGTGCAGCCGGAGCACGATCTCATCGCCATCGGCAGCGGCGGCAACTTTGCCCAGTCCGCCGCCATCGCCCTGCTGGAAAACACCGAGCTGGATGCCAGGAGCATTGTCGAGAAGTCCCTCAAGATTGCGGGCGACATCTGCGTCTTCACCAACGGCAACCACACCATCGAAGTGCTGGACTACGCCGCCAAATAAGGCCACCAGCCAAACCCAATTTCCCAAGGGGTGGGCACTGCCCGCCCCGGATACAGGAACACCATCATGTCCGAGATGACCCCGAGAGAAATCGTCCACGAGCTGGATCGTCACATCATTGGTCAGGCCGATGCCAAGCGCGCCGTTGCCGTTGCCCTGCGCAACCGCTGGCGCCGGATGCAGCTCAACGAAGAGATGCGCCATGAAGTGACCCCGAAAAACATCCTGATGATCGGCCCGACCGGTGTCGGCAAGACCGAGATCGCCCGTCGTCTGGCCAAGCTGGCCAACGCCCCCTTCATCAAGGTGGAAGCGACCAAGTTCACCGAAGTGGGCTATGTCGGCAAGGAAGTGGACAGCATCATCCGCGATCTGACCGATGCCGCCATCAAGCTGGTGCGCGAAACCGAGATGGAGAAGATGAAATACCGCGCCGAAGAAGCCGCCGAAGAGCGCATCCTCGACGCCCTGCTGCCCAACCCGCGCAACACCTGGGGTGAGGAAGAGAAAGCCGACAACTCCAACACCCGCCAGATCTTCCGCAAGAAACTGCGGGAAGGTCAGCTGGATGACAAGGAGATCGAGCTGGAGCTCTCCGCCTCCCCGATGGGCGTCGAAATCATGACCCCGCCGGGCATGGAAGAGATGGCCAACCAGCTGCAGGGGCTGTTCCAGAACCTGGGCCAGAACCAGAAGAAGAAGCGCAAGATCAAGGTCAAAGAGGCCATGAAGGCGCTGATCGAAGAGGAAGCGGCCCGTCTGGTCAATCCTGAAGAGCTGAAGCAGAAAGCCATCGCCGCTGTCGAGAACAACGGCATCGTCTTCCTCGACGAGATCGACAAGATCTGCAAGCGCGGCGAGAGCTCGGGCCCCGATGTCTCCCGTGAAGGGGTACAGCGCGACCTGCTGCCGCTGGTCGAGGGCTGCACCGTCAACACCAAGCACGGCATGGTCAAGACCGACCACATCCTGTTTGTCGCCTCCGGCGCCTTCCAGATCGCCAAGCCGTCCGACCTCATCCCCGAGCTGCAGGGCCGTCTGCCGATCCGGGTCGAGCTGACAGCCCTGACCACAGATGACTTCGAGCGCATCCTGACCGAACCGAACGCCTCCCTGACCGATCAGTACAAGGCGCTGATGGCCACCGAAGGGGTCAATATCGAGTTCACCAAGGATGGCATCCGCCGTCTGGCCGAAGCGGCCTGGCAGGTCAACGAGCGTACCGAGAACATCGGTGCCCGTCGTCTGCACACCGTGATGGAGCGCCTGATGGAAGATATCTCCTACGACGCCTCCGAGAAGTCCGGCGAGACCTTTGTCATCGACACCGACTACGTCAACGCCCATCTCGGTGCGCTTGTCGAGGATGAGGATCTGAGCCGCTTTATTCTGTAAGCGCGATCGATGGATCTGAAAACGCCTCCCTTTTGGAGGCGTTTTTATTTCTCCACCGCCTCCGTCATCTACACGGATTCTGGCCCTTATCTGCGGCAACCCATTAAATCAAAAGACGTTTTCAAACCATCTCTTTCGAATGCCCGCCGTTTTTCATCCCTGCTGAAATCTGCTCAAAAAAAGATCTATCAACTTCTGTGTGATTGATTTATACATATGTATAAATCTGTGCAGCAGGAACCAGAAAGATGAATCCAACCCGGCAGAAACTGCTCGATACCGGCCTCGCCATCGCCACCGAGAAGGGGCTGCGCGGCCTGACGGTGCGCGAGCTGGCGGCGGCGGCCGAAGTGAACCTCGGCTCCTTTGTCTACCACTTCGGCAACCGCGACGCCTTTATCGACGAGCTGGTCGAACTCTGGTACGCCCCCCTCTATGACGAACTCAAGGCGGTGGCAGCCAAGGGCTCCTACCCCTCCGCCATCGCCATGTTCGAGGCCACCATGGAGGCGCTGATCGGGCTGGTGGCGCGCCAGCGCGGCTTTATCAACCACCTGTTTGGTGATGCGCTGGCGGGCGAAGGGGCAGCCCAGCGTTTTCTGCTCAGCCTGCCGCGCCGCCATCCCCTGCTGCTGATCGAACAGGTACGGATGGCACAGGCGGAAGGTTCGCTGGTCGCGGGTCACCCGCTCCAGCTGATGATCTTCATCATGGGGTCGGTCGGCCTGCCGCTGGTGATCGCCGGCAGCGGTCGTCAGCTCGGCTGGCTGCCCGAACAGGCCGGCCCCTTTCTCAGCCAGATAGACAGCCCCGAGGCCGCCAGACAGCGGCTGGTATGGGCCCTACGCGGCCTGCGCCCCACCGACATGAAGGAAGGAGAAGCGGCATGAAACAACGCATCGCGATGGTAGCTCTGCTGCTGGCGGTTCCCAGTGGTTACCTCTGGTTACAGCGCCATCCTCAAGGAGAAGCGTTATGAAGCAACGCATTGCCATCGCAGCCCTGCTGCTAACCGTTATCGGTGGCTACCTCTGGTGGCAGGGGCGCCCGGCTGACGGCTCCATCCTCTACGGCAACGTCGATATTCGCGACGTCAATCTGGCCTTTCGGGTCGGCGGCCGCGTCGATCAGATACTGGTCGATGAGGGGGATAGGGTAAAAGCCGGTCAACTGCTGGCCCGCCTCGATCCGGTTCCCCTCACCCACAGCCGCGACAGCGCCCGCGCCAGTCTGGCCGCGCTCACTGCCGCCAACACCTTGATCCACAAAGGCTATCGCAGCGAAGAGACCGACCGCGCCCGGGCCGCACTGGCCGCCGCCGAAGCCGCTGCACTGGAAGCCGACCAGCAGTGGCGCCGCCAGAGCGCATTGGCCGCCACCGGCGCCATCTCCCGCGGTCAGCTCGATACCGCCCGCTCCCAGCGGGATCAGACTCAGGCGCAGGTACGCTCGGCACGCGAACAGCTCGCCCAGCTCGAAACCGGCTACCGCCCGGAGGAAATCGCCCAGTCCGATGCCCAGCTGGAAGGGGCCAAAGCGGCGCTCGCCAGTGCCGAACTGGCGCTGGCTGATGCCAACCTGACCGCCCCCAGCGATGGCATCATCATCAGTCGCGCCATCGAGAACGGCAGCATGGTGCAGAGCGGAGCGACCGCCTTCAACCTCTCCCTGACCGCGCCAGTCTGGGTGCGCGCCTATGTGGAGGAACCCTGGCTCGGCCACTTCCCGAGCGGCGCCAAAGTGACCCTCACCACCGACTCGCGGCCTGATCAGCCCTATCACGGGGTGGTGGGCTTTGTCTCGCCGACCGCCGAGTTCACCCCGAAATCGGTGGAGACGCCGGATCTGCGCACTCACCTCGTCTACCGGCTGCGCATCGTAGTGCAGGATCCCGACCAAGCCCTGCGCCAAGGGATGCCGGTCACCGTCAGGCTGGCGCCATGAACAGCGCCATCTCCCTTGAGGGGCTCACCAAACGCTTTGGCGAGCGGGTCGCCCTCAACGCCATCTCGGGCACCATTCCGGCTGGCGGCATCACCGGGCTGGTGGGCCCCGACGGCGCGGGCAAGAGCACTTTGCTGCGCCTGCTGGCCGGTCTGCTGATCCCCGAAGCGGGCACCATCCGGGTGCTGGGGCTGGATCCGGTGAGCGAGGGAGACCTGCTGCGTCAGCGCCTCGGCTATATGCCCCAGCAGTTCGGCCTCTACGAGGATCTCAGCGTGCTGGAGAACCTCACCCTCTACGCTGACTTGCGCGGCGTACTGGAGCCCGAACGCACACCCACCTTCGCGCGGCTGCTCGCCTTCACCGATCTTGCCCGCTTCACCGCGCGGCCTGCGGGCAAGCTCTCTGGCGGGATGAAACAAAAACTCGGGCTAGCCTGCGCCCTGCTCGGCACCCCGGATGTGCTGCTGCTCGACGAACCGGGGGTCGGGGTCGATCCCATCTCCCGCCGCGCCCTCTGGCAGATGGTGCGCGAGCTGGCCAAGGGAGGGATGACGGTACTCTGGAGTACCGCCTATCTCGATGAGGCGGAGCTGTGCGACCACGTGCTGCTGATGGCAGATGGCGAGGTGCGTACCAGCGGCACGCCAGCCGATCTGATGGGGGCCATGGCCAGCCGCTGCTGGCTGCTGGAGGCGGGGCAACTGGATGGCCGCGAGCGGCGCGCCCTGCTGCGCCGGGCACTGGCCCACCCGGCGGTGATGGATGGCGCGGTGGCAGGGGAGCGGGTTCGCCTGCTGCTGCACCCGGGCATGACACCCCCACCGCTGGCGGAGCTGCATCTCGCCAACGGCGCTTTTCAACCGGCCCAGCCCCGGCTGGAGGATGCCTTTATCGACCTGCTCGGCGGCGGTCCCGGCGGAGAGTCGAGTCTGGCGGCCGGGATGCGCGAAGCAGAACTGCCGCAGGGGGTCTCCCCCGAGGCGGTGATCGAAGCGCGCCACCTCACCAAGCGGTTCGGCGATTTTGCCGCCACCGATGATGTCAGCTTTGCGGTGCGCCGCGGCGAAATCTTCGGCCTGCTCGGCCCCAACGGGGCGGGCAAGTCCACCACCTTCAAGATGGAGTGCGGCCTGCTGCGCCCGAGCGAGGGACAGGCGCTGGTGACCGGCATCGATCTGGCCCACAGCCCCTCGGCGGCACGTCAGCGCCTCGGTTACATGGCGCAGAAGTTCTCCCTCTACAAGCAGCTCACCGTGGCGCAGAACCTCTCCTTCTTCGCCGGTATCTACGGCCTGTTCGGCCGCCACCAGCAGACGCGGATCGACGCCATGGTGACTGCCTTTGCCCTCGCCCCCTGGCTCGATCAGAAGGCGGAATCCCTGCCCCTCGGCCTGCGTCAGCGCTTATCGCTGGCCTGCGCCCTGCTGCACGAGCCGCCGCTGCTGTTCCTCGACGAGCCCACCTCCGGGGTCGATCCGGTAACCCGGCGCGAGTTCTGGTCGCACATCAACGCGCTGGCCGACCACGGCGTCACCGTGCTGGTCACCACCCACTTTATGGATGAGGCGGAGTATTGCGACCGCATCGCCCTCATCTATCGCGGCAAGCTGCTGGCCCTCGGCACCCCGGACGATCTCAAGGGGCTGGCCGCCAAAGAGGCGGCGACCTCTTTGCCAACCGGCTCCTTGCCGACCTGTTCTTTGCCAACAATGGAAGAGGCTTTTATCACCCTGGTCGAGCGGGCCAGCGAGGAGGACGCATGAGCATCAACCGTCGGCGACTGCTGGCCCTCTGCCGCAAGGAGACGCTGCAAATCGTCCGTGACCCGAGCAGCATCCTCATCGCCTTCATCATGCCGGTGGTGCTGCTGGTGGTAATGGGTTACGCCATCAATCTCGATGTGGACCATCTGCGCCTCGGCATCTGGCGTACCGATAGCGGCGCTCCGGCGGTGCGGCTGGAGCAGGCCCTGCGCGGCTCTACCGCGCTGGAGATCCACAGCGGGCCGAGCAAAGAGTCCCTGCTCGCCAGTCTGGCCCGTGGCGAGATCCGCGGCCTGCTGGTGATCGATGACGGCTTCTCCCGCGCCATGGCCGGTCAGGGCAATGGCACGCCGCAGGCACTGCTGCTGACCGACGGCTCCGAGCCCAACACCGCCAACTTCGTCACCAACTATGTGCAGGGGATCTGGCAGGGGTGGCTCGCTGGCGAGGGGGTCGCCATGCCGGTGTCGATAGAGAGCCGCGCCTGGTTCAATCCGGCGCTGGTGAGCCGCAACTTTCTGGTGCCGGGCTCCATTGCGGTGGTGATGACCATCATAGGGGCCCTGCTCACCTCGCTGGTGGTGGCGCGGGAGTGGGAGCGCGGCACCATGGAGGCGCTGCTCGCCACCCCGGTCACCAAGGGGGAGCTGCTGCTCTCCAAGCTGTTGCCCTACTACGGCCTTGGCATCATCGCCATGCTGCTCTGCCTGCTCTTCTCGGTGGCGGTGATGGGCGTGCCGTGGCGCGGCTCCCTGCTGCTGCTCTTTCTGGTCACCAGCGTCTTTCTCGGCAGCGCCCTCGGGCTCGGGCTGTTTCTCTCCACCGTGATGCGCAGCCAGTTCAACGCCGCACAGGCAGCGCTGATCGCCGCCTTTCTGCCCGCCGTGATGCTGTCGGGCTTCGTCTTCGAGATCGCCAGCATGCCGCCTTGGCTTCGGGCCATCACCCACCTCATTCCGGCCCGCTACTTCGCGAGCTCCTTGCAGACCCTCTATCAGGCGGGCAGCGTTTTTTCGATCCTGCTGGTCAACGGTTTCTGTCTGCTGCTGCTGGCCGGTTTCTGGCTGGCCCTGACCGCCCGCAAGACGCGGCGCACTCTGGAGTAACCCATGCTGATCCGACTCTGGTGGCTGATCCGAAAAGAGCTGCAGGCCCTGATGGGCAATACTCAGGGGCGCTTTCTGCTCATCATGCCGGTGCTGCTGCAGACCGCCCTCTTCCCGTTCGCCGCCACTCTGGAGGTGACCGGCAACACGCTGGCCATCTACAACCAGGATGGCGGTGCCCAGAGCCGCGAGCTGCTGGAGCGCCTCACCCATATGCCCGCCTTTACCACCATCATCCCGGTACAAGGCGAGGCGGGCATGACCGAGGCCATCACCGGGCAACAGGCACTGCTCGGGCTGATTATTCCGGGCGATTTTTCGCGCCGGCTGGCACGGGGCGAACAGGCCAAGGTACAGCTGATCATCGACGGACGCCGCTCCAACGGTGGTCAGGTGGCGGCTGGCTACATCAGTCAGGTGATCGCCCGCTGGCAAAGTGAGGGCAAGGGGCAACCCGAGCTGGCGGTACGCAACCTCTACAACCCCAACGTCGAGTTCCACTGGCATATCCTGCCAGCGCTGGTGGCCATCATCACCACCACTGGCTGCCTGATTGTCACCGCCCTCTCGGTCGCGCGGGAGCGGGAAGAGGGCACCTTCGATCAGCTGCTGGTCTCCCCCCTCACCGCGGGCTGGATCATGGCGGGCAAGGCGGTGCCCGGCATCATGGTGGCGGTGGGGCAAGGGTGCATAGTCGCGCTGGCCGCCCGTTTTGTCTTTCACCTCCCCTTTGCCGGCAGCCTCAGCCTGCTGATGGCGGGCATGGTCTGCTACGGGCTGGCACTGGCCGGGATCGGGCTCTTCATCTCGTCGTTCTGCTCGACCCAGCAGCAGGCCTTTCTCGGGGTCTTCTCCTTCACCGTCCCGGCGGTGATCCTCTCGGGCTACATCTCGCCGGTGGAGAATATGCCGCAGGTGTTCCAGTGGCTGGCGGCCATCGACCCCCTCACCCACTTCATCGTGCTGCTCAAGGGGGTCTTCCTCAAGGGGTTTGACTGGTCGGCCGCCTGGCCCCTGCTCTGGCCGCTGCTCGCCATCGCCGGCGTCACCCTGTCGCTAGCGCTCGCCATGTTCCGCCGCCATATCGCCTGACGCGCCACCTTGTTCAGCTGATGCCGGTCTCGCCCAGTGCGAGGCCGGCCATTTTCCGCCAGAAGTTTTCACTCCCCGGCCGTGGGTAAACCGGGCTTTCCCTCCACCACCCCTCACTCCAAGCCAGCGCAGAAATCATCAACTGGTATACCTATTTTTGTATATCTTTGAATTTTATCGAATTACCCCTGACGAGATATATAAATAGACACTTGATTTGCATCAATTGCCCGCCCCGACTGACTGGGTAGCCTAGCCCCAGAATGATGTTTTATTACTCCAAACTAGAGGCAATCATGAGCAAAGTCAGACTGGTCGTTGTGGGCAACGGCATGGTGGGGCACCGCTTCATCGAAGAGTTGATCGAGCGGGCCGAGCCGGGCCGCTACGAGATCACCGTCTTCGGTGCAGAACCCCGTCCCGCCTACGATCGCGTCCATCTCTCCTCCTACTTCTCCCATCACACCAGCGAAGATCTCTCCCTCGTCAAACCCGGCTTCTACGACAAGCACGGCATCCGCCTGCTGCTCGGCGAAGCGGTGAAAAAAATCGACAGGGCCAACCGCGAAGTGCACTCCAACAAGGGCACTGTGGTCGGGTACGACAAGCTGGTGCTGGCCACCGGCTCCTACCCCTGGGTGCCGCCCATTGCGGGCAGTCAGCACCACGAGTGCTTCGTCTACCGCACCATCGAGGATCTGAAAGCCATTCGCAGCGCCGCCAGGAGTGGCAAGAGCGGGGTGGTGATCGGGGGCGGCCTGCTTGGCCTCGAAGCGGCCGGTGCCCTCAAGGCGCTGGGTCTCGAGACCCACGTTGTGGAGTTTGCTCCGGTACTGATGGCCGAGCAGCTCGACGGTCAGGGCGGCCAGCTGCTGCGCCGCAAGATTGAATCCATGGGCGTGCAGGTGCACACCAGCAAGAGCACCAGCGAGATCCTGATGCATGGCGGTGAGCAGGCGAAACACCGCCTCTCCTTCGCCGATGGCAGCCAGCTGGAAGTGGATGTGGTGGTCTTCTCCACCGGCATTCGCCCGCAAGATACCCTCGGCCGTTACGGTGATCTCGCCATCGCCGAGCGCGGCGGCATCGTCATCGACGATCACTGCCTCACCTCAGACCCCGACATCTATGCCATCGGCGAGTGCGCCGCCTGGCAGGGCCGCTTCTTCGGGCTGGTAGCGCCGGGCTACAAGATGGCCCAGATCACCGTCGACCATCTGCTCGGCGGTGACAGCCGCTTCGAAGGGGCAGACATGAGCGCCAAGCTGAAACTGCTCGGCGTCTCCGTCGGCTCCATCGGCGATGCTCACGGCCGCACCCCGGGCAGCCACAGCTATGTGTTTCAGGACGATCAGGCTGGCGTCTACAAGAAGATCGTGGTGAGCGAAGACAACAGCCGATTGCTCGGCGCCGTGCTGGTGGGTGACGTGGAAGATTACGGCAACCTGCTGCAGATGATGCTCAACGCCCTGCCGCTGCCGAGCCACCCGGACACCCTGATCCTGCCCGCCTACGCCGGAGCCAAACCGACGCTGGGGGTGGATGCCCTGCCGGAAAGCGCCCAGATCTGCTCCTGCTTTGACGTCTCCAAAGGCGACATCGCTCAGGCGGTGGCCGAGGGTCACACCACCCTGGCCGCCATCAAGCAGCACACCAAGGCCGGAACCGGCTGCGGCGGCTGTGTGCCGCTCATCAGTCAGGTACTCAACGCCGAGCTGGTGAAGCAGGGCATCGAGGTCAACAACCACCTCTGCGCCCACTTCCCCCACTCCCGTCAGGAGCTGTTCCATCTGGTCAAGGTGGAGGGGATCAAGAGCTTCGACGAGCTGCTGGCCAAGCACGGTCAGGGCTATGGCTGTGAGGTGTGCAAACCGACCGTCGGCTCCATCCTCGCCTCCTGCTGGAACGAGCATGTGCTGAGCCCGCGCAACATCCCGTTGCAGGACACCAACGACATCTTCCTCGGCAACATGCAAAAAGACGGCAGCTACTCCGTCATCCCGCGCATGGCCGGTGGCGAAGTGACTCCGGAAGGGCTGCTGGCGGTGGCCGAAGTGGCCCGCGACTACAAGCTCTACACCAAGATCACCGGCGCCCAGCGCATCGGCCTGTTCGGGGCCCAGAAGGATGACCTGCCCGCCATCTGGCGCAAACTGCTGGCAGCCGGATTCGAGACCGGTCAGGCCTACGCCAAGGCACTGCGCATGGCCAAAACCTGCGTCGGCAGCACCTGGTGCCGCTTCGGCGTTCAGGACAGCGTTGGCCTCGGGGTCTTCCTCGAGAACCGCTACAAGGGCATTCGCACCCCGCACAAGATGAAGTTCGGCGTCTCCGGCTGTACCCGCGAATGTGCGGAAGCCCAAGGTAAGGATGTCGGCATCATCGCCACCGACGCGGGCTGGAACCTCTATGTGGGGGGCAACGGCGGCATGAAGCCGCGCCACGCCGATCTGCTGGCGTCTGACCTCGACCGCGAGACCCTCATCAAGCTGATCGACCGCTTTATGATGTTCTACGTCACCAGCGCCGACAAACTGCAGCGCACCTCGGTCTGGCTCGGCAATCTGGAAGGGGGTGTCGACTACCTGCGCGAAGTGATCGTCGATGACAAGCTGGGGCTGGCCGAGACGCTGGAGCGCGATATCCAGACTCTCATCAACAGCTACGAGTGCGAATGGTCGCGCACCCTCAATGAAGAGGAGGCGCTCAAGCGCTTCAGCCACTTCATCAACAGCGACAAGCGCGATCCGGACGTTCAGTTCGTCGCCGAGCGCGACCAGCACCGACCGGCGACCCCGGCCGAGCGCATCCCCGTCTACCAGATCGAGGTGGAGACCAAATGATGAAACTTGCCTGCCAACTCAACGACATCCTGCCGGGAACCGGTGTCTGCGCACTCATTGAAGGTCGCCAGATCGCCCTGTTCCGCCCGAGCGCGGCCGCCGAGGTGTTCGCCATCGACAACCGGGATCCCTTCTTCGCCGCCAACGTGCTGTCGCGGGGCCTGATCTGCGAACACGACGGCGAGCTCTGGGTCGCCAGCCCGCTCAAGAAGCAGCGCTTTCGCCTGAGCGATGGCCACTGTTTCGACAACCCTGCGATGTCGGTTCAAAGCTACCCCGTTGAAGTACGCGACCAGCAGGTCTGGGTCGCCGTCTAAAGCCAAATTCACTCTCTTTCGGGCTGCCAGAGGGCAGCCCTTTCAAGGACTCACTAGATGTACACGGAAACCATCAACAAGTGCGCCGCCAACGCGGCCCGCATCAACCGCTTCGAGCGCAGCGACAAGCTCGGCTTCTGGCTCAGCTCCGCCATGGCGGGGGCCTATGTGGGCCTCGGCATCATCCTTATCTTCACCCTCGGCAATCTGGTGGATCCCGCCATCCGGCCGCTGGTGATGGGGGCCACCTTCGGTATCGCCCTGACGCTGGTGATCATCGCCGGCTCCGAGCTGTTTACCGGCCACACCATGTTCCTCACCTTCGGGGTGAAGACGGGCAAAATCACCATGGCCGACCTGCTGCGTATCCTGCCGCAGACCTGGGCGGGCAACCTGATTGGCTCCGTCGTGGTGGCGCTCATCTACTCCTACGGCGGCAGTCTGCTGCCGGACGCGGGCAGTCTGGCCCACAAGGTGGCGCTGGCCAAGACTCAGGCCCCGGCCCTGACCCTGTTTATGAAGGGGATCCTCTGCAACTGGCTGGTCTGCCTCGCCATCTGGATGGCGCTGCGCACCGAAGGGGCCGCCCGCTTCATCGCCATCTGGTGGTGCCTGCTGGCCTTTATCGCCTCCGGCTACGAGCACTCCATCGCCAACATGACCCTGTTCGCCCTCTCCTGGTTTGGCGCCCACTCCGAGGCCTACACCCTGGGCGGCATCGGCCACAACCTGCTGTGGGTAACCCTGGGCAACACCGTCTCCGGCGTTCTCTTTATGGGCCTCGGCTACTGGTATGCCACCCCGAAAGCAGAGCGCCCGGTCGCGGTACACGAGACCACCAGCACCGCCAACCAGACCCGAACCGCCTGATCCGGAGGCCCCATGGACTACTTGCCCATCTTTTGCCGACTCGACAACAAACCCGTGCTGCTGGTCGGCGGCGGCGAGGTAGCGGAGCGCAAGGCGCGCCTGCTGCTGGATGCCGGTGCCCAGCTCACCGTGGTCGCGCCCGAGCTCGACCCCGAGCTGGCGGAACTGGCTGCCAACGGGAGCATCGAGTGGCTGGCCGGTGAATTTGTGCCGGAACAACTGGCGGGCAAGTGGCTGGTGGTGGCCGCTACCGATCGGCGCGAGGTGAATGCGCTGGTTTACCAAAGCGCCAACCGGGCGCGGATCTTTGCCAACGTGGTGGATGACCCGAAGCGCTCCAGCTTCATCATGCCGTCGATCATCGACCGCTCGCCGCTGATGGTGGCCATCTCCTCCGGCGGCAAGGCGCCTGTGCTGGCCCGGCTGCTGCGGGAAAAACTGGAAGCCCTGCTGCCGCAACATCTGGGTGCCGTGGCGACCTTTGCCGGCAGCCTGCGGGAGCGGGTCAAGGCCCGCTTCGCCAGCATGGGCGAGCGGCGCCGCTTCTGGGAGCGGCTACTCGGGGCAGACCGACTCGGTCAGGCGCTGGCGCGGGGCGATCACGCCTCTGCCAACCAGCTGGCCGACAACCTGTTTGCCGACGAAAGCCAGAGTGCTGGCGAAGTGGTGCTGGTGGGGGCCGGCCCCGGCGATCCGGGTCTGCTCACCCTGCACGCCCTGCGCCAGATGCAGCAAGCCGACGTGGTGGTCTATGACCGATTGGTCTCCGACGAGGTGATGGCGCTGGTGCGCCGCGACGCCAAGCGCATCTTCGTCGGCAAGCAGGCGGGCAACCACTGCGTGCCGCAGGAGGGGATCAACCAGCTCTTGCTGGAGGAGGCGCAGAAGGGGCAACGGGTGGTGCGGCTGAAGGGGGGCGACCCCTTTATCTTCGGCCGTGGCGGCGAGGAGCTGGAGACGCTGGTCGGTAGCGGCATCGGTTTTCAGGTGGTACCGGGGATCACCGCGGCCAGCGGCTGCGCCGCCTACGCCGGCATTCCGCTGACCCATCGCGACCACGCCCAGAGCGTGCGCTTCGTCACCGCCCACGGCAAGGGGGGCGCCCGGGATCTCGACTGGCCGCTGCTGGCCAAGGACAAGCAAACGCTAGTGTTCTACATGGGGCTATCATCCTGCGCCACCATCCGCGAGCAGCTGCTGGCCCACGGCAAGGCGGGCAACACCCCGGTGGCGCTGATCGAGCGCGGCACCCAGCCCTACCAGCGGGTCATTCGTGGCACTCTCGATGAGCTGCCCGCGCTGGCGGTGGGGGTTGAGAGTCCGGCGCTGATCATGGTGGGCTCGGTGGTGACCTTGGCCGACCGGCTCGCCTGGTTTGGCGAGGCCCCGCAGCGCCAGCGAGCCCTCGCCTGAGGGATCATCGGCAACTCACCATGAGGCCACCAGCAGGTGGCCTCACTTTTACCCCCCTCTTCTCCCATCACGGTCATAACCTGTTGTTTTAAGTCTGGTATCCTATGGGCATTGAGCCCTTGGCTACCATCTCAGGAATTCATCCCATGTCTCTTCCCATCAAGAACAGCGCCCGGCAGCGCGCGGATGACAGATCCCGCATTCTCACCCTGCTGCTGCGCGATGATGCCCTCACCGACAGCCTGCTCGATCCGCAGGTGGTGCAGGATGCCGAGCAACGCGATCAGACCAGCGAACTCACCACACTGGTCAACGGGCTGCCTGCCGCCGACGTCGCCGATGCGCTGGAGTCGCTGCCGCCCGATGAACGTCATGCCCTATGGGCACTGGTGGAGGAGGAGAAGCGCGGCCAGATTCTGGTCGAGGCCTCGGAGACGGTGTGGGACAGCCTCATCAGCGGGATGAGCGACAAGGAGCTGCTGCACGCCCTGCGTACCCTGGATATCGACGATCAGATCTATCTGGGCCAGTACCTGCCGCGCAACCTGATGGGGCGGCTGCTCACCTATATGGCCCCCGCCGAGCGGGATCGGGTGCGGGAGGTGATCCGCTACGGCAAGCACACCGTCGGCGCCATGATGGACTTCGAGATCATCACCATCCGCCCCGAGGTGAGTCTGGCTACGGTGCAGCGCTATCTGCGCCTGCGCGGCAAGATCCCCGCCAACACCGACAAGCTGTTCGTCATCGATCGGCGCAACCATTTGCTGGGGGAGCTGGCCCTCACCACTGTGCTGCTGCACAAGCCCGCCACTCTGGTGAGCGACGTGATGGAGCGGGATCCGGTCACCTTCGATCCGGAGGATAACGACGAAGCGGCCGCCCGCACCTTCGAGCGGGATGACCTGCTCTCCGCCGCCGTGGTGGATGGCAAGGGCAAGCTGATGGGCCGCCTCACCGTCGAAGAGGTGGTGGATCTGGTCTATGAGGAGAGTGACACCGACCTGCGCCGGATGGGGGGTATCAGCGAGGATGAAGATGTGTTTGCCCCTGTCAGCAAGGCGGTCAAGACCCGCTGGGCCTGGCTTGCCATCAACCTCTGCACCGCCTTTGTCGCCTCGCGGGTGATCGGCATGTTCGAGCACACCATCTCCCAGCTGGTGGCGCTGGCGGCCCTGATGCCCATCGTCGCCGGGATCGGCGGCAACACCGGCAACCAGACCATCACCATGATAGTGCGGGCGCTGGCGCTGCAGCACATTCAGGCGGGCAACCTCTCCTTCCTGCTGCTACGGGAGCTCGGCGTCGCCTTTATCAACGGGCTGGTGTGGGGCGGCACCATGGGCATTGCCACCTATCTGCTCTATCAGGATGCGGCGCTCGGCGCCGTGATGACCCTGGCCATGATGCTCAACCTGCTGGTGGCGGCGTTGATGGGGGTGATTATCCCCATGACCATGACCCGCCTCGGCCGCGACCCAGCGGTGGGAGCCAGCGTGATGATCACCGCCATCACCGACACCGGCGGCTTCTTTATCTTCCTCGGGCTGGCGACCCTGTTCCTGCTGTAAACCGTGCGTTGAAAACAACAAGGGAGCCACTGGCTCCCTTGTTGTTTCAGGCGCGTTTGCCCGCCCCTGCCGTTGGGCTGCTTATCGCTTGTCAGCGGTGATCAGCAAGCCATTGGTGCCGGGGAAGCCGATGACCAGCGCCTCTTTTTTGGCATCCGTGGTATAGGTGGCGACATAGGCGACGCGGTTATCCATCGCCCGGGCCAGAGCGGCATTCCAGAGGTTTTCGATCGGCGTGGCGGCAGCGGATTGCTTGAAGTTGCACTTGCCAAATCCGGTCATGGTCAGCTTGCTCAACCCGGCAGTGGCACTCCCCTCGCCCACCAGCGTACAACCTGCCGCCGGAAACTCGATCGCTACCGTCAGCTTGCCGCCGTTGTTGGTGGTATCCACCTTGCCCACCATGTCGCTGCTGAAGCCATCGCTGTCCGTGGCACTCCAGCTGGCCGTGGTCACCGCTTTGGTGGTCAGGGCCGTCACCGCCACATGACCGCTGAAACCGGAATAGATGGGGGAATTGTCGGAGAACTTGGTGCCGGTCCGAGTGAAATCAAAAACCCAGCGCTTGATCTCCTTGCCCTGCAGATCGATGACCGGCTGATCCTGGAAGGTGATGAGGTTGTGGTCGTTGGTCACCGAGCTGAGCGCCGTGCTGGTGCCGAGCCGTTCGCTGTTGCGGATCAACTGCACCGGGTAGATCCCGTCTTTGTCGGCTTTCTGGTCAGCCTGACCCAGCCACTGGCTGTTGGTCTCGACCTTGCCCACCTGATGATCCACCCAGACACCCCAGTGCTGCACGGTTTCACCCTTCGGGTAGACCAGCGCCAGACCATCCAGATCCTTGATCATGCGCGGCGTCGCCTTGTCGCCGTCGTGGCTCATCAGATTCGCTTGGTAAAGACCCGCCTCCGGCAGAGCCAGCGGCACCCGCTTGGCGATGCTGTTGGCAGCTTTTTCGCTGTCACAGGCAGACAGGGTAGCGGCGCAGGCGATGGCCAGCAGCGCTTTGTTGTGCATTTTCATGAGGTTTTATTCCTTGCTGTCGCTTTGTAATTTTTAGATGCAATCAATCGCCGCTGAATTTAAGGGAAAGGTCATCTATCAGTCGAATGGAGATCTGTAACCAACCATTACAGCCTCGCAGGAACGGCAGGCCGCGCAGCTTGCCCCGACCGCACAGCGGTGACTACAGGGTGACTAACGGCGGAAAAGCAGCGAGGGGCGCGACCCGAAAAAACAGATGAAAATCAGAGTCATAACTCTATTAACAGGAGGGTAATTAGCCCGAATTGCCAGCCTGCTCACAATCGGATTCTTTTGCTGTCGATAGAATGCACCACGCTGGCATACCCATAACAAGAGAATCCAACAATGAAAACCACCCTCAAACTGAGCGCGGTGGCAGTTATCTTTTTGCTGTCCGGCTGTGACGACAACAACTCTCAGGCCCCCGGTGATCTCACCCTGCGGCTGATCGAAACCTCTGATATCCACTCCAACCTGCTGAGTTACGACTACTACCAGAACAAGCCGGATGCCTCGCTGGGCTTCGCCCGCACCGCAGTGCTGATCCGCAAGGCCCGCGACGAGAACGCCAACAACTTGCTGATCGACAACGGCGACCTGATCCAGGGTACCCCGCTGGCCGACTATATCCACGACCAGCAGGTCAAACAGCAGTGGCTGAGCAAGCAGACTCACCCCGCCATCAAGGCGCTCAACACCATGAGCTATGATGTCGGCAACCTGGGCAACCACGAATTCAACTTCGGTCTCGACTTCCTCTCAGAGACCCTGAAAGGGGCCAACTACCCCTACATCAACGCCAACGTCTTCCAGGCCGATGCCTTCAGCCGTGATGGCAAGGGCACCATCGACTGGAGCAAGCAGAAGTTCAAACCCTATGTGGTGCTGGATCGTCAGGTGAAGGATGCCAACGGCAATACCCAGACCATCAAGGTCGGTGTGCTGGGGCTGACTCCGCCCCAGATCACCCAGTGGGACAAGCGCAATCTGGAAGGCAAGGTGGTGGTGGCCGATATGGTCGAGACCGCCGAGCACTATGTACCCGAAATCCGCGCCAAGGGCGCTGACATCGTCGTGGTCGTGGCCCATACCGGCATCATAGGTGACCCGCGCGAACCCATGATGGAGAACGCAGCCCTGCCGCTGGCCAAAGTGAAAGGGGTCGATGCCCTGCTGCTGGGCCATGCCCATCGCACCTTCCCGGGCGACTACCCCAACATGACCGACGTGGACAACGAGAAAGGCACTCTGGCGGGCGTACCGACCGTGATGCCGGGCGTCTGGGGTAACCACCTCGGCATCATCGACCTGCACATGACCTGGAAAGAGGGTCGCTGGGAAGTGGCCTCCAGCCAGTCCCAGCTGCGCAAGATCGACAGCAGCGTCACCAGCACCGAAGACCAGACGGTAGTCGATCAGGTCATTGCCGAGCACGAGCAGGCCAACCAGTGGCTGGACGAGCCCCTCAGCAAGATCACCAAGCCAATCCACAGCTTCTTCGCGCTGGTGCAGGATGACCCCTCCATCCAGATCGTCAGCGACGCCCAGTTGTGGCACGCCAAGAAGCTGCAACAGGATGGTCAGCTCAAGGAGAAATGGCCCATCCTCTCCGCCGCCGCGCCATTCCGTGGCGGTCGCAACGGCCCGACCGACTTCACCTATGTACCGGCTGGCGATATCTCCCTGCGCAACGTGGCCGACCTCTATGTCTACCCCAACACCCTGCAGGTGGTCGCCATCAATGGCGCGACCGTACAGGAGTGGCTGGAGAAGAGCGCCGTCCAGTTCAACAAGATCGATGCCACCAGCACCGCCACCCAGTGGCTGGTGAACGAGAAGTACCGCACCTACAACTTCGACGTGATCGACGGGGTGAACTATCAGGTCGATGTGACCAAACCCGCCCGTTACGATGTGGATGGCAACAAGGTGAGCGACAGCTATCGCATCACCAACCTCACCTATCAGGGCAAGGCAATCGACCCGGCCCAGATGTTCTACGTGGTGACCAACAACTACCGCGCCAGCGGTGGTGGCAACTTCCCGGGCATCAACGCCAAGGTGATCGTCCATGAAGATCAGTTCGAAACCCGCGAAGTGCTCTCCGAATACCTCAAGGATCTGGCAGAGAAGAATCCGGCCGGTTTCGAGCCTCCAGCAGACAACAACTGGCAGCTGGCCCCCCTGCCCGCCAATCTGGATCTGCGCATCTACAGCTCGCCACGCAGCGAGGCGCAAGCCCTGACCGGTGGCAAGCTGAACTATGTGGAGACCCTGCCGCCCACCGATGCCAAACACCCCGGCTTTGGTGTCTACAAGCTGGTGCTGGCTCCCTGAGCCTCAGGGTTAATCCGGCAATAACCTCTGCAACCCCCTCCTGATACGAGGGGGTTTTTAATGGTACTGGCAGCGGGATATGCACCTGTAAGCCAGCCGCTACCCGCTACCCGCAACAACTCACGCAGCCCCTTTATCCCTTCACGCCATCGCCTCCCTCTATCACACCATCCAGATCCCGGCTGGCCTGCCCCATACCGCCCATAAAAAACAGGCCCACCGAAGTGGGCCTGCTGTTATCTGTGTAGTCGGGACTATCGCGATAGAGGGCGCTACTCCCGTTCCTTCACATAGGGGGTGCCGAGCGCCTTCGGCGCCACCGCACGGCCGATAAAGCCGGCCAACAGGAACACGGTCAGGATGTAGGGCAGTGCCTCGATGGCCTGCACCGGAATGGCGAAGCCGCCGATGCTGACCCCTTGCAGCCGGATGGCGACCGCATCGAGGAAGCCGAACAGCAGGCAGGCTGCCATGGCATTCCAGGGACGCCACTTGCCGAACACCAGCGCCGCCAGCGCCATAAAGCCCTTGCCCGCACTCATGTTGGGGATGAACTGGGCCGTCTGGGCGACCGCCAGATAGGTGCCACCGATACCGGCCAGCAGGCCGCCGATAAGGAGCGCGGTGTAGCGCATCCGCACCACAGAGATACCGGCGGTATCGACCGCTGCCGGCGCCTCACCCACCGCCCGCAGACGCAGACCGAAGCGGGTACGGAACATCACCCACCATGCCAGCGGCACGCAGGCGAACGCCACGTACTCCAGCAGGGAGTGGCCGCTCAGCAGCTCGCTGTAGAGCTGGCCGATCACCGGCACATCCCACAGCTCCTTGGCATAGGGCAGATCGATGGGGGCGAAACGGGCATCACCGGAGAGCGCCGGGGTCTGGCCACCCTGATCGAACCAGTAACGGCCCAGGGTCACGGTCAGACCGGCCGCCAGAATGTTGATGGCCATGCCGCTCACCACCTGATCACCGCGGTGGGTGATGGTGGCAAAGCCGTGCATCAGGGCAAACAGGATGGAGACACCCACCCCGGCCCCCAGACCTACCCAGGCAGAACCGGAGACCGCAGCCGCCGCACCACTGGCGAACGCCGCCGCCAGCAGTTTGCCTTCCAGCGCGATGTTGACCACCCCGGAGCGCTCGCAAAACATGCCCGCCATGGCGGCGAGAATGAGGGGCGGCGCAGTACGAATGGTCGCATCCAGCATCAGGATCAGAATTTCAAACATGATCAGACTCCTTTAGCTTGTGCGGCTGAGCGGTTGGCAAACGCCAGATAGAGCTGCTCGATGCGCGGACGCATCATGTGCTCAAGGGCGCCACAGAACAGGATCACCAGACCCTGCAACACCACCACGATGTTGCGGTCGACACCGAACTCGAAGCTGAGCTCGGCGCCCCCCTGATAGAGGAAACCAAACAGCAGACTAGCGATGATGACGCCCACCGGATGGTTGCGCCCCATCAGCGCCACCGCGATACCGGTGAAACCGAACCCTTCCACGAAGTTGAGCTTGATCTGGTGCAGCTCACCCTGCAGCACGTTGAGGGCAAAGAAGCCCGACAGCATGCCGGAGATGACCATCGCCAGGATCACCACCTTGGGATAGGAGATACCGGCGTAAGCGGAGGCGCTTTGGCTGGCGCCGACCGAGCGGATCTCGTAACCCCAGCGGGTGTGCCAGATAAAGACCCACACCAGCGCCGCACAGATCAGCGCCCAGAAGAAGCTGATATTGAGCGGGCTGTTGGGGATCTCCATCCCGAACAGGTTCGCCAGCCCGCTCATCTTGGGCAGCCAGCTTGCCTCGGCAAACACCTTGCTCTCGGTCGCCATCGAACCGGGCGGCTTGAACACCTCCACCAGCAGATAGGCCATCAGCGAGGCGGCGATGAAGTTGAACATGATGGTGGTGATCACGATATGGCTGCCGCGCTTGGCTTGCAGCCAGGCCGGAATAAAGGCCCAGGCCGCACCGAACAGACCACCGGCAATGATGGAGAGCGGCAACAGCAGGGCAAACGGCAGCACATCACCGAGCATCAGACAGACCAGACCGACACCGAGACCGCCGATATAGGCCTGACCTTCACCACCGATGTTGAACAAACCGGCGTGGAAGGCGACCGCCACCGACAAACCGGTAAAGATAAAGCCGGTTGCGTAGTAGAGGGTGAAGCCGACCCCTTCACCAGTGCCGAACGCGCCGTACCACATGATCTTGGCGGCATCGACCGGGTTGATGTCGAGGTAGTAGAACAGAATGGCCGACACCAGGAAGGCCAGCAGGATGTTGACCGCAGACAAGACGCCTACGGAGACCCAGGCAGGAATACGTACTTGGCTCATCAGTGGGCCTCCTTGGCAACGTCATCGGGAACGATATTCGCCATCATCAGACCAATGGTGCGCTCATCCGCCTTGGCACCATCCAGCTCGCCGACGATGCGACCGTCGGCAATGACCAGAATCCGGTCAGCGAGGCTCATGATCTCGTCCAGCTCCACCGAGACCAGCAAGACAGCCTTGCCCTTGTCGCGCATGGCGATGATCTGCTGGTGGATATACTCGATGGCGCCGATGTCGACCCCGCGGGTCGGCTGGCCGATCAACAGCACATCCGGGTCCTGCTCAACTTCACGGGCGATCACCAGCTTCTGCTGGTTGCCACCGGAGAAGTTGGCGGTCTTGTGATCGGGATGGGGCGGGCGCACGTCCCACTTCTCCATCTTGGCCTGACAATCCTGCTGGATCGCCTCCTTGTTCTGCAGCCACCCCTTGTTGTATTGCGGGCGACGGTGATAACCGAGAATAAAGGCCTCTTTCGCCTCGAAGCGGTTGATCAGCCCCATCTTGTGGCGATCTTCCGGCACATGGCCGAGACCGTAATTGCGCACCAGTTCGGGATCGGCCGGGTGCTCCGCGCTCACCTTGTGCACGCCGCTGCGGCTGCTAATGGTGAAGCCGCCCTTGCTCGGCTTGAGAATACCGCCAAGCAGGCTGAGCAGTTCGGACTGACCGTTGCCGGAGACCCCGGCGATGCCGACCACTTCACCGGCCCGCACTTCGAAACTGACCGATTTGACCCGCTCCACCTTGCTGGCGTCGACGTAGCTGAGCCCTTCGATCTTCAGCTTGGCTTCACCGGGCTGGGTTGGCCCCTTGTCGACCTTGAGGCGCACCTTGCGGCCCACCATCAGCTCGGCCAGTTGCTCCTTGTCGGTATCCTTGGTGGCGACGTGCGCCACCATCTCGCCACGGCGCATGATGGAGACCTGATCGGTAATGGCCAGGATCTCCCGCAGCTTGTGGGTGATGAGGATGATGGTCGCTCCCTGATCCCGCAGCTTTTTCAGCACCTCGAACAGGTGATCCGCCTCTTGCGGGGTCAGTACCCCGGTCGGCTCGTCGAGGATCAGGATGCGGGCGCCGCGATAGAGCGCCTTGAGAATTTCGACCCGCTGTTGCAAGCCAACCGGCAGATCTTCAACCTTCTCGTGCAGCGGCACGTCGAGGCCATAATCCCGCGCCAGTTCGCCAAGCAGCTTTTCGGCTGACGCCACGCTCTGCTGAAGGTGCCAGCCGTTCTCAGCGCCGAGGATGACGTTTTCCAATACGGTGAAGTTATTGACCAGCATGAAGTGCTGGTGAACCATGCCCACGCCTGCGGCAATCGCATCTTGTGAGCCATGGGGTTTGAAAGGATTCCCGTCGATCAGCATCTCGCCTTTGTCGGCATGGTAGAAACCATAAATGATGCTCATCAGGGTGGACTTACCGGCGCCATTTTCGCCGACAATGCCGTGGATACTGCCTTTGCGAACCTTAAGGTCGATCAGCTTGTTGGCGTACACTTCGCCGAACCGCTTATCGATACCTCTTAATTCGATGGCATAGCGATCTGTCTGGTCCATGATGCAGCCCTGCGTTTCATGAAATAAGACTAAAAACCGGCCCGTGCGGGCCGGTGGTGCGTTGAGAGTCGTAGCAACTATCTAATTAGTATTTGCAGGTGTTATCGCTCATGTAGTCATGAACCTTGACCTTGCCAGCGATGATTTCAGCCTTGATGGCATCCACCTTGGCTTTCATTTCCGGGGTGATCAGCTTCTCGTTGTCCTTGTCGAGCGCCCAATCCACACCGCCTTCGGCCAGACCCAGGTTCTTGATACCCGGCTTCCACTCGCCTTTGGCAGCGTCATCCCAGGTCTGGTAAGCGGCCAGCCCCACAGACTTGACCATGGAGGTCAGCATGGTGCCCGGTTGCAGGTGGTTCTGGTTGGAGTCCACACCAATGGCGAACTTGCCGCTGTCCTTGGCTGCCTGATAGACACCGATACCGGTACCGCCAGCTGCGGCGTAAACCACGTCAGCGCCCTTGGCAAACTGGGACTTGGCCAGCTCGGCACCTTTGGCCGGGTCAGCAAACGCGGCCGGGGTAGAGCCCGCCATGTTCTGGAACACTTCGATCTTCGGGTTGACGAACTTGGCACCCTGCTCGTAACCGCACTGGAATTTGCGGATCAGCGGGATATCCATGCCACCCACGAAGCCGACCTTGCCGCTCTTGGAAGCGATGGCAGCCAGTGCGCCCACCAGGAAGGAACCTTCATGCTCTTTGAAGATGACGGACTGGACGTTCGGCTTGTCGACCACCATGTCGATGATGGTGAACTGGGTTTTCGGGAATTCGGTCGCAACCTTCTCTACCGCAGAGCCCATGTTGAAACCGACCGCCACGATCGGGCCGTTGCCACGGCTGGCCAGACGACGCAGACCCTGCTCGCGCTGGGCTTCGTTCTGGGGTTCAAACTCTTTGACCTTGACGCCCTTGTCCTTGTTGTAGAGCTCGACGCCGTTACGGAACACGGCTTCGTTGAATGATTTGTCATACTTGCCCGCGGTGTCATAAATGACGGCTGGCTCGGAAGCAGCCTGAGCAGAGAGAGCAGCGAGAGTGAGGGAGGCCACAGTGGCCAGCTTGAGCACTTTAGTCACGATCGTATCCTTGATTGTTATTAAGTGAGGGAACTTGCTTGCCTGTCAGAGCAGGCTATCTAGCACGCAGGCTTACTCTAAGTCAGCCCCGATGCGGGTCAAGCAAATGATAAGGGAAAAACGTTTGCGTTAACGGTTTGAATTCTAAGCAAATAACCTTATAAGCAGTTGTTTTTTAGCTACTTTTCAGTTTTTTATGCTAACAACCAAAAGACCCAAACGACATTTCTCTTATTGTTCAGCAAGTTACTGTAAACCGTTTTCCCCTCTTATTCATCCAGCCCCCCGGCAAGCCCGTGATCCGGCTCGCAAAATCCCCACAAACCGCGTGAGCAAGAGTTGGCTACAGCTGGAAACCTCCCCGTCCCGTTCTCTCTGCGCCAGCCAAAAATGGCCGCACCGGCGCCCCTGCAAGACCCCATCTCGCCCCTCCCCCCGAGTTTGGATTTGGTCTGGCAGGGGGGATGGCCGTATAATCCCCGCCTGTATAAATAAACAGGAGTGGTGATGGACGTTTCAACCCTGCTCGACGGGCTCAACGACAAGCAAAGAGATGCCGTTGCGGCGCCCCGCAGCAACCTGCTGGTGCTGGCCGGTGCCGGTTCGGGCAAGACCCGGGTACTGGTGCACCGTATCGCCTGGCTGATGCAGGTGGAACGCTGTTCACCCTTCTCCATCATCGCGGTCACCTTTACCAACAAGGCGGCGGCCGAGATGCGCGGTCGGGTCGAAAAAGTGATCGGCGACGGCGTGCGCGGTATGTGGATTGGCACCTTCCACGGCATCGCCCACCGTTTGCTGCGGGCCCACCATCTGGATGCGGGCTTGCCGCAGGATTTCCAGATCCTCGACTCCGACGACCAGTACCGTCTCATTCGCCGGGTGCTCAAGGCGCTCAACCTCGACGAGAAGCACTGGGCCCCGCGCGCCGTGATGGGCTACATCAACGGCAAGAAGGACGAGGGCCTGCGCCCCGGCGACATCGACCTCTATGGCGACCCCGTCACCCGCACCTATCAGCAGATCTACAAGACCTATCAGGAGACCTGCGATCGCTCCGGTCTGGTGGACTTTGCCGAGCTGTTGCTGCGCGCCCACGAGCTGTGGCTCAACAAGCCGCACATCCTCGAGCACTACCGCGACCGCTTCCAGAACATCCTGGTGGACGAGTTTCAGGATACCAACGGCATCCAGTACGCCTGGCTGCGAATGCTGGCGGGCAACAGCGGCAAGGTGATGATCGTTGGCGATGATGACCAGTCCATCTACGGCTGGCGCGGCGCCAAAATCGAGAACATCCAGCGCTTCCTGACCGACTATCAGGGCGCCGAGACCATCCGCCTCGAACAGAACTACCGCTCCACCGCCAATATCCTCAAAGCGGCCAACAGCGTCATCGCCAACAACGCCGAGCGCCTTGGCAAGGAGCTGTGGACCGAAGGGGCCGAGGGCGAGCCGATTTCGCTCTACGCCGCCTTCAACGAGGTGGACGAAGCCCGCTTCGTGGTCGGCCGCCTCAAGGATTGGAAGGAAAAAGGCGGCCTCCTGGCCGACTGCGCCATCCTCTATCGCTCCAACGCCCAGTCGCGGGTGCTGGAAGAGGCACTGATGCAGGACGCCATGCCCTACCGCATCTACGGCGGCCTGCGCTTCTTCGAGCGGCAAGAGATCAAGGACGCCATGGCCTACCTGCGGCTTATCAACAACCGTGGCGACGACGCCAGCTTCGAGCGGGTGGTCAACACCCCGACCCGCGGCATCGGCGATCGCACCCTCGAGATCCTGCGCGGCAACGCCCGCGATCAGGGGCTCAACCTCTGGCAATCGGCCAAGGCCCTGCTCAACGACAGGGTGCTGACCGGTCGCGCCGGTAACGCGGTGCGCGGCTTTGTCGAGCTGATCGACGCGCTGGAGGAGCAGGTGTCCATGCTGCCGCTGCACCAGCAAGCGGATATCGCCATCCAGAACTCCGGCCTCAAGGCAATGTATCTGGCAGAAAAGGGCGAGAAATCCCAGGCGCGGGTAGAGAACCTCGACGAACTGGTCACCGCCTGCCGCCAGTACCAGCGCCCGGACGAGCTGGAGGATATGAGCGATCTCTCCGCCTTCCTCGCACACGCGGCGCTGGAATCCGGCGAGAATCAGGCGGACGAATATGCCGACGCGGTGCAGCTGATGACCCTGCACAGCGCCAAGGGCTTGGAGTTCCCGCTGGTGCTGCTGGTCGGCGTCGAAGAAGGCATGTTCCCCAGCCAGCAATCCACCGAAGAGTCGGGCCGGCTGGAAGAGGAGCGCCGCCTCTGTTACGTCGGCATGACCCGCGCCATGGAGAAGCTCTACATCTGTTATGCCGAGAGTCGCCGCATCTACGGCCGCGAGATGTTCCACAAGCCGAGCCGCTTTATCCGCGAGATGCCCGCCGAGTGTCTGGAAGAGATCCGGCTGCGCACTCAGGTCAGCCGCCCCACCCAGTACGGCCGCTTTAGCCAGAACGAGGTGCAGCAGAGCTTCGACGCCAGCGGCATCAAGCTCGGCCAGCGGGTGCTTCATCCGAAATTCGGCGAAGGGGTGGTACTCAACTTCGAAGGGGTCGGCCAGCAGAGCCGGGTGCAGATCCAGTTCGACGACGTCGGCGCCAAGTGGTTGGTGACGGCCTATGCCAGATTGGAAGCACTCTGATTTTTCCCGCCTTTTGATACAACCAACCCGGCTTAGGCCGGGTTGGTTGTGTACAACGCTAGAACTCTCGATGGCCCTAAACATAACTCCTCTTATTAAACTAGGGCTCTCAATCCTTTACCCACTGTACATGACTTGTATATCATGCATCTGCTGGTCTAATGCGCTTATCGGAAAATTCATTAATGTTTACTGCTCTTGATTTGTTTTGTGGTGCCGGAGGTCTAACTTGCGGTCTAAAAATGGCTGGCTTTGATGTTTTAGCTGGAGTCGAACTGAATGCGGTTGCAGCAGAGACATATCGCACTAACTATCCAGACCATAAACTATACGAAGCAGATATTACTACTTTGTCCCCCGAATCCGTCATGACTGAACTTGGCTTAAAAAAGGGGGAATTGGATCTTCTTGCTGGCTGTCCTCCATGCCAAGGTTTTTCATCTCATAGAACAAGGAACAAAGCCAGCTCGGTTGATGACTCTCGTAATGAACTAGCATTTGAATTTTTACGATTCGTTGAAACATTTTTACCCAAAACGGTCATGATGGAAAATGTTCCTGCATTGGCCAAAGATCATCGGATAAATATTATCATCGAGCGATTAACTAAGCTTGGTTATATTGTAAATGATGACACAGTATCTATAAAAGACTGTTCTGATTATGACGTGCCTCAACGTCGTAAGAGAATGATATTGATTGCATCAAGACTTGGTATTATTGAACATCCTAAAAAATCAGAGAAAAAAATCACTGTTCGCGATGCTATTGGTGGAATGGAGAATAATTTTGATAGCATCGACCCATTACATAACTCATTATCTAAACATTCTGAAAAAGTAATGATGATAATTAAGTCTGTTCCAAAGGATGGTGGTTCTAGAAGCCAGATCCCATATTCATTGTGGCTTGATTGTCATAAAAACAATCCAAATAGCTACCGTGACGTTTATGGAAGAATGTCATGGGATAATGTAGCGCCAACAATAACTGGTGGATGTGTAAACCCTTCGAAAGGCCGATTCATCCACCCCAGTGAAGATAGAACTATTACATTGCGAGAGGCGGCTTTAATTCAATCATTTCCTTCTGATTACTACTTCAGCATGAGAAGAGGTAAGGAATCTGCTGCACTGATGATTGGAAATGCATTACCGCCAAAATTCATCATGAAGCACGCATTAGAGTTTATTAAACATTTGGAAAATGCAGGGGGCATACATGAATGATTTTGAATTAAAGTTTGATCCAAAAACGATTGAGCATTTAGGTGTTAAAATGTATTCGACATTACCTCCTGCACTAGCAGAGTTAATATCTAATGCTTATGATGCCGATGCCAGTAAAGTTAAAATAACTTTTCACGAGCAAAATGGAACACCTATATCAATAGTTGTTGAAGATAATGGTCATGGTATGGACGCCAACGCCATACAAAATAAGTTTCTTGTTATAGGTAGAAATAGAAGAGATGATGAAGGAGATAAACCATCCCCAAGATACAATAGGTTAGCAACAGGAAAAAAAGGATTAGGCAAGTTAGCTCTTTTTGGACTTTCAAAATTAATTACTGTAAGAACGATTCAAAATGGTAAGGAAAATTTATTCTCTCTCGACTGGGATAAGCTGCTTACATCTAAAGGAACATACAACCCAAATGCAGATTTAATCGATGTCGAGACAGGGAAGGGATCTGGAACATCAATAAAACTATCTAACCTGAAAAGAAAGACTCCTTTTGATATTGAGGCACTAGCTGATTCATTATCTAGAATGTTTATTGTTGATGATACCTTTGATATAGAGCTCTATGATTCAGCCAAAGGTAAAGTCGTTAAAGTAACTAATGACCGTCGATACTCAAACATAAATATCCAATTTCGCTGGAATGCCCAGAAAATACACGATTGGTTTCCAGAAAACAAATATCTCGAGGGCTTAAAAGTTAGCCTGATTACAGCAGAAACGCCTTTATCACCAAGCTCGGGCTTGCGTGGCATATCATTATTCTCTCGTGGCAAGTTAGTTAATGCGCCGGAATTCTTTTCGAATAGTACATCGAGTCACTTCTTTCAATATTTAACTGGTCATATAGAAGCTAATTTTATTGATTTATTAAATGAAGATGTGATCTCAACAAATAGACAGTCAATTAACTGGGATAATGAGGATATGCTTGAATTTAGAAAGTTTCTTTCTGAAGTCATATCCAAAGTAAATCAGGATTGGCGTCTTCTAAGGAAAAAGAAAAAAGATGATGACTTTCATGTGAAAACAGGTATCGATAAAGATAAATGGTTTTCGACACTCCCTAGTGATATTCGAGAGTCCGCTGAGAATATCATAAAAACACTAAGTGATGATGAAGGCATTTTGGCTAGTTATAGCCCTGTTGTTGAAGCATTGCATAAAATAATCCCTGAATACCCAATGCTACACTGGCGTCATCTGCCAGAAGGATTGCGTGACAGAGTCAAAAAGTATTATGAATCTGGTGACTACATACATGCAGCAGATCAAGGAACAAAAATATATGCTGAAGAAATCCGTAACAGATTAAGCATAGATAAGGATGGTGTTGAACTTGCGAATGTATTCTCCAATAGCAAAGCACCATATATCAAAGTTGCCGATGACAAAAAAATTTCTGGTAAAAATATCCAAGAGGGGCAATTTTCTTTAACGCGAGGGCTAATGCAAGGATTCCGGAATCCAGTAAATCATGCGCCTATGGATTCTATATACCCAACGATTTTTAGTGAGTTAGATTGTTTGAATATTCTTAGCTTAGTGTCATATTTAATGACTCGTGTTGAGGATGCTGTGGAAATAAAATCAGAGGCGCCTGTCGAACAATAGCGTGATACAAGTTTGCTCACCTAAATTGAGTGGCCAAAAGCGAAATCAAGGCATAGCTGATGATATAGCTATGCCTTGCATTATTCACTTAACCAATTTGCTCTCCATCACCCCTTGCTTGCCCTCCTCTTCACTGACCTGACTCAGCTTGGAGCGGGCCATCAGCAGGCCCATCTTGACCTCCTGCCAGACGTAGTAGTTTTTACCCGCCTCGGTGCTGAGGGTCAGGGTGGCATCGTTCTCCGACTTGGAGGTGATGGTGTGGCTGCCCGGCGTCACCTGCTTGAGGATGTAGGTGTGGGCCACGGTATCGCCGACCGCCATACCATCCACCAGCAGCGGCATTTTCACCGCCGCACCGAAGGTCTCGTTGCGATAGATATAGAGGTTGGCCGCATCTTTGGGCGCCACAAACTGCTTGGCCTGCGCGTCTGCGGTGGCATCGGCCATGGGCACGGAAGCACAACCGGAAAGCAGCGCCGCCGACAGCAGGGCGGCGCCCATCATTATTTGCCTGAACATAGTCGTTATTTTTTAGTGAGTTAACGGGGTTTAAAGGTTCGCATGAGCCTGCGCTGGCTGACAATCGCTCAAATCGAGCGGGATGTGACCCGGTTCAATTTTTCGGCATTTGGTGGGATGAAGAGGGGAACTCAGAAACCCGACCGCCAGATGGGGCGCGGCGGCCGGGTGAATTGTAAAGAGTAGGGTGACAGGGAAAGGGATCAGCCTAGTCTAATCAACTCGATGGGGGCGTAGCGCTCCCCGGAGTTTGCCAGCAGCACGCACTTCTCATGCTCCGCCTGATAGGGGGTCATATTGTCGGTGTGGGCCTCTTTCAGAAAATCGACTGCGCCAGTGGCGGCAATCATGACGCGCTGACCCAGGTTCAGCACATTGCGGTTACGGTCATAGATCTTCATTTCATTCTCCTTTTCTTGTGTCCTGGCGGATGCGCAGGCGTCTGTCCAGGACAACCGCATTCAGCCTACGCCCCTGAAAAAAAGTGATTTATGTCACAGATCAAAAAAGGGGCGATAAGGGACTCACAGGTTCAAAAAGCGAGCATGGCTCCTTGGCCAGCGGTTGTCGCGCGAAGTAGCGCAGCCCTGCCCTTTTCGTCGTGGCGGGCTCGAACCCGGCAGCGGTTGGGGTATATTGGTGGCCGATTAGCCAGTCTCATTCACCGTGGCCGCGCACGCGGGCCGCTGTTTCAACAAGATGGAGAGTGCTCATGAATCGCGATATCACCGCCCAGTTCATCAAGATGCTGACCAATCTGGATCACTGTCTGGCCAAGGCCGAGGCCCACGCCGCGGCGAAGCAGTTCAACGTGGAGAACTTCTTCGGCGATCGGCTGATCGTCGATATGCTGCCCTTCAGCAAGCAGGTGCTGATCTGCTGCGATTCGGCCCGCACCGTGGTCGCCACCGCCAGCCACAGCGAGCTGCCGGCCATGGGCGATGAGCCCAAAACCATCGCCGATCTGCGCGCCCATATCGGCAAGACCATCACCTATCTGCAAGGCAAGCTGGACGCGGACTACAGCCAGTACGCCAGCGGCCGTTACGTGCCCCACTGGGCGGGCGGCAAGGGGATGGATGGCCATACCTGCGTCCATGAGTACGGCATTCCCAACTTCTACTTCCACCTCACCATGGCCTACGCCCTGCTGCGCCGCGCCGGGGTCGATCTCGGCAAGCGCGACTATCTGGGCGGGCTCAACCTGCAATAAACGCTGCACGCCACAGGCGGAAAACAGATAGCAAAAGCCTGCCACGCGGCAGGCTTTTTTATATCGGGTGGTGCAGATCTGGTGCGCAGAAGGGCTGCGCCCTAGAAGGGGCCGTTGCTCTCGCGCAGCTTGTCGGGCAGGCCGTCGTGATCACCCAACTCACGCTCGGGTACGTCATCCCAGTGCAGCTTGCCGAGGGTGATATTGCGCTCGGGATGCACGGCGTAGTGGATGCGGTTGTCCTCCCGATCGGTATCGCCGATGCAGAGCAGCCGGACAGTCTCTTCGGTGTTGTTGATAAAGGCGTGGGCCAGTCCGTCACCGGCCTTGAAGCCCACCGAATCGCCCGGTTGCAGCCGATAGAGGACGCCATCGAGCCAGACATCCGGCGTCCCTTCCAGCACGTGAACAAACTCGTCTTCGGTCTTCTCGGCATGGGGCCAGCTGGTGCGATGGCCGGGTTCGACAATCTCGTGGTGAATGCCGATGCGGCTAAAGCCGAAGTGTTTGCCGAGGGCACAGCCGCGGGAAAGGGGCTCCTGACTGCCGGAGTAGTAGCGCGGCGTCTGCTCTTGCAGCTCGCGCCAGTGTTTGATGCAGGGGTGGCGATTCATAGCGGTTCCTTTTCCATGAGGATGCAGTCACGGGAAGGGTCATCCTGACTGTCAGAATGCGGGGAGAAAAGCAGAAATTTTCTGGTCAGATGAGCCCCTCTGACGAGGGGCTCAACAAGCAGGAATTACTTGGCCTTGACGCAAGGCAAGGGAGGAAGCTCGCCCTGTGCAGCCGTGCGGGTCATCTGGTAGTTGCCGGCAAGATCCCGATAGACACGGGTGTTCCACACCTCTCCGTTGTCGAGCTGGAACTCGATGTCGTAGTTGACCCCGGAGACCACCTGGCTGCGCACCTCGCGGATGCTCTGCAGTTTGGCGGCCGTGTTCATGCGAGCCAGCACGCTGGCCAGCGCAGCCTCCCCTTCCGCATTGGGCAACGCCTGACTCTGCCAGCCACCCGCCATCGGCGCACACTCAGGCGTGGGTGACGAGGTGCTGCAGGCACTCAACAGGCCAGCAACAAGGATGGGTAACAACACGCGTTTCATATCATTTTCTCCTGCCTGCAAAATGACCACCTTATCAACATCTTGCCGTTATTGCAGCCCAAAAGGCTCCCGCTGCGCCCCGCCTGGACGCACCAATCGATCAGCGCCCCAGATTGTCCGCCAGCTGTTTGGCGCGGCTGGCCGCCCACTGGTCGATCATCTTCTCCATCTCCCCGGCGGTGATGGGCTCATCCTTGTGGGTGCTGTCCGTACTCTCGCGGGCATCCATCACCCGCACCAGCAGCTTGCCGCTCCGGGAGTCGAGCAGCTGGGCCATGCTGCCCACCTTGAGCAGGTAAGGCTCCTTGCCGATCACTTCGCGGGTGACGTTGATGGCGATCTTGGCTGGCAGCAGGTCACGCAGCTTGGGGTCGGGGCGGGTCAGGTCGAAGTTGGTGACGGCGGCCTGGATCCGCATCACTTTCGGGCCGGGGGCGGTGGCGATCTTGACGCCCTGCTTGATCAGCTCGCTCTGGAACTTGTCGTGGTAGTAGCGGCCAATCTGGTTCTGTTCGTTGGCGGTCAGCAGATACCACTGACCATTCTCCTGCCGGATAAACTGCAGCGGATCGAGCAGCACTTCATTGTATTGGCGCAGGTCAACGCCCGGCTCCTTGTAAACGCGCTGATTGGGGTTGCTCTCGCTCTGCTGGAAGGCTGTCAGCGGGATCGCCTGCAAGCTGTGGGATACCTGATTCTTGACGGCGCAGCCACCCAGAAGGGCTGCAGCCACGGCAACCATCACGACCTTTTTCATATTTGCTCCTGCATTTTACTGTTTGTTTTTGCTGTGGATTTCGCACCACATGGCTGGAGAACCCGTGCCGGATGCCGCCAATGTCACAGAGAAATAACCTATTCATCACCTTCCCACAAGGGACAGATCAGGATTGTTCAGCTCACATCCAAGTTGTCACAATTGAGGCACTTTTGTACAGGGTCAGCCAGGGTATGAACGGCAATCTGGCGAGGGTTAGGTTGTTTAATCCGGCTCAATGGGGCTGCGGTAAGCGCGCAGTTTTTTCAAACGATGCAGGCCAGCGAGCGGCGTGAATTGAACGGGGGAATGCCCTGAAACGCGCGATGACCGATCATCAGCCATCTTGCGCAAACTTGCCTGCCGCCGGAGAAGCGGCAGGCTCATTCATCAGTTATCGAGATCCCAGGGGCACTGCTTGACCAGCCCCTCTTTGCCGCTGGCGACGATCGCCTGCTGCACCATCCGTTTGTAGCGATTCTTGATATGGGCGGGCAGCGCGGGCACCAGCAGTCGCTCGTCAAACTCCGGCAGCGGGCGATCCGGCAGCACCGCCTGCTCCTGCGGGCTGAGGGGTGGCCGGGAGGCAATATTGCTGGCCGAAATGGTGGGCGTGCCCACCAGCATCTGGCGTTGCAGCGGCGCGCTCAGCAGAAAATCCACCAGCAGGTAGGCGGCCTTGAGCCGTGCAGGATCATCCCCGACATGGCGAGCGATGGAGAGGGCATCGAGGGCATAGATGGCCCCCTCCTGCACCATGGCGATCCGCCACTGCTGATCGTTCTGCTTGTTGCACTCCACCAGCTCCAGCCCCCAGGTGGTGGCAAAGGTCTGCTGGCGCAGATCCTCGCAGCGGTTGGCCTGATTGAACCAGAAGCCACGACTGGCTTGCAGCCGCTGCGAGAGCTGCTGCTCCACCTCTTGCTGCAAGGTCTTGTCGGCCAGCATCTCGCCGCTGGCAAACAGGGCGGGCGACTTGCCCAGCGAGAGCAGCACCGAAAAGAGCAGTGGCTCGAACTGGTCGCAGAACTCGGCAAACTGGCCCGGCGGCGAGCTGTTGGCGAGCACCTGCCAACTGGTGGGCGCTTGCGGCACCTGCTTGCTGTCATAGGCGAGGCTGAACATGGCGTAGGAGAAGGGCACCGAGTAGTTGCGCTCCCCCTGCTTGTCATACTCGGTGTTCTTGAGGGCGGGCTTCACCTCGGGGTAGTGCTGCAGGCGATTGAAATCGATGGGGAGCAGCAGCTTGAACAGCGGCTGGTGATGGGCCTTGTAGAAGTAGCTGGTCGGCAGCACCACATCGGCGCTGCGGGTGCGCAGGGCGCGGTAGACGCTGTCGAAATCGGTCAGCAGCGGCTCGATCCGGCTGACCGTCGCTTCCACCCCATGGGCTTTGGCGTAGTCGGCAAACTGTTGTTCATAACCCGCTGGCAGATAGCCCCACTCCAGCAATTTGAGCTGAACCGGGGCCGCCAGCGCCGGGGTCATCCCCAGCAACCAGCAAAGAGGCAGTAGACGCATGGCCGGGCACTCCTGACAGGCAAACCTTGTTGGAGTATAGGCCCATGCGCCGACTCGTCAGGCCACCAGCTCGGCGCCCATGCTCGCCAGAATGGAGAGGCTGACCACCGCAAACAGCACGCCGGTCACCAGATTGAGCGGTCGCTGCACCCGCAGCAGCAGGCGCTGGGCACGATCGGTGGAGAGGCTCCACGCCAGCAGCCCGAACCAGCAGAGGGAGATGATGAAGAGCTCGCCCACCAGCAGGCTGCGGGTCATTCCGTCCACCTCTGGCGTCACCATGGCGGCCAACAGACCGATAAAGAACACCAGCGCCTTGGGGTTAAGCAGGTTGGTGGCAAGGCCAGTGCGCACGCCCCTGCCCCAGCCGCGCAGCTCGTTGGCGGCGCTGGCCATCACGGTACTGCTCTGCTGCCGAGCCGCCATCAGGGCGCCCCACCCCAACCAGCCCAGATAGAGGGCGCCGCAGCACTTGATCACCATAAACAGCAGCGGGTGACTGGCGATCAGCATACTGATCCCGGTCAGGCTCAGGGTGGCGTGCACCATGATCGCCAGCGAGATGCCCAGCGCCGCGCCAAGGGCGGTCGGCCGGTGCAGGCTGGTGCGCAGGATCAGGGCGAAATCGGGGCCGGGGCTGGCCAGTGCAATCAGGTGCATCAGGCCGAGGGTAACGAACAGACTGGTCAGCATAACAACTCTCGCTTTAACGACGGAGAGCCAGCATGGCGGATCAGCGGGGGGCGCGGCTTGTAAAAGATTGCATCTGGGCACGAAATTCGGCGGGTGTCAGACCGAATGCCTGGCGAAAGCCGTGGTGGAAGTGACTCTGATCGAAGAAGCCGACCGCCAGCGCCACCTCGCTCACCGCCATCCCGCTCGCCAGCAGCCGCTTGCCCTGCTCCAGCCGCAGCCGTTTCAGCCAGGCGTAGGGGGTCATGCCGCTGCGCTTCTTGAACTGGCGCAGGAAGGCGAAGCGGTCGAGCCCAACCAGCCCCGCCAGCTCTTCCAGCGAGTGGGGCTCGTCGAGGGCCGCCATCAGGTAGTCGCGCAGAAATCGCAACTGGGGATCCGCCAGCTGGTGTACCTCGGGGGCCAGATGCAGCAGCTCCCCCAGCAGGGCGAGCAGCTGGCTCTCGATCAGCAGGCCATCGGCCTTGGGGTTGTCGAGATAGCCGTGCAGCTGGGCAAAGCCCTGATAGAGGTCGGGGCGGCTCTGCAATCCCTTGTCGAAGAAGGGTTCCGGCTGCTCCGGCAGCCAGAGCGCCAGCTGCTGCGGATCGATGGCGAAGACCCGTACCTCATACCCTTCCGGCAGCAGGCTGAGGCCGTCGTGCACCTCATCCGGGTTGACGGTAGAGAGCACCCCGCGCACCAGATGGTGGCTGTTCCCCTTATGGATAAACTTCTGGCCACCCCGCTGCACCAGCCCGATATGGTAGTCGAGATGGACATGGCGACCGTAGCTGAACGCCCTGTGGTGGGAGTGTGACAGCTCGACCCCCGGCAGGTGCGGGGATTGCCAGTAGCGGATGAGGGAATCGGTGGTATTCATGGGTTATAGATACACCGCAAACAAGCTGAAAGCTTGTAGATTATTGCATTCCGGCTATGCCTTTGCAGCTGGTGCAATGGCCACCAAAGCAGGTCGGCTACGCCACCAGCGATAACCGGCAACCACAACCCGCTTATTGAGCTACGGAAAAAGCAAAGGGAGGCATTACGCCTCCCTTCGACTGATCACACAACCCAGTTACTTGGGTTGCAGCTTCATCTCCTGCAAATACTCCTGCACCTGCTGCTTGTAGTCCGCCTGATAGGAGAACTTGGTGCTGTCGCTCGCCGCAATCAGGTTCACAGCGGTGCAGAACAGGGTGGCTGCCAGCAGCCCCTTGCCAACCCACTGAGGATGGTTGCGGCTCCAGCTAACCAGCAACAGCAGGATCGGGAACAGGGCATAGGGGAATATCAGCATCAGGTGCCAATAGTTAAAGATGATGGGCGAGAGCGCCGCACTCACCAGCACAGCCAATACGGCCGCCAGCGCATAGAGGCCGAGCCAGCTCGTGCCGTCCACTGATGCACGGTCGCTGCGCAGCAGACGCGGCTTGAGATCCCGCCACAGTTGCCAGTTGGCCTTGGCCGCCAGCAACACGGTGGCAGAGCCCACCCCGTAGATCACCACCCGCCACAGCCAGACTGCTGTCATCTGCAAATATTCATGACCCGCCAGCCAGATGAACTGAGTGTCGTTGACCAGCTTGCTGGCAAACAGCCAGGAGCCGTAACGCAGCCAGTAGATCACCGATTTCAGCACCGGATAGACATGCACCAGCCCCCATCCGATATAGCGCTGACGCGCTTCGGGATCGACGTTCTGGGTGATATGGCTGTTGCTCATCACTTCCATGGCGTAGGGGATCAGAGATGCACCGATCAGCAGGGCAGCGACCACCACCCCGCTCCAGCTCACCTTGAGGATGCGGCGCCAGAAGAGGTAGGTGGAGATCACAGCCAGCAGCGGCCAGGAGTAGTGCAACTGCATTGCCATACCGATAGCCAGCAGGTGAACAATCATGTGCCAGAATGAGGCCCGATCGCGCATATGCCAGGCCGACCAGCAGTGCATGGCCGAGAAGAGGAAGAGATAGGAGGGGTTGTAGAGCAAACTCTCATACTGGAACCAGGGGTTGAGCCAGCAGAGCACCAGAAACAGCAACCGCGCATTGCCCTTCGATACGGGGTCAACAAACACCTGGCGGATAACCGCATCAAATAGCAGAAAACCGACCAACCGCATCACCAGCAGCAACACCATGGGGGCATAGGGAGAATCCCACAGTAGCAGCGGCCCACCAATCAGCCAGGCCGACAAGCTCCCCGGCACATTGCCCACCGCACTCGCCGCATTGCCATAGCTGAGCCAGACCCCCTCATAGGCTCCAAGGTAACCCTTGTAGAGCATCTGGGTCTGGTCGCCGGTGAGGAGCTGATTAACAGAAAACAACCAGGAGAGCAGCAGCCCGGCAAATATACAGGCCGCGAATAATGCGTTATGGTAGCGCCCACTAAGACCAATCATTGATCCACACCTATTGAAAAAATTGCTAACGACTTTAACAGTTGCCACCTGATTTTGCTCGTTTACGATTCACATTTTTAGTAGATTTACCAGTCAGTTATGAGACCCGCGGAGCAGTTATGACCCCACCAGTTAAAAAGTTTTTATTCATTGTTGAAGACTTGTATGGTGGTGGTGCGGAAAAGGTTCTGCTCAATACCGCATCCTTGCTAAAAGATGCAGGTGTCGATGTTACCTTGTTTACCTTGCGGGAAAAAATAGACCATACGCTACCTGACAACATTCACCCGATTAATCTTGGCATTGTCACAAAGCTGACTAAAGCCATATCCAATGTTGCGGTTGAAAAAATACAAGCATCTCTGATCTTGAAAAAAGTCCAAGAGATCTCGCCTGACGTAATTATCTCATGCTCATGTGACAAAATTACCAGACACCTGCCTGATACACTGAATATTTATTACTGGATCCACGGAAATGTCACCGGCTTTGCCAAAGACAATGCCAAAGGATATGAAAAATTCAAGCGTTTCTATAATGGCAAGAAACTGATCTGCGTATCTCGAGGCATCGCGGACGACATTTTGCACAATGTAAGAGCCACACCAAAATCGTGTCAGGTTATCTACAATCCGTTTGATATCGAGAAAATTCAGGCGTTGGCCGATGAGCCTTTCAACAAGCCATTTGAAAAGTATTTCATCCATGTCGGCACTTTCGAAGAACGAAAACGCCACGATCGTCTCTTGCAGGCATATCAGCTAAGCGGCGTTGCTACGCCACTCGTTCTGATGGGCAAAGGGGAGCGACGCCCTCACATTGAAGCCATGATCGAGGAGATGAACCTTGCCAACAAGGTGAAGATCATCGACTTTCAGAAGAACCCCTACCCCTATATCAAAGCCGCTCAGGCGCTCATCCTGACATCCGATGCTGAAGGGCTGCCAACAGTGCTTATTGAAGCACTCATCTGCCATACCCCGGTGATCAGCGTGGATTGCCCGTCTGGGCCGGCAGAAATTCTTACTGGGCCACTGCAAGATAACCTTTGCTCCCTTTTTGACATTCCCAAAATAGCGCAAAAAATATCTCGTATGGATATTGATAAAATGCATATACCAGATCATTTTTACAGCCCATTCTCTAGTACAGAGACCATAAAATCATTTATGTCACTTTAGTTTATTAAATTTAATGAAATAACATTGAAATGTCATTTTGAGAGCTAATCCAATGAATATCCTATTAATAGGTATCGATAACGCAGGGCTCATTACCCCGATAGTTGAAGAGATGCGACAACAAGGACACGTGGTTACATTTATTGAGAATGGAGAAATATCTAGATATGATTACCTGCACCCAGTAGAGAGAATATCAAACTTAATTTCAAAGGCTCTGTTTAAAAGAAATTTAAAACAAGAAAGAAGCTGGCTGTCGACCACCCAGTTTTTGAATGGTTTTACAAAAAACCGCCACTTTGATATCACTATCCTCACTAATCCTGATATTTACACGGCAGAACATCTGACACAGCTCAAAAAATGCACCAACAGGATGATTTGCCACCTGTGGGACAGTACTCTCAGAATGCCAAATAATATCAAAAACATTTCACTTTTTGATAAAGTTTTGAGCTTTGATCCGCAAGATGTTAAAAAATATGGCTTTACACCAGTAACTAACTACTATAAAAAGAATTTAACCCCACTCCAACCAAACAGAAACTATGATGGTGATGTGTTTGGTATTTTTAGCTTTGATCGTGAACGCTACGCCTTTATGACTGCATTTCTGGATGCCAACCCAGACTTAAAAATTAAAATCATGATTTATGTTGATCACCACCGAAAGATCAAAAAAATAAGAGACAAGAGAATCGAAATAATTACCAAGCCAATTACTGGTGATGAACTATTGGCAATCTCATCGGCTTATCACTGTATTCTTGATATAGGATACCAGTCACAAAAAGGCTTGTCTTTTAGATTCTTTGAGTCTCTTGCCTATGAACAAAAAATAATATCAAATAACAATACCGCAGAGACATTTCCGTTCTTTCATCCCAACAATATATTTTGCATAACAGATACAGATCTAAAAGTCTCACCTGACTTTTTAACGATCCCTTATCATCACATATCTGACGAGATAAAAAATCAATACAGACTAGATATATGGGTAAATAAATACATAAAGGCGATGCTTTAATTTTTATTCTGCACCAGGCTATGGTGCAGAAATCTAAATTATTGTGCTATGTACTGAACATACCAATCATTAAATTGATTCTCAAACTCCTCCATATTAATGTAGTTTACATTTTGTTCTTTTTTGGCATCAACATACATTACCATGGCTTTCTCAAAATTTGGTAACCACTCCCGGTTTTCACCTTTACCAAAATTATCATTATATATTCCAAATATAGGTTTTTTCAGCCCTGCGGCAATGTGTACTGTCGCCGTATCTACAGACACGATACCGATACTATTTCTTATTTGAGCGAATAGAACACCTAAAGAATGGGATGAGTCATGTGTGATAACTCTTTCCCTTAAGATATCAGGCATTCTCCTGATATTGTGTTCTGTGTCAATTTTCTTTATCGGTGGATAGAGCAAACATACATTATATCCAGGCTTGCTCAACATAACCTTCAGGATCTCGATAATTTTTTCATCATTAAATGTTCGTGAGCTGCCACTACCGTAAGGATTAAAACAGATTGTGGGATTATCAGGCCAGCTAGATTTAACGCTTGACTCATCTTCAAGATATTCTGGAACAATATAATCTGTATCGGGGTTATCAACCCCCATTTTATTAACGGCCAAGGCAAACTTCTGTGAGAAGTGAATATTCTTGGTTAAATGACCAATTTTAATATTCACACATTTTATTTTGTCATCTATACCAATAACATTTTTTACAGATAATTTTGAGATAAAGAAAATATCTTTCATCTTCATTTCATTAGTAAGATGAACAAGATATTCAATATCTCCTATATCTCTAGCCAATGAGGCGAGTGCTGCATAACTTGGTCTTTTCGGAATAGAATAAACTTCATCAAAAAGAAACTGGTTTTTAAATAAAGACCTCATCTCAGGGGTTGTAATTGCAACTACTTTTTTGCCTGGAAACTTCTTTTTTATTTCACGAGCGACCCAAGATGATACTATGGCATCCCCCAATTTGGCATCCCAACGAACAAAGACTATAGCACCATCTTTACTTGAAGCTGATTTCAAAGATCGGTCAAAAAGCACAATCCCTATTTTACGACGAATGATATCGCGCCATGATTGCAATTTCTTAATCATTTTCTTCCCTCCAAAGGCGATACCTTTATTGTGGTAATTAAAGCCGAAAATAAAAACATGAAGAATATCATCCCGGAGTTATGACTTATAAATGCTTGACTCAAGCTATAATCAACAAGAGTTAATGATGAAACCGCCAACATACTACTGACCAATAAGTTATCTCTATTTTTACTCGCAACCCAAAGTGGATAAAAGTACAGCAGAGCTAACATCAAGAAGCCTATAATGCCGCGTTTAGCCAATTCATCTAAAAATTGATTATGTGCATGTGAGTTAAAATTATAAATGAACTCGGATATAGAACCATTATTATATTGGTTTAATTGTGATAAGCGAATTCCGTTATTTCCCCAACCAAAAATTGGTTTTTCCAAAAAAGAGTTATATGCACTTTCCCACAACTGCAATCGAATGCCTAGAGATGTATCCGGATTCACACCATCAAAATAATGAACAACATCCGCTTTTGCATTATATATCCTATCCATTACGCCACTTTGCGGAAGCATAGCCAAGAAAAGCAACAAGGCACATACAGTGCTTGCATAGAGACCATCTTTCAGGGATAGCTGTTTTCTAAAATAAAAAACTATTGTAAACAAGACGATTGGAAGTAAAACCCAGCCACCTCTGGTCCCGGAGAGAAAACTGCCTATACCCCCCATTAAAAATGAAAGAAGCATAAAGGCAGCAATGTTTTTCTTCCCTAAATGGCGGAACCAGAAAAAAGCACACAGACATAACAATGCCAATGTCATGCTGATGTTTCCTGACTGAATTGGCATGCTTTCATCAAAAGCTCGAGGCATTCCAAGATAAAACTTTTCATATATTGCGATTAGACCTGAACTCACTGCTCCTATAGAGAGGCCAGCAATAAGAACGTTTATGTTAATGGGGAACACACTTAATAAAGGTAAGGTCATTGCAGCCATTAACAAACGACTTGGTCGATCTAACTCTTTGAGTGCGCCACCATCAATCCAGATTGACACTGCTTGGATGACAAAAAAAGAGATGAATATATATGATAATATTTTCACCTCTGAACTCATTGCCAAATAATATTTTTTACGCCAAAAGACAAAAACACTTGCCAAAACTAAAATGCTGGGCCCATATCCATAGCCACTGGGGACCGTTAAAACTATTGCGCCAAATAAAAAAGCTGCAAATTGCACAATAATATTTAGTCGTAGGCAATTTTTATCTAAATTCACAAGTTATTTCCTGAACACATAATTCCCACGAATTTTTCGCCACAGCCCGAATACATCGGTACGGGGGAAGATGGCAATCCGGCGGATCTGGAAAGGGTCCTGGTGCATTGCTTTGGGGCCGCTATTGGTAGCGACGGCAAAACGATACCCGGCGGCGATAGCCTGCTCCTTGGCACTCTCGTTCATATCTCCGTAAGGGTAGGCAAACGAGAGCAGCGGATGGCCAAGCAGGGCCTCCAGTTGGCGTTTATTCTCCTGAATTTCATGGGCTTGTTGTTCGGGTGTGAGCTTGCTCAAGCGGGGATGGGTCAGGGTATGACCACCAATTTCTACATGACCACTGGCGGCCAACGCCTTGACCTGCTCACCACTCATCAATGAAACCTTGGTATCCGGATTGGTCGGATGCTCCACATCCCAACGGTTATAACCTTCGCCGGTGACCACGTACACCACAGCTTTGTAACCATATTTTTCCAGCAGTGGCAGCATGCGGGTCAGGTTGTCCTGATAGCCGTCATCGGCGGTGATCATCAGGTACTTCTTGCCGTATTGCAGACGGTAGATAAAGCCTTTGTCCGCCAAATCGCGGAAAGTCAGGGTTTCGTAGCCTAGCCACTTCATCAGTCGCAGATGCTTCTCGAACATGGTGATCGGTATCCAGGTGCCATGCACCCCTTTCTCGCTATCCTGCTCGATAAAACGGTGGTACATGATGACCGGCATCTCGCGGCGCAGTGTTTCGACTACGGCATCCTGATAGATGGTTTCGAGGCCGGATACTACCCCCTGCAAGCCATACTCATCTTGAATGCGTTGCCGAATGGCTTCCGGCACCGTCTTGCTGGTCAAAGCGGTCTCGATTTCTCCCTTAAGGGCAGCAAAATCGATAGCCAGATCCTTGGGGCCGATATCGCCAAAATTGCTGGCCAGCGCCTCGTCCAGATTCTGTTCGGTCACCAGACCAATGGCCTTGGCTTCACCAATGGCAAAGGCGGGCCGACCACAGAGCAGTGCTTCCATCGCTACCCGACCGGCGCCGATCACCAGATCGCAACTCGCCAGCAGAACGGGGACATCGTCAACATAGCCAACAAACTCGGCACGATCTTCGAAACGGGCAAAACGCTCCGGCACCTTGGTGCCGCTGACAATCCGCACCTTGCAGGCATCCAGGTCGAGCACTTCATCGAGCAGACGGTAACAGAGCTCCCCCTTGGGGCCACTCAGGCGCCCGATGATGGCAATTACCGGCTTTGGGTTGTCCGGCACAGGCACAGGCTGGAATTTGTCGGTTTCGATACCGTTGCGCAGCACCTGCACGATCGCGGGATCTACCCCCAGATTGTCGACAATCTGATGGGCAATATCCTCACAAACAGCAACCGCCCGATAGCCGAGTGCATGGAAGGCCTTGCGCGAAGCGTGCACTGGCTGGCGACCATGCACCGTGGTGATCATCGGGGTGCCAGTCAGCTTGCAAGCCACATAGCTGCTCCAGCCGGAGGCGCGGGAGTGAGCATGCACCAACTGGATATGGTGCTTCTTGATGAGATAGATAAGGTAGAAGACGTGCCAGAAGCGGCGCAGAATACTGCGCTTGTTGAATCTCAGTTTGAAGACGGGGCCAAGCGTCGGCTTGGTCAGGGTATCTGACACATAAAAGACGTTGTGACCACGCCGGGTCAGTTCGTTACCGACCGTGGTGGCATAGACCTCAGCTCCCGTTACCTCGAGTTGGGAGAGAGCCATCAATATATTCATCGCGTGGTTACCCGGTAGAGAAGAGAGGAACGGCAAGCAGCCACAGAGACCAGAAACCGGAAGCAGGCGAGTGCCCACTTCCGGTTTTGCGCTCAAACTGCCGCGTTGTGCTCACCCGTTAGCGGTTGAGCCAGGCCATGTAATCCGCTACCCCTTCGGCAACGGTTTTGAACTCGGCGTCATAACCCACGCTGCGCAGCTTGGTCATGTCGGCCTGGGTAAAGCTCTGGTAGCGACCCTTGAGGTGATCCGGGAAGGGGATGTATTCGATAGAACCCTTCTGATGATGCTTGATCACCGCTTCGGCCACGTTCTGGAACGGCTCGGCACGGCCGGTACCGCAGTTGAAGATGCCGGAGTGCTGCGGGTTCTGCCAGAACCAGAGGTTTACCTTGCAGACATCGTCAATATAGATGAAGTCACGCATCTGGCCACCGTTCGGGAAGCCGTCACAGCCTTCAAACAGCTTGGGATTCTCGCCCTTCTTCACCTGGGTATTGAGGTGGAAGGCAACGGAAGCCATGGAGCCTTTGTGCTGCTCGCGTGGGCCGTAGACGTTGAAGTACTTGAGGCCAACGACCTGAGAGTTGATCTCCGGCATCCAGCGGCGCACGTACTGGTCAAACAGCTGCTTGGAGTAGCCGTAGACGTTGAGCGGCTGTTCGAACTTGGGATCTTCGATGAAGTTGTCGTTGCGGCCACCGTAGGTCGCGGCAGAAGAGGCGTAAATGAACGGGATTTCACGCTCGATGCAGTAGTGGAACAGATCCTTGGAGTACTCGTAGTTGACCTCCATGATGAACTTGCCGTTCCACTCGGTCGTCGCAGAGCAGGCACCTTCGTGGAAGATCACCTCGATGCCGTTGTCCCACTCTTCAAACTCGTCACCGGAGACGATCCGAGCCTGAAACTCGTCTTTGTCCATGTAGTCAGCGATGGTCAGATCGACCAGGTTGACGAACTTGGTGCCGTCGGTCAGGTCATCAATGACCACGATATCGGTCCGTCCTTGAGCGTTCAGCTGCTTGACCAGATTGCTGCCGATAAAGCCAGCACCGCCAGTTACTACGATCATGGAGTTTGCCTCTCGTACGTTGATGGCTACATGTGACTGCTTGTTAAAGCTGTGTATAGTGAGCCAATTTGAAATTGCCGAAAAGTTTATCACGGGCCGTCCGGGGATTCGACCTTGTTCAAAACTGCCCCGAGCGGAACCTGTTGGAGGAATGAGTGATGAAAACCAGAGACAGGATCATTCACAGCGCGACCGAGCTGTTCAACGATCAGGGTGAACGCAACATCACCACCAACCATATTGCGGCGCACATGGGCATCAGCCCGGGCAACCTCTACTACCACTTCCGCAATAAAGAAGACATCATCCACTCCATCTTCGACCAGTATGCCCGCCACCTGAGCGAGAGCTTCGTCCCGACCCGCAACCGTGAGATCACCCTGCAGGATCTGATGGGCTATCTCGATGCCATCTTCTATCTGATGTGGCAGTTCCGCTTCTTCTACGCCAACCTGCCGGACATCCTGAGCCGTGACGAACCGCTGCAACAGAAGTACCTCAAGGCCCAGGAACAGATGCGCTCTTCCGTGGTCGCGCTGCTCAGAAGCCTGCGCGAAGGCGGCATTATCGATGTCAGCGATGAAGACCTGCCGGATCTGGGACAGACCATCAAGATGGTGGTGACCTGCTGGATCCCCTTCCAGATTGCCCAGGCCCCCAACACCCGCATCACCAAACCTCTGCTCTATCAGGGCGTGTTGAAGGTGCTGTTCCTGCTGCGCCCCTATGTGCAACCCCAGGTGGCCGGACAGATCCAGCAACTGGAACAGCACTACCGTCAGCTGGCCCAACCAGCTGGGTGAGATCTGTTTCACATTTGTTGAATATCAGCACAATCATTTGAATTTACCGCAACAGATTGCAGTAAAATGTCGCCCTCTGTTGATACGCAGCTGAAATAGCCACTAAGGATCGAGGATGTCTAACGGATTCTATCGTCACCTGACCGAGCAACTGAACCAGGTGCAAGCTGAAGGGTTGTACAAGCAGGAGCGCATCATCACCTCCGCCCAGCAGGCCAGCATCGCCGTCGGCGGTGAGCAGGTACTGAACTTCTGTGCCAACAACTATCTGGGGCTGGCCAACCACCCGGATCTGATCGCCGCCGCCCATCAGGGGCTCGACAGCCACGGCTTCGGCATGGCCTCGGTACGCTTCATCTGCGGCACCCAGGATCAGCACAAAGCGCTGGAGCAGAAGATGTCTGCCTTCCTCGGCACCGAAGATACCATCCTCTACTCCTCCTGTTTCGATGCCAACGGCGGCCTGTTCGAGACCCTGTTCGGCGCCGAAGATGCCATCATCTCCGATGCCCTCAACCACGCCTCCATCATCGACGGCGTGCGGCTGTGCAAGGCCAAGCGCTATCGCTACGCCAACAACGACATGGCCGAGCTGGAAGCCCAGCTCAAGCAGGCTGATGCCGACGGCGCCCGCTTCAAGCTGATCGCCACCGACGGTGTCTTCTCCATGGATGGGGTCATCGCTGACCTCAAATCCATCTGCGATCTGGCAGACAAATACGATGCACTGGTGATGGTGGATGACTCCCACGCGGTCGGCTTTATCGGCGAAAACGGTCGCGGCACCCACGAATATTGCGGCGTGATGGATCGGGTCGACATCATCACCGGCACCCTGGGCAAGGCGCTCGGCGGCGCGTCCGGTGGCTATACCTCCGGCAAGAAAGAGGTGATCGACTGGCTGCGTCAGCGCTCCCGCCCGTACCTCTTCTCCAACTCGCTGGCCCCCTCCATCGTTGCCGCCACCATCAAGGTGATCGACATGCTGGCCGAGGGTCACGACCTGCGCGCCCGCCTGAAAGAGAACAGCCGTTATTTCCGCGAGCGGATGAGCGCCGCTGGCTTCACTCTGGCTGGCGCCGACCACGCCATCATTCCGGTGATGCTGGGGGATGCCAAACTGGCCTCCGAAATGGCAAGCCGCATGCTGGCAGCTGGCATCTATGTGGTGGGCTTCTCCTTCCCGGTCGTGCCCAAGGGTCAGGCCCGCATTCGTACCCAGATGTCTGCCGCTCACACCCGCGAGCAGCTGGACAAGGCGATCGACGCCTTTATCCGCATCGGCCGTGAACTCGGCGTTATCTGATTTGAATCAAGGGGCTGCAGCCCCTTTTTTCTGCATTCATATTGAAGGAACAGCCATGAAAGCACTCTCCAAACTGCACAAAGAGGTCGGCATCTGGATGACAGATGTGCCGGCTCCCGAGCTCGGCCACAACGACCTGCTGATCAAGATCCGCAAAACCGCCATCTGCGGCACCGATATCCACATTTACAACTGGGACGAGTGGTCCCAGAAGACCATTCCGGTACCCATGGTGGTCGGCCACGAATATGTTGGGGAAGTGGTCGCCATCGGTCAGGAGGTGCGCGGCTTCGCCATCGGCGATCGGGTCTCCGGCGAAGGGCATATCACCTGCGGTCACTGCCGCAACTGCCGCGCCGGGCGCACTCACCTCTGTCGCAACACCATTGGCGTTGGCGTCAACCGCCCGGGTGCCTTTGCCGAGTATCTGGTGATCCCCGCATTCAACGCCTTCAAGCTGCCGGACAACATCCCGGACGAGCTGGCCGCCATCTTCGACCCGTTCGGCAATGCGGTGCACACCGCCCTCTCCTTCGATCTGGTGGGTGAAGATGTGCTCATCACCGGGGCAGGCCCCATCGGCATCATGGCTGCCGCCGTCTGCCGCCATGTGGGTGCGCGCCACGTGGTGATCACCGATGTCAACGAATACCGGCTGGAGCTGGCCCGCAAGATGGGCGCCACCCGCGCGGTCAACGTGGCCAAGGAGAAGCTGGCCGACGTGATGAGCGAGCTGGGCATGACCGAAGGCTTCGACGTGGGGCTGGAGATGTCCGGCGTCCCGAGCGCCTTCCAGGAGATGCTCGACAAGATGAACCATGGCGGCAAGATCGCCATGCTCGGCATTCCCCCCTCCACCATGGCCATCGACTGGAACAAGGTGATCTTCAAGGGGCTGTTTATCAAAGGGATCTATGGCCGCGAGATGTTCGAGACCTGGTACAAGATGGCCAGCCTGATCCAGTCTGGGCTGGATCTCTCCCCCATCATCACCCACAGATTCCACATCGACGAATTCCAGCAGGGGTTCGATGCGATGCGCTCCGGCCACTCCGGCAAGGTGATCCTGAGCTGGGATAAATAACCCATTTCACCCCTTGGTTACTCGAAACCTGGCGAATGCCGGGTTTCTTTTTATCTCCACCACCCAAATTGCCGTGATATCGGCCAAAACTTTGTACGCAGAGTGTTTAACACTTCACACACAAGCGTTTAAATGGCTGTAACTATTCGGTTATAATCCCGTCGTTTACATGGATAATAAAAGACTGCTGGGAGTATATGAGCGTGTTGAAAAAACTGAGCTATTTGCTGGCTGTCGGGATGACGGCCGCCAGCTTGTCTGGGGCAGTGCTTGCTGCCGATGAGATGTCACCGGAAGCCATTGCCGAGCGGATCAAACCAATCGGTCAAGTCTATACCGCCAAGGACCTGGAAGGTATTGCCGGCGCGAGTGCTGCACCGGCGGCGGCCGCCTCTTCCGGTCCCCGCGATGGCGAAACGGTATACAAAGGCGCCTGCTTTGCCTGTCACGACACCGGCGCCGCCGGTGCCCCCAAACGGGGTGACAAGGCCGCTTGGGAACCTCGCATCGCCCAGGGCATTGATACTCTCAAGAAACATGCCATTGAAGGCTTCACCGGCAAGTCCGGCATGATGCCTCCGCGCGGTACCTGTGCGAACTGTAGTGATGAAGAGATTGAAAACGCCATCCACTACATGATCGACAAGCTGTAAGTATTTGAAAGGGCCGCAATTGCGGCCCTTTCAATCTATCGGCTTCCGACTACTCTTGTAAGGTAGACATATCGGGAGTTGCACATGTCGTCCCAATCCATCGAACCCCACTACTCAACTCCTCTGTTGGCGTTGGTCTCTGCCATTATGGACTTCCCGGCGCCACAAACCGCCACGTCTGACGATTACGATTCCCTGATCCAGCAGATTGACCAACTCTGCCCGCTGCAACATTTCGGCATGCTGGGCCTCTCCGATACCGGCCTGAACTGGCTTTACGCCTACAAGGTCAGCGACATCTTCAAGCAACAGCTGGGCCGTGAGCAGTCCCGCATAACCGATCAGCTCACCCAGCTGGATGAGGCCGAAGGGTGGTGCGTCTTCCCCATCGAGCATGGCCAGATACAGTGGTTGCTGGCGCGTGGCACACCAGCCGACCTGCCGACCCTGCGTCTGCTGCTTGAGTGTCTGGCCAAACGGCTGACCGAAACCCAGGCGGGATCCCATCTCACCGAGCTCCCTTCACCGCTGATCCGCAAAGACCCGAACTGGAAAAAGAAAATCGAGAGCATCAGCCGCATCATGCGGCTCGCCAATACCCTGCCGGCCCAGGCGCTCTTCTCCCAACTGGAAGCGGTACTGCGCCAGATGCTCACCATTGAGGACATGCTGCTGGTCAGGCTAACCAGTCAGAAGCTGGAAAAGATCTACCCTGCTCATCCCCATCAGGGAGACGAGTTCATCAGCGGCTTGTGCCACAGCACCAGCAATATCGAGGTGAGCAGGGAGTCACGCTACTGGCACAGCATGCCGCTGCGGCTGCAACAACAGTACTTCGCCCACTTCATCATCAGCACGGCTCAACCGCTGGAGACCGACGACAAGCTGTTTCTCGACTTTCTGCGTGGCCAGCTCACCCTGCTGCTGGAGCTGAGACGGATCCGCCAGCAGCTCAACGACATCAATACCGAAGACTCCATCAACCAGCGGCTACAACAGCTGCGTCAGACCAACCTCAGGCTGCAAAAGCAGCTCAAGCAGCATCAGGAGCTGGAACGGCGATTGCAATTCGATGCGCTTCACGACCCGCTGACCCAACTGCCCAACCGCGCGCTGTTGATGAACCACCTCAACCACGCCATGACCCACTACAACCGCTACAAATCGCCGGGATTCGCGGTAATTTTTATCGATGTGGATCACTTCAAGCAGATCAATGACACCCTGGGCCACAGTGCTGGCGATCAGCTGCTCAAGGAGGTGAGCCGCCGCCTGCAGACCTGCATCCGGCAAAACGATTTGGTGGCAAGACTGGGGGGCGACGAGTTTGTCATCTATCTGGACAGCAGCAAGAGCGACGATGACATCAGCCCGGTGCTCAACCGCATTATCAGCCGTCTCTCCTACCCGTTCCGGCTACTCGGCAACGAGTTGAGCATTACCGTCAGCCTTGGGGTATCGAGCGTCTCCGAGCAAACCTCAGATATCAGCCAGCTGCTCCATCAGGCCGATTTGGCCATGTATCAGGCCAAGCGCAATGGTCGCAGTCGCATCGTCAGCTACTCGGATGATTGCATCAACCAGAACTGGAATTCGCCGGAAGAGATGCTGGCCAGAGCCCTGCGGGAGGGGCGTATCGTCCCCTACTTCCAGCCTGTGATCCGGCTGCAGGATAGCCGCCTGACCGGACTGGAGGTGATGGCGCGCTGGCTGACCGAGGAGGGGATTCTGAAGGATGCGTTCGACTTTATTCCGCTGGCAGAGCAGTGCGGCCTGATTCTGGAGCTGGATTACCAGATCCTGCGCCACACCTGTCAGCAACTGAAGAACTGGCTGCCAATCTCCGGGCAGAGCAAGTTCAAGGTCGCCATCAATCTGTCGGGCAAGCATCTGGTCAACCATGACCACATCATGCGGCTGATGGGAATTATCGAAGAGGAAGGGGTCGCCCCCGGCTATCTGATTTTTGAATTCAACGAGCGGGAACTGTCGCGACAAGATTCCGATGCACTGGCGTCGCTGCACGAGCTGCGCGCCAAGGGTATCCAGATCAGCCTCGATGATTTCGGCACCGGCTTCTCCTCCCTCAACGCTCTGTTCCACTTCCCGGTGGATTACATCAAGGTGGATGACAGCTTTACCCAGCGGATGCTGCAATCGCCCAAAGATTTGGCGCTGATCCGCGCCATGCGGGATATCTGTCAGGATCTCGATTACACCCTGGTAGTCGAGGGGATCGAGAACCAGCAGCAATTGCAGAAGCTGATTGATATCGGCTGCCGGATGGGGCAAGGGCGCTATATCTCACCGCCCATGCCGGGAGCAGACATAGTACCGCTACTGACCCCGGCCAATCCTTAGGGTTAATCCTTCTTGAACAACGCCCGCAGGTTGGCAACACCGACCTGCCCCTTCTGCTGGCGCTCCTCGGCAGTCACCTTCTTCTGGTTTTCCCATTCAAGATCATCCTGTGGCAGCTCCAGCAGGAAGCGGCTTGGCTCCGGACGTACCGACTCGCCAAACTGGCGCCGCTCCTTGCAGAGGGTGAAAGTCAGTTCGGTCTGAGCCCGGGTGATCCCCACGTAGGCGAGACGCCGCTCCTCCTCCACATTGTCCTCGTCAATGCTGGTCTGGTGGGGCAGCAAGCCCTCCTCCATCCCCACCATGTAGACATAGGGGAACTCCAACCCCTTGGAGGCATGCAGCGTCATCAACTGCACCTGATCGGCGTCATCCTCCCCCTCGTTACGCTCCATCATGTCGCGCAGGGTGAGGCGAGTGACCACCTGTGCCAGCGTCATCGACTCCTCCAGCTCATCCCCTTCAAGCATCTCGGTGATCCAGCGATAGAGGGTGGAGACGTTCTGCATCCGCATCTCGGCCGCTTTCGGGCTGGGGGAGGTCTCGTAGAGCCACTCTTCGTAGTGGATCTCCTTGATCATGTCCCGCACCGCCTCCACCGGATTACCGCGCAGCGCCTGATCGCCAAGGCGTACCAGCCAGTTGGTAAATGCCTGCAGGGCCACGAGTCCGCGCCCGGAAAGGTGCTGCTCCAACCCCAGCTCGAAGCTGGCGGCAAACAGGCTCTTGCCGCGCTGATTGGCATACTGACCCAGTTTTTCGAGGGTAGTGGGGCCGATCTCGCGACGCGGCAGGTTGACCACCCGCAGGAAGGCTGTGTCCTCATCCGGATTCACCAGCAGCTTGAGGTAGGCCATGATGTCCTTGATCTCGGTACGGGAGAAAAACGAGGTGCCGCCGGAGATACGGTAAGGGATCCGGTTGGTCATCAGCGCCTTCTCGAAGATGCGCGACTGATGGTTGCCCCGATAGAGGATGGCGTAATCCTTGAACCGGGTGCGGTTCATAAACTTGTGGCCCATCATCTCGGCGGCGATGCGCTCCGCCTCGTGCTCCTCATTCTTGGCAAACAGCACCTTGAGCTTCACCCCCTCATCCAATTCGGAGAAGAGCGCCTTGTCATAGACGTGGGGGTTGTTGGCGATCAGGATGTTGGCGCACTTGAGGATACGCCGCTTGGAGCGGTAGTTCTGCTCCAGCTTGATCAGCTTGAGGCTGGGGAAATCCTCGCTCAGCAGCACCAGATTCTGCGGCTTGGCACCGCGCCAGGAGTAGATGGACTGGTCATCATCCCCTACCACGGTAAAACGGGCACGCTCGCCGACGATCTGCTTCACCAGCTCGTACTGGCTGGTGTTGGTGTCTTGGTACTCATCGACCAGCAGATAGCGGATCTTGTTCTGCCAGCGCTCACGTACCTCCTGATTGTTCTTGAGCAGCAGGGTCGGCATCACGATGAGGTCGTCAAAATCCAGCGCGTTATAGGCCACCATCTGGCGGTGATAACGCTCGTAGAGCTGGGCCATCAACACCTCTTCCGGCCCGCGGGCAATGCGCATGGCGCGGGCTGGCAGGATGAGATCGTTCTTCCAGTTGGAGATTTGGCTGATAAGGGCCGAGAGCTTGTCCTTGTCGTTGTCGAGCTCGTCTTCAGTCAATTCTTTCAGCAGCGCCAGCTGGTCGGTGTCATCGAACAGGGAGAAGTTCGCCTTGAGATTCAGGCTCTTGTGCTCACGACGAATGATATCGAGCCCCAGGGTATGGAAGGTGGAGACCATCAGCCCCCGCGCCTCCTTGCGCCCCAAAGTCTGGCCAACCCGCTCCTTCATCTCCCGCGCAGCCTTGTTGGTAAAGGTGACCGCAGCTATGTTGCGCGCGTTGTAGCCGCACTGCTGCACCAGATAGGCAATCTTGTTGGTGATGACGCGGGTCTTGCCCGATCCGGCACCCGCCAGCACCAGGCAAGGGCCGGAAACATACTTGACCGCTTCGTTCTGATTGGGGTTGAGCTTCATGGGCCGGATCTCTTGGCTTATGATGAGGGGCGGCATTGTACCAGAAATCACCCGACGAGCCGTACCTGCTGCACGGCAGGCAACCGCCAATCGGGCTTATCGCGCCTTGTGTTCGAGCGCTATTTTCAGGATCATGGCCGACCTTTCGAGATGATGACTTTTTCCAGATGATGAGGGGAGCATGAATCAGCAACAGCATGACCAACTGCGCAGCCAGTTTCCAGCCTTGGCGCAGGCGGTAAACGGCCACCCTCTGGTCTATCTGGACAATGCCGCCACCACCCAGAAGCCACACGCGGTACTGGATGCCATCGCTCACTACTATCGGGCCGACAACGCCAACGTGCACCGTGCCGCCCACGCCCTGAGTGGCCGCGCTACCCGAGCCTTTGAGGCTGCCCGCGAGACGGTCGCCCGCTTTATCAATGCACCCCGCAGCCACGAAGTTATCTGGACCCGTGGTACCACAGAAGCGATCAATCTGGTGGCCCAGAGCTGGGGGATGAACGAGCTCAAGGCGGGGGAGGAAATCATCCTCAGCACGCTGGAGCACCACGCCAATATCGTCCCGTGGCAACTGGTCGCCCAACGCACCGGCGCGGTGATCCGGGTCATCCCGCTCGATGAGCGGGGCGATCTCGATCTGGCCGCCTATCACGCCATGCTGGGGCCACGGACCCGTCTGGTAAGCGTGGCCCACGTATCCAATGCCCTTGGCACCGTCAATCCAGTCAAAGAGATGGTGGCAGCGGCCAAGGCAGTCAGCGCTCTGACCCTGCTCGATGGCGCTCAGGCGGTGGCTCATCTCGAGGTGGATGTGCAGGCCATAGGTTGCGACTTCTACGCCTTCTCCGGTCACAAGCTCTATGGCCCGACCGGCATCGGTGTGTTGTGGGGCCGCACCGAACTACTGGAGCGGATGCCGCCCTGGCAAGCCGGTGGCGAGATGATCGATCGGGTCAGTTTCAGCGGCACAACCTTCAATACCCTGCCCTTCAAGTTCGAGGCGGGCACCCCCCATATTGCTGGCGCTATCGGCCTCGCCGCAGCCATCGACTTTGTGATGGGGCAAGATCGGCATTGGCTCGCCAGCCATGAGCAGGCGCTAACCGACTATCTGGTCGCAGGCCTGCAACAGGTGCCGGGGCTGCGCCTGATCGGCGAACCCGACCAGCGCGCCGGTGTGGTCTCGTTCCTGCTGGAGGATATCCACCCGCAAGATGCCGCTACCCTGCTCGACATGCAGGGGATCGCCTTGCGAGTCGGCCATCACTGCGCTATGCCGCTGATGGAATCGCTCGGGATCGGCGGCACCATGCGCGCCTCGCTGGGCTGCTACAACAATCGGGATGATGTCGATGCCCTGCTGGCCGCCCTGCACAAACTCAGTGACTTCTTCTAAGGCAGACAACCGAATGAGTAACCTCGCAAGCTATACCCAGATTGGCCTTGAGCCCAACGCCGACATCATCCGCCAGCAGTTTGCCGCCGCTCACGGCTGGGAGAACCAGTACCGGCTCATCATCCAGCTCGGCAAGCAGTTACCGGTGCTACCCGGCGAATGGCAGCAGGAGGCATTCCGCCTCAAGGGTTGTGAAAGCCAGGCGTGGCTGAAGGGAGAGAAAAGCGAGGATGGCTGCTGGCATTTTGCCTGTGATTCCGATGCCCGCATCGTGCGTGGCTTGATCGTCATCGTGCTGGCCGCGCTCAACCACCAATCGTCTGCGGCGATCCAGGATTTTGATATGGAAGGCTATTTCAGCGAACTTGGGCTTGAGAAACACTTGAGCCCGTCACGAGGTAACGGGCTCAGAGCGATCGTGCTGGCGATCCGGGAACAAGCGGTCTAACCCGCCTTGTTCAGTGGTCGATTAGGCTTCGCCAATCGCCCCTACTTCTTCATTCCCGACCTCTTTCTCGGCGCGGGCCCCCCGCTCGGCAATCTTCTTCAATACCCGGGACGCGGCAACCAGCCCAAAGGTTGCCGTCACTGGCGTCACGGCGCCAAAACCGGAGGCGCAATCCATCTTCATGGTGCCATCGCTGGCCGCCTTGGCCTGACAGGTACCGCCATTGCCATCCGGATAACTCAACTGCTCGGTTGAGAAGACACACTCCACTCCGAATTTGCGCGCCGGATTCTTGCTGAAGTTGTGCAATCGGCGCAAATCGGAGCGCACCTTGGCTGCCAACGGGTCTTGAATAGTCTTGGCCAGATCGGCCACAGTGATCTGGGTCGGATCCATCTGCCCGCCAGCACCACCCGCCACAATCACCGGGATCTTGTTGCGCTTGCAGAAGGCAATCAGCGCCACCTTGGCCTTGACCGAGTCGATGGCATCCACCACATAGTCAAACTCCCGCTTGATATGCTCGGCCAGATTATAGGCGGTGACGAAATCATCCACCTCGATCACTTCGCAATCCGGATTGATGGCGCGAATACGCTCGGCCATCACCTCGGTCTTGAGGCGACCAACCGTACCCTGCATGGCGTGGATCTGGCGATTGGTGTTGGTGATGCAGATATCATCCATGTCGATCAGGGTGATCTGGTTGATACCGGCACGGGCCAGCGCCTCCGCCGCCCAGGAGCCAACGCCGCCGATCCCCACCACACAGACCTTGGCCTGGCTAAAGGAACGCAGGGCGTTCTGACCATAAAGACGGGCAATGCCCCCGAATCGCTGTAGATATTCTGCTTTCATACCACCACCTTGCTTGAGGGCGGCCATTATAACGGCAACCACCGCCAGCCGCGATGGCAAAACCGGAGAAAATCGAGGAGGAAAAATGGAGAAAACGGCAGGGAAGAGGGAATAAAAGGTCAGTTATCTGACGATTTTCTGAATTGCAGGCAACAAAAAACCCCGCTCATCGAGCGGGGTTCTTAAATTGGGTGCCTGGCAGTGTCCTACTCTCGCATGGCGAATGCCACACTACCATCGGCGCTACCGCGTTTCACTTCT
>NZ_JAAKPE010000009.1:0-159736 GCF_049171775.1 Aeromonas sp. 603404
GGTCGTTACTGGGATCGAACCAGTGACCCCCTCCTTGTAAGGGAGGTGCTCTCCCAGCTGAGCTAAACGACCTGGGAATTCTGTCTCCACCTGGTGGAGAAAATGGTGGGTCGTGCTGGATTCGAACCAGCGACCAATTGATTAAAAGTCAACTGCTCTACCGACTGAGCTAACGACCCTCACCACGACCAGTTCCGACTGCATTACTGCTTCGGCTCTGACGGCGGCCTATATTACGGATTTAAATTTCCGGTGCAACAGAAAATTCGTAATTTAAATCCGTTTGCTCACTGTACGTACAAATGCAGGCTGTTTTTACAGTAGCGTTACGAAAACAGTGACATACAGCAATGTTACAGCTTGGCCAGACTCTGTTTGGCCAACTGGGCTGGCGAGGTGTTGGGATAGCCCTTGATCACCTGCTCATAGAAGGATTTGGCTTCCGCCTTCTTGCCATCCAGTTGCGCCAGCATACCCAGCTTCAGCAGCGCATCGGCTCGCTTGGGGGATTTGCTGTATTTGTTGGCCACGGTCGAAAACTGGGCCGAGGCTCCGGCTCTGTCACCCTTGTTGAACAGCAGCTGGCCGAGCCAGTAGTGTGCATTGGGAACATAGCCCGAATTGGGGTACTGCTTGATGAAGCCCTGGAAAGCCGGAATGGCTTTGTCGTAGTTCTTCTCTTTGAGCACCATGTTGACCGCTGCGTCGTAGGCCTGATTCTCATCCTGATTGGTTGAGTAATTGGCGGCAGCAGCCGGTGTGGCAGCTGCAGGGGCCGAGGCGGCCGGGGCAGCTTGCTGGCTGCTGGCAACCTTGTCGAGCTCCTGGTAGAGCTGACGCTGGCGCTCTTGCGACTGTTCCATCTGGTAGGTCTGCTGCTCCAGCTGACCACGCAGCTCGGAGACCTCCCCTTGCAGGGAGTCGACCTGTTGCTGCAATTCAGCTTGCAGTCGCAGACGGGCATTGAGGGTGCGCTCCAGCAGGGCAACCCGATCTTCCAGGCTACCGGTGGGCACGATGGCGCCGTTGTTGCCACTAAGGACAACCCCACCACCCGAATCACCGCCCAGATCGCTGACCGGTGCCGCAGCTTGCGCATTCAGAGCAACCAATACGGCCAGCGCAACGACAGCTTGCTTGTACACAGATTTCATTCGGATCAAACCTTAGCGTTTAGTACAGATAAAACGGCCAGCGCCATCGTCGCTCGCATATACAGATTTCATTCGGATCAAACCTTGGCGTTTAGTGCAAATAAAACGGCCATCGAAATGGCCGCTTGCATATAAACGAACTTCGTTCGGTTTAAACCTTAGTAAACCAGAACCGCGCGGCGGTTTTTGGCAAAGGCATCCTCGGTGTGGGACAGATCCAGCGGCTTCTCTTCGCCATAGCTGACGATGGAGAGCTGCTCGGCCTGCACACCCAGGGTTTGCAGATACTTGGCAACAGCCTTGGCACGACGTTCGCCCAGGGCGATGTTGTACTCCGGAGTACCGCGCTCATCGGCATGACCTTCGATCAGGACTTTCACGCTCGGGCGCTCGCGCAGGTAGCTGGCGTGGGCATCCAGCAGATCAGCGTACTGACCCTGGATATCGTAACCGTCGAACGGGAAGTAGATCACGTTGTCACGCTGCAGTGCTTCGAACTTCTGACGCATCTGCTCTTCCGGGGACAACATGCCGTTGGCGCCGCCGGTTTGTACACCGCCCATGCCGTCGGTCATACCTGATTCGGCGCCAGCGGCGTCGGAATCAGAAGAAGAACTACAAGCGGCCAGGGTGAACAGTGGCAGTGCGATGGCCAAACCCTTGAGCAGTTTATTGAGTTGCATGCTATTTCCTTAAACCTTTATAACAAAACAAAAAACAATTGGATTTTTATCAATTCAAGAAGGGCGACCAAGCTGGTGCACGAATTTCACCGCTACTGGTCGGAAGCACAGCCTTGAAGCGACCATCAGTCGACACCAACGCGAGACTCTTACGACCCTGATAGATGGTGGCATAAATGATCATGCTGCCATTGGGAGCCACACTTGGCGACTCATCCAGAGCACTCTGGGTAAGGACCAACAGGGCATTGTTTTCCATGTCCTGACGGGCAATACGATACTGTCCCTGAACACGGGTCACCATCACCATGATTTTGCCATCAGGAGTGATGGATGCACCCTGGTTGGATTCACCTTCCCAAGTCATCCGGCGAGTCATACCAGTCGCCAAATTTACGCTATAAATCTGGGGTTTGCCACCACGTTCAGAGGTGAACAACAAATTTTGCCCGTCCGGCATCCAGGAGGGCTCGGTGTCGATCACGCGGCTGGTAGTGACGCGGGTAAGCTGCTTGCTAGCCACATCAACCACATAGAGGTTGGGTGAACCATCTTTGGAGAGAACGATAGCCAGACGACGACCATCAGGAGACCACTCAGGGGCCCCGTTAATGCCACGGAAACTGGTGATCAGGCTGCGCTGCTGGGTGTAGATATCCTGCACATAGATTTCGGACTTCTGGTTCTCGAAGCTCACGTAGGCCAGCTTGCTGCCATCCGGTGACCAGGAGGGAGACATCAACGGCTCGCGAGAGCGCAGCAGAGTCTTCTCGTTGTAACCGTCGTAGTCAGAAATGCGCAGCTGGTACGGGAACTGGGTACCCTGCTGTACGGAGACGTAAGCCAGACGGGTCAGGAAGGCACCGCGCTCGCCAGTCAGACGCTCATAGACGATGTCGGAAATACGGTGGGCAAACTGGCGCATCTGGGCACCCGGGATGGTCGCCATACGGCTATCCAGGATGTAACCGTTCGCCTCGCCGCCTTGTGCCTTGGCCAGCTGACCCTTCAGCACATCGACCAGCTCGAAGTTGACCTTGTAGGTGCCGTCACCCACCGCCGAGATGGAACCGACGACTACGGCCTCAACCCCTTGAGCGGCCCAGGGTGCGAAGTTGATCTCGCTGCTGCTGCTCGGAGTCTGCGGCATCTGGCCACGGGCCAGCGGCTTGAATTTGCCACTGCGCATCAGGTCGTTGGAGACCACTTCCGCGATGTCCTGCGGCAACTGCCCGTTGCCTTCCCACTTGAAGGGGGCGACGGCGATGGGGCGTGCGCTATCAATACCGCCGGTGATGACGATGTCCAGGGCCGCCTGGGCACTCTGGCCCAGCAACAAACAGCCAACCAAAGCAAAAAATACTTTTCTGATCATGGCTTAAATACTCGGTTCCAATAAAGATGAGAGGTTAAATTCCTTTCTCGGCGAGAGGTTGCCAACCGGAGGCAAGCAACCTCGTTTTATCACGCTTAGATACTCGGTTCTAACTTCAGGTTAAATTCCTTCAACATCTCGAATGCCGCAGGATCCTTGGGCACTGGCAGTTGATTGGCTTTCAAGACAGCCGCCTTACCCGAACGACAGACCGCCGGGTCACCCTGGCCGTTATCTACCGATATGACAAAGCCACTGCTCGCAAGACGTACGCCGATAGTACATGTTTTGCCCCGCATGGTGGGATCCAAAATCATATACCGCTCAACAGTGGCCTTGATGAGCGCCGCATACTTGTCGACCTCACCTTGTGCCGCTGCAGAGGCAGCCTGGCTGCGGGCATTGGCTTCAGCCGCCAGCTGCTGCTGCATCATGGCTTCCATCTCTTTTTGCAGTCTGGCCTCCTCGGCCGCTTTGCGTTTGCGTTCTGCCGCGATCTTGGCCTGCTTCTCGGCTTCAGCCTTGGCTTTCTTCTCTGCGTCAGCTTTTGCCTTTTTGGCTGCCTCTTCCTTGGCCTTCTTCTCAGCCTCGGCTTTGGCTTTTTTCTCAGCCTCTGCCTTGGCTTTCTTCTCTGCCTCAGCCTTGGCCTTCTTGTCAGCTTCCGCTTTCTTGGCTTTGGCCTCCTCGGCTTTAGCCTTCTCTTCCGCCTGTTTTTTCTCGAGCTCTTTCTTTTTCTTCAGCGCCAGTGCCTTGGCCTCTTCAGCAGCCTTGCGCTCGGCTTCCGCCTTCTTGGCCTTCTGCTCTTCCAGCTTGCGGGCCTCCTCGGCTTTCTGCGCCTTCTCTTCCGCCCGCTTCTGCTCGGCAACTTTTTTCTGCTTCTCAGCCTCGGCCTTGCGGGTCGCCTCTTCTGCTTCTTTCCGCTTGGCCTCGGCAATACGCAGCCGTTCCTGCTGCTGGGCTAGTTCGCGTTTGGCAAGATCCGTATCTTCCTTATCCTTCTCTTTCTCTACCTTCTGCGGCTTGGGCTGAGCTTTCTGCTGCTGGATCTGCTTGGCCTGCTCGTTGAGGAAGTTCTCATCAAGCATGACGGCATTGACGATCTGCCCCTTCGATTCGGGTCGTTTCGGTTTGCTGAAATCGAGCCCGACAAACAGGATGATGCCGATGATCAGGTGCAGCAGAAACGACGCGATGAGATAACCGGAAATACCACGCTTCACATCCATCTCCGTTAGTTCACCGGATCTGTCATCAGGCCAACCTGAGGCACACCCGCATTCTTGAGGGCCACCATCAACAGGATCACCTCTTCGTAGCGCACGGCCTTGTCACCCGCGACCACCACGGGGGCATTCTGGTTGATCGCCAGATAGCCCATGGCTTTTTCGGTGATGTATTGCTGCATCGCCTCTGGCGTGCCACTTGGCACCGGCTCGTCATCGGCTTCGCCAGCCTTGATGACATACTCGCCTTCGGTATTGACGCTGACGATGAAGGGCGGCTTGGCATCTTCCGGCAACTGCTCGGACTCAGCCTGCGGCAGATCCACCTTGACCCCTTGCGTGATCACCGGCGTGACCGCCATAAAGATGATAAGCAGCACCAGCATGACGTCGATATAGGGAACCACGTTGATCTCGGCCACCTTCTTGCGCCGGATCCGCTGATAGGTTTGCATTACTGATCACCCTGCTGCTGAGCAATTTGACGGTTCAGAATGGTGGTGAACTCGTCCATGAAGTTGGCGTAGGCATTCTCCAGCCGCTCGACCTTGTTGGAGAAGCGGTTGTAGAAGATTACCGCCGGGATAGCGGCAAACAGACCCATGGCGGTCGCAATCAGCGCTTCCGCGATACCCGGTGCCACCATCTGCAGGGTGGCCTGCTGCACCTGACCCAGGGCGATAAAGGCGTTCATGATCCCCCATACGGTACCGAACAGACCGATGTAGGGGCTGATGGAGCCGATGGTCGCCAGCACCGGCAGGTTGGATTCCAGATCATCCACCGCACGGGAGAGGGAGACGCGCATGGCACGGTAGGTACCATCCATCACCGCATCCTGACCACGGGCCCCGGCCTTGAGCAGGCGGGCATACTCCTTGAAGCCGGAGTAGAAGATATCTTCCATGCCTTCGATATCATCGCGGCGGGAAGAGGACTCCTGATAGAGGCGATTGAGATCGACCCCTGACCAGAAGCGATCTTCAAACTGTTCCGATGCGAGATTGGCCGCCTTGATCGCCTTGGAACGCTGGATAATCAGCGCCCAGGAGACAATAGACATGCTCATCAGGGTGATCATGACCAGTTTTACCAACAGGCTGGCTTGCCAAAACAGGCCAATAAACGAAATTTCAGCGTGCACTTAACAGCACTCCCTTGATTTTTTCAGGTATAGCTACAGGTTTCATTTGCGGATGACTTACACAGGCTATCTGTACCAAAGCCTGGGTGACGAGTCGTCCATCAGCCGCCAGGATCTGCTGCGAAAAACGCAGGGATGCGCGTTTCACTTCAATCACTTGCGTTAATACATTCAATAGTTCATTAAAACGGGCCGCCGAGCGGAAATCGATCTCAGTTCGGCTCACCACGAAGGCATATCCCTCCTGCAGCCAGACGTCCTGTTCGACCCCTTTGGCACGAAGAAACTCGGTGCGAGCACGTTCCATAAACTTGAGATAATTGGCGTTGTAGACGATGCCCCCGGCATCGGTGTCTTCGTAGTAGACACGTACCGGAAACTCAAAGACTTCCCCCATAACAATCTGTGATCCATTCGACAGTCAGATGGGGGGCTATCATAGCGCAGGGCTGAATAGGAAAGAAGCAGGGGGAGACAGGGAAATCCTGCCTCCCCCCGTTTTTTATGAAAGGAAATATGAATGTGTCAGCCAGAGGCCATACAACAAACTGGGCCAGGCGAGCCAGGGGTTGAACAGCACACGTCCGGGCAGGCTTTTCAGATGAAAGCCAAGCCCGTTAAGTACGCCACAACAGACGGCCCACATCAGCCAGGGAGCAAGCCAGAGACCATGCTCGCTGGTGTTGGCCGCGATCAGATTGGGGGCCTGTAAAATAGCGACGGCCAACAAGGCCGCCGCGAGTAACATCAACCCCTGCCACGGCTGCCGCTCCAGTGGAGCGGCCAGCCTGGCGAGTCGATCACTTGTTTTCATCGATCTGACGATCCATGTTCTCGGTGTGTTCCAGCCACAGCGCATTGATAATGCCAAATGCACAGGCCAGCAACAGCCCCAGGATCCAGGTGAAATACCACATTGTCAGCGCACCTCTTAATAGAGAGATTGTTGGTTATCTTCGATGTGCTTGTTGGTTACCCGGCCAAACATCTTGATGTAAGTCCAGATGGTGTAACCCAGCACAATCGGTACGAAGATCGCTGCAGCCACAGTCATCACCTGCAAGGTGTTGAAAGAGGCGGTAGCATCCCACATGGTCAGGCTCAGTGACGGCTCAAGGCTTGAGGGCATCACGAACGGGAACATGGAGAAACCGGCAGTGAGGATGACCCCGGCAATCGCCAGCGAGGAGCTGGTAAACGCCAGCCAGCCGATGTTCATGCGGGCAAACAGCGCAGTCAGCAGGCTCATGGCCAGACCCAGTACAGGGGCAGCCACCATCCACGGATAGAGGGTGTAGTTGTTCATCCAGGCACCAGCCTGCAGGACAACTTCCTTGTTCATCGGGTTGGATACTGCGTCAGTCGCGGCAGCCTTGACGATGACATACCCTTCCATACCGCTTACCCACCAACCCGCGGCAGCAAACAGCACCAGGGTCAGCAGTGAGCAGATCATGGCGGCAGTACGGGAACGTGCCAGCACTTCCCCGTCGGTCTTCATCATCAACCAGGTTGCGCCCTGGGTGAGCAGCATGAACAGGCTCACCAGACCAGCCAGAATGCCGAACGGGTTAAGCAGGCCGAAGAAGTTGCCGTGATAGGTCAACATCATGAACTGGTTAAACTCGAACGGAACGCCTTGCAGCAGGTTGCCAAAGGCCACACCAAAGACGATGGGCGGTACGGCGCTACCGGCGAACAAGGCCCAGTCCCAGTTGCTGCGCCATTTTGCATCAGCACGCAGCGAGCGGTACTTGAAACCGACCGGACGCAGGAACAGCGCCATCAAGGTCAGGATCATGGCGATGTAGAAGCCGGAGAAGGTCGCGGCATACACCATCGGCCAGGCGGCGAACAAGGCGCCACCGGCAGTGACCAGCCAAACCTGGTTACCTTCCCAGTGCGGCCCCATGGTGTTGAGCATCACGCGGCGCTCGACATCTTTCTTGCCGACGAACGGGAGCAGTGCGCCTACCCCCATGTCGAAGCCGTCAGTGATGGCAAAACCGATCAGCAGTACGCCGACCAGAGCCCACCAGATGACACGCAGAGTTTCGTAATCAAACATGGTCGCTCTCCTTATGCCTTGATCTGTTCAAAGTGATACTTGCCAGTCTTCAGGCTGCTGGGGCCAAGACGGGCATACTTGAACATCAGGTACATCTCGATAACCAGAAGTACGGTATAGAACAGGCAGATACCGATCAGAGAGAACCAGATCTCGGCTGCAGGCAAATTGGATGCAGAGAGGGAAGTCGGCAACACCTCTGCAATGGTCCACGGTTGGCGACCATATTCAGCCACAAACCAGCCTGCTTCGATGGCGATCCACGGCAGCGGGATACCCCACAGCAGACCCTTGAGCAGCCACTTGCGCTTGCCGATCTGGTGGCGGGCACTGTCATAGAAGGCCATACCAATCAGCACCAGCATCAGCATGCCGACGGCAACCATGATACGGAAGGCGAAGAACAGCGGCAGAACCTGCGGGATGGAGTCATCCACTGCGGCCTTGATCTGCTCGTCGGTAGCATCGGTCACGTTGCTGGTGTAGCGCTTGAGCAGCAGACCGTAGCCCAGATCCTGCTTCACTTCGTCGAAGCGAGCGCGGGTCTCGTCAGACTTGTCACCGGATTGCAGCTTGGTCAGCAGGTCGTAAGCGGTCATACCGTTACGAACGCGCAGTTCGTGCTCGCTCTTCAGATCCTTCAGACCGGTTACCTGACCGTCCAGAGAACGGGTCGCGATAATGCCCAGCGCATAGGGGATCTTGATGGCGTAGTCGGTGCGCATCTCTTCCTGATTCGGAATACCGAACAGGGTAAAGGCGGCCGGAGCAGGTTCAGTTTCCCACTCAGCTTCGATAGCGGCCAGTTTCACCTTCTGCACTTCACCGGTCTCGTAACCGGATTCGTCACCGAGGATCAGCACGGACACGATGGAAGCCATACCGAACGCAGCGGCAATGGCGAAGGAGCGACGGGCAAACGCCACATCACGATTCTTCAGCAGGTAGTAGGAGGATATACCCAGCACAAACATGGCGCCACAGGTATAACCAGCCGCCACAGTGTGAACGAACTTGACCTGAGCAACCGGGTTGAGCACCACGTCAGCGAAGCTCATCATCTCCATCCGCATGGATTCGAAGTTGAACTCGGCACCGACCGGGTTCTGCATCCAGCCGTTGGCGACCAGGATCCAGAGGGCGGAGAGGTTGGTACCCAGCGCCATCAACCAGGTGGCAGCCAGATGCTGATGCTTGCTCAGACGATCCCAACCAAAGAAGAACATACCGACGAAGGTGGACTCCAGGAAGAAGGCCATCAGCCCTTCGATGGCCAACGGAGCCCCGAAGATATCGCCGACATAATGGGAGTAATACGCCCAGTTCGTCCCGAACTGGAACTCCATGGCCAGGCCTGTGGTGACCCCCAGGGCAAAGTTGATACCAAACAACTTACCCCAGAATTTGGTCATGTCCCGGTAGATGGTGTTGTTGGTCATCACATAGACGGATTCCATGATCGCCAGGAGAAAGGCCATTCCCAGCGTCAGGGGTACAAACAAAAAGTGATAAAGGGCCGTCGCAGCGAACTGGAACCGCGATAGGTCTACCACATGCTCAGCAATCATGATGTTTCCTCACCGATTATTGGCACGGCTATTTTAAGTTTTAAGGACAAAGCTTCCGTTGGGGGTTATCGAATGGGCCCCGTTGAGACGCATCACAACAAAACACTTTCAGTAACCACCAATATTAACAACAAGGCAACGCGAAAACACAAACAAAGCTAATGTTTAACAATTAAAAAACAATCAGCTTCAATTTATTCTCGCTCATTATGACCGGGTTTTTATATCACCTTTATTTGATTGAAATCAATGTAAAAGGACCCGTCATACATGGCTTTCAAAGCCATGTTTAATCTATTTCACGATTATTGAAGCGAGCCAGATCACAAAAGATGGCAATGCGTAAAATATTGATTTAAATCAATTTAAGAATTTAACATCCGGCCACCCCATTTAATTTGAAAAGTGTCGATGACGCGCCTTTTTCCATGTTATCCAGGTCAGGCGAACTGATTCGAAAACTCAATTTAAAACTACAAACAATGCATACTCATGCGAACCAATTTCATCAATCACTACATTAGATAAACTAATTTGAAGGTTGCAATTTTTCTTGTTTGCCCGGGCCGATACGAGCTCCTACAATGCGCCTCGCAGTGAGGGCATACCCTTGGATACAGGCCGGTTAATCCGGGTTCACGGTACGTATTCGACCATCAATTTGAACCTGTCTATTGGAATCGAAGATGAAAAAGTTTGTTGCTAAAACCATCCGTTACTACAAGCTTTCCTTTGTTCAGCTCTATCAACTGAACCGACTCTGAGAGCTCGCGACGGCTCACCTGTTTATTTTCCGGTCTGTGTCCAGACGCACTCACTGTCTGTGAACATCCATCCTGAATTGTCTTTGCCCACCGCATCAGCCGTGGGCTTTTTTTTTTGCCCGAATAACAAAAAACCGCCTTTGACGGCGGTTTTTTGTTCAAACGACTGTTTTTACTTCTCATCTGGTCGCTGAAGACCGAAATGAGCGTAGGCTCGTGTGGTCGCAATCCGTCCTCTGGGTGTACGTTGCAGATACCCTTGCTGGATCAGATAAGGCTCAAGCACATCTTCGATAGTATCTTTCTCTTCCCCGATCGCGGCGGCCAGATTATCGAGACCTACCGGGCCCCCCATAAACTTGTCTATCACAGCCAACAATAACTTGCGGTCCATGAAGTCAAAACCTTCGTTATCGACATCCAGCATGTCCATGGCGCGGGCTGCGATGGGGCCATCGATCCGGCCATCGGATTTGACCTGGGCGAAGTCACGCACTCGTCTTAACAAACGGTTAGCAATCCGCGGCGTACCACGAGAGCGACGAGCGACCTCAATGGCACCATCTTCCGTCATATCTAGCCCCAGACAACGGGCACTGCGGGAGACGATATCGGTCAGATCCTTGACGTTGTAGAACTCCAACCGCTGGACGATACCGAAGCGATCCCGCAGCGGGCTGGTGAGTGAACCAGCCCGGGTGGTGGCGCCAATCAGGGTAAAGGGAGGCAGATCCAGCTTGATGGAACGAGCCGCTGGCCCCTCCCCGATCATGATGTCGAGCTGGTAATCCTCCATCGCCGGATAGAGCACCTCCTCCACCACCGGGCTGAGGCGATGGATCTCGTCGATGAACAGCACATCGTTCGGTTCGAGGTTGGTGAGCAGCGCCGCCAGATCCCCCGCTTTCTCCAGCACCGGGCCGGAGGTGGTCTTGATATTGACCCCCATCTCGTTGGCGACGATGTTGGCGAGGGTGGTCTTGCCCAGACCCGGCGGACCGAAGATCAGCAGGTGATCGAGCGCTTCTCCCCGCTGACGGGCCGCTTCGATAAAGATCTCCATCTGTTCGCAGACGGTATCCTGACCGGTGTAGTCAGCCAGCTTCTTGGGGCGGATAGCCCGGTCAATAATGTCATCCTCACGGGCAGCACTGGCCGAAATGAGGCGGTCTGCTTCAATCATCAACTACCTCATACCAGGCTACGCAGGGATTCACGGATGATATCTTCCACCGACATCCCCTCTTTGGCGATCTTGCTGACAATCTGGCTCGCCTGCTGCGGCTTGTAACCGAGGGCCACCAGCGCACTGGCCGCCTCTTCGGTCACATCCGGTGCCCGCAATTCTGGCTCACTGGCTGGCAGGGTGACCATGGCCGGGGAGAAGAGGTCGTGACTGACCCAGCCCTTGAGGCGATCCTTCATCTCCACCACCAGACGCTCGGCGGTCTTCTTGCCGACCCCCGGCAGTTTGACCAGAGAGCTAATCTCTTCGCGCTCGACGCAGATGACAAACTGGCTGGCAGTCATGCCGGAGAGAATGGCCAGCGCCAGCTTGGGGCCGACCCCGTTGGTCTTGATCAGCTCGCGAAACAACGCACGCTCCTGCTTGTGGTTGAAACCGTAGAGTAGTTGGGCATCTTCCCGCACCACGAAGTGAGTGTGGATGGTCGCCTCCTTGCCGATCTCCGGCAAATCATAGAAGCAGCTCATCGGCATATGAACCTCGTAACCAACCCCGCCTACTTCCAGCAAGACCTCGGGGGGCTGCTTCTCAATGACAATGCCTCTCAAGCGACCAATCACGGCTCTCTCCTCACCAATACAGCTATTCGCAAATTGGCTCATAGCATAAAGAATAACTGGATAAGTATCCAGCATAGGGCAGCAACCCCCTGGTATCCGGAGAAGCTTTTTCGCAAATTGGCCACCATGCTTGATCTGGTTCAGCCTGCGTGTACGGGATGTTTCTGCACCGTACCGGACTCCGACTGGGCATGAGCCACTACACTAAATCCGTTCGGAACCGAAATTGATGCCAATGCAGATACCAAGGAAGGCCATCATATGAAAATTGTTTCCACCGCCAATCTGGGTCTTGCCATCTTGCTCGGCTGCACGCTGGGGATGGGGGTCGTGGGCTGGTATGGCAGCCAGCGGCTGGCCGGCCTGCTCACCTATGTGTTGGGAAGCGCCTGGCAGACCGCCGATGGCGCCATGGAAGGCTCCATCGAACTGGGCAATCAACAGTTACAGATTCAGAAGATGCAAAACGGCACCCCGCTCAATCGCACCGAGCTTGATGCCGCCAAGGCGGCGACCGATGATGCGCTGGCCCGGGTCAGCCAGGGTCAGCTCATTGATGGCGCAGTCCTGGCCACCATGGAGCAGCAGAAGCTGGCCTATCAACAACAACAAGAGAAGCTGTTGACGCTCTATCACGCCTATACCGAGGTTGATGAGGCGCTGCATCACAACGCCGAGCTGATGGCACGACTCTCGACCCAGCTGGAGGTGATTGGCGATGGGGCGGTAGAGGTGCTGACCCAGGCCCCCGACCAGACCATCAGCTGGAACAGTGGCCTCTCCACCCGCTGGGAAGCGGCCGACGGGGGAATGGAGTCCAATATCGGCTTTTTGCGCCAGCTCTATGCGCTGGAGAAGATGCGCAGACAAGGGGTAACGGAGGCGATCAAGGTCGAGCTGAAAGAGGCGACCGATTTCTATCACGAAGCGATCGACAGCATGCTCGGTACCGGGCTGTTCGATATCGAGGGAACCGGCGAATTTGCCGGCAAGCCGCTGGCGACACAGTATCGCGCCCTGTTGGCCCGACATCAGCAGCTGATGGGGCAGTGGATCGAGGCGCTCGGCAGCTATCAGGCCCAGCAGGCTCTCTATGAGGCCAGTGCCGACCAGCTACAGCAACAACTGGTTGCCATCGAGGCGAGCGGTGATGCCACCGTCGAGGATCAGGTAGTCCAGCTCAACGGCATCATCAGCCAAACCCGCACCCTGCTGCTGAGCGGCCTGTTGCTTAGCCTGATCATGGTCACCCTCTGCGGCTTCTGGCTGACCCGCAAGCTGGTCACCCCGCTGCTGCAAGTGGACAAACGGATGCAGGATATCGCCGCCGGCGAGGGGGATCTCAACGCCCGCATTAACCTGCAGCGGGATGACGAGATAGGCTCGCTGGCCAACAGCGTGGATCGCTTCATCGAGAAATTGCAGAAGATGATCAGCTCCACCATGGACAACAACCGGCACATCAGCGAACACGTTCACACCTCGGTCAACCGGGTGGAGGCGATCAGCCAGAGCAGCCGCCAGACAGCCGAACATGCGCTGGCCCTGCACCACGACAGTGAACAGATGGTGCAAGTCGCCACCGGTATCTCCGACAACTGCAGCATGGCGGCCCACAATGCCAACGAGGTGCGCCAGCTAACCACCGAAAGTAGCCAATATGTCGCCTCTGCCAGTGCGGGCATGCAGCGGGTGGTGCAGGAGGTGGGCGAGTGCGCCATCGCCATCAACGCCCTCAAGGAGCAGGCGGGCCAGATCGGCCAGATCATCTCCACCATCAGCGGAATCTCGGAGCAGACCAACCTGCTGGCCCTCAATGCGGCTATCGAAGCAGCCCGCGCGGGGGAGATGGGACGTGGCTTTGCTGTGGTCGCGGACGAGGTGCGCACCCTGGCCAATCGCACGGCAACATCAAGCGCCGAGATCAGCCAGGTGATCAGCAGCATCCAGCAGCAGACCGAGAGCGCCTACCTGATGATGCAGCGCAACCTCAAGACGGTGGAGTCCGGCATGCAGGACTCCGAGAACACCAAGCAGATCCTGTTCAAGGTGGAAGGCGCCATCGACCAGCTGGCCGACATGGTGCAGCAGGTGGCCGTAGCCACAGGTCAACTGTCACACACCCTGAGCCACTCCTCTGACAAGGTCTCCGGCATCAGTCTGCAAGCCAGAACCGGCGAACAGGAGGCGCAGGAGTGCCTGCAGCTCGCCTCCTCGCTCCATCAAGCCAGCCTGCTGCAACAGCGCCTGCTCTCCCAGTTCCGAGTCTGACCCCCTCCAATAGCGAAGATGCCACTCCCTGCGAGTGGCATCTTTTTGTTACCGGTCGCTCATTCCTGCCGCCTTAACTTCCTCAACTTCCTATGGCCAGTTGAATAGCCAGACTCAGCATGATGATGCCGACCAGCAGATCGATCCCCCGCTGCACCCCTCCTCGCGCTAGCCAGGGCGCCAATGCGGCCGCTCCCAGCGCAAGCGAGTAAAACCACACCAGCGAGGCCAGCATGGCCCCCGCAGCAAAGGCCGGACGCAGGGACTCGCTCACCTGACTGCCAAGGGAGCCGAGCAGCATCAGGGTATCGAGATAGACATGGGGATTGAGCAGGGTGACCCCTAGCGTCATGGCCAGTACGCTTCTGGCTCTCATCCGTTGCGAAGAGTCGGCCAGTCCGCCCTCCTGTCCATGCCAGGCGCTGCGCAGGGAGCGAACCCCAAACCAGCCGAGAAACAGCACGCCGCCCCAGGTAAGCAGCATCATGCCAATCGGGCTGGCAGCCAGCAGATTGGCTCCGCCAAATACCCCTATAGCGATCAGAATGAGGTCGCAGAAACTGCAGAGTGTGGCGCTCAGCAGATGGTGATTGCGATGGATGCCTCTGCTCAGCACAAAGGCATTCTGGGCGCCGATGGGGATGATCATGGCAAGACCTATGGTGAAGCCTTGCAGGGTCGTGGTCAGCAGCATGGAAAGTTCCGTTCGAAGTGATGAATGAACGGCACTATAGCGAGCCCTGTTCCCTCTTAGAAATTCATTGATTTACTGGTTCATTCATTTTGCTAATGATGAAGCTTTTCTATTCAATCCCTTGTCAATTACCGGATCTGACAATTGTGACCCTCATACAGCAGCAGGAGAATCTGTGGCATGTGAGACTCGGACTACTGCAACACTCGGGGAAAATTGGTGACCACCACCTGCTCCAGATTGGGCAACAGCAAGCCGGTCCCCACCCCCTTGGCAATGGCCTGGTAGCGGTTCATGGAGCCGGTTTTGCGGGTGACCTGATTGAGGTGGTAATTGACCGTGCGCTCCGTGATGCCGAGGATGCAGGCTATCTCGCAGGAGGTCTTTCCTTCGCTGGCCCAAAACAGACACTCGGTTTCGCGCTCGGTCAGGGGCTCTTTGCCCGCACTGTCCATCATGCTGAAACGCACCACCCGGATTGCGGCATCGAAGATGTAGTTCGACATCCATGAGAGGATCGGCGACGACTCCAGCAGCAGATCGCTCGAGGCCCGCTCGGACGTGATAAAGGAGAGGATCCCGTTCTCCCCGGCGGCACCGTGCAAGGGGAAGGAGATGCCGTTGCGCAGCCCGAACTCGGCTGCCAGCCCCATCACATCCATGCTTCCCTCTTGCAGAAAGCTTGCTCGCTCATCGAGGCGATTCCAGTAGATGGGCAGAGTCTGCTTGCGCGCCAGCTGGATCACCGGATCACATGCCAGCATGTTGTTTTCGGTGTAGGCCTGCACCCAGGAGTCAGGGCAGTGATTGAACAGCACCACCTTGGGTCTTTGCATCGACATCGGCAGGATCAGCGCGAAGCGGTAGTAGTCGTAGCCCATACCGAGCGTGAAGTGACCGATCAGCTCGGCCAGACGGTTGCCATCCGTCACCGAAGTGAAATGTTCGAGATACTCAAGCAGTTGGTCTCTTTTCATATGAAAGCCCCCTTGGCCAGACATGTGATTATAACGGCGAATAGCAAGACAGAGGGCCCATAATGTTGGTTTTCAAAGGAAAATTGAGAGAGCATCCACGAAATGAGGTAGAGGAGGAACTCTATCGCTTTCGAAATCGCGTCTTTTCCGACCGGCTCGGCTGGGATGTAGAGTCCCATCGGGGACTCGAGCGTGACAGCTTTGATACGCCAGACACCCATTGGGTGCTGATCGAGGATAAACAAGGGCTGTGCGGCTGTATTCGCCTGCTCAACTGTGCCGATGCCTATATGCTGCCCACCATCTTCCCCACCGCCCTTGCCGGTGAAAGTGCACCACGCACCCCCGATGTCTGGGAACTGACCCGTCTAGCCATCGATGCCAGCCGTGCTCCGCGGATGGTCAATGGCGTCAGCGAGCTCACCTGCGTTATCTTTCGCGAAGTCTATGCCTTCGCCCATGCTCACGGGATCCGGGAGCTGGTCGCTGTCGTCAGCCTGCCGGTAGAGCGCATCTTTCGTCGTCTCGGACTGCCCATCGAGCGGCTCGGTCACCGCCAGACGGTGGATCTGGGGGCCGTGCGCGGGGTGGGGATCCGCTTCCATCTGGATGAACGTTTCGCCCGTGCCGTTGGCCAACCTCTGCTGGGCCACTATCAAACCAGCCACATTCTACTGCAGCAACCATCAAGGGCGCTGACAGCGCAGTCATAAAAAATCCCGGGAAAACAGACCCGGGATAAACAGATCGCTATGAGCCCGCAGGCTAACCCACGGATCAGCGGGCAGTATCCTCCCTCAACAACCTGATCACTACTGTCAGAAATCACAGCATAACGTCCCTGTCACCACTCATTGTTGTCCCCTGCCGAGTGACGTAGAGTCAGCCCAGAAGCAACGCAAGGGAGGGAAGATGAAAGAGCTGGACTACAAACTGCTGCGGGCGTTGGATGCGGTACTGCAGGAACAGAACTTCGAGCGGGCGGCCAAGTCGCTCCATATCACCCAGTCGGCCATCTCCCAGCGGATCAAGCAGCTGGAGCAGCAGTTTGCCGAGCCGCTGCTCATCCGCAGCCAGCCGCTGCAAGCGACCCCGCTCGGCCAGAAGCTGCTGGCACACTATCGTCAGGTCCACCAGCTAGAGCTGGAACTGGCTGGTGAGCTGGCTCCCGCCACACCACAAGCACCCATCCGGATCAGTATCGCCGTCAATGCCGACAGCCTGGCCACTTGGTTTCTGCCCTCGATTACTCCCTTGCTTGAGCAGCATCCCATCGAACTCAACCTGCTGGTGGATGACGAGTGCCGCACCCTCGACAAGGTGCGCGAGGGGCAGGCCTTCGGCGCGGTCAGCCTGAGCCCCCAACCGCTGGCGGGTTGCTGTGTCGACGAGCTCGGTGAGATGAACTATCTGCTCACCGCCAGCCCGGCCTTCGTGGCTCGCCATTTTCCTCGCGGTCTGACCCGGGAAGCACTGGCCAAGGCACCGGCAGTAGCGTTCGATCAGCGAGATGACATGCATGTAAGCTTTATGAGGGAGCAGTTCGGGCTGGAGCCTGGCGGCTACCCCTGCCATACGGTTCATTCGTCGGAGGCCTTTGTCGCCATGGCCGAACAGGGAGTGGCCTACTGTCTTATCCCGGAATTACAGATCAGGAGACAACTGGAGAGTGGCTCACTGGTCAACCTCAGCCCAGAGCGCATCCTGACGGAGCGACTCTACTGGCACCGTTGGGTACTGGAAAAAGGGGTACACAAACAGCTCTCTTTACGGCTCATCGACTATGCCCGCAGCTCTCTGAAACCACGCTAATCAGGCCATTCACCTTGGCTTTGCAGGGCTAAAAACGTATAGTGCTGGGCGTTTCTTCATCAGGTCTCCACTCAGGTTCCCCATTTATGTTCCAAGACAATCCGCTGCTGGCCCAGCTCAAGCAACAAATCCGCGAAAACATCCCGAAGAAAGAGGGTGTGATCCGTGCCTCCGATCGGGGCTTCGGCTTTCTGGAGGTGGATGAGAAGACCAGCTATTTCGTGCCGCCTCCTTACATGAAGAAGGTGATGCACGGTGACCGGGTGAGCGCCCTGATCCGCACCGAAAAAGAGAAGGAAGTGGCCGAGCCGGATGCCCTGCTGGAGCAGTCCATCACCCGCTTCGTGGCCCGGGTCAAGATGTTCCGCGACCGTCTCAACGTGGTGGCTGACCACCCGCTGATCAAGGATGCCATCAAGGCCCGCGTCAAGAAGGGTCTGGATGAGAAAGAGTTCAAGGAAGGGGACTGGGTGGTCGCGATCCTCAAGCGCCATGCGCTGGTCGACGGCAACTTCTCCGCCGAGATCACCCAGAAGATTGCCGCCCAGGAAGATCACAATGTGCCCTGGTGGGTGGTGCTGGCGCGCCACAACCTGGCCCAGGTCGAGCCGGCTGACTTGCCGGAGTGGAAGGTGATCGAAGAAGAGGAGCTGCCCCGTCGCGATCTGACCGCAGTCCCCTTCTTCACCATCGACGGTGCCAAGACCAAGGATATGGACGATGCGCTGGCCATCACCAAGCTGGACAACGGCTGGGAGCTGCTGGTTGCCATCGCTGACCCGACCGCCTATGTGGCCGAAGGGAGCGAGCTGGACAAAGAGGCCGCTCAGCGCGCCTTCACCGTCTACATGCCAGGCCGCAACGTGCCGATGATCCCGCGCACCCTCTCCGACGAGCTCTGCTCCCTGAAAGAGGGCGCAGAGCGCAACACCCTGTGTGCCCGTCTGCTCATCGCCGAAGATGGTCTGCTACTGGAGGAGACTGAGTTCTTCGCCGCCCGCATCTGCTCCCACGCCCGTCTCAACTATGACGACGTCTCCGACTGGGCGGAGCACGGCAAAGAGCTGGCCATCGACGCAGGTGTGCTGGCCCAGCTGCCGCTGATGAAGGCGATGACCGAAGCGCGCATCAAGTGGCGCACCGAGCATGCGCTGGTATTCCCGGATCGTCCCGACTACGACTTCGAGCTGGGCGAGAATGGCGAAGTGCTGGCTATCCACGTCGAGCCGCGCCGCATCGCCAACCGCATGGTAGAAGAGTCGATGATCGCCGCCAACATCTGCGCCGGTCGCGTGCTGGGCAAGAGCGTCGGTTACGGCATCTTCAACGTTCACACCGGCTTTGACGAAGAGTCCCTCGACGGCGCCATCGACCTGCTGAAGAGTGCCGAAGCCCCGTTCGAGCGCGACGAGATCGCCAGCCTCTCCGGCTTCTGCGCCCTGCGCCGCTGGATCGACAACCTCGACACCCGCTGGCTGGATGGCAAGATCCGCCGCTTCCAGAGCTATGCGCTGATGTCCTCCGAACCGGGCGCCCACTACGGTCTGGGGCTGGATGCCTACGCCACTTGGACGTCACCTATTCGAAAATACGGCGATATGGTCAACCATCGTCTGCTCAAAGCGGTCATCGCGGGCAAAACCCCGGGTGAGCGCCCGAGCACCGAGCTCACCGAGCATCTGACCGCCTGCCGCCGCCTGCACCGCATGGTGGAGCGTGACATCGGCGACTGGCTCTATGTTCGCTACCTGAAAGCCGCCGCTGGCACCGATCAGGTATTCAACGCCGAGATCATCGACGTGATGCGTGCCGGTCTCAAGCTGCGTCTGCAGGAGAATGGCGCCGTGGTCTTCATGCCTGCCCGTCATATCCTCGACAACAAGGATCGCCTGGAGTGCAACTGGGACAACGGCCGCGTCTATCTGGACAAGACTGAGGTGGTCTACGAGCTCGGCCAGATCATCGAGGTCAAGCTGACCGAAGCGGTGGAAGAGACCCGCTCCCTTATCGCCAAACCGGCTGTGGATCTGGTGCCGGGCCCGGCACCGGAAGCCCCGGTCGCCGAGAGCACACCTGCGGACGTAGCCCCCAAGGCTGAGTAAGCCGCACAGAGTCATCTAATCTGCCCGAGAGCCCGCCATTGCGCGGGCTCTTTTTTTCCCCGCATCTGCCATACACGCTGCCACAAGTGGTGCCACTACGCACAGTTTTCGCTACAGTTGGCAGTAAAAGCAGTGAATGTTTCCACGCATAACGTGGAATGCAACCAATATGTGCGACACCTCTCCTTTCTGACATATTAATCAAAGAGAAATATGTTTATACTCGCTTGGGTACAATCCAAGGGATATTGGTATGCAGGAATGGGACCCGGAACACTTCACCAACTTCGCTCAGTTATGCGAAGTGAGCCTCGCCACCATCCGTGAAAAAACCGATGCCGAACGCCTCTACCTCTGGCTGAAAGCCCCCGAACCGCAGCTCTACAGCTTTCAGCTCGATAAGGGGCTGACTACGCTTGATCTCGCCCATCTCGGTCAACTGACCCTGCCCCACCATCTGCTCGACAAGGCGATGGGCAAGGGGCAACTGGTGATCGAGCAGATCTACCAGCCGCCGGACTCTGGTGAGAATATCGAACCAGCCCAGCAACGGCTACGCGCCTGCTTCCCCCTCAAACGCCATATGAGCCTGGAAGGGGTCATCTATCTGGAGACCCACCGCCGTATCGACCGCCTCTCTGCACGCCAGCGTCAGGGGATCCAGCTGCAGATCCACTATCTGACCGCCGAATTGAGCAACCACCTGCTATCCAGCCAGGTCAATCAGGAGCGGGATCAGCGGCTCCATACCCAGACCGATCTGGTGCAGAGTCAGGCGCTGCAGGGCTCTTTTCTCACCATGTTGCAGGCGTTGCACATGGTCAGCGTCACCCTCTCCCGCAGCCGCAGCGAGAACGATCTGCTGTGGGACGCCGTGCTTCTGGCCCGCAAGGAACTGCAGTTCGATCGGGTCGCCATCTTCCTGATCGAACCCGATGGCAAGACCATGCGCGGCACCTGGGGCACCAGCGAAGAGGGAGAGCTGGTAGACGAACATGACTTTGTCAGCCCCATTCCGGAGCACCCCACGGTGCAGGAGGCGCTCAGGCGCAAGGACTACGTACTGGTGCTGGAAGATACCCCCCTCTACTACGAGAAACAGCAGGTAGGTCGTGGCTGGAACGCCATGGTCTCGCTGTGGGATGGCACCACTCCCATCGGCTGGATCGCCGCCGACAACCTGCTCTGTCACCGACCACTCAAGGCTTATCAGAGCGAGATTTTCAAACAGTACGCCGCCATCCTGTCACAGTTACTGATCCGCCAGCGCACCCAGGAGCAGTTGGAAACCCTCAACCGCCAGCTGGAGGAGCTGGTTGCCGAACGCACGATACAACTGGCCGAAACCAATCGGGCGCTGGAGGAGGCCAATCACCGCCTCTCCCTGCTCTCGCTGGAAGATCCTCTGACTGGTATCGCCAATCGGCGCCAGTGGGACATCACCATGCAACGGGAATGGGAGTGGGCACGGCGCACCAAAAATCCGCTGGCGGTATTGATGATCGATGTCGACGACTTCAAGGCCTATAACGATCACTTCGGTCATACCAAGGGGGATGAGTGCCTGCAGCAGGTAGCCCGAGTACTGCGGGAGGCCGAGCGACGCTCTACCAATCTGGTGGCTCGTTATGGCGGAGAAGAGTTCGTCATCCTGCTCTGCGCCCCCCAACCCGGTGAAGCCGAACAACTGGCCGAGAGGATCCATGATGGCCTAACCCGATTAAAACTGCCCCATCCCGCCTCGCGGGTTGCTGATTTCATTACGGTTAGCATAGGCTTTAGCTATCTGGTTCCCTCCCTGAACGAGGCATGGCAGAGTCTGACCGAACAGGCCGATCAGGCGCTCTACCACGCCAAGTCTCAAGGACGGGCGCGCACTCTGGCCTATCGGTGATCCCATGCTGTTGCGTCGTTATCCCATCTTTAATCGCCGCCTGGCCCTGGTGGCCTACGGCATCGATTATCTGCTCGGCTCACCGGACGAGTGGCCCTCGCTGGCACAACATTGCCGCCTGCTGGCACAAGGGCGCCAATATCTGGTGCCCTTCACTCACGAACAGCTCGATGAACAGCGCCCCCTGCTGTTTGATCAGGATGCGATCCCGCTGGTCGAAGCCTCCAGCGAACGGCTACCAGCTTCCTTTCCGGTGCTGGAACAGTGGCGAGACAGTCGACGCCGGCTTGCCGTACACGGGGTCAGCCGTGAGCCACGCTGGCTCGGTGCCAGCCGTCTGCTGGTATTCTGGATGGGCGAAGAGGGGATCTGCCAGCCCACCGAACACAAGCGGATGGCCCTCGATATCGAAACCTGGGAAGACTTTCTCCCGCTGCGAGAGGCCGGAGTCGACTTCTTTGCCGGTGGTTTTCTCGCCCGCCCCGAGCTGGTCAATCAGCGTGCCACCCAGCCCGACATGGCACTTGTGCAGCAGATCCTCCAGCTCATCTGCCACGAGGAGTTCTCCTTTGCCCAGGTGGCCCGCCTGCTGGAGCAGGATGCCTTGCTCCCGGGCCAGCTACTCACCTATGTCAACGCCCCCGGCTTCGATCATGCCGCCCCCATCACCTCGGTTTCCCGCGCCCTCTCCTATCTGGGAGAGCAGGAGATCCGCAAGTTTGTGCTGATCAACGGCCTAGCTAGGGTAAGCCAGCATATGCCGGAGGCCTCTACCCGGATGGCCATCGCTCGCGGTCGCTTCTGTGAACTTATCGCCCTCACCGCCCTAGACAAACGCGAAGCAAGCTGGGCTTTTCTGGTAGGGCTGGTACTCGATGGTTCCCTGCTATCGGAGTCGCTGAAGGCCCACCTGCCCAACAACGTAAAACGAGCCATCGAGCGGCACGAAGGGCCGTTGTTCCACCTGTTCCAGCTGGTCAGGACCTACGAACAGGGCAACTGGGCCCTGCTGGAGCAGCTGGCACCGAAATACCAGCTCGACCCGACCAGACTCACCCCCGTCTATTTTCAGGCGCAAATGTGGGGGCAAGCGTTTCTCACCTGCTAGGTGATGGCGAGGCGGGGAGCCACTGGCTAGAATGGGCTCCCTTTTTTCAGAGACAGACCCCGCACCATGACTCTTTCCGGATTCCAAGGCCTGGTCTTTGACCTTGATGGCACCCTGGTCGACTCCATGCCGCTGCACCTCGCCGCCTGGGAGCACACCGCCCGCGAGTTTGGCTTTCACTTCGATGCCGACTGGTTCTATGAGCTGGGTGGCATGCCGAGCCGCAAGATCGCCCTGCTGGTCGCACAGGAGCAGCAGATCCCCCTCGATCCGCTCGAAGTCACCCGCTGCAAGACCGCCCACTATGTGGCCAACCTGCACAAGGCGACCGTGTTTCCGGCCATGCAGGCGCTGGTCGAGCGCTATCATGGCGTCATCCCGATGGGGATCGGCACCGGCTCGCCTCGTGTCAACGCCGAAGCGGTGCTGCGCAACACCGGGCTGGATCGCTACTTCTCAGTGGTAGTCACCGCAGACGATGTGGAGCTGCACAAGCCCAATCCGGACACCTTCCTGCTGGTCGCCAGCAAGTTGGGGGTCGCGCCATCAGGCTGTCTGGTGTTTGAAGATACCGGTATCGGGGTACAGGCCGGAGAGGCGGCGGGTATGCAGACCTGCATGGTCAAAGAGGGTCAACCGGTCGGCATAACCGCGTAGTGCGTAAAAAAATATCGCCCTGCAAGGGGCGATAACCGGAACCGGCTCTCATACGGGACATGAATGAAAATGAGAGCAGGTTCCGTCAGCCGCTGACGCAGGGCGCGTCAACGGGGAGTGCGGGGCAGACGATTACTCGTTGTTGCCGCCGCCCTGATTGTCGTCATAACGACCCGGCGCACCATGGGGGCGCGGCGCCATGGAGACACGCGGCTTGCGAGCACGCTGGATGTTCACCTGCGGACGGCCGGTGTGCATGGCGATGGTGGAGATCTTGGCCTTGTAGACCAGCTGCTGGTTGCCGTGTGCATCGGTCAGCAGCACGCTGTACTGGTCAAACCCGCTGATGGTGCCTTCGAGCTTGATGCCGCTCACCAGAAAGATAGCGACCTGACTGCGGTTCTTGCGCAACCAGTTGAGGGCAGAATCTTGCCCGTTCCCGAGGGAGAAGGCTTGCTCAATCGTGGAGTAGCTTGGGGATTCAGTTGTCATAAATTATTGTCCCGCGGAAAAAAAGTGGCGTTTGATTGTGCTAAATGGGCACTGGCTTGTCAAAGTCATTCTCACTCCCGCCAGCAATAGCGGCCTCCGGGGGCTGGTCGCTGACCAGCACAACTGCGATAATCGCCAGCTCTGGCTCCACCATGGGCCTTATCTGGGGTTTTATCTTGCATCCGGTTTCACACCAACACCACACCACCTATGTCCATGATGCCACTGCCTGCGAAGAGTGTGACCTGCTGATACCGGCCACACCGCTCGAGGTGGGACAGGCCAGCTGCTGCCCCCGTTGCGGACACACCCTGAGTCGCCACCTGCCACAGCAGGAGTTGCGGCCGATCTCCTACGGGTTCGCGGCACTCATCATGTTCGTGCTCGCCAATGCCTTTACCTTTATGTCCTTCTCGGCCAAAGGGGTGGGCCAGGAGATGACCTTTTTGCAGAGCATCACCACCCTGGTGGATGAGGGCTATCTGTTTCTCGGCGCGGTACTGAGCCTGACCCTGATCGGCCTGCCGCTGGTCTATATGGGCTCCATCATGCTGGTGCTGTGGCGGATCGATAAAGATCTGCACAGCAATGCCCTGCGCTCCCTCGGCCGTCTGCTCTGCCGGATCAAACCCTGGCTGATGGTGGATGTCTTTCTGGTGGGGGTGCTCATCTCGCTGGTCAAGCTGATGGGAATGGCCGACATCAAGATGGGGCTGTCATTCTGGGCTTTCGTCGGCTACACCGTACTGCTTATCAAGATGATCTCCTCACTGGATCAGATGTGGCTGTGGCAGCGGCTGTTCGGCCCGACCGAGGCACGGGAGATCGACCCGGAAGCGGGCGCGCTGGAATCAGGTCTGGTGGGCTGCCATATCTGTGGCGCTCTGAGCGAGGTGGGCAGCCACAGCTGCTCCCGCTGCGGCGGCAAGCTGCATGCGCGCAAGCCAGGCGGCCTGAACCGCACCTGGGCGCTGCTGTTTACCTCCGCCATTCTCTACATTCCGGCCAACGTCTATCCCATCATGGATACGGTGTTTCTCGGTGATGACAGCCCCTCCACCATCCTCGGCGGTGTGGTGCTGCTCTGGGCCATGGGCTCCTACCCCATAGCGGCGGTGATCTTTTTCGCCAGCGTGGTGGTGCCGCTGGTGAAAATACTGGCGCTATTCTGGCTTTGCTATATGGTGCAGCGCGGCAATGTCACCTCCCCCCTCGGCAAGCTCAAACTCTATCGCATGACCGAATTTGTCGGACGCTGGTCGATGATCGACGTCTTCGTGGTGGCCATTCTGGCGGGCCTGATCCGGCTCGACAATCTGATGACCATCTATCCCGGCCCTGCGGCCGTCGCATTTGCAGGTGTGGTGCTGATCACCATGGTCGCCGCCATGAGTTTCGACTCCCGCCTGATCTGGGATTTACAACAAGGAGAACGCGAACGTGAGTGAGCGTAAAAAAAGGTGGAAACCGGGCTCTGACTTTCTGAGCTCTGCCGCCGCAATCTGGATGGTGCCCCTGCTGGCACTGTTCATCGGTCTCTGGATGCTGTTCCAGCACTGGTACTCCCAGGGCCCCAGTTTCACCCTGACAGTCGCCACTGCCGAGGGCATAGTCGCTGGCAAGACGGTGATCCGCTCCCGCGAAGTGGACGTCGGCCGCATCGAGGCCGTCGAGCTGAGCGATGACTACAGCCATGCCGTGCTGAAAGGACGGCTGACCAATGCCGCCTCCGGCATGTTGCGCGGTGACAGCCAGTTCTGGGTGGTCAAGCCCAGAGTGGGCCGTGAAGGGGTATCGGGTCTGAGCACCCTGCTCTCCGGCGCCTATATCGAGCTCGCCCCCGGCAAGAAAGGTCGGGCGCGGGACGAGTACGCCATGCTCGACAAACCGCCGCTCGCCTCCCTCGATGCCAAGGGGCTGCGTCTCACCCTCAGCAGTCGCGACACTCGCGCGCTGGGAGAAGGCTCCCCCATCAACTATCAGGGCTTCACCATAGGTCAGGTGGAAGAGGCGAAGTTCCTGCCGGAAAAGAGCGAGATGCAGTATCAAATCTTCATCCACGCTCCTTATGACATTCTGGTGAGCAGCAACTCCCGCTTCTGGATGACCCCGGGCTTCGAGGTCTCCATGAGCAGCGAGGGGATGAAGGTGAAGATGGATTCGCTGGAGAGCCTGATCGATGGCGGCATCACCATGGGTCTGCCACCCGGCTGGGCGCCTGGCGAACCGGTCAAACAGATGGAAGGGTTCACCCTGTTCCAGGATGAGGCGAGCGTGCTGGCCGGTAGTCTGGATCAGTTCATCGACTACGTCTTCCTGTTCGATGACAACGTGGGTGGCCTGCACCCGGGCGCGGCGGTGCAGTATCGCGGCATTCGGGTCGGTACCGTCATCTCCGCCCCCTACCTCATCGAGGACAAGGGCGTGCAAATCTTCAAGAGCCGCCAGATCCCGGTGCTGGCTCGCATCGAGGTGCAGCGCCTCTCCCACCGCTATGCCAAGGCGGAGAAAGATCAATGGCGCGCCCTGTTCGGCAAGCAGTTCAAGGAGGGGTTGCGTGCCAGCCTCAAGACCTCGAGCCTGCTGACCGGCGGCAAGATCATCGATCTCAACTTCTATCCGGACGCGCCACGTTTCGAGCAGGCCAAGCTGGCCGGTTATCAGGTCTTCCCCACCGTGCAGGGCGGGCTGGATCAGATCGAGCGCAAGGTGAACCTCATCCTAGACAAGTTTGTCGACATGGACATGGCGACCACCCTGACCAAGGTTAACGGGTCACTCACCACCCTGGATGGCACCCTGAAGAACATCAGTGCAGTCAGCGCCAACCTGAACAAGCTCACTGCCAAGGATTCCACCCAGCAGCTGCCGGCCTCGCTCAACGAGAGCCTCAAGCAGTTGCAGGAGACCTTGCAGGCCTATGATGCCCAGTCGCAGACCAATCAGGACCTGCGTCAGTCGGTGCAGACCCTCAATCAGTTGATGCGCGAACTGCAGCCGCTGGTGCACTCCCTCAACGAGCAGCCCAGCTCGCTGATCTTCGATCGCGCGCATCCATCGGACCCTGAGCCCAAGCGAGGCAAACAATGAAAAAAGAGATCCTGACGCTGGCCCTGTTGGGCCTGCTGGCGGGCTGCAGCAGCCAGCCAAGCCTGCACTACTACTCGCTCGATGCCGACAACCAGCAACCCGTGACGGCCCCGGCCCAACCGCAGCACCAGCTGGTGCTGCGCCCGGTGGCGCTGGCCAGCCAGCTCGACCGGATCAGTCTGGTCTATCAGCTGGAAGGGCAAGAGCTCCACTTCACCGAGTACCATCGCTGGGCCGGTGCGCTGGACGATCAGCTCAACCAGCTCACCCTCAATGGCCTCTCCACCCGCCTGCCGGGCTGGGTGGTACGGCAGGATGGCGCCCGCAAGGGGCCGGTGCTGACCATTCTGGTGGAGCGCTTTCAGGGCCGTCATGACGGCAGCGCCGTGCTGAGCGGCCGCTGGCGCCTGCTGGCGGAAGATGGCACCGTGCTGCGCGATGCTCCCTTCCGTCAGGAGCGGGTGCTGCCGGCCGATGGCTACAACGCACTGGTGAACGAGCTGGGTCAGGGCTGGCAACAGCTGCTCGACCAGATCGCCGCCGAGGTGCGCAAGCAAGGTTGAGCACATCAACCTGCGAGTATCAGATAGAAAAAAACGACGCCAGCTGGCGTCGTTTTTTATGGGCAAGATTCGGGGCGACTTATGCCTGGGCGGGCAAGCTCAGACGAGCCACTGCTTCCACATGCATGGAGTGCGGGAACATATCGACCGGCTGCACTTCGTCCAGCACGAAGCCCTGCTTGACCAGCCAGGCAAGGTCGCGGGCCAAAGTCTGCGGGTTGCAGGAGACATAGACCAGACGGCGGGGCGCCATGGCGACCAGGGTCTGCAGCACCGCCTTGTCACAGCCTTTGCGGGGCGGGTCCATCACCACCACATCAGCGGTCACACCCTGGGCGTGCAGTTCGGGCATCAGCTGCTCCGCCTTGCCGACGTGGAATTCGGTGTGCTCGATGCCGTTGAGGGCGGCGTTGCGACGGGCATCGCTGATAGCGCTCTCCACCGACTCGATCCCCACCACCTTGGCGGCCTTGCCAGCCAGGAACAGGGAGATGGTGCCGATACCGCAATAGATGTCGAACACCGTCTCGTTGCCGGTCAGCTCGGCATACTCGAGGGCGCTGGAGTAGAGCACATCGGTCTGGGTCGGGTTGTTCTGGAAAAAGGAGAGCGGCGAGATCTCGAACTCGAGTTCGTGGATCTTGTCGCGGATCACCCCTTCGCCGAGCAGCACCCGGTTGGTGGCGCCCAGAATGCGGTTGGTGCGCTCATCGTTGATGTTCTGCACCAGGGTAGTGACCGGCAGATCGCTCAGGGCTGCCAGCAGCTCGGCTTCGAACGGTAACTCCTCGCCCAAAGTGACCAGCACCACCATCAGCTCACCGCTCTTGAAGCCCTTGCGGGTCATCAGGTTGCGCACGCAGCCGCTGTGGTTTACTTCGTCATAGGCGGCGATGTCATGCGCGCGCATCCAGTTGCGCACCCGGGCGTTGAGCTCGACATGCAGCGGATCCTGCACCGCACAATCATCGGCGGTGATGAGATCGTGAGAGTGCTTGCGATAAAAACCGATCTCGGCACCGGCGTCACAGCCACGCACCGCATATTGCGCCTTGTTGCGATAGGCGAACGGGCTTTCCATGCCAAGGATATCCTTGACCGGGGTGTCACCCAGCCCGGCCTGCTCCAGTGCGCTCTGCACCAGTGCCTGCTTGAGCTTGAGCTGAGCCGGATAGGCCAGCGGGCGTACCTGACAGCCACCGCACTCGGTGTTGGGGCAGAAATCGGCAACCCGATCTGCTGAAGGTTGGAGCAGCTCGGCAACCTTGCCGTGCAGATAGTTCGGCTTGACCTCGGTCAGCTCCACCAGCGCCTGCTCACCGGGCAGCAGACCTTCGACAAACAGGGGGCGATCGAACAGGCGTCCTTTGCCATCTCCTTTGTCGGTCAGTTCCAGGATCTCGATCTGGTGTTGATGTCCCACTAACGGCATGAGCGGCTCCAAAAGTACTAAAAATGGGGGGTGATGAACGCGGCAGAGCCATGCCCATCGAGAAAAGGTGGCAGAGTTTAGCGGAGATCCGGCCAAATTGCAGGCATAAAAAGCCTGCTTGTTGCAATGGTCATTGCCCCTGGCCATCTGCCGGGCGTGGCCACCTTTCGGGTTGCGGCAAATTTAGCCCTTGGGCCGCAACGCCCAGCCTGTTAAAATTCCGCCCTTGAAATTATCCTGGGCCCCGCGCCCGTTCTAGCTAAGGTCTACCGCGATGCGTACCAGCCAATATCTGCTTTCCACTCTCAAGGAAACCCCCTCCGACGCTGAAGTTGTCAGCCACCAGCTGATGCTGCGCGCCGGGATGATCCGTAAACTGGCCTCCGGCATGTATGCCTGGTTGCCAACCGGTCTGCGGGTACTGAAGAAAATCGAGAACATTGTTCGCGAAGAGATGAACAATGCTGGTGCCGTCGAAGTCTCCATGCCGGTGGTGCAGCCTGCCGAGCTGTGGCAGGAGTCTGGCCGCTGGGATGATTACGGTCCCGAGCTGTGCCGTCTGACCGACCGTCACAACCGTCCCTTCGTGCTGGGCCCGACCCACGAAGAGGTGATCACTGCGCTGGTACGTTACGAAGTGAACAGCTACAAGCAGCTGCCGCTCAACCTCTACCAGATCCAGACCAAGTTCCGCGACGAAGTGCGCCCCCGTTTCGGCGTGATGCGCGGCCGCGAATTCCTGATGAAGGATGCCTACTCCTTCCACATCGACAAGGAATCTCTGGTCGATACCTACGAGAAGATGCACGCCGCCTACTGCAAGGCGTTCACCCGCATGGGTCTGAACTTCCGTCCAGTGCAGGCGGATACCGGCTCCATCGGGGGTACCGGTTCCCACGAATTCCAGGTGCTGGCAGAGAGCGGTGAAGACTTGATCGCCTTCTCCGATAGCTCCGATTACGCCGCCAACATCGAGATGGCCGAAGCACTGGCACCGGCTGGTGAGCGCGCTGCCGCCACCGCAGCCCTGACCAAGGTTGCCACCCCGAACGTCCACACCATCGACGAAGTGGCTGCCTTCCTGAACGTGGCTCCGACCGCCATCGCCAAGACCCTGCTGGTACTGGCAGAGGAAGATGAGCACGGCAAGCAGGCCGTCATCGCGCTGGTACTGCGTGGCGACCACGAGCTGAACGAGATCAAGGCCGAGAAACTGGCTGGCGTAGCCAACCCGCTGACCTTCGCCAACGACGAGCAGATTAAAGCTGCCGCCGGTTGCGATGCAGGTTCCATCGGCCCGGTCGGCTTTGCCGGTCGCATCATCGTCGATCGCAGCGCCGCCCATCTGGCGGACTTCGTCTGCGGCGCCAACGAAACCGGCTTCCACCTGACCGGTGCCAACTGGGATCGCGACATCGCTTCTTACGAAGTTGCCGACCTGCGCAACGTGGTGGAAGGCGACCCGAGCCCGTGCGGCCAGGGCAAGCTGCTGCTCAAGCGCGGTATCGAAGTGGGCCACATCTTCCAGCTGGGTACCAAGTACTCCGAAGCGATGAAGGCGAGCGTGCTGAACGAAGCTGGCAAGTCCGTCACCATGGAGATGGGTTGCTACGGTATCGGGGTTTCCCGTCTGGTGGCTGCCGCCATCGAGCAGAACAACGACCAGTACGGCATCATCTGGCCGGACGCCATCGCCCCGTTCGAAGTGGCCATCGTGCCGATGAACATGCACAAGTCCGAGCGCGTGGCCGAGCAGGCACAACAGTTCTACGCCGAGCTGAAAGCCGCTGGTGTGGACGTGCTGTTCGACGACCGTAAAGAGCGCCCGGGCGTGATGTTCGCCGACATGGAGCTGCTGGGCATCCCGCACGCCATCGTCATCGGCGATCGCGGTCTGGACAACGGCGTGGTGGAGTACAAGTGCCGCCGCACCGGCGAGAAGCAGGAAGTGGCCATCAGCGACATCATCGCCATGCTCAAGGCCAAGCTGGGCCGTTAATTCCGCCCTCTTCCCGATATAAAAAAGCGCGCCATTTGGCGCGCTTTTTGTTTCTGTGTGCTGACGACGGCAACCGGATGAAGGGTTGCCTCAGGGATTGCGACCGATAAAGAGATCGGTCACGTGGCAGCTGCTTCTGGCTTCCAGTGCGTCGAGCATATAGGCCGCCGCATCTTCCGGAGTCATGAAGCCACTCGGGTCCACGTGATCCGAGTTGTCCCAGAATTCGCTGCGGATCCCGCTCGGGTAGAGGTTGACCAGCCGCAGTGGCGAGCCTTTCAGCTCGGCGCGCAAGGATTCGAGAAAGCCGCGCATCCCCCATTTGGAGGCGCAGTAGAGGCTCTCGTTAGCCTTGCCCACCTGCGCGGCGGAGGAGAGCACATTGGCCAGTACTCCGCCTTTCTCCCCGATAAGCCGCACCGTCTGCTGGGCCACCAGAATGGTGGAGATGAGATTGCTCTCCACCACCCGGCGGATCTGCTCGGCGGTGTAAACACCGACCGGGCCAAACTCGCCCACCCCGGCGCAGTGGATCACCATGTCGGGCTGCCCGCCCCACTCCACCGCAGCGGCGAAGGCAACGTCGACCTCTTCATGGTGCGCCAGATCGGCCGCGATGCCGATCACCGCGCTGCCGAGCAGCTGTTCCTGCTCCTGCAGTCGCTGATAACGGCGCCCCATCATGGAGACCTGATGGCCCCGCTCAACCAGTCCGATGGTCAGCGCCCGGCCGAGACCAGAACCGGCACCTGTCACTATGATGTGGCCCATTATCGCTCCTCGTCGTCAGTTGACGGTCAGATTAGAAAGTGAATTCGCCGCCCATGAACCAGCCATCGATACGCTGGTCAACGTTGTCGAAGTCGACCTTGGCTTCACGCCAGCCGGCACGCAGCTTGATCGGCATGGAGGAGAACTTGTAGGAACCGCCCAGACGGTAGTCATAGTTGTCCGCATCGTGAGTGCGCAGATCACCGAAGAAGGCGATGCCGGTGCCCGGGATCTTCACTTCGCTGCCGGCATAAGCCATCAGGGTATCTTCGTTATAGCCCTTGCGACCGACATAGACCTGCTCGCCATCGTAGTGACGACCGGTCATACCCAGATCGATCTTGAACAGATCGTTGTTGAACAGACGGTAGTAGAGGCTCAGATCGTAGGCGGTCAGGTCGTTCTTGAAGTTGCCGCCGGAGGTGCTGAAATCGGAGACTTCAAACTTGGCGTTCGGCAGGAGGATGATGCCGTGCTCCAGTTGCAGATAGCCGTTCCAGTTGTAGCTGTCGTCATAGCTGCCATCGGCACTGGTGCCATAAGCCTGACCACTGCCCTTGGCTGCCCATACGTCGGCACCGGCGGCAAAACGCCAGTCGTCAGCGGCCATGGCACTCTGGCTGCACAGAGCCAGCACAAAACCGGCAATCAGCGTCTTTTTCATTACGTCACTTCCTCTTGCATACATGGAAAAGAGCACTATTTTACTCGGTGCAGCCAAAATACCCAGCGTCAATCCTGAACAAACGACGACAAATGTCAGTGCTTCATATGCTTCATCTCTGCCATCGGCTCAATCGGCTTCACCGGCAGTGACAGCTCCAGCTTCTGACCATCGTCCATGGTGAGGGTGAGCGGGAAAGGAGTCTGCTCGGAGAGCGTACCCACCTCGAACAGCATGATGTGCAGGCTGCCCGGTTTCAGCACCGCCTCGCCCTTGGCCGGGATCTCGATATTCTCGACCTGACGCATCTTCATCACACCATTTTCGTGCAGATGAGTGTGCAGCTCGGCACGCCCGGCCGCAGCAGAAGCCGCTGCCACCAGCTTGACCGGCTGGTCGGCGTCATTCTTGAGCACCATAAAGGCGGCAGTGTTGGGGGAGCCCGGCGGCAGCAGCCGCACATAGCCGTCGACAGCCTCGACCTTGGCCAGTGCAGGCGCCGTCATACCCAGAACCAGCAGAGAATAAAACGCACGTTTAAACATGGTTGAAATCCTTTTATGATGTTGTTAAACGGCGCCAAGGTTACCCCAGCAGCAACCTTTTTTGCACCTTTCAATAACAAGGATTTAGACATGGCCCCCATTCTCATTGCCGAGCAGCAGGATGGCTTGCTCACCCTGACCCTCAACCGCCCCGACAAGCGCAACGCCCTCAATACCGAGATCTATAAGCAACTGGTGGCAGCGCTGCGAGAGGCGGCAGCCGATGAGGAGGTGCATGTCCTGTTGTTGCAGGGGCAGCAGGATTGCTTTACCGCGGGCAATGATCTGGCCGACTTTATGGGCAAGAGCTCGCTGGAGCCCGACGACCCCATCCTGCAGTTCCTCCACACCCTTGCCGACTTCCCCAAACCCGTGATCGCCGCTGTTGCAGGTCCTGCAGTAGGGATTGGCACCACCATTCTGCTGCACTGCGATCTGGTCTATCTGGCGGATAACGCCCGCTTGCAGCTTCCCTTTGTCGAGTTGGGACTGGTGCCGGAGTTCGCCTCCAGCCTGCTGCTGCCGCGTCTGGTGGGGCACCTCAAGGCGGCCGAGCTGTTGCTGCTGGCCGAGGCGATGGATGCCGAGGAGGCGCAGCGACTCGGGCTCGCCAACAAGGTGGTGGCGGCCGATGGAGTACTCTCCTTTGCCCGCGAGCAGGGACTGAAGCTGGCGGCCAAACCGCCCAGAGCGCTGCAAAAGAGCAAAACACTGCTGAAACAGGAGCTCAAACAAGCAGTGCACTTTGTCATCGATTTGGAGGCGCGCGCCTTCGCCCAGGCACTGCAAGGGGAAGAGGCGCAACAGCGCATCGCCCAGAAACTCAAACGGCGGGGCTGAGCTGCCGCTCAACGCCGGTCAGTTGAGACGAAAACGGCCGATCAGCTCGCAACCCTGCACCTTGTCCTGCAGCTGGATCAGCCGGGCAATTTCCGGATTGGGGTGGCGCTTGAGAAAGGCGAGCAGGGCACCACGACAGCAACCCAACTCGCTGATCAGTGCCTCGCACTCCCGATTGGGGCACTGCGGCACCAGCGCAGTCACCAGCTCGGAGGCAAGTTTCAGGTAGCGCAGCTCGTAAGTCGGCTCATCCATCGCCCGCCAGAAGTCGGCCAACCGGTGACAGGTGGCGACTCGCATGGTGGCCAGCTCGGTCAACTCCACCTGGGTCATCTCGTAAACATCCCCCAGCGCCTGCTGATAAAAGCAGATCGCCGCCCCTAGCGAACCGGCCTGCCAGGCACGCTCCGCCTCCAGCATGTATCGTTGCCAACTTTGCGGTGTCATCTCGCTCTCCCGAATCCGTCATGGTGGGAGTGTTATCATGGCTAATTGAGAATAAATATCAACCAGAGGGTTAGTGCAGGATCTCTGCGCAACCTTGGCAAACCCGGCGCCCGACCTTATGATCGCGCCCTTCCCTCTTAGTTCTTTGGAGCACACCACAATGCGACCACGCCTCCCGCAGATGCTGGGCTGCTCCCTGCTCTGCGTGCCCCGCATGCTGGTCTGGATCTATTAGCTGCGCTCAAGCGAACGCAACCCATCCGATCCATTCAGCAAAGGAGTACCAATATGAACCCCTGCCAACACTGGTCGCAGGTCGAATACCTGCACCTGACGGTGACCAACCCCAATATCTGCCTCAAAGGGCAGCACAGTTACTACTCGGGTGCCTGGGATGGCCCCTTCGAAGAGGTGGCGGTGCGCTACCTCCATGGCGATCCCTTCAGCCGCAGCCCGGAAACCGGCTGGGAGCCGCTCTGGCATATCGACCGGCTCCATATCGGCGACTATGTGCAAATTGCCGCTGGGGTAAAGATCATCATGGGCGGCAACCACACCCACAACACGGCCTTCATCAGCACCTATCCGTTCGCCGATCTGGCGGCGCTCAAGGGCAGCTACCGCCCCGCTGGCGATACCCGCATCGACAACGATGTCTGGATCGGCATGGAGGCGATGATCATGCCCGGCGTCACCATCGGCGACGGCGCCATCATCGCCGCCCGTTCGCTGGTCAATCAGGATGTACCACCCTATGCCATGGTGGCGGGCACCCCGGCCAGGGTGGTGCGAATGCGCTTTGGCGAGGAGGAAATTGCCCGGCTACAGGCCCTCGCTTGGTGGGATTGGCGGGATCAACAGGTCAACGATCTGCTAGCGCTGATCCAGCAAGGTGACGTCGCCCTGCTTGAACAGGCGGCTGCCCACTGGGCGGTGCGCCATGAGTGACCACCGCTAACCAGTAGCTGACAGCATAAGGGCGACCCTGGGGTCGCCCTCTTTTATCTCCGGCATGCTCTGGATGCCGTCATCGCACATCCACTCACTGCGCGCTTTTGGACTGGTTGAGGCTGCACTGCTTGCCGGGATAACCGGGCAAGTCACTGGCATCGCTGCCGCAGGCGAGCCGTTTGGCCTGTTGCAGGCGGGCGGTCAGATTGGAGTTATCGACAGGCATCCACTGCATCTGCTTGCCGAGCCAGCTGGCCCAGGCAAACTCGACGAAATAGACCTGTTTGTCCTTGCGAAAGTAGCCCGCATCCTGCAGCAGTCCGGCCAGGGTGCGATAGGGGTAATCAGGCAGCTTGTCGATACTGGTCGGCAACTGCTCCGGGGTCAGCGGCTGCCCCTTCTCATCCTTGAGCCAGGCCCAGTGGTTGTTCTGCATCTGGCTCCAGAAGTTGGCTTTGTCCTGCAGACGGCCAATCACCTTGACCCGCGCATCCTTGACGCCCTGCTGCCACAACGCCTTGGTGAGATGGTGTCTGTCCACCAGCCAGTAGCTGCCATCCGGTGCAATCACTACAGGGATCTCTTTCTTTTTCATCAACTTGTCGAGCTGCTTTGCACTCATGCCCGCCAATGTGGCCTGGGTCTCATCAACCTGGATCTGGCCGACGCCCCCCTGAGTCGGGTGCAAGGCATCGATGCCGATCTCGCACCAGTTGCCCACTGCCGTGTCGCTCTGGCACGGGGCCAACGCCCAGGTACCCTGGCTCAACACACAGGCCAGCACTAACCATGCTTTCATCGTATGACACTCCTCACCACATTGAACTGCACAGACGCCGGGAACGCTCTGCTACCCCGATTGGGAGTGAGAGTCGAATGCTGGCGGTCAGACCAGCAAACGGGATATCATGATTTCCCATCTGTCGGCGATATTTTCTCGCCGAGTTTTCTCCCCGCTTCACACTATTTGAAGGATCCGACCCATGAAAGGATGGACCCCCTTGCTGGCCCTGCTGGGCTGTGCTGCTGTCCAGGCTGCCGATATTCCCGCCGGAACACAACTCGCCGCCGAGCAGATTGTCGTTCGCCACCTCAAGGATGAACCTGCCAGCCTGAGCCCGCTCAAGCTGGTCGGCCTGCCGGAGTTGCAGGTACTGCGGGATCTGTTCGAGGGGCTGCTGACCCAGGGGCCGGATGGCAAACCGGTTGCCGGGGTGGCAGCCAGCTGGGAGAACAAGGGCAACCAGTTCTTTACCTTCCATCTGCGCCCGGATGCGCGCTGGTCCAACGGCGATCCGGTCAAGGCCGGCGACTTCGTCTACGGCTGGCGCAAGCTGGTCGACCCGAAAGAGGCGGCCACCTTCGCTTGGTTTGCCCAACTGGCCCGTTTCGACAAGGTGGACGAGATAGTCGCTGGCAAATTGCCTGCCAGCGAGCTGGGGGTCAAGGCCCTCGATGACCACACCCTGCAGGTGACCCTCTCCCAGCCGGTGCCCTACTTCCTGAACCTGCTGAGCCACCCCAGCCTGTCGCCGCTCCATCAGGCCAGCATCGAGCAGTACGGCAACCAGTGGACTCAGCCCGGCAAACTGGTGGGCAACGGTGCCTTTGTGCTGAACAACCGGGTGGTCAACGAGAAGCTGGAGCTGACCCCCAACCCTCAGTACTGGGATCGGGCCCATACCGTATTGACCAAGGTGATCTTCATGCCTATCAATCAGGAGAGCGCGGCCACCAACCGCTATCTGGCGGGCGATCTGCATATCACCGAATCCTTCCCCAAGGATCAGTACGACAAGCTGAAGCTACAGATCCCGAATGAGGTCTACACCCCGGATCAGCTCGGTACCTACTACTACGCTTTCAATACCCGTGAGGCGCCACTGAACGATGTGCGGGTGCGCAAGGCGCTCTCCTACACCATCGACCGCGCCCTGATCGCCGACAAAGTGCTCGGTACCGGCGAGAAACCGGCTTATCACTTCACTCCGGATGTGACCGCCAGCTTTACCCCAACCGCCAACCTGCTCTCCACCAGCAGCCAGCCGGAGCTGGACAGCAAGGCCAAGGCCCTGCTCAAGGAAGCCGGTTACGGCCCGGACAAGCCGCTCAAGCTGACCCTGCTCTACAACACCGCGGAAATTCACAAGAAGATGGCACTGGCGATTGCCAGCATGTGGAAGCAGAAGCTGGGCGCCGAGGTCGAGCTGACCAATCAGGAGTGGAAAACCTATCTCGACAGCCGCCAGAGCGGTCAGTTCGAGGTGATCCGCTCATCCTGGGTCGCCGATTACAACGACCCGTCAGCGTTCCTCGGCCTGTGGGGCTCCCGTCACAGCGGCAATATGGCAGGCTTTGCCAATGCCCGTTATGACCAGCTGCTGGTAGAGGCGGCCAGCACTCAGGATGCCGCCAGCCGCAGCAAGCTGTTTGGCGAGGCGGAAGCGATCCTGCTGGATCAGGCCCCCATCGCCCCCATCTACCAGTACACCAATGCCCGCCTCATCAAGCCATGGCTCAAGGGCTACCCCATCAACAACCCGGAAGATGTGGCCTACAGCCGCCAACTCTACCTCGTCAAACACTGAGACCGGCCACAACGATGCGAGGCCCTGCGGGGCCTCGCTATTGATACTGTTCACATCCCGATTTCCAGCCTAAAATGCCGCCCCTTCTGTTCAATTAATCTTCAATACCCAGTCAGACATGCGTTATTTGATACTGCTCTCGTTGTTGTGGACCCTGCCTGCGCAGGCCAGTAGCGAATCCCAATGCCAGCAAGAGTTTGTCGGCTGGATGCTGCATCAGCAGCAACAGTTCAGCGATCGCAAGTCTGACAAGATGGAGCGGCGCCGGGCCGAACGGGCCATCGATCTTGCCCGGCAGGAGTACGACAAGCAGGCCAGCTTCTGCAAGACCATGCAGCTTGTTCGTGAATACAAAGATGGCGATCCACGTTTTACTCCGCGCCCCGGAGAGATACACGACTACAGTACGGCTTCTGACAACACATCAGGGTGACCCTGACCAGAAAAACCAAAAGCGCGTCGATTGACGCGCTTTTTGTGGTTCTTGCCCTGACAAAGCGGCTTATTCGGCCGTCTCGCTGCTGGCAAACTCCGGCACCTTGGCCATGGCATCCAGCACCACCTGAATACCGGCGCCCGGTTTGCAGGCGTTCTCGCTCAGGTGACGGCGCCAGGCGCGAGCCCCCTGCATGTTCTGGAACAGCCCCAGCATGTGGCGGGTCATATGGGAGAGGTAGTTGCCCTTGGCCAGCTCCTGCTCGATATAGGGCAGCATCATCCGCACCACCTCGTGGCGGCTCGGCACGGCGTTGTTCTGGCCGAACACCAGATTGTCCACCTGCGCCAGAATGTAGGGGTTCTGATATGCTTCACGCCCCATCATGACGCCATCGACGTGTTGCAGGTGCTCGAGAGCCTGCTCCATGGAGGTGACGCCGCCGTTGAGGGCAATGGTCAGCTCCGGGTAATCCTGCTTGACCCGATAGACGCGGGGATAATCGAGGGGCGGGATCTCGCGGTTCTCCTTGGGGCTCAGGCCGCTCAGCCACGCCTTGCGGGCATGGACGATAAAGGTATCGCAACCGGCATCGCGCACCTGTTCGATAAAGGTCTGCAGAAATTCGTAGGAGTCCTGATCGTCGATGCCGATACGGGTCTTCACCGTCACCGGAATATCGACCACATCGCGCATTGCCTTGACGCAGTCCGCCACCAGCGCTGGTTCGCCCATCAGGCAGGCGCCAAAGCGACCGTTTTGCACCCGATCGGAGGGGCAGCCGACGTTGATGTTCACCTCGTCATAGCCGCGCTCCTCGGCCAGCTTGGCACAGCGCGCCAGATCGGCCGGATTGCTGCCCCCCAGCTGCAGGGAGATGGGATGCTCCTGCTCGCTGTAACCCAGATAATCCCCCTTGCCGTGGATGATGGCACCGGTGGTCACCATTTCGGTATAGAGCAAGGTCTGGCGACTCATCAGTCGATGAAAGTAACGGCAATGCCGATCAGTCCAGTCCAGCATGGGGGCGATGGAAAAACGCTGCGCCTGCATAAAAATCATCCGGGTTGGCTAAAGAAAGGGGCGGATTTTATCACAACGTGAAGCAGCCCCAGAAAATGAATTTTGTCGCCGCGCCATGCGAGGCCCTGTGATAGTATCCGGCTAATAGAAAGGGTATCTGCGCGATCATGAATCAAGACCAACTTTTACAACGAGCCGAGCGACTCTGTATACAGCGAGGGATCCGCTTCACCCCGACCCGACGTCAGGTATTTCGCCTGCTGGCGGCACACGGCAACGCCATCAGCGCCTATGATTTGTTGGCCCAGCTGCAACAAACCGAAGCCAATGCCAAGCCGCCAACCGTCTATCGGGCACTCGATTTTTTGCTCGAACAGGGCTTTGCTCACAAAGTGGAATCGCTCAACGCGTTTATCTTCTGCTGCCACTTCGATCACGCTCACCCGATGCAGCTGCTGATCTGCGACGAGTGCGGGGATGTGGTCGAACTTCACGATAGTGCAATAGATAGCGCGTTTTCCGAGCAGGCCCACTTGCATGGCTTTACGATTACCAATAAGACAATAGAGGCACATGGCCAATGTGCTCGCTGTACGCCCACTGTAGGAAGTCATCATGAAGGCTGATTTTGTAAATCCGTTCCTGCTATCTCTGCTCAATGTGCTCTCGACCATGGCACAGCTGGAACTAAAACCGGGCAAACCGAAACGCAAGATGGATGAGCTGGCGCGCGGCGACGTCTCCGGTCTGATCGGCATGGTCGGCCCGCAGACCCGCGGCTCCCTCTCCATCAGCTTCGAGAAGGGGCTGGCGCTGGAGATCATGCGTCGCATGCTGGGGGAAGCTCCCGCCTCCATCAATGAAGAGGTGACCGACATGGTCGGTGAAATCACCAACATGGTGACCGGCGGTGCCAAGCGGATGCTGGGCGAGAAGGGCTACGAGTTTGACATGGCGACCCCCATCATCGTCTCCGGCCCCAACCACACCATCACCCACAGGGCCGATGGCACCAAGATAATGATGCCATTCGAATCCGATTTCGGTCGCGCCACTATCGAAATTTGCTTCGAGTAATCCTATGTGGAAAGCATTGAAATGGATTTTCATCTGCTGGGCACTACTGTTGATCCTGTCGGACATTCAGATCAGCACCTCCCTCTACAAGTACGAAGATAACCGGGTTCTCATCAACTTCCCGCGCTGGGAAACCAAACAGCCCTGGGGCACCTTCGAGTGGCATGCCGGACGGGTAGAAACCCACTGGTATGGTCTGGATGGCAAACCCAAGCCGGCAGGCCCGCAAATCTGATCCGGTAACGGATCCGGCAGAAACAAAAGAGGCCAGCAGATGCTGGCCTCTTTGCTATCTCGTTGATCCTGAATCAAGCCGCTTCGGCAGCCAGCTTACCGCTTGGTCGCATCAAGATGCCGACGATGCAGGCCAGCAGAGTTGGCAGCAGCCAGGCAAGTCCCTTGTCAAACAGCGGCAGGAAGGCAAAGCCGTCCATCGCCATACCAGCAGCGCCCAGTCCGTCCAGACAGCCAAACAGGAAGGCGACCAGCAGCACGCCACGAAACGCCAGCCGTGGCTGGGCAAACCACCCTTTGAGGAAGGTCACCAGCACCAGTGCAATGGCAACCGGGTAGATGGCTACCAGCACCGGGATGGAGAGACTGATAAGCTCACTCAGCCCCACATTGGCCACCAGCGCGCAGAGTGCCCCCAGCAGCATCACCCACTTGTGGTAAGCCCAGCCAGTCAAACCTTGGAAATAATCGGCTCCGGCACAGAGTAGGCCTACTGCACTGGTAAAACAGGCCAGAGTGATGATGGCCGCCAAAATAAGCTGCCCAGGCTGACCAAACAGGCTCAGGACGTAGGCATTGACGATGGCACCGCCGTTGCTGATGTCGCTCGCTACTCCGCCGGCACTGTTGCCAAGCTGGAAAAGAGAGAGATAGACCGCCGACAACCCGACCGCCGAGATCAGGCCCGCAATGGTGAGGTATTTGAACTGGCTGCGATAGTCCTCGATCCCTTTCTGGCGCAGCAACCCGATGATCAGTGCGCCAAACATCAGGGATGCCAGGGTATCCATGGTGTTATACCCCTCCAGCATCCCCTTGGTGAGCGGAGCGCTGATGTAGTCACCGCTGGCATCGGGCATGGTACCCTGTGGCGCGATAAAGACCCCGACCGCCAGAATGAGCAGCATCGCCATCAGGGCGGGAGTCAGGTACTTGCCAACCGCATCGAGCAGTTTGCCCCGATCGAGCGCCACCATGATCACCAGCGCAAAGAAACTCAGGGTGTAGATCAGCAGTCCCGCATGACCGGCATCGCCGAGCCAGGGCTTGAGCCCCATCTCGTAGGCGACCAGACCGGTGCGGGGAATGGCAAAGGCGGGTCCCATGATGATATAGATGGCGATGGCCAGCGCCGTCGCCGCCCCGGCGGGCAGATAGCGGGTCATTCCGGTCCAGCCACTCGCGCGGCCCCCCGAACTCCCCTTGGCAACCGCAATCAGGGTGATTAACGGCAGCCCCACCGCCGTCAGTAGAAAACCGCACATGGCGGCCAGCAGATGCTCACCAGCCATAAAACCGGCAAGCGGCGGAAAAATGATATTGCCAGCCCCTAGATAGAAGGCAAACGTCATAAACCCCAGTCCGAATACGTCGGACAACTTCAATGATTTCGTCAAACCCAACCTCATCTGCCTTATCAGCTTGTTATTGATTGCACCCACTGCCTGGCAGATAACCGGTAACAATGTCTCTTGCTTCTCTCTCGTACGGATACCGGACAAGAATTGCGCATTCAGCATAAAGAAAAGGAATCAAACCTCAATCGCAAATTAATATATTGAAACAATTTAAACAAACAGAATTAATCACCAACAAATTTGCCCCTCTCAAAATGATGCAAAGAGAGATTGAGCAAAGAGGCGAGAACAGGCAGCAAAAGCGCGGAACAGGCAAGCGTCACCGGCAGTGACCATCACAACCCGGCAAAACACAATGCAGAGTGACGGAAAGCAAAAGAGCCTGCACGGGGCAGGCTCTTGGCAATATCACATCGGGCGTGATCAGGCAGCTTCGGCAGCCATCTGTGTCGGACGCACCATCACGCCAACTACGCAGGCCAGCAGGGTCGGCATCAGCCAGGCGAGGCCCTTGTCGAACAGCGGCAGGAAGGCAAACGCATCCATCTTCATGCCGGCAGCACCCAGACCATCCAGGCACCCGAACAGGAAGGCAACCATCAACACGCCACGGAACACCAGACGGGGACGGCCGAAGTAACCCTTCAGGAAGGTAACCAGCACCAGCGCCACGGCAACCGGATAGATGGCAACCAGCACCGGAATGGAGAGGCTGATCAGCTGGCTCAGGCCCACGTTGGCCACCACGGCACAGATAACGCCCAGCAACACCACCAGCTTCTTGTAAGCCATGCCGGTCAGATTGTGGAAGAAATCGGAACAGGCAGAGATCAGGCCCACGGCAGTGGTGAAGCAAGCCAGAGTGATGATGGCCGCCAGAATGAACTGACCCGGCTGACCAAACAGGCTCAGTACGTAGGCGTTGACGATGGCGCCACCGTTGCTGACATCGGTCGCCACACCGGCCGCAGTGTTGCCCAGCTGGAACAGGGATACGTACACCACGCTCAGACCAACGGCAGAGATGAGGCCGGCAATGGCCAGATACTTGAACTGGCTCTTGTAATCGTTGATGCCTTTCTGGCGAAGCAGATCGACGATCAGGGCGCCAAACATCAGGGACGCCAAGGTGTCCATGGTGTTGTAGCCTTCCAGGATCCCTTTCACGAAGGGGCTGTTCTGATAGTCACCGGACGCATCAGGCATAGAGCCTTGCGGTGCTACGAATACACCGATCGCCAGAGTCAGCAGCAGCAGCATCAGTACCGGAGTCAGGTATTTGCCGATGGCGTCCATCAGCTTGCCCTGGTTCATGGAGACCAGAATGGCCACACCAAAGAAGATCACGGTATAGGCCGCCAGACCCGCTTGCCCCATATCACCGATGAACGGCTTGAGGCCCATCTCGTAGGCAACCAGACCGGTACGGGGCGCGGCAAAGGCCGGGCCGATGATGATGTAGATGGCAACGGCCAGCGCAGTCGCGACACCGGCAGGCAGCAGTTTGGTCATGCCAGCCCAGCCGTTACCGGCTTTCGCCACGGCCAGAATGGTCACCAGAGGCAGGCCCACGGCAGTGACCAGGAAACCAAACATCGCCAGGGAGAGGTGCTCACCAGCCATGTAACCGGCCAACGGCGGGAAAATGATGTTACCGGCGCCCAAGTAGAAGGCGAAGGTCATAAACCCTAATCCGAGTACATCGGACAATGTGAGTGATTTCGTCAAGTTCAACCTCGTCTGTCTTGTAAATTATTGCTTGTTATAGTTTTTATCGGTCGCTGACCGGGTGTGTTCAGGGGGTATAAAAAAAGAGCCCCGCATGTTTTTTCATCGCAACCAGTGGTTTTAGCTGGTCTGGAGCGGGCGCTCGATCTGGAACCAGCATAATGGCGTGAAAAAATAGTTCAAGACGAAATTTACATCTTCAAATAGAAGGGGTTGGTCAGTTGGATATATCTGTCGGAATAGGCCCCATCAGCAGAATGGATCACAATTTCACCCCTCTCACACCTGTTTAATCCTCTGCCAAGTAGCAATAAAACACGATTTGCCTCTTTACCATCTCTGGTGATAACAGCTGTATAACAAATGCCATGCAGATCATAATTCGCCGAAATGCATAAAATTTCATCGGCCATCGCCGTCGGCAGCACCAGCGCCACCTGCCCGTTCGGGCTCAGCAAACGATCGCAGGCTGCCAGTAATGCGGGGCTGTCGAGGGCGCCGGTATGGCGGGCCAACGCCCGCGCCGGATCGCTAAATGACTGGCCTGCCACGAAATAGGGAGGGTTGGAGACGATAAGATCGTAAGGGGTGGCCTGATAATCCTGAATGGCACTCTCTATGACGGTCACCCGATCGGCCCAGGGAGAGGACGCCGCATTCTCCCGCGCCTGGCTGGCCGCATTAATATCCAGCTCGACCGCATCAAGACGGCAGTCAGATCTGCTGCGCTGGGCCAGCATCAGGGCGATCAGGCCGCTGCCGGTGCCGATATCGAGCACTCGACGCGCCTGTTCGACCGGCGCCCAGGCACCGAGCAAAATGCCATCAGTGCCTACCTTCATGGCGCAGCGATCGTGATTGATATGGAACTGTTTGAAGGTAAAGCCGCGACTACGTCCCATCTGGCCCCCGTCATCTGCAAAAATGGTGGGCGATTATAGCGGCTAAGACACACTCACCAATAGGAGCCGACGAGATAATCGCCTATAATCTGCCGTTTCCTTAATGACCGAGTATTGCCATGAGCCAGTCCTTTGATGATTTCGACCTGCACCCAGCCCTCAACCGGGCCTTGGCCGAGATGGGATTCACCCGCCCCACCACCATCCAGCAGATGGTGCTGGAGCCAGCCCTGGACGGCCGCGATATTCTGGCATCCGCACCGACCGGTACCGGCAAGACAGCCTCTTTCCTGCTGCCGGCACTCCAGCACCTGCTGGATTTCCCGCGCCGCAAGCCGGGCCCCTGCCGCATGCTGATCCTGACCCCGACCCGCGAGCTGGCGCTGCAGGTGACCGCCCACGCCAAGGCGCTGGCTGCTCACACCAACCTCAGCATCGAGACCATCATCGGCGGCGTCAGCCATGAAGAGCAGCTGCCTGCCCTGACCAAGACTACCGACATCGTGGTGGCCACCCCGGGCCGTCTGCTCGAGTACATAGAGAAAGAGGAGTTCGAGAGCCACGACATCGAAGTGCTGGTGCTGGATGAAGCGGACCGCATGCTGGACATGGGCTTTATCAAGGATGTGAACCGCATCGTGGAAGAGGCGCGCTACCGCAAGCACACCATGCTGTTCTCCGCCACCCTGGAAGGGGCTGGCCTTGAGAAGTTCGCCAACGAGATCCTCAAGGATCCTGTGGAGCTGCACGCCGAGCCGCCCCGCAGCGAACGTCGCCCCATTACCCAGTGGATCCATCTGGCCGATGACGCCGCCCACAAGCTGGCGCTGCTGACCCATATCCTGAAAGATCCGGAAACCCAGAAAGCCATCATCTTCGTCAAGACCCGCGAGCGTCTGGCGGAGCTCTCCGGCCAGCTACAGGCGGCAGGCATCTCCTGCGCCTGGATCCGTGGCGAGATGGAGCAGAGCAAGCGTATCGAGTCGATCCGCAAGTTCCACGAAGGGGAAGTGCCCTTCCTGATCGCCACCGACGTCGCCGCCCGCGGCATCGACCTACCGAACGTCAGCCATGTCATCAACTACGACATGCCCTACGGCGCCGACGTTTACGTCCACCGGATCGGTCGTACCGGCCGCGCCGGCAACCGTGGCTGCGCCATCAGCCTGGTGGAAGCCCACGACATGGCGATGGTCGCCAAGATCGAACGCTACACCGAAGAGCGCCTCAAGCGCCGGGTGATCGACGAGCTGCGCCCGAAACACAAAGAAGCGCGGGTACCGGTGAAGAAGAAAAAGCCGGTCGACAAGAAGAAGTCCGCCAAGAAGAAAAAGAAGAAGTGATCGCCTAGCGATAAAGAGAAGGGCCATCCCACGGGATGGCCCTTCTGCATTCTGAATCACTCTGACGAGTGGTTATGCCACCACTCTGCGCATCCCCATATGGGGGATATCGTCTTCGAGATAGCCTTCCCCTTCCGCCACAAAACCGTGTTGGCCGTAGAAGCCTTGCAGATGAGCCTGAGCACCAAGCCAGATGCTGTGGGTCGGCCAGTGTGCCTCGCACGCTTTGACCGCCTCGCCGATCAGCTTATGACCGAGACCACCGCCACGCGCCTTGGGTGAGGTCACCACCCGACCAATGGCGGCACCGCTCTCATCGCCGATGCCGGGCGCCATGATCCGCGCGTAAGCAGCAAGCTGGTCGCCCTGATAGCCGAGCAGGTGCCAGACCCCCTCGCGGCGATCGAGCCCGTCCAGATCCTGAAAGGGGCAGGTCTGCTCCACCACGAACACCTCGGCCCGCAGCGCCAGCAACTCATACAACTCGTCAGTGGTCAGTTCAGACCAGGGTTTCAGGATCCAGTTCATCGGCAACTCCTTATCAGTTCGGCCTGCCAGCATAATCGTGGCGCCAGCGCCCTGCATTAACCTTTGTTAAGTTCTTTCAGCCGTTTGCGAATGCGGCTCAGACTGATGGGAGTGATACCGAGATAGGCGGCGATCTGGTGATCCGGCACTCTGGCATCAAGCGCGGGAAAGCTGTCCAGAAAGTGCTGATAGCGCGCCTGCGGGCTGCCGGTCAGCAGCAACTGCTCCTTCTCCTCCTTGATGCGCAGCTGCACCTCCAACAGGTGCTGATACCAGCGCGGCCAGCCAGGCAGCTGGCGCAGGTCGGCCAGACTGAACAGCTGCAGACGGCAGGGCTCCAGTGCCTCCACGCTGTAGCGGGCCGGCTCACCACTGAGCAGGTGGTGGAAGTCGAGAAACTCGTCCCCCTCCCAATAGAACTCCTTGGTGTACTCGCGGCCATCCTCCAGCACCAGCTTGGCCCGCAGCAGCCCCTGCTCCACCCTGACCAGCAGATCCGGGCTGTCACCGGCGTGCCAGAGGCAGCTTTTCGGGCTGAGGGTCAGCGGGCGGGCAAAAGAGAGGAGGCGCGCGGCCTCCTCTTTATCTGCGACCTGCGCCCAATCAAAGGGGGGTCTGTCAGTCAGCATGATTAACCGCGACGCTGACGCACGGCTTCAAACAGGCAAACGCCGGTTGCCACCGAGACGTTGAGGCTGGATACCGCCCCTGCCATCGGGATGCTCACCAGCTCGTCGCAATGTTCGCGGGTCAGGCGACGCATACCTTTACCTTCGGCACCCATCACCAGCGCCATCGGGCCGGTCAGTTTGGCCTGATAGAGGTCGTGATCGGCCTCGCCAGCGGTACCGACGATCCAGACGCCACGCTCCTGCAATTCGCGCAGGGTGCGGGCCAGGTTGGTGACCTGAATAAGCGGCACCACTTCGGCTGCGCCACAGGCAACCTTGCGCACGATCGGAGTCAGGCCGGTGGCCTTGTCGCGCGGCACTATCACGGCATGAGCCCCGGCGGCATCGGCGCTGCGCAGGCAGGCGCCGAGGTTGTGCGGGTCAGTAACGCCATCCAGCACCAGCAGGAAGGGCTGGCTCTGTTGTGCCGCCAACTCGTCCAGCAGGCTGGCCAGATCGTGCTCGGCGAGCTTCGGCGCCTCTTTCACGCGGGCCATGATGCCCTGGTGATTGTTGCCTTCCGCTTTGTCATCAAGGGTCTTGCGGTTCACGCTCTGCACCTTGAGGCCGAGGGATTCCAGCTCGGTCAGCAGGGGCTGCAGCCGGTCGTCATCCCGCCCTTTCAGCGCCCATACCTCGATGAAACGCTCCGGGGTGCGCTCCAGCAGCGCGGTAACAGCGTGAATGCCGTAGATCAGCTCAGTACTCATTTGGTGCTCTTGGCCTTATCGCGAGCTTTTTTGCCCGGTCGTCTGTTGCTGGGTTTGGCACGGCCACCCTTGGCGGGTTTGCCGCTCTCCTTGCCATCTTTCTCTTTGCGCTTTTCGTGGCGCTCGGCACTCTTGGCCTTCTCCTTCTTGATCTCGGCCATCTTGCGAACTGCCTGCTTGGCGTTCTTGCCGGTGATCTTGAGGGGCTCTTCCACCATCACGAAGTCGATCTTGCGATCATCCAGATTGACGCCCATCACCTTAACCCGCACCTTGTCGCCCAGACGGTAGCGACGGCGGAAGTTCTCGCCAATCAGCTGCATGTGCAGGGGATCAAACTGGTAGTAGTCGTTGGTGAGGGTGCTGACGTGCACCAGACCGTCGATATGGATCTCTGCCAGACGGACAAAGAAACCAAAGCCGGTGACGCTGGCGATAACGCCGTCAAACTCGTCACCCACGTGATCCAGCATGTACTCGCACTTGAGCCAGTCGGCCACGTCGCGGGTCGCATCGTCGGCACGGCGCTCGGTCATGGAGCAGTGCTCGCCCATCGGGTCCACTTCTTCCAGCTGGTAGTGATAACCACCGCTCGGGGTCCACTTGTGGCGCAGGTTGCCCTGTTGCTCCTTGGCGGTCTGATACTTGATCGCCCGGTGCAGGATCAGGTCGGGATAGCGACGGATTGGCGAAGTGAAGTGCGCATAGGACTTCAACGCCAGACCGAAGTGACCGATGTTGTCGGCCTGATAGATGGCCTGACGCATGGAGCGCAGCAGCATGGTGGAGAGCAGCTCCGCATCCGGTCGCCCTTCAAACTTGGCTGCCAGCTCGGCGAAATCTTTCGGCTCGGGCTCGAGGCCGCCTTTGAGCTCCAGACCCAGTTCGGCCAGGAAGTCGCGGAAACCGGTCAGACGCTCTTCGCCCGGACGATCGTGTACTCGGAACAGGGCAAAGGCTTCGTTCTTCTCGATGTAACGGGCAGCAGCCACGTTCGCCTGGATCATGCACTCTTCGATGATCTTGTGGGCGTCGTTGCGCACCAGCGGCACGATGCGGTCGATCTTGCGCTGGGCGTTGAAGATGAAGCGGGTCTCCTCGCTCTCGAACTCCACCGCACCGCGCTGATGGCGGGCATGCTTGAGCGCCTTGTAGAGGTTGTTCAGCTCCTCGATATGGCCCACCAGCGGATCATACTGCTGGCGCAGCTTGGGATCGCCATCGAGGATCGCGGCAACCTTGGTGTAGGTCAGACGGGCGTGAGAGTTCATTACCGCTTCGTAGAACTTGTAGCCGGACATGCGGCCAGCGGCGGAGATGGTCATCTCGCACACCATGCAGAGACGGTCAACTTGCGGGTTGAGCGAGCAGAGGCCGTTGGAGAGCACCTCAGGCAGCATGGGCACTACGAACTCGGGGAAGTAGACGGAGTTGCCACGCTGATACGCTTCGGCATCCAGCGCCGTGCCGGGCTTCACGTAAGCGGAGACGTCAGCAATGGCAACCCACAGGCGCCAGCCACCACCGCGTTTGGCTTCACAGAAGACGGCGTCATCGAAGTCGCGGGCATCTTCGCCGTCGATGGTGACCAGCGGCAGGGCGCGCAGGTCGATGCGGCCCTCTTTGGCTTTCTCCGGCACCTGCTCGCCGAGACCGGCAACCTCTTTGGTCACCTCTTCCGGCCAGGTGTGCGGGATACCGTGGGTACGCAGGGCAATTTCGATCTCCATGCCCGGCGCCATGTTCTCGCCCAGCACTTCCAGTACGGTGCCGACGGCATTGATGCGGGAGGTGGCGCGCTGATTGATCCGCACAACCACGACCTGGCTCTGACGAGCCCCTTTGTTTTCCCCTTCCGGGATGATGATGTCCTGGCCGATACGGCTGTCATCCGGCACCACGAAACCAACGCCATTCTCGACGAAGTAACGGCCGACAATGTCTGCCTCACGAGACTTGAGCAGGCGCACCAGACGAGCTTCCTGACGACCCTTACGGTCGATCTCGGTCGGCTGCACCAGCACGTAATCGCCATGCATCAGGCGTTGCATCTCTCGGTTGTTCAGATACAGATCCGGACCACCACCTTCCGGACGCAGAAAACCGAAGCCATCCTTGTGGCCGATTACATAACCTTTGACCAGATTCAGGCGATCCGGCAGGGCATAACATTGGTTGCGAGTGAATACCAGTTGTCCATCACGCTCCATGGCGCGCAGACGACGACGCAAGGCTTCCAACGGCTCTTCATCTTTCAGCTTGAGGACCTTGGCCAACTCTTCACGGGACATGGGCTTTTCATGGCCCTTGATGAGTTCCAGGATCAACTCGCGACTGGCGATGGGGTTATCGTATTTTTCGGCCTCGCGTTCGAGGAAAGGATCTTTTTGAGACATAAGCAGGCCTTAGGGTAGGTGGTAACGGTGCCATTATATCGGAGGGGGGGGCGAATGGCATCCATCGGCTGCCTTTTGGCCAATCTCTCTGTCATACTATCTTCAGTTCGCTGGCATGATGAGACACAGAACTCATGAGTAAGGACACATTTGCCCAATCCGCCGCCTATCTCAAACAGGCGGTGCCCTTGATGATCAAGTACCAGATCCCCACGACGCCGGACAATTACCACCTGTGGTACAACTATGTCTCGGCCAGCATGCCCGAGCTCAACCAGGCGATTGATCAGGCAGTAAAAATGCAGGGAACCTGCTCACTCACCACCTGCGAGCGGCTCTATCACCAGTATCTGGCCGCTCAGGATGAGAAGCAGATGGAGGCGATGAAACTGAGCCTCGCCGCCATGGCCAATGAGCTCGGCCACTCCATGCAGGACGCCATCTCCGATACCGGCATGTTTCAGGAGATGCTCGACAAGAGTTTTGACAAGCTCAGCCGCATTGATGACGAGGGCTTCAGCCTGGAAGACACCATGGGGATCCTGCGGGAGCTGGTGCGCGAATCGCGGGATGTGCGCATGTCCACCATGCACTTTCGCAACCAGCTCAGCAATGCGGAGAAAGAGATCAAGGAACTGCGGGCCGCGCTCAACGAGACGCGCAAGCTGGCCAACGAGGATGCCCTCACCAACCTGCTCAACCGCCGCGCTTTCGATCTGGAGCTGGAGGGGTTGATCCGCAGCCAGCACCCCTTCTCGCTGATCCTCGCCGATATCGATCGATTCAAGAACTTCAACGACGAGTACGGTCACCTGCTCGGCGATCAGGTGCTGCGCGCCTTCAGCAAACGGCTGCGCGATGCCTGCAAGGAGGGGGTCACCGCCTATCGGCTGGGTGGGGAGGAGTTCGCCATGCTGGTCCCCCATCGCTCGCTGGCGTTGGCCAGACAGATGGCGGAGAGCATGCGCCGTGCCATCGAGCGGATGTCGATTCTGGATCGCAAATCGGGCCGCCGCATCGACCACATCACTGCCTCGTTTGGCGTGGGTGAGTTCAACGGTCAGGAGAGCGCAGACTGTCTGGTCGAACGTACCGACAAGCTGCTCTACAAGGCCAAGGAGCTGGGGCGCAACCGGGTGATGCCACTCCCTTCCTGATTTGTCCCCTGCCCGACCGCAATGCCAATGTAAAAAGCCAGTCAGATCAACTGACTGGCTTTTTGGTCTCTCTTGCTCCGACAGGGGCTGTTCCTTCCAGCCCCAGTGGAGATCTGCTCAGTGTAAAGGATTACTCCTGCACCTCGCTGACACCTTCGACTTTCACATCAACACGGCGATCCGGAGCCAGGCAGACGATCAGCTCACGCTTGGACTTGCTGACGCAGCTGTCGCCGGTAACCGGTGAGGATTTACCACGCCCTTCCACATTGATCTTGGCGGCCGGGATCCCTTTACCAACCAGATAGTTGGCAACGGTCTGGGCACGCTGTTCGGAGAGCTTCTGGTTGTAGGCATCGGAACCAATACGGTCGGTGTGACCAATTACGGTTGCTACGCCATCCTTGGGTCGCGCCTCTTCAATCTGGCTATAGAGGCTATCCAGTGCCTGACTGGCCTCTGGCTTGAGAGTCGCCTTGTTGAAGTCAAACAGCACATCGGAGCTCAGGGTGAACTGCTTCTCAACCATCACAGGTGCAGGAGCAGGTTCCGGAGCCGGGGCGGGCGCCACAGGGGCAACCTGACCAAAGCGATAAACCGCTGCCAGTGAGAGCAGGCCGTTATCCATTCTCAGACCGGTATCATCGCGGCTGCCATACGGGGTGGAGTACTGATACTCCAGGCGAGCTGCCCAGTCGAGGTTGAATGCATACTCGGCACCCAGTGCTCCGACCATGACAAAGCGGCTGTCATCCTTGTAGACATCGCTCTTGGTATCAGCCCAGCCATAACCGCCACCGACACGACCATACAGATCCAGATTATCGGTAACCGGGAAGCCCAGTTTCAGGGTCAGTTGAGCCAGCTGTGCTTTTACTTCATCACTGAAAGCGCCTGCCGCCGTAGTGGCATCGTATTTGTAATTGCCCAGGTAGTCGTAACCCAGCTCCAGCCCCAGATTCTTGTTGATCTGATAACCGCCAAACACGCCTGCCCCCAAAGCATCGTTGGTCTCATTGCCAAGGGTCAGGGCATTGCTTTCATCAATGCCGTAGAAGTTTGACCAACCCAGTTTGGCACCGCCATACCAGGTGTTGTCTTGACCGGCAGCCTGGGCATTGGCCGCCAGCAAGCCGGTAACCAGCAAGGTAATCAATGATTTTTTCATGTTTGAGCCTCTGCAACTTTATGTAGGAGGAGGTTGATTGATATCACCTCGTCTTATAGGTGCAACCACCCAAAAGCGATCGCAGCATATCAACGTTAGCCTATTTTCAAGTCACTGATATCAATTAACAAAAAACACTCTAACGCAACCACGTTACAAAAACAGCAACAAACGTTTGTTATTTGAACTGAATGTGACGCAAAAAGACGCACAGATGAGGGCTGAAAGGGAAAAAAGGCCAGCAACATGCTGGCCCGAAGCGATATCAGTGACGAACAAACTCGTAGTGCTGATCGATAAAGTCAGCAACACGCTGGCTCAGTACCTTGTGCACCGTCCTGGTCGGATGCACCTGATCCCAGAACATATGCTCATCGCAGTTAAGAGTCGCAGCTCGCCCTTTTGCCTGCCCGCTCACCACCGCCTGCGCCAGGATCGGGTTACCGGCAATAGCCACTCTTTCGGAGACACTTAAAGCCGGGGTCGCAGCCACCTCGGCGGCGCTGCCGGAGAATGGCTTCCACGTATAGCCGCCACCGTAGCAAGCGTGTTCTGTGTCACTCAGCCCGAACAGCTGGGGATCGCGCATCATCTCGTCAAACTGCTTGTCCACTTCGAACAGCTTCACGATGCCAAGGGGAGCCAGCTCTCGAGTGAGGTTCTGCAACTTCTGGTTGTGGTAACTGGCCACATGGCGCACCTTCTCCACCACCTTCATGCTGCGAGCTGACGGGGTCTGCCCCAGATCAGGAATGTTGAACAGCAGGATCTGCTGCGCGCCGTTGAGCACCAACCGGTTGGATGCCAGCCGGATGGTATCGATCACCCGATCCGCATCCCGCTCGGTGTTCCAGCCATAGGCCAGATAGTCGTTGGCACCGACCCAGATCACCACCAGATCATCGGGGCGGAACTTGTCCTTTTTCAGGAACTGATCGATCTCGTAATCGAGGTTGTTGATCACCTGATATTTGGGATCCCAGGACCAGAAACCGAGCCAGCCGTTCAGGGCGCCCAGATGGTTATAGGCCACCGCGGTTGCACCGCCTTCCGCCTCGTTGGCCACGACCAGACCGGGGAAGCGCTCGTCACCCAACTGCTCCAACCACACCGGGCCGTTGCTGAAGCGCCCGTTGAAGTAGGGTGGGCTGGAGGGGAGATACCCCCGCATCTTTTTGTACATCTTGCCGGTGTCGGAGAGGCTGTCACCAAACATCACAACCCGGGAAAAAGGTTGGCGTCCCTCTGCCGCTTGCGCGGTCAATGCCATTAACCCCAATAAACAAACAAGCCATTTTTTCATATTGTTATGCTCTTCGATTAAGCAGGTGAGACCTGCGGACTTCTCCTCGAGTGGCGACAGGCATGGGAAGAGTCTGCTGCCACTGACTTCTGGTGAAGGCGACAGATTACAGTTCCAGATGAAATCACACATGTTCCGCCACCGATGAAATCGCTTGCGCTCACAAAACAGACAATCACACCAGCCTATTTCTTTCACGCTTGTTTCACGCCCCCCCCGGCACAATGCCCCCATACCAACGACAGGAGTATGAAATGAACAAGGCAAGCGCAAGCGTAATCGGACTGTTGACCCTGATGTCTGTCTCCTCTTTTGCCATGGCGGCCTATACCGGCCCGCAAGAGCAGAACAAGGTTTCCGTTGCTCAACTGAAAGATCTGGCCGATGACAGCTGGGCCACCCTGGAAGGGAAACTGGTCAAGCACCTGGGCGGCGAGAACTATCTGTTCCGCGATGCCAGCGGTGAAGTGGAGGTCGAAGTGGATCAGGATGTGTGGCGTGGCACCGAAGTGGGCCCGGATGATCAGATCCGCATCCGTGGTGAAGTGGACCACAGCTGGAACAAAACCGAAGTGGAAGTGAAAACCCTGGAGAAAGTGGGCGCGGCCCCGCAGACCAAGGGCGGCTTTATCGCCAAATAAGGCCACTTCAACGACGAACTGGCCAGACGTTAAAAGGGCGCTTGATATCAAGCGCCCTTTTGCATGGTTAACCCAGCGTCACCGCTTAACCGGCCCGACTGGCAAAGGCTCTCTTGAACCCCTTCTCGGCCTGATTGACCTTGTAGAGGTAACGGCGCGCCTCCTCTTTGGGATGCTGCTCGGTCAACACCTGATAGACCGCCTCGGGGGAGAGCCTGTTGATCCGGCCCGGCGCCGCCTTGCGATCGCTGGAGAAGGTATTGAGCACCCCGCCAGCGCCACCGTTATAGGCGGAGATCACCGCATAACGACGGGAGCGCGGATCCTCGATATCCGCCAGATAGACGGTCTGCAACAGGTGCAGATAGGCGGTACCAACATCGATGTTGTAGGCCGGGTTGAACAGCTCCTCCCGGGTCGGCTGGCCGTTCTTGCCCTTGACCCGCACATAGACGTCACGACCGGCGGTAGCCGGGATCACCTGCATCAGGCCATAAGCGTTGGCATGGCTCACCGCATAGGGGTTGAAGCTGCTCTCGGTCTTGATCACCGCATAGATCAGGCTCTCCGGCACGCCGTATTTGCGCGACGCTTCCCGGATGATCCCCGCATACTTGTAGCCCCGTCGATCTTCATGGTTGGCCACCATGGGAATATCGACGAAGAAGATGGTGCGAATCCCCAGAGTGCGCTTCTTCATCGCCGTGTTGAGCAGGTAATCGGCATAACGCTCGGCGCGCCAGGAGGCGCGGATTGGCTGGCGCTGGTTGTCCAGCACCTGACCGTAGAGGAAAGGCTCGCCGCCGGTCAGAATTTCCCGATCGGAGTAAAGATCCACTTCGGCCGGATCGTCCGGGGTCAGCAGGGTCTCGATGATGGCGCGACGCAGGTGAGCGCGGGGATCTATGCCAGATACCGTCTCCACCATGATGTGACCGCTGGAGAAGTCGATGTGGGCCCGGCTCTTGTACTGATCCGTGTATTTGACGTAGTCAAACTTGCCCGCAAACAGCGCCTCCCGCCCCCATATCTCGTTCACGTTATGGGAGAGCGCGCTGATCATGTGTTCAAAACCGCGGATGTCCTTGCCGTTGACCAGATCGTCATCCTCACTCCCGCTGGGCTTGGGGGAAGATGAGCAGGCAGAGAGAAACAGCAGGGTGCACAGCAGCCAAAAAATTCGGCCCATAGGATCCTCAAACCGGGCAGCAGAGCTGCCCATCATTCATTTGCTGCGACTTCAGGAGCGGTCACGCCAGTGTGGCGCCATTCCCGCACCTGTTCACACGTACAACAGCCGGAGAGCTTACTGGGCAGGCGGGGTGTAACCTTCGATCTGCACTTCACCTGCATCAAACAGGTAGCTGACCATCTCTTTTTCCAGCAGTTGGCGATGCTCAAGATTCATCATGTTGAGCTTTTTCTCGTTGATCAGCATCACCTGCTTCTTCTGCCACTCGGCCCAGGCTTCCTTGCTGATGTTGTCAAAAATCCGCTTGCCGAGCTCACCGGGATAGAGTTGGAAATCCAGACCCGGGCCCTCTTTTTTCAGGCGTTGGCAAAATACAGTACGGCTCATGTTGACCTCTATGGTTGTAACTCTGGATAGGCGAGCAGACGGGCCGTGGCGGCCGCCAGCCCCACCTCGGCAGGATGGCGTAAGTTATACCAGAGTCGGTTATCTGCTTCCATGAGCCGCAGCGGCTGCGCCTCATCAATGTCAATCAGCAGCGGCTGAATATCGAGATGGAAGTGGCTGAAGGTATGGCGAAAACCGGCCAGTTCCCGATAACCGTGATGGCTCAGGCCGAGGGATGCCAGCAGACCATCCACCTCCGCCAGCGAAGCCACCTGCGGGAAACAGTAGAGCCCGCCCCAGATCCCCTGTGGCGGCCGCTTCTCCAGCAGCAACTCATCGCCGTGACGGATCAGCAGCATGATGCCATCGCGGGCCGGAATGCTCTTCTTGGGCTTGCTGTTGGGATAAGCGGTAGGCTTGCCTTGCGACAGCCCCTGGCAATCGGCCCGCACCGGACAGCGATCACAGGCAGGCTTGCTGCGGGTGCAGATCGTTGCCCCGATATCCATCATCGCCTGATTGTATTGCGCCACGCCCAGTTTGGGAGTGAGCCGGATGGCGATCTCCCACAGCTCGTTCTCCACCTGTTTTTGGCCGGGCCAGCCCGGCAGCGCCAGCCAGCGGGTGAGCACCCGCTTCACATTGCCATCAAGGATGGCGTGGGGCTGACCCAGAGAGAGCGACAACACGGCCCCGGCGGTAGAACGACCAATACCCGGCAGCGCCATCACCTCGTCAAAGTGCTCGGGAAAGAGACCATGGTGATGATCGCGGATCTGCTGGGCCGCCTTGTGCAGGTTGCGGGCCCGGGCGTAGTAGCCCAGCCCGGTCCAGTGGTGCAGCACCTCGTCGACGGGGGCATCGGCCAGCGCCACCACATCGGGGAAGCGCGCCATAAAACGCTGGTAATAGGGGATGACTGTAGCGACCTGAGTCTGCTGCAGCATGATCTCCGAGACCCAGACCCGGTAAGGGGTCTTCTCCTGCTGCCAGGGCAGGGTTTTGCGGCCATGAAGCTCGTACCACTCCAGAACCCGGCTTGCGAAGGTTGATTGATTCACGTTGTTCTCATGTCATTGATATATGGGGAACTCTGCGGTTCCTTCGGCTCATCTGGCCTGAGCGGGCATAAAGTCATCCCGCAGCACAGCGCCAGCTGTCTGGTGCGGCAGCGTAAGGCCTCGTCACGCCCAAGTCAAAGCCGCGCTGACTGGCGCTGCGGGCAGGTGGTGGTCAGGCAGCAAAGCGGTAACAAAGACGATATACTCGGGCCCACGATTGATGACGGGAGAGACGGTTTGCAGACTTATCTGGTTGGGGGCGCAGTGCGGGATCGCCTGCTGGGATTGCCGCAGGGCGACAGGGATCATCTGGTGGTCGGCGCCACCGTGGAGCAGATGCTGGCGCTGGGGTTTACCCAGGTCGGTCGTGACTTTCCGGTATTTCTTCACCCCAAAACCCAGCAGGAGTATGCCCTCGCCCGTACCGAACGCAAACAGGGTCAGGGCTACACCGGCTTTGTCTGCCACGCCGCCCCCGATGTGACGCTGGAACAGGATCTGCTGCGCCGGGATCTCACCATCAACGCCATCGCCGAAGATGATCAGGGCCAGCTCCACGATCCCTACGGTGGCATCGAGGATTTGGAAAAGCGGCTGCTGCGCCACGTCTCTCCTGCCTTTGCCGAAGACCCGCTGCGCATCTTGCGGGTCGCCCGCTTCGCCGCCCGCTTCCACGCTCAGGGCTTTACCATAGCGCCGGAGACCCTCGCCCTGATGAGCGAGATGACGGCCGCTGGCGAGCTGGCCCACCTCACGCCAGAGCGAGTCTGGAAGGAGCTGGAAAAAGTGCTGCTGGGGCCAACCCCGCAGATCTTTATCGAGGTGCTGCGCCAGTGCGGCGCCCTCAAGGCACTCTTCCCCGAAATCGACGCTCTGTTCGGCGTCCCCGCCCCGGCCAAGTGGCACCCGGAGATCGACACCGGCATCCACACCCTGATGGTGCTGGAGCAGGCGTGCCGGATCTCCCCCGAGCTGACCGTCCGCTTTGCTGCCCTCTGCCACGACCTTGGCAAGGGAGTAACCCCCAAGGAGTTCTGGCCAAGCCATCACGGTCACGGCCAGAAAGGGCTGCCGCTTATTCGCGCTCTGTGCGAGCGGTTCCGGGCACCCAATGAGTGCCGGGATCTGGCGCTGCTGGTGAGCGATCTGCACACCCACATCCATATCGCCTTTGAGCTCAAGCCCGCCACCCTGCTCAAGGTGTTCGACAAGGCTGATGCCTGGCGTCGCCCCGAGCGCTTTGCCCAGCTGCTGGATGCCTGCCGCGCCGACTTCCACGGCCGCACAGGTTTCGAGGAGCGGGTCTACGCCGAGCCGGACTATGTGGCAGAAGCGCTGGCTGCCGCCCAGGCGGTGCCGGTGAAAGATATAGTGGCGGCCGGTTACAAGGGAGAAGAGATCAAGGAGCAGCTCGCCAAAAAGCGGACCGATGCCATTAGCCGCATCAAGGATGAGTGGACCTTTATCGAGGAGTAACCTCGGCCCCATAACAGACGGCCGCCCTGATGATGAGCTCCGCAAGGAGAGCATCGCCAGGGCGGCCGTTTTGCATCCAGATTGATATGTGAGGGGACGCTAACCCCTGCTGGTGCCGTTATGCAGGACCAATTCGCTCCATCAGGCTCATATGGGATGAGCCATCGTGGCGCTTGAGGTTCTGACGATACTCGAACTGGCGCTGGCTCTCCTGTTTAAGCCCCAGCATCAGCGAATAACACATGGCCAGCATGATCACCGAGAAGGGCAGCGCGGCTATGATGCTGGCCGCCTGCAGGGCAGCAAGACCGCCAGAGACCAGCAAAATCGCAGCGACCAGCCCCTGCCCCAGACCCCATACGGCGCGGTGCAGCACCGGCGGCTCCTGATCACCGATGGAGAGCAGTGTGGTGATGACCAGCGTGCCCGAATCACTGGAGGTGATGAAGTAGGTGCAGATGAGTAGGGTCAGCACGGCCTTGGTGATCCAGCCGAAGGTATCCCAGTGCAGCAGCTCGACCGTCTTGTAGAGCGCCAGCGTCACATCCTGATTGACCGCAGCGACCACGCCGCCACCGCCAAACAGCTCCAGATTCATCGCCGTGCCGCCAAACACGGTGAGCCAGAACATGCCGAGCAGCGAGGGTACCAGCAGCACACCTAGCACAAACTCGCGAATGGTACGCCCCTTGGAGATACGGGCGATAAACATGCCGACAAACGGCGCCCAGGCAATCCACCAGCCCCAGTAAAACGCCGTCCAGCTCGACTGCCAGGCCGAGGTGCCGTTGGCCTCGGTGTTGGTCCAAAAGCTCAGTTTGACGATGTTCTGCAGGTAATCACCGATGTTCTGCACATAGGCGTTGAGGATATAGGTGGTCGGCCCCAGCACCAGAAAGAGTGCGAGCACGAACACGCTCAACCAGATATTGAGCTCGGAGAGGATCTTCACTCCGCGCCCGACCCCGGAGACCGCCGAGAGGGTGGCGATCAGGCTGATGCCACCAATCAGCCAGAGCTGGTTGGACTGCGATACCGCCATACCAAACATCTGGTTGAGGCCGGTATTCATCTGGGAGACCCCCAGACCAAGGGAGGTCGCCACCCCGAAGACGGTGCCGAACACGGCCAGCACATCGGCCGCATGGCCCCAAAAACCGTAAATCCGCTCGCCAAGGATGGGGTAGAGCACGGAGCGGATCGCCAGCGGCAACTTGCGCCGGTAGCTGAAAAAGGCAAGTGACAGGCCGACGATCACATAGATGGCCCAGGGGTGCAGGCCCCAATGGAAAAAGGTGAGGCGCATGGCGATCTGGGCCGCTTCCGGGGTCATCCCTTCGGTAATGAATGGATTGCCCTGCAGATGGTTCATCGGCTCGGCGATGCTCCAGAACACCAGACCGATCCCCATGCCTGCGCTAAAGAGCATGGAGAACCAGGCGAAGTAGCCGAACTCCGGTACCTGGTCGTCGTCACCCAGCCGGATGCTGCCAAAACGGCTGAACATCAAGTAGACAGCGAAGAACAGGAACAGGGCGACCACCAGAATGTAGTACCACTTGAACCCGGCAATAATCTGATCCTTGGCACCGACAAACCAGGCGGCCGCGGTATCGGGAACAAATACGCCAAACAGCAAAAACAGGGTGATCACGGTGAGGGCCGTCATGGCCATGGTCGGGTTGAGGCCTTTCAATAGCCCTTTGCTTGCTCGCATCCAGCCTCCTTAGTCGTTGTTGAAAAAGTCTTCGCCCACATGATCACCGGCACCGCCGATGGCGCGATAGACCAGTTTGCCAGCCGCCTGTTCGCGGTGATCTACCAGCGAAACCGAGGGCTGGCCGTTCACGGCGTGACGCTTGCCGAGGAAGATGGCCATGGGGACACCCAGATTGGAGACACCGCTGGTGATCCAAAGGCGGTTGAAGTCGTAAGAGCCACCGATGAACTCCAGCTGGGCCAGGCCGGTATCGAGGCCGGTCAGATAGAAGTTCATGGCACTTTCGTCAGGAAAGAGGTGCACCAGCACATAGGCGTAGCGCAATTCATTCACCAACTCCTTTAGGTTGAAAGTACCTGTCTCACTGCAAGAGAGGGGTAACTCACCATCATAGTGGTGTACTTTGAGGTTGTTGGGGTCTTCATCATAGGCAGGCTGATAGCGCACAAAAGCCGAGGTATCCGGCAGTTCATAGCGCACTCTGACCACACGTAACTCGGCCACCAGAGACTTGATATCCAGCTCGTCATTCATCATTTCGCTCCTCAAATGTCAGGGTGAATTCCGTGAAATGCCCGTCAACCTAACACAAAATTAGTTAGAGCAGAAATTATTACATCAAAAACCATATTGACCTTGTGACGAATTAGGCGGAAAATTTTGCTCCTCTCCATAGCCTTCCAATGACGCACACCCAATGGAAAAACATGATGAAGTGCTGGTCGCCCTGCGCCAGATTATTCGTGCCATCGACATGCACTCCAGGCGCTTGATCAAAGAAGCCGGGCTCACTTCCCCGCAACTATTGCTGCTAAAAGGGATCGACGAGCTGGGACAGATCTCCATGCGTCAGCTGGCCGATCACACCAACATGAGCCAGGCCACCGCCACTACCATCATGGACCGATTGGAGAGCCGTCAACTGGTGCAGCGCGTTCGCAGCAATACCGACAAGCGCAAGGTTCACGCGACACTGACTGACGCAGGCCGCGCCCTGCTGGCCCAGGCCCCGACCCCGCTGCAAGAGCGCTTCATCCAGCGTTTTCAGGCGCTGGAAGCGTGGGAACAGACCCTGCTGCTCTCCTCCCTGCAACGCATCTCCACCATGATGAATGCAGACGAAATCGACGCTGCCCCGGTGCTGAGCGTCAGACCCCTGACCGAAGAGCAAGCTTAAACAGCCACAGAATGACAGACATAAAAAAAGCTCCCGACCGGGAGCTTTTGTCTATCAGGCACCGGAGATAATTACTCTTCCAGGCTGATACCGATATTGGAGACGCCATCCTGAGAGGCGAATGCTCTGATAGCCAGGATACGATCGCTGTCGCGCTCATGGGCAACCCGCTTGAGCAACTCGACCTGAAACTCCAGCTCGGCCTCCATGTACTCGTGCTCGTAGAGCTCCTCTTCTGTCAGATCCCGCTCCTCCAGCAGCTCGATAAAACCGGCCACAGTGCCAACGGAGGCATGGCTGGCATCGTTGGCCTCTTCGCCAACCCGGCAGATCACCGAGTTGTAGGCGCAGCCCAGTGCCACACAGGCATCCAGCGCCGGATAGGCGCCGTAGGATTCAAACTTGCGGGGATCCGGGATATGGGCTTCTAACTCTTCGAGAATGGCTCCCAGATTGACACGTGAGCCCTTGACGGTCAGATAGTTCCACATCTGATCCAGCGCGTGCCGGAAGGCATCTGCATTGCCAAAACCGGAAGCCTGGCTGAACAGGGCATAGTTGGGGTACATGCGCTCTGCCAGCGCCAGGGTGTAGACGGTCTGTTGCCAAGGCTGTAGCTCGGCCAGTCGCTTATAAAACTTGTCACCAAACACTGGAGTCGGATCCTTTGCAAAATGTGGGGCAGATTGTAGCCCACGAGGGGCGTGGCGAAAACGAAAAAGCGCCCTGGTCGGCTATGTTGCGCTGGCAACTCGGGTAAGATGGGACGAGAGCGGCATCTTGTCGCGCCGCAAATTCTGATAAGGAACAAGAGTATGAGCCAACGTACCCTTCTTTTGCTCAGCCAGGATAATGCTCACTACGAACGTCTGCTCAAGGCGGCCAACCTCCCTCATCTGCGCATTCTGCGGGCCGACAACCCGAGCGATGCCGAACAACTTATCGGCGAGGCCCATATTCTGCTGGCAGAGCCAGCCCGCGCCAAGCCACTGCTGCCCAAAGCCAACAAGCTGAGCTGGTTCCAGTCCACCTATGCCGGGGTCGACGTGCTGCTCGATCCGGACAGTCGTCGCAACTATCAGCTCACCAACGTGCGCGGCATCTTCGGCCCGCTGATGAGCGAGTATGTCTTTGGTCATCTGCTCAGTCTGACACGCCAACTTCCTCTCTATCGGGAACAACAAAGACAACGACTCTGGCAGAGTCACCCCTATCAGGGGCTCAAAGGGAAAACCATGCTGATCCTGGGTACCGGCAGCATTGGCCAGCATATCGCCCACACCGGCAAACATTTTGGTATGAAGGTGCTGGGCATCAGCCGCAGTGGTCGGGAGCGTGCCGGGTTTGACCAGGTTTATCAGCTGCCTGCGCTCAACAAGATGCTGGCGCAGGCCGATGTCATCGTCAGCGTGCTGCCTGCCACCCGCGATACCCGTCATCTCTTCAATGCCGCCCGCTTCGAACACTGCAAACCGGGCGCCATCCTGTTCAACGTCGGTCGTGGCAGCGCTGTACACTCGGGCGATTTGCTCACCGCACTGCGTACCGGCAAGCTGGCAATGGCGGTGCTGGATGTATTCGAGCAGGAGCCGCTGCCCGCCGACAGTCCACTGTGGGGACAACCCAACCTCATCGTCACCCCCCACAACAGCGCCTACAGCTTTCCAGAGGATGTGGCCCAGATATTTGTACGCAACTACATTCGCTTTATCGATGGCCAGCCACTGGATGGCAAGATTGACTTCGACAAGGGTTACTGACCAACACTGCGCATGCAAAAAAGCCCCGCCAGTCTGGCGGGGCTTTTTCATTTCAGCTAGTGGCTACAGCGATTAACCGGCGGCCAGCTCCTTGCGGTAGCTCTTCACCTTGGCCAGGAACTGGCGACGCTCCTTGCCACTGAGCGGTTCAGCCATCGGCAGCTTGGCGGTCATGGCATTAACCGGACGGTTGTTGATCCGCAGCTCGTAATGCAAGTGAGCACCAGTCGAGCGACCGGTATTGCCGGAGAGGCCGATCTTGTCGCCCATCTTCACCCGCTGACCGGTTTTGACCAGCAACTTGCTCAGGTGCAGATAACGGGTAGAGAGGGTTCGACCGTGCTTGATGACGATATAGGTACCCGCCAGCGGGTGGCTGGTCGCCTTCTGGACCACACCGTCACCCGTGGCCAGTACCGGGGTACCCACCGGAACGGCAAAGTCGGTCCCCTCGTGGGGACGGATAGCACCAGTCACAGGATGCTTGCGCGCGGGGTTGAAGTTTGAGCTGATCCGGTAACGACTGTGGGTCGGATAACGGCGGAAACCACGCTCCAGGCTGTTGCCCTGACCATCGTAATAGTTGCCATCATCGGAGAGCCAGGCCGACACCGTCTTGCCCTGACTGATCATTTCCACACCCAGCAGCTGGCTGTTACCGGTGCTCTTGCCCTCGACTGTCTCCTGGCGTACCAACACCTTGAATTTATCGCCCTTTTTCAGATCCTGGGCAAAGTTCATCCGCCACTGGAACAGGTTGGCAATCTTCTGGATATGATTGGCCGGAATCCCCGCATTGCGGGCACTGACATAGAAGCTGCCGTTGATCACGCCGTTGTAACGCTGAGGTTGCCACTCGACCTTCTCATTGATCATGGAGGCGGTATAGGCATCATCGCTGCGTGCCATCACCAGAGTCTGCTTGATGTTCAGGCGGATTTTGAGTTGCTGCAGGATGTTGTCCTGATCGATCAGCAGCTCGATATTCTGGCCCGGCTTGAGGCGCGCCAGATAGTTCTTGTTGTCCGCGTCCAGCACCTTGTAGAGGGTGGTGGTGGAGAGACCGAGATTGTTAAAAATGGCGGTCAGGTTTTCGCCGTTGCGGACCCGGTAATCCTGCCACTGGGGGGTGGTGTCGACCGGGATGTCGTCATCCGGCGCACTCTGATCAACCAGTTCGTGATCGGGGATTTCGTTAAAGTCGGTGTTGTTTTCGTTGGTTGCCGTACCGGCGGTATCAATGGGCAACTCAAGACGCAGCGGCCGCTCGAGGATGTCACCCGGAGCTGGCAATAATGCCACTGCTGACAGGGTCATGGCCGTCAGCATCAGCATGGCGTAAAAGTGTTTGCGGGGAACCGGTGGTTCCCAATTGGCAGCCTGTACTACCAAGGGACGGAGACGTTTCATCCGCTATCCTGTATTTAGATCTAAAGAGTGTGAGTTGCGATGTCAGTTGTGACAAAACCGTATAAAACTGTTTGTTGGACACAAATAGTTACAAATAGTTCATCACAATCTGCATGAACCTCACATTTTATGCATAACACGCCCTGATGGGCAGAAATGATCGCCTTTTTTAACTATTTTTTCCTATTTTTAAGAGCCGGGTCGGACTCGATTCGGCATTAAAAATTCAAATGTTGCGATAATTTTTCCATGGAGTGGATATGTCGTTAGCAAAACTGTTAATCAGAATAATTGTCGTCCTGTTCCTGATCGGTGCAGCGCTGCTGTTTGCACTGGAAGTCACGACAGTCCGCCAGTCAATCCTTGATCAGATGTCGGCCAATCTGGAGACCGCCATCACAGCCCTTGGACTGGTACTGCAAGGCACCCTGCTCAATGATGATCAGGTGCTGGCCGAAACCATCGTCAATGCCATGTTCGATGGCGGTTTCGTCAGCTCGGTCATGCTGGTGGATCCGGATGGTCAGGTGCTGTTTCAGAAGGTATTCCACTCTACCCAGCAGAATGTTCCCGGCTGGCTTCCCTCGGTTATCGGCATGCCCCCCGTCAAGATTGAGCAAGAGTTGACCGATGGCTGGCGCATGCTGGGCACTCTGACCCTTGAGGGACATAGCGGCTACGCCTATCAGCATCTGTGGAATGCCATCAGTCGCACCGGCATAGCCCTACTGGCGGGGCTCGTCGTATTTACCCTAGTCATCTCTCTGGTGTGCAAGCGCCTGCTGCAACCACTGGAGCAGATCAATGTGCAGCTGATCCGGCTGCGCAAACACCAGTTCAACAGCACCCTGCCCACCCCTTGGTTGCAAGACCTTAAAGAGGTGGCACTTTCCATCAACCAACTGGTCTCCGAACGCAAGCGGGATCTGCTGCAACAACGGCTCAAGATCACCCAACTGGGAAAACAGCTTGCCCCAACCATGCCACAGCCACTGCAAGGGCTAAGCCCGCTGCCAGAAGGCGGGCAACTGCAAAAATTTGTCTCCACACAAGGGGAAATCGCCCTCTATCAGCGTTTCTTGCCCAGTCAGCCCCTCGGAGCCGACAGCGATCTCGCGACCATCCATAGCACCCTGGAGTTATGGCAGCGCTCCCATATAGAGGGGATCTTGCTACCCCTCTCCCTGCTCAATCATCCGCAATGGTCAGAAATCGCCCCTCTGCTAAGCCAGGGCCGCGGCAAAACACTGGATTGGCGCTGGGATGTGGCCACATTCCCTGCCCATGGCCAAGTCACATTGGCTGCGTTGCAGGAAAAGGGGTGTGAGCTCGCCTTCAGCGCCATTCCCCTCAATGCGGATACCTTCAATCAACTTGACCCGCTCAATCCCATCTTTATCAGCTGTCAGCTGACCGATGAACCGCTCTACTGGAATCTGCTCTCCCAGACCATGCATGCCGCCGGTTATACCCTGCTGGCAGAATCGGGAGAGTGTCGCGACATCGACAAACTGCGGACCTGGGGTATCGATGGTTATGCCAAGGAGACGCAATCATGAAGAAGCTCGCCATGCTGTTGCCCCTGCTGTGGCAACCCTGCCTGATGGCTGAAACCGTCACTATAACCACCGGGGGTGAGCAGGGGATTTATCACCAGATAACCAAAGAATTTTGCCGTCTGGCTCATGAGGTCGACGAGCAACTTGCGTGCAAGCTGCAGAGCTCATCGGGTTCAATAGAAAACCTGAAGCGACTGAAGAGTGGCGAGTCCTCCTACGCCATGGTGCAGTCAGACTGGCTGTATCAGGCAAGCAAGGGCTTGGGCCCTTTTGCCACGCAGCCGCAACCTGAGCTGCGCGCACTATTTGCCACCCATGCAGAGCCCTTCACCATAGTGATACGTGCCGATGGAGATATCACGTCACTGGAACAGCTCAAGCTCGCCCCCATCGATATGGGGTTGAAGAACTCGGGTACCCGCCAGACGGCGCTGGCCCTGTTCAACATCTTGGGAGCGAAAGAACAGGATCTCGATCTGAAGAGCATGGCCAACCTGCCGGATGCGCTCTGTAGCAAGCAGATCGATGCATTTGCACTGGTGATGGGACACCCTAACCGGATTGTGCTCGACACCGCCAAACGTTGCGCGGTCACTTTCCTCCCCATCGATGGGGCCACCCGGGATCAGCTACTCAAGGGTGTCAAATATTACCAACGCAGTCAGGTGCCTGCCCGCATCTACCCCGGCAATCTGAAGGCGACGCCCACCTTTGCTATTGCCGCCACCCTGGTTACCAATGCCACCATGCCGGAAGAGTCTGTCTATCGCCTGACCAAGGCCATGCTGACCCAGCAAACCAAATTCAATGAGCAAACTTATGGCTACGCCAATATGTTTCACCGGGCACGCAATAAAACCGGCCCTGTGCTGAGCATTGAACAGCATCCGGGCGCGGCGAAATATTTCGATGAGTTGAAGGCGGCGGGCAAGCTATAGCTGACGACGAGGAGAGCGCAGTTGCTCGCTGGAGAAACGGGTCTTCATCGATGTCCACTGCGCCAGCCGATCGGCACTCCCCGCCAGCGTCCCTTCCCGCCGTGACTTCATGATCCAGATGCTTTTGGCATCGAAACTGTAAACGGGAATGAGATCGGTACGCTTGCTACCCGGCAGGATCCGGCTGTTGATGTTGTCGAGCACCAGTGGATCAGCCTTGGGTGTCGGGAAGTAGAGCGTCACCATGTGGAACTGGTTGTAACGCACCGCCTTGACGTAGGCCAACCGCAGCTTCTTCTCATCCACCCCCAGCTCCATCAGGGTGTAGTACTTGGAGATGCTGTAATCCTCGCAATCCCCACCCCGGGCACCGATGAACTCCAGCGGATTGGCCCAGTAATCCTCATCTCCCCACAGCTTGGGGTCTTCACTGTAGGTGAGATTGTTGAAGTAGTTGTTCACCAGCTCGATCTTCTGCTGATCCGTGGTTCCCGCTCTGGGAGTGAGCAGACGAGAGAATGCCTCGGCCCGCTGGATGGCGCGGCCACCGTACACCTCCTGCAGTTTGGCCCGCAGATCGGGGCTGGCAATATATTCGGAAAGGCGCGAAGCCTGCACACTGGCGCAACATAGCGCCAGTGTGCAGGCCGGGATCAACAACCATTTCATACCGGACACTCCATGTCAGATGCTGGAGGTCAGTATAGTCCGTCCGGATGAGAGACTCAGCCGCTAATCAGCGACATTGGGCAAATGCGTCTGCCAGTTGTTGCATGAATTGGGGATAACCATCCGGGCCGAGCGGCACCTGTTCACCCACCTCATCAAGCAACAGCACCTTGGCGCCAGTATTGCGTGCCACCGATTCGATCACTGCCGGTGAAAATTGCGGCTCGGCATAAATGCAGCTCGCCTGCTTCTCTTCCAGTGCCTTGCGGATATCCACCAGGGTCTTGGCGCCCGGGCGACGCTCAGGGCTCACGGTAAAGTGACCTTTTGAACTCATGCCGTAATGGCGCTCCCAGTAGCCATACGCCTCGTGGAAGACAAAGTACCCCTTCTCATTCACTGCCTTCATCTGGCCGGCAATCACCTTGTCCTTGGCATCCACCTTGGTATCAAATGCCGCGAGGTTGGCGTCATAGCGAGCCTGATTGGTCGGATCCAGCTTGCCCAATTCACTTGCGATCGCCTTGGCAATTACCTTGGCCTGCGTCGGGCCAAGCCAGATGTGGGGATCGACCCCTTCGTGATGATGCCCCTCATGCCCTTCATCATGGTCACCGTGCTCGTGGGCGGCATGATCGTGATCATCATGGTCATGGGAGTCATGACTATCCTGAGTCGCGTAGTTGAACAGCGGCATTCCCTCAACCTGAGTCAGGGCCAAAGCATGGGGATGATTGGCCAGCGGCTTGGCCATAAAACCTTCCAGCTCGGGGCCAACCCACACCACCAGCCCAGCACTGTTGATGTTGCGAATATCGGAAGGGCGCAGGGAGAAATCGTGGGGAGAGGCACCGGTCGGCAGCAATACCTTGGGCTCGCTCACCCCGTCAGTGATCGCCGCAGCGATGAAGCCAAGGGGCTTGATGGTGGTCAGAACCTCAATGGCACGAACAGGCAAACTCACCGCCAGCAGGGCAGTGAAAAGCACAATAATTCTCATTGGTGAATCTCGTCAGAGGGTGAGTATGTGATAATATAACAGCCGCTTTTTGTTATATTATAACTCTCACTGGCTGTAAACCCCGGAGTTGTCATGAACCAACTGGTAGAGCTGAAAGAGGTCTCTCTCTCGTTTGATGGACGCTCTGTGCTCGACAAGGTCTCCTTTACCCTCAATAAAGGCAAAATCACCACGCTCGTCGGCCCCAACGGGGCGGGCAAGAGCACCCTGAGCAAGCTGGTGCTGGGCCTGCTCACGCCGGATTCGGGCAAGATCACCCGCAGCCGCGATCTGAGAGTCGGCTATGTACCACAGCGCCTCTATCTGGATCCCACCCTGCCGCTGACAGTGCGACGCTTCCTGCAACTGGGCAAAAATAGCCGCCTCTCCATCGAGGAGGCACTGACCCGGGTGGGCGCAGAGGGATTGCTGGAAAACCGGATGCAAAAACTCTCCGGCGGCGAGATGCAGCGCGTGCTGCTGGCTCGCGCCCTGCTGGTCAAGCCCGAGCTGCTGGTGCTGGACGAACCGGTGCAAGGGGTTGATATCACCGGCCAGATTGAACTCTATGCCCTCATCGGTCAGCTCGCCGCCGAGTTCAATTGCGCCGTGCTGATGGTATCCCACGACCTGCATCTGGTGATGGCCAGCACCCACGAGGTGATCTGCCTTAATCGCCACGTCTGCTGCCATGGCGAGCCGGAAAGCGTGGCCCGCCATCCCGAATTTGCCCGCCTGTTCGGGCGCCCGGAGCAGGAGGTGCTGGCGGTCTATACCCACCATCACCACTGCGACGGCGAACACCATCATCATGAACCGCAGGCCCCCGTCATCCGCCTGCCTTCTCGCAACAACGCTCACAGTAAATAGCGCAAGCAACAGGACATTCAAGTGGACAGCTTTCTGTTATACGCCCTCGCGGCCGGTCTCGGCATTGCCCTGCTGGCCGGCCCCCTAGGTAGCTTCGTGGTATGGCGCAAGATGGCCTACTTTGGCGACACCCTCTCCCACGCCTGCCTGTTCGGCATCGCACTGGGCATTCTGCTGCAGGTCGATCTCACCCTGGCGGTAGTGGTCTGCTGCCTCGCCATGGCAATGCTATTGGTGATCATGAGTCGCAACCAGCAGGTGGCGACCGATACCCTGCTCGGCATTCTGGCCCACAGCGCCCTGTCTCTCGGTCTGGTTACCTTGAGTTTTATGGATAACGTGCGGGTGGATCTGATGGCCTACCTGTTCGGCGACCTGCTCTCGGTACAACCGATGGACCTGCTCTGGATCTACGGCGGTGGCGCGCTGGTGCTGCTCACCCTGTGGCGACTTTGGGATCCCCTGCTCTCCATGACCATCTCGGAAGAGCTGGCGCGGGTCGAGGGGATCCGGGTCGACGTGTTGCGCTGCGTGCTGATGCTGCTGATCGGGCTGGTGATCGCCGTAGCGATGAAGTTTGTCGGGGCGCTGATCATCACCTCCCTGCTGATCATCCCTGCCGCCACCGCCCGCCGCTTTAGCCAGACACCGGAGCAGATGGCCGGCTTTGCCGCGCTGATTGGCTGTCTCGCCGTGCTGGGTGGATTGACCCTCTCCTGGTATCAAGATACTCCGGCAGGCCCCTCTGTCGTCGTCTGCGCCACCAGCCTGTTTGTCCTAAGCCAGTTCAAGAAAGCTTGATGCCGCGCTAGAGCGGCATGCTCTGGCGTGTCTCCATCATCAGCCACTGGCGCAACCGGCTGATGGCGGGCTCATGGGCCCGCGAGCGCTTGCAGGTAAAGTAGAAGGCATCCCCCGTCTCCAGCTGGTGTACCGGCAAGGCCACCAGCTGGGGATCATCGGGCCGCAGCATGTAATCATTCACGAATGCCACCCCCTGATCCCAGGCCGCCGCCTCCATCGCCAACAGCACATGGCTGAAGTGGTGCATCCGTGCCTCGTCCGGAATAACCAGCCCGCCGGCCTTGGCCCAGCGCTGCCAATCCTCCCCCCGCGCCTTGTAGATGGACTGCACCGACAGCAGCGGCAACTGCCAGATGGCCTCAGGCCACTCCCCGCTGATCTGCTGCAACAGGCGGCGACTACAGACCGGAAAGAGCCGCTCCTGATAGATAAGATCGTGGCAGTAGCCCCGTCCGTGGGGTGAGACTGTGATAAAGCAATCCGCCACCCTATCAGATAGCTCAGGATCTTCCGCCACCATCTCCAGACTCAAATCCAGCTCGGGGTAGAGCTGGCGCAATCCAGCCAACCGCGGGATCAGCCATTTCACCGCAAACGAGCTGTAGACCGCGAGGCGCAACCGCATCTCGCCGCCACCGCGCAGCTGTTCGCTGCTCTGGGCAATCTGGCTCAGCCCGGCAGCAATCCCTTCGAAGTAGCTCTCCCCCTGGGTTGTCAGCGAGAGCAACCGCCCCTGACGCAGCAGCAAGCGCTCACCCAGAAAATCCTCCAGCAGACGGATCTGGTGGCTGACCGCACTCTGGCTGACGTTCAGTTCCAGAGCGGCGCGGGAGAAGCTGAGCAGCCGGGCCACCACCTCGAAATATTGCACCGCACGCAGGGGAGGAAGCTTCATTATCTAAATATCTCATGAATGGTCATTTTTTATCATTTTACTGGATATCAACCGGCACGCTACCCTCCCCTCATCTGAAGTGGGAGGTGGTATGAATGCAGTAGGGATCGGCATCCTTTATCTGGTGCTGGGCAATATGGTGGCGGTTTTTTCCGATGCGCTGGTCAAGGTGCTGGAGCCGGATCAGCCCATCTTCCAGTTTGTCTTTTTCCGCCAGCTCTCGGCCGCCATTCTGCTGATGCCCTGGCTGCTCTGGTCATGGCGCCGCAACCCGCCGGTGGCCATCAAGTGGCACCTGCTGCGGGCCCATATTTGGGCGGTCGGCGTCTGCCTGATGGTGGTGGCCCTCACCCGCTTGCCGCTCGCTACCGCCAATGCCCTCTTCTATGCAGCCCCCCTGATGATGGTGCCGCTGGCGGTGTGGATGGCGGGGGAAGCGATCTCGCGCCAGAAGGTGCTGACCGCAGTCATCGGATTTATCGGGGTACTGATCGTGCTGCGCCCGACCGAGGTGAACTGGGCCGCTCTGGCGGCGCTTGGGGTGGCGCTGTCGATGGCGCTCAACAATCTGCTGATCAAGCGGATCCCGCTCAAGCAGCCCATCGCCCAGACCCTGTTTTTCACCAACGTGCTGAGCATGCCCTTCATTCTGGCGCTGGCACTGTGGGAAGGGGGCGACTGGCAGTGGCAGATGTGGTGGCCCGCCTTCGGATCTTCGGCGCTGATCATGGTCTATGCGGGATTGTGCGTGGTGGCCTATCGCAAGGCGGAGGCTAGCAAGATCGCCTCGGCGGAGTACACAGGTCTGCTGATGGCGGTGGCCATCGGGGTATGGTTGTTTGACGAGCAGCCGGGCCTGCCGCTGCTGCTGGGCTGTATCTGCATCGTCCTGCCACTTATCGCCATGGCGCGCAGCAAGCCAAAACCGCTGGCCGAGCCAGCGCTCTAATACTCAGGGTCTCCCCAGAAGCGGGGCGACCCTTTGCTGCAGATGGGGGACGATCTCCTGCCCGAACCAGGGATTCCTCCTGAGCCAGAGGGTATTGCGCGGGGAGGGATGCGGCAACGGTAGCCAGCCAGGGCCATAGTCGGCCCAGCAGCGCACCGTGTCGGTGAGTGACCCTTTGGCTGCCCCCCGCAGATAGTAGGCTTGTGAATATTGGCCGATCAGCAGGGTCAGTTCGATATTGGGCAACAGCATCAATACCTTGTCGTGCCAGGTGGGTGCACATTCGGGGCGCGGCGGCAGATCGCCGGATTTTCCCCTGCCGGGATAGCAGAGCCCCATCGGCATGATGGCGATGCGGGATTCGTCGTAAAAGGTGGCCTTATCGACACCGAGCCAATGGCGCAGCCTGTCACCGGAAGGGTCATCCCACGGGATACCGCTGGCATGCACCCGGGTGCCGGGCGCCTGACCGATGATCAGCAAGCGGGCACTCTCGGCCCCGCGGATCACCGGACGAGGCCCCAGCGGCAGATGAGCCTCGCACAGACGGCAGGCCCTGATTTGCTCAAACAACTTATCGATTCGCTGCATGACGTTGATAGTACCAGCATTTCCCTGCTTTCCCTCTTGTGGAAACAGGGCACTCCCCCTACTATCGCCATGGATGTTTAATTTAATAAACGGACAATAATGAAAAACTGGCTAGGTACCGGCACCGCGACCCTCTCCTTCATCCTGTGGGGGATGCTGCCGCTCTATTATCAATTCATGCCCGAGGTCAACATGTGGGAGCTGATCTCCCACCGGGTGCTCTGGTCTGTGGTGCTGCTGGGTGCCCTGTTTTTGCTGCTTGGCCACAAGGTGCCCTGGGCACAACTGCGCAGCGAGCCGCGCCAGCTCGGCCTCATTCTGCTGGCGGGTCCAGTGATGTCGATCAGCTGGTGCATGTTCACCTGGTGCCTCACCACCGGACAGGTACTGACCACCAGCCTCGCCTTCTTTATGACCCCGCTGTTCAATATCGTATTCGCCGTCATCTTCCTCAAAGAGCGACTCACCCCGCAAAAGCATCTGGCAGTCGCCCTGGCGCTGGCGGGGCTTGCCTACATGCTGTTCTGCTACGGCCAGCTCCCCTGGTTCTCCCTCATCATGGGGGCCAACTTCGCCTGCTACGGCCTTATCAAGAAGAAGATCCACTACGACACCGGCACCAGCCTCTATCTGGAAGCCATGGTGCAACTGCCCGTCGCGCTGATCATCATCGGCACGCTGGCGTGGCACGGGGAAGGGGCATTCGTGAACAGGGATCTGGCCGACAAGCTGCTGCTGATGGGCAGTGCCCCCGCCACCCTGCTGCCGGTGGGGCTCTTCTGCTACGCAGTGGCGAGAACCCGGATGAGCACTGTGGGGCTGCTGCAATATATCGAGCCCAGCCTCGCCTTCCTGCTCGCTATCTACTGGTTTGGTGAAGCGCCGGACCCCATCAAGGCGGTCGGTTTCGCCTTCGTCTGGGCAGGTTTGCTGGTGAGCCTGTTGCCGCTGCACCGGCTCAAGCGCCGCCCTCAGGGCTTACCGCGATAGGACTCCAGCACCTTGTGCCAGCGGGGATCCTTGTCCATCTGCTCGGCGATGTCGTTGAGGGTGGCATGCAGCTCTGGGCGAGATTTGGGCAGCAGGATATGGCGGGTATAGCTGGATTGGGGGAATGGCGAGATAAACAGCTTGCCCTGATAGTGGTTTGAGTCGATGAAAAAGCCCAGCGCGGAGCCAGGCACCATGGTCACATCGATGCGGCCGCGCACCAGCAGCTCAAGATTGGTCTTCACCTTCTTGGCATCGTGACGCTCCAGCTCTCCCCTTGCTGCCGCATCGTCGATCCCCTGATAGCGGTAGCCCTCCACCCCGCCGAACACCAATCCTTTGAGGGAGTCGGGTCCGCGATAGGTGATCGGCTTGTCGATGTTCGAGATTAGCTCGTTGGTGTCGCGCATCACCGGAAAGGTCCAGAGATAACGCTCGCGATGGGGATCCCCTACCCAGGCGGGATTGACCCAGACCACCAGACCGTCAAAGTCGGGATCCGCCATCTCCAGCGCCAGCCGGGCGCGATTAACCAGCCAGAGCTCGATTCTGGGTTCCCCCCCCAACTTTTCATTGAGATACTTGACCAGCTCGCGGCTCAGTCCGGCATCCACTCCGGTATTGAAGGGCGGATGCTGATGGTAATCGTAGAGACGGATCGTCTCCCCCAGAGCCGGAACCGACAACAGTAACCACAACCAGAACCAGACTCTCATCGCACCTCCTTGCACTGCTTTTGAGTTTGGCACAGAGAAGTACAAATGATAAAACCTCCTGACGGGATATCCCCGCACGCCTCTCCCCCCTCTTCTCGCTGGTTTATCTATATGGTGCGCACCGCCACCGGCCTGCTCTATACCGGGGTCAGCACGGATCCTCAACGTCGTCTGCGTCAGCACCAGAGCGGCAAGGGGGCTCGCGCCCTGCGCGGCAAGGGCCCCTTGACGCTGGCTTGGCAGCAGGAGGTCGGCGAGAAGGGGGCAGCCCTGCGCCTCGAATATCGCCTCAAGCAGCAGCCAAAATCCTTCAAGGAGCAGCTGATCCACAGCCCGGCACTCTGGCAGAGCTGGAGCCCGCAGTGGTTACCCGAAACGACCCGACCTTAAGGGTTACAGCTAAAAAAAGGCCACTCGATGAGTGGCCGAAAAGGGGAAATCAGGGAGCATTTCATAACTTGTTGCACAACTACAGATAGGTATTGTTGCGCTGACGACGGTGGCTGATGAGCCAACAGACTGCCAGCGCGACCAGCAGCCAGGGGGCCAACTTGACGATCAGGGCAAGCATGCCGCTCAGCAGCCCCAGTAGTACAAACACGCCGCTCACCAGCAGCATGGCTACCAGGGTAAAGCCGGTCAGCGCCATGACCAGCAACACTCCCAGCAATATGAAAAATTCCAGCATAACTTGCTCCTTACGGGCTCTCTGTGCCGCCGGGCTGCCTTGCGGTCAATCCAGCCAGCGTTTCAATTCATAACGGGGCGGCATCACCAGCACCGCCAGCAGATAGGCAGCCAGTGCCAGCGGTGGCACCAGGATCAGGGCGAGCAGGGCTACCACTCGCACCGTCACTCTGGAGATCCCCAGCCGTTGGGCAATGCCGGCGCAAACGCCAGTCAGCTTGCGATGGACAAGATCCTTGGGCCAGGGAGTCATGGTTATACCTCCACCTTCTGCCCCTTGAGACGGGCCAGCTCGCGCTCTATCTCGTCATTGAGCTCCAGCTCGCGGAACTGGGCCTCCAGCGAGGGATTCTGCCCCAAAATGGCCGCCTCCAGCTGGGCTTCCAGCTGATCGACCCGGCCTTGAAAACCGTCAAAGCGCGCCATCAGCTCATGCATGCGCTGGTTGTCCACCTGAGCGCGAGCACGAATGCGGCTGTGGGCCGTCTGCTCGCGCAGGGTCAGCAGTTTCTGCTTCTCCCGCGCCTCGGTCAGCTTGGCTGCCAGTCGCTCGCTGTCGGCGGTAAGCTGGGCCAGCACCTCGGCCACCCGGGCCTTGTCCTGTTCCAGCTGTTCACATTTCCTGGCCTCCGCCAGCTTCTCGGTGAGGGCGGCACGGGCCAGATCCTCACGGCCTTTCTGGATGGCGAGCTCGGCCTTGGCCGACCACTCCAGGATCTGCGCCTGCAACCCCTGCTGGTGACGCTCCAGCTGTTTCTGTTCAGCAATCACGCGGGTGGCCTGGGTACGCATCTCGACCTGCACCTGCTCCATCTCTTCGATCATCAGGCGCAGCATCTTCTCCGGCTCTTCACTCTTGTCGAGCAGGCTGTGCAGGTTGGCATTTATCACGTCGGTCAGGCGGCTGAATACGCTCATGGTCTGGCTCCTTGTTGATGGGATTGCTATCTCTTCCCATTGCATTACAAGAGCCGTGCCAAGAAAAATTATTGTTGTTTTACATATAGATGGGAATTTACCGAGGAAATTCAAGAAGGGTTTATTGGTGAAAATAGCCAACCAGGTGGTGATTTTTACCAATAAAAAAGGGAGCCTGAGGCTCCCTTGTCGATTCATCTGCGATATCTAGTCAAGCTGCGTGGCTGTGGCCCAGCTTGCTGTCCAATTCGGCCAGCTTGGCCTCCATCCTGGCACGGCACACTTCGGAGAGCTCGCGAATGCCAGCGGCACCGTGCTCCTTGCTGCAGACCGGTGCCATCACTTCCACCAGCACTTCGCCGTTGTCCCAACGATTGAGGTCGATCTGACCGAAGTAGCTGGAGCAGACGATGGGCACCACGGGCACTTCAGCCTGTACCGCAGTGTGGAAAGCGCCCGCCTTGAATGGCAGCAGGCCACGCCCCTTGGAGCGGGTCCCTTCCGGGAACATCCAGATGGAGGTGCCGCGATTCTTGATGCGATCCACCACCTGACCTATGGTGCCGATGGCACGGGAGCGGTTGGAGCGGTCGATCAGCACGTTGCCGGATAGCCAGAAGATAAGGCCGAAGAAGGGGAGCCACAGCAGGCTCTTCTTGCCCACCGCCACCACACCGGGCTGCACCGCACCGGTCACGGTGAAGATGTCGAAGTTGCTCTGGTGGTTGCAGACGTAGACCGCCGGGCCGACCGATTTCACCTCGTCGGCCACCGTCACCTTGACTCGCAACCCGATCAGCGGGCAGACCGCGTGATACATGCGAGCGAAGACATAGACGTTGTTGGGATGGCGCGGACGAACCAGACAGAGCAGCAGGCCGAACAGGAACCAGAAAATGAGCAGCAGACCAAGCAGCAGCACACGGGCAATTTTGAGCATCGAACACCTCGAGTTTTAACTCGGCGCAGTATACTGATCCCCCTTTTAGCGAACAAGCGTTCGCCAAACAGAACCGACCAGACTTACCTGCTCTGTCACCCAGGCGATCAGTCATAACGAGCGCGGTAACTTGCCCCTCCAGACATAGCTCGCTAGGATGGCCCCATCTTGATGGACGGGGCGAACATGATTTTGCAACAACGGATAGCGAAACATCTCCTGCTGCTGGTCTGCCTGCTGCTGCTCAATTGTGCGGCCCAGCCGCTGGCCCGGCTTGCCCTGCTCGATCAGGCGCTCAGCTGTCAGGCGCTACCCGTTCAGAACTCGACAACGGATCTGGGGGATGCCAAACCGGCCAGCCCGCAGCCAGGCAGTTGCCAGCTCAACGGCAAGTGGCTGAGCGCCGTCCCCCTGCTCTGCATCGAACAGCTCTTCTTTGCCGTGGCGGTGCTGATCGCCCTGCTGGCCCCCCTTTGGCGCTACACACCGCCACTACCCCCACCCAGAGTCATCTCGCCACCCGAACGGCGTCTGCATCTCACCCTCTGCATCTGGCGGGAATGATTCCGGCTCTTTGCCATTGGTCATGACTCATGTTTGCGAGACCATCGCCGCCTTCTTGCACCAACGGGGCACGACTGCGGCGTACTGAAAACAGATTTACGGCATGGCGTTGTTGCAGGGGAATACCTTGCTGCCCCGGCGCAACCACGACGACTGCCGACTAGCTTGCACAAGGCTGGCCACTTCAGGCTGGCACTACCCGATTTTAAGGAGTATCCATGAAACCGACTCTGAGCGCCCTGCCCCTGCTGGCCTCTCTCTGCGCCCCCCTGCTGGCTCCGACCCTACACGCGGCCCCCTTCACCCCTGAACAGGAAGCACGCATCAAGGAGCTGATCCGCGAGACTCTGATCGCCAACCCCAAGATCCTCGACGAGGCGGCCGAGTCCTGGGAGAAGCAGAATGCCGCAGCCCAGGAGGCCCAGCTTGGCAACTTCATCAAGGGCAACAAGGATGTGCTGTTCAACAGCGCTACCAGCCCGCGCCTGGGTGCCAAAAACCCCAAGCTGACGCTGGTGCTGTTTACCGACTACAACTGCCCCTACTGCAAGCAGTTCGATCCCCAGCTGACCAGGCTGCTCAAGGCCTATCCGAATGATCTGGGGCTGGTGATCAAATTGCTGCCGTTCAAGGGGCAGAGCTCCGCCAAGGCAGCCCAGTACAGCCTGACCCTGTGGCAACAGGATCCCGCCCGCTTCTTCGCCCTGCACGACAAGCTGATGAGCAAGCAGGGGATGCTGACCGAGGCGGACATCAACAAGGCGCTGGCGGCCACCGGCAATGTGGCACTCAAACCGGAGGGTAAAGCCACCGAGGAGCTGCGCAACAGCCTGCGCATTGGCACCCTGCTGGGTGTACAGGGCACACCGGCGACCCTGATCGGCAACCAGCTGGTGTCGGGCGCCATCCCCTATGAGGAGCTGGAGCAGCTGGTGAAGGCAGAGCTGGCCAGGCAGAGCTAAGGTCGGGGTCGCCCGCAGGGGCAGGAAGCGCTCGCACTGCGGCAATGGTGAGCCCTCAGGTCACCCCGTCTCCATGCAAAGAGCCCGGTATCACTACCGGGCTCTTTTTTCAGGAAGGAAAGGTGACAAACCAGCTCTATTGGGCGGGCGCCATCATCCCCTGCCCGAGCCGCCCTCTGGCACTGGTACGCTCGGCTTCGTCAAGCACACCATCTCCGTTCTTGTCCATTTGGGTAAAGAGGGCCTCATGATGCGCCATGAACTGTTCCCTGGTCGTGTCCTGCATCGGCCTCATGTTGCCCATATTCCCCATCTTGCCAGGCATGGCCTTGCCTGACTGCTGCATTGCCTCGTGCATCTTGGCCATGGCTGCCTCTCTCTCGGCAATCGAGAGGGTGCCATCCTTGTCACTGTCCTGCCGGGTGAAACGCTGCTCGGCTCTTTCCATAAACTGTGCCTTGGTAATGTCCCCCTTGATGAACATCAAGGGCTCATCGATGCTCTCATCGGCAGCGATGGCGAAACCGCCAAGCAGCACCATAGGCAGAAGATAAAATTTGAGCATGGCTGTCCATTCCTTAGTAAGGGTCTCGGTACGGCCGAGGCCAACTGACGATCGCCAAGATAATCCCCGGCGCCTCCTGTAGTGTAGTCCCTGGACTATTCCCGACAGGGAGACAGATCCCAAGGTGCCCCGTCAAGCTTTTCTGCCAGTGACCTTGCGTCCTATTCATGGCGATGGCGGGAGGTTTCCGTTAAAATGACGGGTTTTTGCCGTGCCTGATTTGCCAATCCCCACCATCAGGCACTCGCAGCGTGAATCCTATGATGCCAGTGATGCAGGATCTGCCATGAACAACTACTTTCGGGTGCTGGGCGTCAAGTCCAACGCCAGCGAAAACGACATCAAGAAAGCCTATCGTCGGCTGTCGAACCAGTACCACCCCGACAAGCTGCACGGGGCCAGTGAAGAAGAGAAAGAGCAGGCAGCCATCAAGCTGCACCAGGTAAAGCAGGCCTATGAAGTGCTGTCCGATCCGAAACAGCGGGCCGCCTTTATCAAGGATTTCAACAACGTCATCGTGACCGACCCCGCCTCCGCCATGCAGGAGATGTGGGATCAGTTCTACCCCTGAAACAGCAGGCAGAAAGAGCAACTATGCAAAAGAGATGGGACCAGGCGCGGCTCAAGGCGCTGCAAAGCGATGCCAGCGAAAACATCGAATCCTACCGGGATCAGGAAGACCCCAAGGGGCTGGAACAGTTCACCGACCAGATGAAGAGCCTGCTGCTGGCCGATATGAGCATGCTGGAGTTTATGCCCGAGTATCTGCCGCTGGCCCTCTATGGCCGGGTGCAGTTCCCGGCCAAGGCCAAATCGCAGTGGAACAAGTGGCTCGCCAGCGGCGAGCAGCCGAGCTGGGACGAGTTCAAGGTGAGCGTCGGATTCAACAACGCCGCCCTGCCGCTGGTCAAGGCGGTGCGGGCCCAGAGCGAAGATCAGCTGATGGAAGCCTGCGCCGTGCTGTTCCTGCTCGACAACCCGCTACCCCGCGGTAGCCACCGCGGCGATGACGACTATGAGCTGCGCGACGAAGAAGATGAAGACGGGGAAGATGCCGACGCCGACTACCACGGCGGCAGTGACCGCTATGGTGATGACGACGGCGATCAGGATATGTACGACGAAGTCCGTTTCTAATTGGGGCAAGGCATGAGCAACAGTCTGATAGAAATTACCGCCATCGAGATCAAAGAGCTGGCCGTTATCGAGCCGAAGCAGGCCAGCGAGAAGTTCGAGCTGATCGCCAAGACCATGTCTGACGACCAGCTGGCAGAAGTGATTGAAAACATTGATATCGTTACCCTGACCCAGATTAACGGCCAGCACGATATCTCCTTCCCCTCCATCATCTCCGAGCTGATGACCCCGGAGCGGATCCGCGACATCGTCTGCCAGCAGCCGCTCTACTGGGAAGAGGCGATCAAGAACAACGCCGATGAGCTGCAACAGCACACCTTCGACTTCCTCAACTACCTGATCCGCACCCAGGATAGCGAAGCCAAGCAGCGCGAGATCCTCGAATGCGTGGCCGAAGATCCGGCCGGTCTCTTCTACCTCGCCATCCCCTTTATCGAGTTCTATCGCGGCGATCGCTATGAAGAGGACGAAGGCTATCGCGACGTGCTGCACGCCGAAGAGGAAGATCTCGAAGAGTCCCTGCGCTACAGCGAGCGCCAGCAGAGCGAGGATGTCCACGACTACGCGCTGGATGACCCGCGCAGCCTCCTGATGCTTATTCGCGAGCTGGCCCCCGAGGTGGAGAAAGCCATCAAGGCGCTGCTGCGCAACGAGCACTCCACCTGGGACGGCATCATCAACAAGTTTGCCGCCGAGCTGGTGATGCAGGCCAAAGAGAAGAACAAGGTCGAGGAAGACGAGTACGGCGACGTCGACGACATGTTCAGCTTTCTGGATTAAGGAGCCCATTCATGCAGTTAGTCATTCGCGATGCCAACCAGGGTCCCTTTCTGACCCAGGTGCTGCGCTTTGGCCGCGACAACGAACTCTTGAGTCAGCAGCAGCTCGCCGCCATCAAGGGCAAGGCGGTGCTGATGAGCCTCAAATTCGCCGACAAGTACTACAACAAGTACAAGATGCACCTGCTGGAGCAGGCGGCCCACGACGTCATCGGCGTGGTGAGCCTCGGTCTGCAGGAGCTCTCGGCGCGTGATCCGGCCAAGGCGCTGGCGCTGCTGCAGGCGCCGGAAGGCCCCATCAAGCCGTTCCAGAAGGGCTGGTCGATGATCATTACCGTCAGCCCCAAGCAGGCTGGCAACAGCCTCTACGGTGACGTGGATGCGCGGCTCTTGGACAAGATCTCGAGCCCGCCCGATGTGGAGGAGTGGCAAGGGTGGCAGGAGTACGAGAAGGCGCTGACCGAGCACAACAAAAGCCGCCTGATGGAGCTCATCGACCAGCACTTCTTCGCCTGCGAGAGCGACCACCCCACCATGGAGGACAAGCTGGCCGAAGCGCTGCTCTACCGCATCCTCTGCGGCAAGGGCAGTGGCGCCGCCCCGCTCAAGGTGAAGCAGGATCTCAAGCGCAAACTGGCGCGGGAGATTGAGCTCGACGAGAACTGGTACGACACCGACTACCTCGCCGCCCAGCTCGCCCTGATGCTGAGCGCGCTACCCGCCGACATGGCCGCCGCCCTGCGGCAGGAGCTGAGCCCGGGCTTTGTGCCCAACCTGCTCCACACCCTCGGCTTTGTGCGCCAGTACCAGCTGCTGCAAAAAGAGAACGCCTCGCCGGAGAAGCTCGACAACGTCGAGATGCGCGCCGGTCTCAAGCACCCGCTGCTCGGCTGGCCGCTCTACCACGACTTCTAAGGCCGCTTTCACCGCCCATCAGTCGCACCACAACGCCCGGCCCGCCGGGCGTTGTTCTATCCTCCCCTCACCCTCTCGACAGCAAAGAGAGAACACACGCAAGTCACCCCGGGGCTGTCCCTTCTCTTACCGATATTTATTCACTCAATGCCCGAAGATGAATAAACAACCTGCGATACAACGGCTTGGCGCCAGCTGCGTTTCGGGACAACAAAGTGGGACGTAGATCCCGCCACTGCGCCATAATCGGCACCAAATAGCCGACTGGATCACATCAACCGTGCCGCAACCGCGTGGTAAGCCGAGCTAAAATCACGACTCAATCACGCATAAAAAGGCGGAATAGATCAATAAAAAGCAATTAATCGCGCCGGATTAAATTTCAGGTATGGCTATTTGCACCGCTTGGCCGCTAAATGACAGACCGGCCTTCAGACCAGCATGGAAGCGCACAAGGCTAGCCGGCAGCAGACCGGCACGCTCTCAGGACGAGTAATGACTTTCTTCTCTCACAGGAGACAGACCGTGAGCGCTTCGAATCAACACCCCACCATTCCCCCCGGCTCCGGGGCGCTGTTCTTTATCCAGACCTTCTCGACCCTGGGGTTTGCCGTGCTCTACTCCACCCTGGTGCTCTACGCCACCAAGCGGCTCGGCTTTAGCGAATCCCAAGCCAATGCCATGATGGGGGTCTTCGGGGCCTTCAACTATGGCCTGCACCTGTTTGGCGGTTATCTCGGCGGGCGCTACCTCAGCAACCGCAACCTGTTCGTGATGGGGATGGTGCTGCAGGTGATCGGCTGCTACTTCATCGCCGAGATGGGGATCACCGGCCTCTACTGGGGGCTCGCCATGTTCCTTACCGGCAGCGGCCTCAACGTCACCTGCCTCAACATGATGCTGACCCAGCGCTTCGCCCCGGATGATCACCGCCGCGAGAGCGCCTTCCTGTGGAACTACGCCGGGATGAATCTGGGCTTCTTTATCGGCTTCACGGTGGCGGGCTACTTCCAGCTCACCGAGGATTACCGCACCCTGTTCCTGTTTGCGACGCTGGGCAACATCATCGCCATCATTGCTACCTTCGCCTGCTGGCCGATTCTGGCGGATATCAGCACCCCGCTGCGCCATATCAAAGGGAGCGGCTTCTACCGCCGCATGCTGGCCGGGATCGCCATTCTGGCCATGCTGGTGCCGGCGCTGCGTCTGCTGCTGACCCACGCCAGCTTCAGCGGCAGCTTTGTGCTGATCCTGGGGGCCGTGGTGCTGGTGCTGCTCTGCGTGATGACCGCCCGCCACCCGGACGCCGCCGAGCGCAGCCGCATGGTGGCCTACCTGATCCTCGCCCTCGGCTCCCTCATCTTCTGGTCGCTCTACCAGCTGGCGCCCATGGGGCTGATGCTCTTCTCCGAGCACAACATCAACCTCAACGTGTTCGGGCTGCGGGTCGCCCCCCAGTGGATCCAGAACATCAACACCATTGTCATCGTCATCGGTGGCCCCCTGATGGCGCTGCTGTTCAAGCGGTTGCGCGAACAGGGGTGGAATATCGATATCCCTTCCCAGTTTGCAGCCTCGCTGTTTTGCATGGGGCTCGGCATGCTGGTGCTGCCGATCGGCATCCATCTGGCGGGGGCCGACGGGCTGGTCGCCTTCAAGTGGATCGCCATCAGCTATGTACTGCAGAGTTTTGGCGAGCTGCTGATCTCCCCCATCGGCTACGCCATGATTGGCAAGCTGGCCCCCGCCAGCCTGCAAGGCTTGATGATGGGCTGCTGGATGATGGTGACCGGCATCGCCTCGGTGCTGGCGGGCTATGTCTCCGGCGCCATGCCGCAAAATATCGGCAGCACCCCGGTCGCCACCAACCCGGGCTACAGCTCGGTGTTCAATATGCTGGGCTGGGGTTCGCTGGCGGGCGGCGTGGTGTTGCTCCTGCTGGTGCCCCGCCTGCGCCAGCTGATCGCCTCGAAAATCACCCCGCCACCGGCGGCGACCGCCATTCCTGTCTAATTGGATTCGGGCCAGCCATTTCAGTGGCCCCTGCCAGCGCGAACGATTGAATCAGCGGCACTGCTGTTAATGTAAAGGGCCCCGCCATAATGGATGGCGGGGCCCTTCTCTTTTGGTGGGATGGATGACCCGCGTCTGGCTGGCGAGCCCCCGTTAAGGCTTCGTCAATCAAGCCCATTTCCCTACAGGTCTCGTTTCTCAAACATCCGATTTTGGGGTTCCCAAACGCAGCAGCTTGAGCAATCGATATAGAAAAAGTGGCTGAATAATCGTCAACACTATGGTTAGCCAAGCCAATAGAGTTATGTTGCCAAGGTGACCATCGACATTTGTTAAAATCATCGAAGAGACGACGGCAGCCGAGCCACTGAATATATGTTGAAAAACATTTTGTAATGACATGAATCCCGCCCTTTCCCAAGGCGCTGCCACTTGACTATTAACAGCAGCAACGGTGATCGTTCGGGTCGATGTAACCACCATGAATAACGTGAAAATCACTATGGTCGGCAACCAAGGCTCATGCAATAAACCATCCCAAACAACCGCTATCGTCAATGCCCCCATCAAAATCGTCACTTTCATTGCGCCAAAACGGTCAATAAACAATCCGCCAAGCTGCATTGAAAACAGGCTAAAAATGCCACCCATGACATAGTACTGACTCATATCGCCGCGAGGGACATCAAGGTTAAATTGAAAATAAGCAGCTATGTTGGGAACAATAAGGAAGGTGCTGAAAATTGCCAACCCAATTGCCATAAACGCATTCCATACCACAGGTCGCTTCAGCATTTCCATTGATGAAAATTCTTTCTGATTCAATCCCAAGTGGGCCGTCATCTCGGGCAGCCTTGTATATACCGCCACGCAGACTCCCAATCCCAAGCCACCGACAACATAGAAAGGTGCACTCCATCCTTTCAACATTGCCAGCTCCAATCCCAACGGCACACCGGCAATCGCTGACAACGAAAATGCCCCCATCACAATGGCCATCGCTCGACCACGTTGATCTATTGGTGTGGCATCCACAACGATCGCCAGAGCAATGGATGTTGCTGGACCGGCAAACATACCGGCCAGCAAGCGGGTAAAGAATAAACTTTCCATATCCCATGCCAAAGCGCAGGCCCAAGTGGATAGCGTGATACCCAACAATGTGATCAGTGCAACATGCTTTCTATCAAATAGGTCGAGATATCTGGCACATAACAACGATGATAGTGCGGCTGCCAGTGCATACCCGCCTCCTAAATATCCTATATAGGTTGGACTTATATTTAGTGCACGAGATAAATCAGGCCCGAGAGGCATAATCATCATGAAATCAAGCGCACTGACCAATTGAATCAATGCCGCCAACCAGACAACGTTAAAATCCATAACAGAACAATTACTGTGAGTTTTTTCACCCATATTATTTTCATCTAGCATAATAATGTTTACTCTCAATCTTTAGAGATAGAAAGTATACCCACTATCACATTTTAATTTTATTCGTTAAAATGGCATGAATTGTTATCAGATTAGGGATAATCAATGCGTACCGGCATGGAATTGAATGCGCTGAAGATTTTCATTGCAGTGGTTGAAAACAGCAGTTTTGTCGGGGCATCTAAAACCCTTCAAATCCCCACCTCAAATGTGAGCCGCAGTATTTCTCAATTGGAAGAAGCCTTGAACCTTCAACTGATTGAACGCTCAACCCGCCATATGAAGCTCACACAATCAGGGCAATTGCTCTATACCCGAGTAAAACCACTGCTGGAATCACTGGAGCAAACCGAGGCTGAATTGACATCACAGCAGATTCAGCTGAAAGGGCCATTACGCATCTGCATCCCCAATGAGGCTGGGCCAAAACTGCTCGGTACTGCCATTGCCGACTTTGCCTGCCAACATCCTGAAATAACGATCAGCTGCATTACCAATCTCTCCGGACTTGAATCATTAAGAGAGGATTTGGACATGGCAATCATCATTCACAGAGGCAAGATGGATGATTGCGATTACATAGCCAGCCATTTGACCACCATTCCCTGTACTGTTGTTGGCTCCCCTTCATTGATCCAGAAGTGGGGGCTTCCCAACCACACATCACAATTCAAAACTCTCCCCTGCATAACAACGGTGAGCGCTCTGAAAGGGATGCCTTGGCAATTTACTCGCACGAGCAGTGAATTTTCCACCATTCAGGTGAATGAACACTACCGGGTCAATAGTGGCGAACTGGCGTTAAAAGCAGCAGTAGCCGGTGTAGGTTTTGCCATTCTTGCCAAAGTATCTTGTCAAGAGTTTATTGATGATGGCAGCTTGGTTGAAATTGAACTTGAGCTACCCGCCGCCCCATTGCAGTTGTTTGCTGTTTATGCAAATCGCCAATATCTTCCTGCTAAAACACGTGTATTTATTGAGTTCATTCGACAAAACATCATTAGTTATCAGTAGCTAAAGTCCAGAACTAAATGGCATACGCCAGCGTTTATCGTTTGCGTAGGTCTGATTACGCTTCGTTAATCAGACCTACAGCCTTATAAAGGCCTATGCAAAACTAACTCACTTTCAACACTTCTTTACCATAGTGAGTTTCACATTGTACATATTCTAATAGCGCATACAGTTTATCAGGTTCATTTCTTATAACCTTCAAACTATCCATTGTCGTTTCCCTTGGTGAAACCTTTGTTAAAAATAGCTCGCCATAAATCTCATTTTGCAAACATGATATGAGATCTCTGGTGAAACACGATATTTCTCTAGATACCCATTCTAACTTACTAAAAAAGTCATTTTTTTCAAGATATGGTTGTTCCCTAGAAAGCTCGTATAGTTTTGCTTGAATCATGAAACGAGTTGTTCTAAATAACAAAGGATTTAAAATTTCGTGGCATTCCAATTCTTTGCAAAACAAATACGTGACATGCTCAAGCTGCATTGCGTAATCCATTCTTTTAGGGAGGTCAACCTCATGTCCATCCGCTTTATTAACACGCCATATCAACGCTTTTAAAGATAGTTCATCACAAGTAGATGTCAGTGCATTGGAAACAGAGAGCAATTGTTCAAATATTTTAATTTGATGTTCTTTTTTAAAGTTAGCTCTTCTTTCCCGTTGAGCTTGATAAATTGGGACAAACAATCCAAAAAAAGCTAAAAAGACAGGTGAAAAATCCTTTATAAAATCGTACATGAAATCACCAAAAAAAAATTTATAATAAAAAAGGCGCTTTCGCGCCCTTCTATATTAATTACCCTTCCTGATTTTCCGCGGCTACCGGTTCGGTTCCAGCGGCGGGTTCAATCTCGATGCGATCGACACGCTGCAAACCGCGGGGCAGCTTGGCGCCGCGACGGCCGCGCTCGCCGCGGTAGTAGTCAAGATCAGATGGCTTAAGAGTGAGCTTGCGCTTGCCGGCAAACAGGGTGACCGACTGGCCCTGCGGAATGACGGCGGCCATCACCACAAACTCTTCCCGCGCCTTCACGCGCGCCGACGGAATGCTGATCAGCTTGTTGCCCTTGCCCTTGCCGAGCACCGGCAGGGTGTTGAGCGGGAACAGCAGCATGCGCCCTTCGTTGGAGATGGCCATGCAGAGATCGGTCTCTGGCGAGCCGATCTTCTGGGGTGCCATCACCTGACCCCCTTCCGGCACGGTGAGCAGCGCCTTGCCGTTCTTGTTCTTGCCGATCAGGTCGTCATAGGTGCAGACAAAGCCGTAACCGGCGTCGCTGACGATCAGATACGGCTCACCCTCGTTGCCCATCACCAGATGACGAACCTCTTCCCCGGCCCCCAGTGCAAAGCGGCCGGTGAGCGGTTCGCCCTGACTGCGGGCGGATGGCAAGGTGTGGGATTCGAGGGCGTAGGTTCTCCCAAGGGTGGAGAGGAACACTGCCTGCTGGTTGCTGCGGCCACAGGCGTGGGCAAGATAGCTGTCCCCCGCCTTGTAGGAGAGCCCCGCCACATCTACGTCGTGGCCCTTGGCGGCGCGCACCCACCCCTTGTCGGAGAGGATGACGGTGACCGGTTCGCTGGGAATAAGCTCTTTCTCGGTCAGCGCCACGGCGGTAGCCCGCTCCACCAGCGGAGTGCGGCGATCGTCGCCGTACTTCTCGGCATCGGCCAGCAGCTCTTTCTTGAGCAGGGTGTTGAGGCGACGCTCGGAGCCCAGAATGAGCTCCAGCTTGTCGCGCTCTTCGGCCAGTTCGTTCTGTTCGGCGCGCAGCTTGAACTCTTCGAGCTTGGCCAGATGGCGCAGTTTCAGCTCGAGGATCGCTTCGGCCTGGGTCTCGGTAATGTTGAAGCGCTCCACCATCACCTTGCCCGGCTCATCCTCGGTGCGGATGATCTCGATCACCTCGTCGATGTTGAGATAGGCGATCAGCAAGCCTTCGAGGATGTGCAGGCGAGCCAGCACCTTGTCGAGGCGGAATTGCAGGCGGCGACGCACGGTCTCGCGGCGGAACTGGATCCACTCGCTGAGGATGGTCTTGAGGCACTTCACCTGCGGCCGGTTGTCGAGGCCGAGGATATTGAGGTTGACCCGGTAGTTCTTCTCCAGATCCGTGGTGGCGAACAGGTGGGCCATCAGCCCCTCCACATCCACCCGGTTGGAGCGCGGCACAATCACCAGACGGGTCGGGTTCTCGTGGTCCGACTCATCCCGCAGATCGGTGACCATCGGCAGCTTTTTCGCCACCATCTGGGCGGCGATCTGCTCCATGATCTTGGCGCCGGAGGCCTGATGGGGCAGCGCGGTGATGACGATGTCGCCATCCTCCTCGCTCCAGACCGCCCGCTGCTTGATGGAGCCCTTGCCGGTCTCGTAGATTTTGCGGATATCGTCGCGCGGGGTGATGATCTCGGCGTTGGTCGGGTAGTCCGGCCCCTGAATGTGCTGCATCAACGCATCCAGCCCCGCATTGGGGTTGTCGAGCAGCTCGGCACAGGCGTAGGCCACTTCCCGCGCGTTGTGGGGCGGAATATCGGTCGCCATGCCCACCGCGATACCGGTCACCCCGTTGAGCAGGATGTGTGGCAGGCGGGCGGGCAGCACCACCGGCTCCTTCATGGTGCCGTCGAAGTTCGGCGTCCACTCCACCGTGCCTTGGCCGAGCTCTGAGAGCAGCAGCTCGGAGAAGCGGGACAGGCGCGCTTCGGTATAACGCATGGCGGCGAAGGATTTGGGATCGTCCGGCGCACCCCAGTTACCCTGACCGTCCACCAGCGGGTAGCGGTAGGAGAAGGGCTGGGCCATCAGCACCATGGCTTCATAACAGGCGCTGTCGCCATGGGGGTGATATTTACCCAGCACGTCACCCACGGTACGGGCGGATTTCTTGTGCTTGGAGAGGGCAGACAGACCCAGCTCGCTCATGGCGTAGATGATGCGCCGCTGCACCGGTTTGAGGCCATCGCCGATATGCGGCAAGGCCCGATCCATGATGACGTACATGGAGTAGTTCAAGTAAGCCTGTTCGGTAAAGGTGCGCATTGGCTGGCGCTCTACCCCGTCCAGACTGAGCTCGATAGCATCACTCATGTGATTTTCTCTTTCGGTTCGGGAGCCGCCACAGGGCGACTCCGGCTAAATGCTTGCCGGCCCCGACAGGGCCGGCCGACGGCTTAAATGATGGCGAGGTTGCCCTTCTCTTCAAGCCACTCACGGCGATCACCCGCCCGCTTCTTGGCCAGCAGCATGTCCATCAGCTGCAGGGTCTCGTCAGCCGCATCCCCTTCGCTCTCTCCTGCCGGCTCCATGGTGAGTTGCACCAGACGGCGGGTGTTGGGATCCATGGTGGTTTCCCGCAGCTGTTTCGGGTTCATCTCACCCAGACCCTTGAATCGGGTCACCATCACCTTGCCTTTCTTCTTCTCGGCTTCGACCCGTTGCAGCACGCCGTTCTTCTCGTCCTCGTCGAGGGCGTAGTAGACCTCTTTACCGATATCGATCCGGTAGAGGGGCGGCATGGCGACGTAGACGTGGCCCTTCTCCACCAGCGTGCGGAAGTGCTTCACAAAGAGGGCGCAGAGCAGGGTGGCGATGTGCAGACCGTCCGAATCCGCATCCGCGAGGATGCACACCTTGCCGTAGCGCAAGCCGCTGAGATCCTCGGAGTCGGGGTCGAGCCCGATAGCGACCGAGATATCGTGCACTTCTTGCGAGGCGAGCACCTGACCGGCCTCCACCTCCCAGGTGTTCAGGATCTTGCCGCGCAGCGGCATGATGGCTTGAAACTCGCGATCCCGCGCCTGCTTGGCACTGCCGCCCGCAGAGTCCCCCTCCACCAGGAACAGCTCCCCCTGCATGGGGTCGGCGCAGTTACAGTCGGTCAGCTTGCCGGGCAGCGCCGGGCCCTGGGTAATCTTCTTGCGCACCACCGTCTTGGCGGCGCGCATCCGGCGCTGGGCGCTGCTGATACAGATCTCGGCAATCTGCTCTGCCAGCTCAGTGTTGCTGTTCAGGTAGAGGCTGAAGGCATCCTTCACCACGCCGGAGACGAACGCCGAGCTCTGGCGCGAGGAGAGCCGCTCCTTGGTCTGACCGGCGAACTGTGGATCCTGCATCTTGATGGAGAGGATGTAGGCACAGCGATCCCAGATATCTTCCGGAGTCAGCTTGACCCCGCGCGGCAGCAGGTTGCGGAACTCGCAGAACTCGCGCATGGCGTCGAGCAGGCCCTGACGCAGACCGTTGACATGAGTACCGCCCTGCGCGGTGGGAATGAGGTTCACATAGGATTCGGCGAGGCATTCGCCCCCTTCCGGCAACCAGCAGAGCGCCCAGTCCACCGCCGATTGTTCGGAGCTGAACGAGCCGATAAAAGGCTGCTCCGGCAGGCAGGTGAACTGCTTGACCGCGTCGACCAGATAATCCTTGAGGCCATCTTCGTAGCACCACTCCAGCTTGATGCCGGTGTTCTTGTCGAGGAACTTGATGGTAAGACCGGGGCAGAGCACGGCCTTGGCTTTGAGCAGGTGCTCCAGCTTGGTGACCGAGAATTTGGGCGAATCAAAGTAGCTCGCCTGCGGCCAGAAACGCACCCGGGTGCCGGTGTTGCGACGACCGCAGGTGCCGGTGATAGTCAGCTCCTGCACCTTCTCGCCACGCTCGAAGGCGATGTCGTAGACCTGACCGTCGCGACGCACCGTCACCTCGACCCGATCGGAGAGGGCGTTTACGACCGAAATACCCACCCCGTGCAAACCGCCGGAGAACTGGTAGTTCTTGTTGGAGAATTTGCCGCCCGCGTGCAACTTGCAGAGGATCAGCTCCACCCCGCTGACCCCCTCTTCCGGGTGGATATCGACCGGCATGCCGCGGCCGTCGTCGATCACTTCGAGGGACTGGTCTTCATGCAGGATCACCTCCAGATTGCGGGCGTGACCTGCCAGCGCTTCATCGACGCTGTTGTCGATGACCTCCTGGCCGAGGTGGTTGGGCCGGGTGGTGTCGGTATACATGCCGGGGCGGCGACGCACCGGCTCAAGGCCATTGAGGACCTCAATGGCATCCGCATTGTATTGAGTAGACATGGAGGGCCTTGCGAATTGACATTTGGAGGGAATCTTAACTGCTAGGCGGGGGTAGAACAAACTCCCCGCACCGAAAGCTTGATCTGGAGAAGAACAAGCAGGGCGAGACCGCCCTTATTGACTCAAACCTGACTATAACCCGAGGAAACGGATGATCTGGGCGGGGTAGCGCTCGAACGCCACAAAGGCATGGTTGCCACCGCACTCCAGCGAGAGGCGGGCAAAGCGGTATTCATCCAGCGCCTTGCGATAGTCGAGCACCTCATCCCCCTGCTGTTGCAGCACCCAAAGTCGCTCCGGCGCCGTCACCGGTACCGCCAGTGCCCGCAGCTCGTCCATATGTTGAGGCAGCAGTTCGTACTGCTCACCCGTATAGGGATTGGTCTGGGGGCCAAGGTAGTCGCAAAGCAGCTCGTGCGGGCGCACCGCCGGATTGATCAGCGCCGCGCGGCAGCCGTACTGCTCGCTGACCCGGGTCGCCATAAAGCCACCGAGGGAGCTACCCACTGCGCCGAGCTTGAATTCGCTACCATAGCAGCTCTGCAAATTGGCAATAGTCTGTTCGATAGCTGCCCAAGCCGCCGCTGGCGTATTGGGCTGAGCCGGAATGATCACCTCGATATCCGGCCGATTGGCGGCCACCCAGGCAGCCATCTGCTGGGCCTTGGCGGAGCCCGGTGAGGAGTTGAAACCGTGCAGATAAAGGAGAACCGACTTCATGGAATGCGCTCCTCAATAACCGGTAGCGTTGGGGTCGGGCACAAACTGCCCCACCGGCAGGCGCCACACCTCGCTGGCCACCCGCCCATCCGGATAGAGGGTCAGATAGCGCCAGCCCGGGCCGGATTCATCCAGCGCGAAGCCATCAGAGAGCGGTTTGAACTGAATGCAAGTCGATGGGCTGGCAATCAGCCGCACCCCGCGGTGCACCTCGTCAAACTCCTGATGAACGTGGCCGAACAGAATGGTCTTCTGCTGCGGATGACGGGCCAGTACGGCAAACAGGTCATCGGCATTCTTGAGATTGTGCTGATCCAGCCAGGCGCAGCCCACCGGCACCGCCTGATGGTGCAGGGTGATAAGGGCGTGGCGATCAGGATATTGGCGCAGGGCGCGGTCGAGGGCGGCCAGCTGGTGATCGCCAATCATGCCGTGGGGTTTGCCGCGCACCTGGGTGTCGAGCAGGATCACCTGCCAGTGGTCGCCCACCAGCAGCTTGGATTCACTGATCCCGGCGGCATGGAGATATTCGGTCATCAGCGGGCTGTCATCGTGATTGCCCGGCAGCCAGTAGATGGGGCGGCCAAGAGGCGCCATCATGGAGGCGAAACGCTGATAGGATTCCGGGCTGTGATCCTGCGACAGATCGCCGGTCGCCAGAATCACCTCGTAGGGGTGTTCATTGGCCTGCACCTGTTCCAGCACGGCGGCCAGACTCTCTGCGGTGCGCACAGCCAACAGCCGCCCTTCGGCACTCGCGAAGAGGTGGGTGTCGGTAATTTGCAACAGGCGCACACTGCCGTCCTGCGCCTGGGGGAGCTCTGTTTCCAAAATCACGCTTCTTTTTATTTGTTCAACTGGAGATATTGATCGGGCTGGTACCATGTCTGAGACAAAATTTTAGCCATTCGGCCAGAAACAGATTTACCTGCTCCTTTTCGTCCCGCTGGTGCATCTTTTTATTGGGATAATCATAACGTGGTTGCAAACGGGAAATCTGTTGCGCTGCACACACTTCCGCCATCCGCACATCATGATACAAACGAATCTCTATCTGAGCTTGTAAATATTCGGGCAATTCGGGGTTGTGCTGGCTCAGGATCACCTGATTGGTGAAGCGACTCTCGCCAATGATGGTGAGCTGGAACTGCAGATCGTTGCCGACCCGATAGCGGCGCTCGGCGCCGACTTCCCCATCTGGCGGCAGCAGTTTCATCAACGCCATGTAATTGACCTCGCAGGTACGCTGCAAGGACATCAGATCAGGAACATAGCGCCTGCTCTGTTGCAGGGTCAGCGCCACCTCAGCGATCCGCCAGCCAGCGGGCGCGCAGCTCGCCATGGTTGAGGGCCAACCACTGCAGGGCAATGACCGAGGCCGCATTGTCGATACGTCCCTCTTTGAGCCAGGCGTAGGCCTGTTCGCGGCTCACCACGTGCACCCGGATATCCTCGCCCTCATCCGCCAGCCCGTGCAGTCCCTCGGCCTTGCTGGCATCCACCTCGCCCACAAAGACCTCGATCCGCTCGGTGCTGCCGCCCGGGCTCACCAGATAGCTGATGGCATGCTCGCAGCGGGCCACCTCGATACCGGCCTCTTCCACCGCTTCGCGACGCACCACCGCCTCGGCGGTCTCACCTTCGTCGATGATGCCGGCTACCAGCTCCAGCAGCCAGGGGGTCGGGCTGGTCTCCATGGCGCCGATACGGAACTGCTCCACCAGCACGATCTGGTCGCGCACTGGATCATAGGGCAGCAGTGCGGCAGCATGGCCCCGCTCGAACAGCTCGCGCACGATGGGCTGATTCCAGCCGCCAGCAAATAACCGATGCTGCAAACGATAGACATTCACCTTGAAGAAGCCGTTATATCCAGCTGATTTTTCAATGATTTTCACATCATCGGCGGCGTAATGCCGATCTTGCGGCAAGGGTTGCTGCGACATCCGGGGCTCCCGTCAGCTTGACTTGTATCAGTTTGACCATAAAATCCGAGGAACATGAATGAACGTTCATTCACTCGGCGTGCCATGGTAATGAGGGGTGGATTTTAGCAGCCACAGACCATTTGGCTAGGCGCGCGGGGAGAAAACTGCGTCCGGTTCTTGACGTTCCCGTCACCGGACCTGAGACTCTTAGCATTAAATTTTGCTTATAGTAGAGTGATTAAGCTGCAATCAAGCTTGGTCGGTGACAATATTTGCCTCTCCAGCAACCAGTTTGGGTTACTACATAAGGTTAAAACGATCTATGAAAAGAACACTTTTGTCAGTCATGGTGTTGCTGGGCGTCAGTGCCGGTGCCCATGCCGAAAACCTGCTCGACATCTACCAGCAAGCCCAGATCAAAGACCCGCAGTTGCTGCAGTCCAAAGCCGTTCGCGACCAGGCCTTCGAGAAGATCAACGAATCCCGTGCCCCTCTGCTGCCCCAGATCGATCTGGGTGCCGGGCTCAATTATCTGCAAAACAAGAACGATACCCAGAGCAATACCAACGCCAAGGGTGAGGTGACGCTGTCGCAATCCCTCTATCGTCGCAGTAACTGGGTCAATCTGGATATCAGCGAGAAGCAGGCCACTCAGTCAGATGTCGCCTACAACCTCGAAATCCAGAACCTGATGGTGCGCACCGCCAAAGCCTACTTTGATGTGCTCAAGGCGATGGATACCCTGGAGTTCGTCCGTGCCAACAAGGTTGCGGTAGAGCGTCAGCTGGAGCAAACCCAGCAGCGTTTCGAAGTGGGCCTGACCGCCATCACCGACGTCCATGAAGCAGAAGCCTCTCGCGACCAGGCGCTGGCTGACGAGATCAATGCAGAAAACTCGCTGGACAACAGCTACGAGACCCTGCGCGAGCTGACCGGTGTTGATCACCGCAACCTGGACATCCTCAACACCGATCGCTTCAGCCCGCAAAAGACTGCCTTCGGTTCCGACAAGTGGCTGGAGCTGGCGCTGGACAAAAACCTGCAACTGCATAGTGCCCGCATCAGCAAGGACATTGCCAAGGAGCAGATCGATCTGGCCAAAACCGGCCATGAGCCGACTCTGGATCTGGGTGCCGGACTGCAAACCAGCAATACCGATTACAAGCTGGATAGTATTCAGAGCGGCGGCAATGACAATCAGGCCAATATCGGTCTGACCTTCAAGCTGCCCATCTACAGTGGTGGCGCCACCAGCTCCAAGGTAAAACAGGCTCAATACAACTACGTTGCGGCCAGTGAACTGCTGGAGAAGAACTTCCGCTCGGTGCAGAGCACAGTGCGCTCCTCCTACAACAACGTGAACGCCAGCATCGGCTCGGTGCGCGCCTACAGCCAGTCTGTGGTCTCCGCCGACAGCGCCCTGAAGGCAACCGAAGCCGGTTACGAAGTGGGTACCCGTACCATCGTCGACGTGCTGGACTCTACTCGCAAGCTGTACGAGGCCAAGCAGAAGCTCTCCGAAGCCCGTTACAACTACATTCTCAATATCCTGAGCCTGAAACAGGCTGCCGGTATTCTGGAAGCGCAGGATCTGGTGGAAGTGAACCAGGGTCTGATGCCTGCCACGGCAAAAGCCAAAGGCTGATAGCCGCTATCGGACATGAAAAAGGCGACCGCAAGGTCGCCTTTTTGTTATCCGTATTTCTGCCGGTTTGCTACCGCCGATAGTGAGCCCCGCCAGATTGCGGGGCTAGCAGAACGTTAGCCGCGCTCGCGGATCGTCTTGATGATGTCGGTGGTGGAGCAGCCATCCTCGAAGTTGAGGACGCGCACCTCACCGCCGTTGGCAGTCACTTCGGCGTAACCGGCGATATCTTCCGGCTTGTAGTCGCCGCCCTTGACCAGCAGATCCGGCAGGATCTCGGCGATCAGGCGCTGCGGGGTATCCTCGGAGAAGGGCACAACCCAGTCCACCGCGCCCAGCGCAGCCAGTACGGCCATACGGCGCTCGGTCGGGTTGACCGGACGACCCGGCCCTTTCAGGCGACGAACCGACTCGTCGGTATTGACCGCCACGATCAGGCGATCCCCCAGCTTGCCGGCGTTGGCCAGATAGGAGACATGGCCGGCGTGCAGGATGTCGAAGCAACCGTTGGTCATCACCACCTTCTCGCCGCGCAGACGGGCGGCACGAACCGCCACTTTCAGCTGGGCTTCGGACATGACGCCGAAGCCGGTCTCCTGCTCGGTATAGAGGGCGTTGGCCAGCTCGACCGGGCTAACGGTAGAGGTACCCAGCTTGCCGACCACGATACCGGCTGCGGTATTGGCCAGCGCGCAGGCTTCGTCCAGGCTCTTGCCTGCCGCCAGTGAGGTAGCCAGAGTGGAGATGACGGTATCACCGGCACCGGTCACATCATAAACCTCGTGGGCCTGAGCCGGCAGATGCAGCTCCGGCTGACCTTCGCGGATCAGGGTCATGCCGTTCTCGGAACGGGTGACCAGCAGGGCATCCAGCTCGAAACGCTTGACCAGATCCAGCCCCTTGGCGACCAGCTCTTCTTCGCTCTTCACCTTGCCCACCACGGCCTCGAATTCGGACATGTTGGGGGTCAGCAGGGTGGCGCCGCGGTACTTCTCGAAGTCGGTACCCTTGGGGTCGACCAGCACCGGAATACCGGCGGCACGGGCGCGCTGGATCATGCCGGGCACGTCGTTGAGAGCCCCCTTGCCATAGTCGGAAAGGATCATCACGTCGCTATTCGGCAGCGCCTGCTCCACCTTGCTCATCAGCAGGGTGGCATCGACGGAGTGGAAGGGCTCTTCAAAGTCCAGACGCAGCAGCTGCTGGTTGCGTGACAGCACACGCAGCTTGGTGATAGTCGGGAAGTCGGCCAGACGAACGAAATCACAGGCCACCTTGACGCCAGCCATCTGGCCAGCCAGCGCATCGGCAGCCTCGTCCTGACCGGTCAGGCCAAGCAGCACAGCGTGGGCGCCAAGGGCAGCGGAGTTGAGGGCCACGTTGGCCGCGCCACCGGGACGCTCCTCAATGTGTTCAACCTTGACCACGGGCACCGGCGCCTCGGGGGAGATCCGACCGGTAGGGCCATGCCAGTAACGGTCCAACATGACATCGCCAACGACCAGAACGCGGGCTTTTTCAAAATCGGGCAGGGTGATCTTCATCTGTATCGACTCTCAAAACCTGAAAAATCAGCGGGCGATTTTATCACACTCTTTTATCCGGTGTAGAAAAAGCCGACCGCAGTTGCCGCCGCTGTCACGCTAACCGGACGCAGGCTACCCCTCTGACCAGCACACAGCCATTCGCCCCCGCCCCCCCTTTTCGGCTAGAATCCCCCGATTGTGTTTGCGAACAAGAGATTAGCCATGGCCCACGACAACGCTCCCCGCCTGGAGCCCCGCCTGTTTCATCCCCGTTACTGGGCCAGCTGGTTCGGCTTAGGCCTGCTCTGGCTGCTGACCCTGCTGCCGTGGCGTAGCCAGATGTGGCTGGGCCGTCAGCTCGGTCGCCTCGCCGCTAGGATATTGAAGTCCCGGGTCAAGATTGCCCGTCGCAATCTGGAGCTGGCGATGCCCGAGCTGACCCGGGATGAGCGGGAGAAACTGCTCAAGGCAAACTTCGAGAGCGTGGGCTGTGCCGTGTTCGAGGTGGGGATCGCCTGGTTCTGGCCAGACTGGCGGATGCGCAACCTGATGAAAGTGGAAGGGGAAGAACACGTCATCGCCGCCATGGAAAAAGGTCAGGGCATGCTGCTGCTCTCCTGCCACTTCCTGACGCTGGAACTCAACGCCCGCTGTTTCGGGCTGGTGCGCCCCGGGGTCGGCGTCTATCGCCCCAACACCAACCCGGTGCTGGAGTATGCCCAGTACCACGGTCGCTGCGCCTCCAACAAATATCTGGTGGACCGGATGGATGTGAAGGGGATGATCAAGGCGCTGCGCAACGGCGACGCCCTCTGGTATGCACCGGATCACGACTACGGCAGCCACGCCAGCGTGTTCGTGCCCTACTTCGCGGTAGAGCAGGCGGCCACCATCACCGGCACCGCCACCCTGGCTCGGGTGAAGAACACCGTTACCCTGCCCTGCTACAACATCCGTACCAGCGAGGGTTACACCCTGCATATCGGGGCGCCGCTCGCCGACTACCCGAGCGGAGATGACATGATTGATGCCGCCCGCGCCAACCGCGAGATTGAAGCTGCGGTGCGCAAGGCGCCGGAGCAGTACATGTGGCTCCATCGCCGCTTCAAGACCCGCCCCTCCTCCGAGGATGCCGGCTTCTACTAAGCCGCAGCCCCCGACTGGGGCCAGATCACCAAAACCGACAAACCGCCTGCTGGCGGTTTGTTTTTATCTGCTGTCTGCCCTGCGCGGCAAGCAAGCACCCCGAACATCTGCCGCTCGATAACATCCTGCATGTTGGCGCCCACTCCCATCAATCAGCCGCAAAAGAGTCCTAGCCGCCGACCGTAAAAACTGAAAGCGGGTTACAAATTTATTGATTCATTGATAAGCAATGGAGTGTTTCGATAGATCCATCGTCACTACCCGCTGATGAGTGACTGAGTAATTTGTCCCATTCGAATACAAAAATCGAATTTGTGACGCTAATCACCATTCCACAAGGGGGCCACAAAGTAACTTTAGTGATTTAAATCACAAAAAATGACCATGCAAAACAGAAAAGATCGAAATGTAGCCGAATTACAGCTCTCGAACGTGATCAGGATCACTGGTTTGGGAGGGGGTATCGCTGGGTATCTGAGAGGTGGTTCACAAGACACCCCGTTTTCAGCCTAATTTGATATCAAGCTGGTAGATTGAAGTTGCTTAGACGACCGGGATGGCGGTTCGGCAAAACCGGCCATCCCGAACTACCACTTTTAATCAAACAGGCTTAAAACGGGGTCCCGACATGTTATCACCGGATACCAAAGTCAAGATACAGAATTTTGGACGCTTCCTGTCCAATATGGTCATGCCCAACATAGGCGCCTTTATCGCCTGGGGCTTTATCACCGCCCTCTTCATCCCCACCGGCTGGCTGCCCAATGAAACCTTGGCCAAGCTGGTCGGCCCCATGATCACCTACCTGCTGCCGCTGCTGATTGGCTACACCGGCGGCAAACTGATGGGCGGTGAGCGCGGCGGCGTGGTCGGTGCCATCACCACCATGGGTGTCATCGTGGGGACCGACATCCCGATGTTTATGGGTGCTATGATGGTCGGCCCGCTCGGTGGCTGGGCCATCAAGCGCTTCGACAAGGCGATGGACGGTCGCGTCAAGAGCGGCTTCGAGATGCTGGTCAACAACTTCTCCGCCGGCCTCATCGGCATGCTGCTGGCCATCCTCGCCTTCTTCGTGATTGGCCCCTTCGTCAAGGTGCTCTCCGGCCTGCTGGCCGGTGGCGTCGGCTTCCTGGTAGAAAACCACATGCTGCCGCTCACCTCCATCTTCGTCGAACCGGCCAAGATCCTGTTCCTCAACAACGCCATCAACCACGGCATCTTCTCGCCGCTGGGGATCCAGCAAGCCACCGAGCACGGTAGCTCCATCTTCTTCCTGATTGAAGCGAACCCGGGCCCGGGCATGGGCGTGCTGCTGGCCTACATGGTGTTCGGTCGTGGTGCGGCCAAGCAGTCCGCGGCTGGCGCCTCCATCATTCACTTCTTCGGTGGCATCCACGAGATCTACTTCCCGTATGTGCTGATGAACCCGCGCCTCATTCTGGCGGTGATCGCCGGTGGCATGACCGGGGTCTTTACCCTGACCCTGTTCAACGCCGGTCTGGTCTCCCCTGCCTCACCGGGCTCCATCTTCGCCGTGTTGTTGATGACGCCGAAAGCCTCCCTGATCGGGGTCGCCCTCTCCATCATCAGCGCGACTCTGGTCTCCTTCCTGGTCGCCGCCGTGTTCGTTCGCGCCCATCAACCGGAAGCCGACGAGGCCGATGCCCTCGGTGAAGCCACCCGCAAGATGAAAGCCATGAAGGGCGGCAAGCCCGAAACCGCAGCGGCCAAGAAGCCGGGCGGCGAACTGATGGCGGTACGCAATATCGTGGTCGCCTGCGATGCGGGCATGGGCTCCAGCGCCATGGGCGCCGGCATGCTGCGCAAACGGGTGCAGGCCGCCGGGCTCGATATCAGCGTCACCAACCGCGCCATCGATCAGCTCGACGATCAGGTGGATTGGGTCATTACCCACAAGGATTTGACCGAGCGGGCCCGTCGCCATGCGCCGAACGCTCACCATATCTCGCTCACCAACTTCCTCGACAACGGCCTCTATCAGGAGCTGGTACAGAGCCTGAGCCGCGCCGCCAACGATGACGTCGCCAACCCACAATTGCTGGTGGCCGCCAACGACGACAGCTACGAGCCGCAGGCAGCCGAAGTCTTTACCCTGAGCCGTCATGACGTGCATCTGGGACTGAAAGCGGACAACAAGGAGGCCGCCATCCTGACCGCTGGCCGACTGCTGGCAGAGCGCGGCTACGTGGCGCCCGACTACGTCAACGCCATGCTGGAGCGCGAACAACTGGTCTCCACCTACCTCGGCGAATCCATCGCCGTGCCGCACGGCACCATCGCCGCCAAGGAGTTTGTGAAGCGTACCGGCATCGTCATCTGCCAGTACCCGGCCGGGGTCGCCTTTGGCGAGGCTGCCGATGAGGTAGCGCGGCTGGTGATCGGCATCGCCGCCCGCAACGACGAACACATGCAGGTAATAACCCGCCTGACCAATGCACTGGATGAACCCGGTCTCATCGACCGGCTGGCCAGCACCACGGATCCCCAGGCCTTCCTGGATCTGCTGGGTGCCGAACAGGCTGCGTAATCATCTTTCATCGTCTTTGGTTCAAGAGGTTAATATCATGAAAACATTACATTTTGGTGCTGGTAACATCGGTCGCGGCTTTATCGGTAAAGTGCTGGCAGATGCCAGCCATCAGGTCACCTTCGCCGACGTCAACGACATCCTGATCGACCAGCTCAACCACCGTCAGGAGTACAAGGTTCATGTGGTAGGGGCGGATCAGAAACTGGACGTGGTGCGCAACGTGGCGGCGGTCAGTTCCGCCGGTCACGAGGTGATCGCCCGCATCATCACCGCCGATCTGGTCACCACCGCCGTCGGCCCCAACATTCTGGACAAGATTGCCAGCACCCTGGCCAAGGGGCTGCAAGCTCGCTTCGATGCCGGCAACCTGACACCGCTGAACGTCATCGCCTGTGAAAACATGGTACGCGGCACCAGCCACCTCAAGCGGGAGGTACTCAAGTACCTGCCGGTCGCGTATCATGCCACGCTCGAATCCTGTATCGGCTTCGTCGACTCGGCGGTGGATCGCATCGTGCCGCCCTCCGCGGCTGCCAACGATGATCCGCTGGAAGTGACGGTCGAGAGCTTCAGCGAGTGGATCGTCGACCAGACCCAGTTCAAGGGAGAGCTGCCACAGGTGGCGGGCATGGAGCCCACCGACAACCTGATGGCCTTCGTCGAGCGCAAGCTGTTCACCCTCAACACCGGCCACATCGTCACCGCCTACCTCGGCAAACTGCGGGGCTACCGCACAGTGCGCGAGGCGATCGAAGATCCGGTGATCCGCAGCAAGGTACGCCGCGCCATGGAGGAGAGCGGTGCCGTGCTGGTGAAACGCTACGGCTTCGACCCGCGTCTGCACGCCGCCTACATCGAGAAGATCCTAGCCCGCTTCGCCAACCCCTATCTGGTGGACGAGATTGACCGGGTCGGTCGTCAGCCGCTGCGCAAGCTGGCGGCGGGAGATCGACTGGTGAAGCCGCTGCTGGGCACCCTGGAGTACGGCCTGCCGAGCGATCAGTTGCAGGAGGGGATCGCCGCGGCGCTCCACTATCGCAATGCCGATGACCCGCAGGCGGTGGAGCTGCAAGCCCTGCTGGCGGAGCTTGGCCCGGCCAAAGCGCTGGCCCGCGTCACCGGACTGGATGAAGAGAGCGAAGTGGTTCGCGCCATCGTCGCCCGTTACGAAACCCTGTAATAACCCTGCTTGCGGCGCATTCAGCCACCACTGATAGCGCGCCAAGCGCTTGAATGGCAAGGGAATGTGCCCCATATGATAAAAACCGGGAGAGAGGCTGACTCTCTCCCTGTCAGCTGGACCCAATGCACCTATGACCACACACCAGGAAGATGAAGTACTGGAACGACTGAACGAGCAGGATGGCCCACGCGGCTTCTTTCTCGAAGCCGTGACCATCCTGGAAGAGGCGGTCGACTCCCTGATGCGACGCGCGTTTCGTCAGGAGGAGTATGCCGTCAAATACGCCATCGAACCCCTGCTCAACCAGAGCGGCCCCCTCGGCCAGCTGGAGGTGCGCCTCAAGCTCATCTTCGCCCTCGGCCTCATCTCCCTTGAGCGCTATCAGGATCTGGAAGCCTATCTCAAGATCCGCGACTTTCTGGTGCGCGACCCCAAGGATTACCGCTTCAGCGACAAGCCGATCCGCGACCTGCTCGACCGCCTGCACGGAGTCAATCAGGGCGGCATGATGAAGCTGGAGCCCCCCGCCAGCGAAGAGGATTGGGCCTTCTACCAGATGCAGCTCAACCGGCTCGATCAGATGGTGCGCTCCGCCCTGGTACTGGCGCTGGCCGACTGTGTCGGCGAGCTCCACAAGGAGAGCCCCATCTAATCCGGCCCTGAGGCCACCCCATCACCACGGTTGGCGTCTGGCTGGCGCCCTTCACACCACCGCTAGCCACCATGACGCCGACTGTCGCACATCTCCCCATCCCGGCCATGATGCACGCGCCTTCAGGTGTCAATCTGACCAACTTAGCCACTACACTAGCTCCATACTCACTGCCTGAATCGAGGTCTGCATGATTGCCCTCTCTCTGGCCGGGATCGCCCTGGTCTCCGTGCTGGCCCAATGGCTTGCTTGGTCGCTGCGGGTGCCCGCCATCCTGTTTCTGCTGCTCACCGGCCTGACTCTGGGCCCGGTCAGCGGCCTGCTCGATCCCGATGCCCTGCTCGGGGATCTGCTGTTCCCGCTGGTCTCCCTGTCGGTGGCCATCATCCTGTTCGAGGGGGCGCTGACCCTCCATCTGGCCGAGCTCAAGGGGATCGGCAAGGTGGTACGCAATCTCTGCTCCACCGGCATGCTGGTCAGCTTCGCCGTCATCGGCAGCGCCGGTTACTTCCTGCTGGGGCTGGACTGGCGGGTCGCCACCATGCTCGGCGCGGTACTGGTGGTAACGGGCCCGACGGTGATCGCCCCCATGCTCAACGTGATCCGCCCCACCCGGGAGGTGGACCGCATTCTGCGCTGGGAGGGGATCGTCATCGACCCCATCGGCGCCCTGTTTGCGGTGCTGGTATTCGAGGCGGTACGCCTCGGCAGTCAGGGAGATCTCATCAGCCATACCCTGCTGGCGCTGGGCAAGACAGTGTTGGTCGGTTCCCTGATCGGGGTGGCGGCAGGCTGGCTCACCACCCTGCTCATTCGCAAGGACTGGCTACCGGTCAGCCTGCACAAATTCGGCGTGCTGGCGCTGGTGCTGGTCACCTTCAGCCTCTCCAACTGGCTCAGCCACGAATCTGGCCTGCTGGCGGTGACCGTGTTCGGCATCTGGCTCGCCAATCAGGAGGGGCTGGATCTGGAGGAGGTGCTGGCGTTCAAGGAGGATCTCGCGGTCATCCTTATATCCAGCCTGTTTATCCTGCTGGCGGCCCGCCTCGATCTGGCCCAGCTCTGGCAACTCGGCCCCATGGTGCTGGCGCTGCTGTGCGTGGTGCAATTCGTGGCGCGTCCGCTCTGTATTCTGGTCTCGACCTGGGGCTCGGATCTCTCCTGGCGGGCTCGCGCTCTGCTGAGCTGGATCGCCCCGCGCGGCATAGTCGCGGCGGCGGTCAGCGCCTCGTTTGCCATCAGCCTGCATCAGGCCGAGATCCCCGATGCCGACAAGCTGGTGCCGCTGGTATTTGCGGTGATCATCTCCACCGTGGTGTTGCAGAGCCTCACCTCGGCACCGCTGGCCAGCCTGCTCAAGATGCGCCAGAGCGCCCCCAACACCTGGCTCATCATAGGGGCCAACTCGGTGGCGCGGGCTATCGGCAAGGCGCTGGCGGATCAGGGTGTGCCGGTACAGCTCTGCGATCCCGCCTGGGAGTTCTGCAAACAGGCGCGGATGAGCAACCTCCCCTGTTATTTCGGCAACCCCCAGTCGGAACATGCCGAGCTGCACCTGCCGCTTACCAGCATCAGTACCGTGCTGGCGCTCTCCCCCAACCGTCACAACAACGCCCTCGGGGTACTGCACTTTGCCCACCTCTACGGCGAGGAGCAGGTCTACTCCCTGCGCTCCAGCGAGCAGCACGGCAAAGCCAACCGGGAGAGTGCCACCTTCCGCGCTCGCCAGAACCTGTTCGGCCCCGACATCAACTATGCCCGGCTGAGCAGCCTGCTGAGCCGGGGCGGCCAGATCAAGGCGACCCGCCTGAGCGAGGCGTTCGACTGGGCCCAGTATCAGACCGCCAATCCCGGCGCCATCCCTCTGTTCATCATGGATGGCAAGGGCAAGCCCCAGATCGTCACCGGCCCCGTCACCCCGCAGGCGGGTGAGCTGCTGATCGCCCTGCAGCCGCCCAGAGAGCAGGGAACCGAATGAGCGAGGCCAACCACAATCCGCTGATCACCCCTCTGCTGGTGCTGCTGCAACAGGCGGCGGGCAGCTACAAGGTGCATGAACTGATGGCGGCTCTGCGCCAGCAGGGGGCAATTCCGGTACTGGCTGACGATGAGCAACTACAGCTGTTTCGGGTCAACTTCCTGATCATGAACGCCCTCTACCAGTTGCAGGCCGAGCTCTGGCAAGAGGGATGGTGGCTGGTAATCAGCACCCTGGATATCCGGCTCGAACCGCTGGCCGGGAATCAGGAGGCCAACCACGGCTTTGCCCTTGGCGAAAATCTGCGTAGCTACTATCTCGACTGGCAGGTGTTCTGGCAGACCGACCGTGCCGAAGTTGAAGCCCTGCTCAACCGCTTCTGGCGCGCTTATGACGGTGAGGGGCACAAAGCCGAGGCGCTGGCCCTGTTGGGGTTGAATGAGGGGGCGAGTCAGGAGGCGATCCGCCGCCGCTGGCGGGAGCTGGCATTGCAGCACCATCCGGATCGGGGTGGTAATGCCGAGACCTTTATCCGTATCCGCTGGGCCTGGGAGGTCCTGCGGGGATGATCCGGTTGCCGTCCGCACAAAGAGAGGCATAGACTGGAGCTGAATCCCCCTTCACAGGAGAGCATCATGACAGTCAGTGAACTTCGCAAGCTCTATCAACAACAGATCCTGCAAGAGGCCGAAATACTCCACGACGTGGCCATCCCCGGCTGGCTCATCGAATTCAGAGGCAAGGATGGCGCTCTCTACGAGCTGACCGACACCCTCGGCTGCCCGGTCAGTTTCGATACGGTCGAGCAGGCCCGCGATCATGTGCATCTGGTAGCTGACTGCCCGATGCAGGTAGAACACCTCTATCGCTTCTTCGAACGTTAACTCAAACCGTCACATCTCACCCCTAGCCCCGGTGAGGCTTGTACCAGGCACATAGTCAGCACGTGCCTGCCACAGGCCTCCCCAGAAAAAACTGCTTCGATTTACTCGTGTTGCAGAGTACAAGTTGCACGCTATCTGGCATAGACAGCCATAAATCTGGCTATGGAGTGGCTATCTCTATGGTCACATGGACCAGCTCTTCATGTATCGCCAACCGCGCGCGGATCTCGCTGGCGGAGACAGGCGCAGTCATCAGCAGGGAGAGCACGCAGGCATACTGCTGCTGGCCCACCCGCCAGACGTGCAGATCGCGGATCTCGGCATCCGGCAGGTCGGCAATCACCTCACGGATCTCACCCACCAACGGGGTATCCATCTCGGCATCCAGCAGCACCCGACCGGAGTCGCGCAGCAGACCCCAGGCCCACACCGCCACCAGTACGGCCCCCACTATGCCCATCAGGGGATCCAGCCAGTCGGCCCCCCACAGCATGCCCCCCACCAGTGCCAGGATCGCCAGCACGGAAGTGGCCGCATCCGCCAGCACGTGGATATAGGCGGCACGCAGGTTGAGATCCTGATGGCCGTGGTGATCGTCATGGTCATGATGATCGTGGTCGTGATGCCCATGATGGTGGTCATGCCCATGGCCGTGGTGATGATGGCCGTGATCATCCTTGAGCAGCCAGGCACAGGCCAGATTCACCAGCAGCCCCACCAGCGCGATGGCGATCGCCTGTTGATAGTGGATCGGGCTGGGATCGAGCAGCCTGAACACCGACTCGAACAGCATCAGCCCGGCCACCCCCACCAGCAGGAGAGCGCTGGTGAAGCCACCCAGCACCTCGATCTTCCAGGTGCCGAAGCTGAATCTGTGGTCGCGGGCAAAGTGGCGGGCGGCGCGGTAGGCCAGCACCGAGAGGCCGAGCGCCAGCGCGTGGGAACTCATGTGCCAGCCATCGGCCAGCAGCGCCATGGAGTTGTAGAACCAGCCGCCGCCGATCTCCGCCACCATCATGATGACAGTCAGCAGCACGGCCCAGCGAGTCTTCTGTTCGGCCAGCGGATTCCCTTCGTGGACGACGGGTTGGTGGCAGTGGGATGAGGCAAGGGATGACATGGATTTCTCCTGAGGACGACAATGCAATATACTATACCCCAGTATAGTTTTATTGATCGAGAGGATCCTGCATGTCACACACCATTCACGGTAAAAAGAAGCTGCTGGCACGGGTACGTCGCATCAAGGGACAGGCCGGTGCGCTGGAGCACGCGCTGGAGCAGGAGAGCGACTGCGCCGCCATTTTGCAGCAGATCGCGGCCATTCGCGGTGCCGTCAACGGCCTGATGCTGGAGGTGCTGGAAGGGCACATGCGTGAGCATCTGGGTGCCGAAGAGGCGACCCCGGCCGAGCGGCTGGAAGATCTGGATCAAGTAGTGCGGGTATTGCGATCCTATCTGAAGTAGGACCGGTGAATGAGGCTGCGGGCGACCCCGCATCATTCCGTTTACGGCTGTGTGGCGTCTGCCCGCCAGCCCCCGTCCCTTTCGGGCTTGAGCCACCGCCAGCTTTGCGCCATGATGTCCAGCCCGGCTGACCGCCGGTTTTACTGGACAGTCAATTTCAAGGATCCCCCATGTTTGAACACGTCGATGCCTATGCTGGCGACCCCATCCTGACGCTAGTCGAGACCTTCCACAAAGACACCCGCGAGCAGAAGGTGAACCTGGGGATCGGCCTCTATTACGACGAGCAGGGGCGCATTCCGCTGCTGCCGTCGGTGCAGCAGGCCGAAGCCCAGCGCGCGGCCGCCCCTGCCCCGCGCCCCTACCAGCCGATGGAAGGCGCCGCCAACTACCGCACCGCAGTGCAACACCTGCTGTTTGGTGCCGACCATGAAGCGGTCAAGGCGGGACGTATCGCCACCATCCAGACCATCGGCGGCTCCGGCGCGCTGAAGATCGGCGCCGATCTGCTCAAGCGCTACTTCCCGACCTCCGAGGTGTGGGTCAGCAATCCCACCTGGGATAACCACAAGGCGATGTTCGAAGGCGCCGGCATCAAGGTGCACGACTACCCCTACTACGATGCGGCCACTGGCGGCGTGCAGTTTGATGCGATGATCGACTGCCTGAGTACCCTGCCGGCCATGAGCATCGTGCTGCTGCACCCCTGCTGCCACAACCCGACCGGGGTGGATCTCTCCCGTGCCCAGTGGGATCGGGTGATCGCGCTGGTGGTCGAGAAGAACCTGATCCCCTTTGTGGATATCGCCTATCAGGGCTTCGGCGACGGGCTGGAAGAGGATGCCTACGCCATTCGCGCCATGGTGGCCGCCGGCGTAAGCTTCTTCGTCAGCAACTCCTTTTCCAAGAACCTCTCCTTCTACGGCGAGCGGTGCGGCGGCCTGTCGGTCATCTGCAAGGATGCCGAAGAAGCCAGCCGCGTACTGGGTCAGATGAAGGCCACCGTGCGTCGCAACTACTCAAGCCCGCCCACCCACGGTGGCCAGATCACCGCGGCAGTGATGAGCCAGCCCGAGCTGCACGCCATGTGGGTCGACGAAGTGACCGAGATGCGCACCCGCATCAAGGCCATGCGCCAGAAGCTGTTCGAGGTGCTGAGCGCCAAGGTGCCGGGCCGCGACTTCAGCTACTTCATCAACCAGCGCGGCATGTTCAGCTACACCGGCTTCACCCCGGAGCAGGTGGACAGGCTGCGCGAGGAGTTCGCCGTCTATCTGGTGCGATCCGGTCGCATGTGCGTGGCGGGCCTCAATAGCCGCAACGTCGACTATGTGGCTGACGCCATGGCCGCGGTGCTCAAGGGCTAATCCGCATCAGCCCCGCTTTGGCGGGGCTTTCTTGTCTTGTCTCTTCCCTTCGCTTGTGGAGTACTTATGGATCTGATCGCACTCTCTCGGCTGGGAGGTCGCCATCTGGTCACCCTGCATCTGCTGCTCGACAACCAGAGCGTCACCCGCACCGCCGAGCGGCTCTGCACCACGCCTTCCACCGTTAGCAAGACCCTCAACCAGCTGCGGGGTCTGCTGGGGGATCAACTGCTCTACCGCCAGGGCAACCAGCTGCTGCTCACCCCCATGGCCGAGCGACTGGCTCCCACCCTGCACCGGTTGTTGGGGGAGCTGAACGGCCTCACTCGCCAGAATGCCTTCAACCCCCAGCAGTGGCAGGGCTGCTTGCGGCTGGGATTGCGCGAGAGCGTGATGACCTGGCCGGTGGGCCCCATTCTGGGTCAGCTGATGAAAGAAGTGCCGGGCATGGTGCCGGAGATCTGGAACAAGGATGAGCAGGGGCTGGAGGCGCTGGCAGCGGGCAAACTCGACTTCGTGATCCTGCCCCATGACCAGAGCCAGCCGTTACCGCGCCAGCCCGGGCTGGTGTGGGAGACCCTGCGGGAAGAGAAACTGGTCTGTCTGCTGCGCAAAGACCACCCGGCGCTGGCCAAGCCCTGGGATCTCGATGCCTACCTGAGCTGGCGCCATATCGCCATCCGGGATCAGGAGCTGGCCAACCCCTTCTTCGAGCAGAGCCTTGCCCAGCAACAGGTGCGTCGCCAGATTGGCGCCACCCTGCCCGATTTTGCCAGCGCGGCGGCCCTGCTGCCCCAGACCGATCTGATCCTCACCGCCATCGGTGGCTGGGCGGCATGCATCGCCAGCCAGCCGGATCTGGAGCTGCGTCCGGCACCGTTCGATTACGGCAAGGTGAGTCACAGTCTGGTCTGGTATGGCCCGGCCGGTGATGGCTCGGCCCGCCACTGGTTCCGCCAGCGGATCCTGCAACTGGGTCGCGAGCTGGTCGAGCCCTGAGCCAGGTGACAGCGAGAAGAGATGGATGTTTCGCCACGGCGAAACATCCACGGCAATGAGGGATCAGGGACGCTTGGTATAAATGGGACTGGGGAAGGAGGCGACGTTGCTACCCAGATCCGTAATGCGGGCAGCCCCCTGCTTTTTCACCTGATCGATGCGTAACACCTGATGCATGGGGATAAGGGTGTGACGCACATCGGCAAATTCGCTCTTGAGCTTTTCATGGCTGGGATCGACGATAAGCGCCGTGTGGTTGTCCCAGACAAAATCGGCGATCTCGATAAATCCAAACAGTTGGCCCTGATTCACCTGGCGCACATAAACCTCATAGCGCTCGTTGTGGCAAATAAACTGAACCCGATATAACGCCTTGCTTTCACTCATGATTTATCTGTGATGGAGGAGGGACGGATGGGCAATATCATAACGAGCCCCAAGGCCCCCTCCAATAGACAGAAGTCACAGTTGTGTGCTTTTACTACACAGCAAGGGAATCGATCAGACCTCTTTAGATCAGCGGTGGCAAGGTCACCGCCCCCACTCCCGCAGCACGCAACCGACTCGCCAGCCACTCCAGCTCGCTGCGGGTCGCCTCTGGCCATTGCGCAGCCTCCCCCCGTACCCCGTGGTGGCGAAAGCCATTGAGGCGAATGGGCACAGGCCCCAGCTGCTGCAAGAAGGCGGCGAGATCCGCGTCCAGCTCACCATTCGCATCCAGAAAATCGCTCTTGCCCGGCACGTGGAGCAGCCGCAGTTCGGTCAGCTTGCTGTGACTTGCCAGCAGTTGCAGCGATGCCAGCACCCGTTCGCGGCTGTAACCGGTCAGCGAGAGGTGTACCGAGTCACGCCACCCCTTGAGATCGAGCATGGCACCATCGAGCATCGGCAATAGCCGCTGCCAGCCGGTTTCGGCCAGCGAGCCGTTGCTGTCGAGCAGGCAAGTGAGATGGGCCAGATCCGGCGCGGCCTTGATGGCGGTAAAGAGCGCAACCACGAAGGGGAGCTGAGTAGTCGCCTCACCGCCTGAGACAGTAATCCCGCTCAGCAAGGGGCCGTAGCGGCGCAGCAGGGCCAGCACCTCGGCCACCGTCATGCTGGCGGTCTTGGGATTGGCACTGCGCGGGCAGACATCCAGACAGGCGTCGCAATCGGTGCAGAGCGCCTCCTGCCAATTAACCTTACCTTCGCTCATGGAGAGGGCGCCACTCGGACAGACCGCAAGGCAGTCGCCGCAATCGTCGCACAGCCCTATGGTGTGCGGGTTATGGCAGCCGGGGCAGCGAAAGTTGCACCCCTGCAGAAACAACACCAGCCGGTTGCCCGGCCCGTCGACACAGGAGAACGACAGCACCCTGCTCACCAGAGCGCTGCGTGTTGGCAAGACATCAGCCATCGGTGCGAACTCAATACTCGCCGATGGTCGATTCGTGGGCGACTACCCGCGGAGCCCGCTGACGAATGGCGGTCACTTCACTCGCCTCGGCACCGAGACAGGTGGTCTGCAAGCGCGATCCCTCCTCTGCGAAGCGAGCCACGTCGCTCTTGCGGATCATGTAGCCGGTCACCCGCACCAGATCGCTGTCGGCCACGTTGGCGGTGAACTCGCGCATGCCGATGGCGAGCGCCCCCTTGCAGAGCTGCAGCAGTGCCTGCGGGTTCTGGCGGATGGTGGGATCCAGCGTGAGGATCTCGCTGATCCCCGAATGGTAATAAGTGTGGTGCGGCGCCAGCGCCAGCACATGGCTGGCCGGATCCGGCTCCTGCCCGTAGGGGATGCGCACCCCGGGGGTGACTGCCACATCGATGCTGAGGCCACCTTGCGAGTGCAGCAGGGCGCGACCACCCCAGGCATGGGTTTGCGGCGTCGCAGTGACATATTCCGAGAGCTGGGCCGAGATGCGATAGCCAAGCTGGTTCGCCTCCTCGCCGTGACCATAGCGATCCGGCAGATTCTCTTTATCCATCAGGATATTGACCGCTTCCGCCATGCCGTAGATGCCGAACATGGGGACGAAGCGATCCTCATCCAGCAGCCCCTCTTTCACCAGGAAGCTGTTGAAGAAGCCGGACTCCTGATGCAAGAAAGCGGCCCGCGCTTCGATCAACTGGGAGGCCAGACGGCAGTAGTGGGGCAGCAGGCAGCCGAGGAAGTCATCGATCCCCTGGCACTGCTCGGCGACCCGCTTGAGGGAGATGCGCACCAGGGTATTGGCGCCACCGGCCTGCGGCAAGGCGTTGTAACAGCTGACGATGCCAAAACCACGCTGGTCAAAGGTATCGCGATGGATCGGGTAGTTGGCGATGTGCGGCTTGCTGCACTCGGCGATGTTCTTCACCGCCTGCAGCAGCAGGCTGTCCGGGGTCTGCTCCGGATCGTGGAAGAAGGTGAGGTTCGGCGCCACCTGCTTGAGCTCGTTGTCGATGCGCAGGATCAGGCGGCAGATGCGGTTGTCATCAGGCCCGATGTTGACGTGCATGAAGGCGTCCGGCAGCACCCGATCCAGATAGACCCAGAACCCCTTCAGCTTGCGATAGAGGGTCTCGTCATCCAGTTCGCCGACAAACGGCAACAGCAGATGGTCCAGCCGTCCCAGCCAGACCGGCATGCCGGTGACGGAGGGGACATGGTGATAGAGGATGCGCAGGGCGTTGAGCGCCTCGTCGAAATCCTGCGGCGCCGTCAGCTCCAGCCAGGCAGAGCCCTGAGTCAGGAATTTTTCATAGTCCGGCAGCACATAACGCGGCTTGTAGGGGGCATGCCCTTCGAACATGTCGCAGATAAATCCCTGCTCCATCGCCTCGGCGACTGCGGCAGGCAGGTCGGGGTAGGGCAACGCATTCTCGGCGGCCAGCGCCAGTGCGTGGCTCTTCTGAGCAGCGGAGAGATGGGGATCGCGCACGATGCGCTGACAGGTTTCGGTCAAAGACATGGGACACTCCTTCACGGACAGAGCACATATCCTCACCATTTGCAGGCTTTTTTTGAAGTGACATTCACAACAATGCGAATGTCTCAAAAAGACATCCGTTAAAGGGGATCACAACCAGAACAGAACGGGGGCCTTGTCTGCCGACAAGGCCCCCGTTGTGCGGATCAGGGCTCGATGATGATGGGCGTACCCGGGTCAATGGCATTCCAGAGCTCATCCATCTCGTGGTTAAGTACCGCAATACAACCGTTGGTCCAGTTGGAGGGCTGTACCCGACGGTTACCCATCCGGTTAAGCTGACCATGGATCATGATCATGCCACCCGGGTTCACCCCCAACTCATTGGCGCGCTTGATATCGTCCAGATTCGGGTAGTTGATATGTATCGCTTTATAAAAGCCGGAGTTGCTCTTCTTGTAATCCAGGGTGTAGCGCCCCTCCGGGGTACGTTGATCCCCTTCCCGCTGCTTGTGCCCCTTGGGCGCCGGGCCCAGTGCAACCCAGTAGCGCTTCAGTTCCTTGCCATCCTTCATCAGGGTGAGGCTGTAGGTAGACTTCTTGACCACCACCAAATCGGCTTTTTCGGTAAAGGCAAAACTCAATGCGGGCCAAAGCCCCAACAAACACAGTAATACGGCTCTCATTCCATCCCTCGACAAGCCTCTGGTGCGGGCTTTTCTTGTTACCAGATCATCTGAACGATGCCCGCCGAGCGGCGAGCGAGCGCCATGATATTGGATCGCCATCAATACTCAATATGCCCGGCAAAACATATCTTGCCGCAGCAAGGCCATCTTCCTTGAACGCCGTCATTTGACATTGGTAATTAACAGTTAAAACAACAAGATACAAAAAATTATCGCGCTGGCACCCGGGGCAATGATCGGCGAAGATAACACTCCACTCCCCGACAGGATCATGCCATGCGCTCTTCGTGCCGCCTCGCCACCCTGCTGTTCTCGCCACTCCTGCTCTGGCTGCCCGCCAGTGTCGCCGCCGATGCACTCTGGCTGCGCGAGCCAGCCCTCTCCCCCGATGGCAAGCAGCTTGCCTTCACCTGGCAGGGGCGCATTTTTGTCGCCAGTGCCGAGGGTGGCCCCGCCACGGCGCTCACCGGCAGCGACTACCTGAGCCAGCGGCCAATCTGGTCGCCGGATGGCAAACAACTCGCCTTTGCCACCAATCTCTACGGCAACGAAGATGTGTTCGTGGTACCCGCCAACGGCGGCGAGATGGTGCGCCTCACTCGCGATTCGCGCACCGATCTGCCGCAAGCCTTCAGCACCGATGGCAAACGACTGCTGCTGAGCAGCCAGCGCCTGGGCGCGCCCGATGCCGACCATTTTGTCGCGGAAGGCTACCAATGGGGCGAGCTCTACTGGACCCCGATCACCGGCGGCACCTTGCAGGCCGATCTGCCGCTGCCTGCGACCCTCGCCCGCCCCCACGGGGAGCGGATCGCCTATCAGATGCCCGCGGCGGATCAACCCTTTCGCAAGCATCAGCACTCGTTCGCGGTACCCCGTCTCTGGCTGTTTGATGGCAAGCAGCACAAGCAGCTGACCGAAGATCGGGTGGCGGCCACCGATCCGGTCTGGAGCGACAAGGGAGATACCCTCCTTTACCTGAGCGAGCGCAGCGGCGATTTCAACGTCTGGCGCCGGGATCTCGCCAGCGGCAAGGAGCAACAGCTGACCCACTATCAGGGCCATCCGGTGCGGGGGCTCAGCGCCTCTCGCAATGGCGATCTGGTCTGGTCATGGCTCGGTGAACTCTATCGCCTCGATGCCGGTAGCAGCGAGCCACGCAAGCTGACCCTCACCCCGCAAGTGGCAAGCACGCCGGATGAGGCTAGCGAGGCCCTGACCCTGGCAGACGAAGCGCTGGTCAGCGAAGAGGCGGATGAGCTGATCCTGGTGAGCGAGGGCAACCTGTTTGCCGTCGACCCCGAGCGGGAGCGGGTGCGTCAGCTGACCCGAGATCCGAGCGAGCAATCCAGCCCTCTCTTCGCCGAGCAGGGCCGCGCCCTCATCTATCTGTCGGAGCAGCAGGGGCACGCCGCCCTCTATCGCCTGCGCAAGGGGGACCCTGATCTGCTGTTCAGCGATCCCGGCACTTTGACCGAGAGTCTGCTGCTGGCGATTCCCGACAAGGGGATCAGCCGTCCGGTGCTCTCCCCCGATGGCAAACAGCTCGCATTCGTGGTGGATGGCCAGGCCATCCACCTGCTGGATCTGGCGAGCAACAAGCAGCGGGAGCTGGTGCCTGCCAGCTTCAACCCGTCGCGCCACGAGGTACATCTCGCCTTTGCCCCCGACTCACGCCATCTGGCGCTCACTTTCCGCCCCGATGCGGCAGAGCAGGAGATCGCGGTGATCGATACGGCCAATCCCAAGGCCAAACCGGTCAATGTCAGCCTCAACGGCTATCAGGATGGACAACCGGGCTGGAGTCAGGATGGCGCCATTCTCTACTGGCAATCGACCCGGTTTGGCGCACTGGGGCCCGATGGCGAACCCCTCGTCACCAACCTGCTCGGCATTTACAGCAGCCGCGCCGCCAGAGCCGATGCCATTGCCGAACTGGAGCCGCCGAAAGGGGGATACGGCTTTGAGAGCGATCGTCTCAACCATCGCGAAGCACTGCTGCTGCAACCCACCGGCACCCTGCTCGCCAGCCGCATCATCGGCGACCAGCTGATCTATCTGGTGGAGGAGATGGGGGTCAACAGCGAGAGCGAGATCAAGGGCTACAGCCAGGATCTGCGCAAGGGCAAAACCAGCGAACTGTTTGGCGAGCAGCCCGGCCCTGCGCTGGCAAGCCTCAACCAGCAGGGCACCCTGGCTACCCTGGTGCGGGATGGTGAGATCACCCGGATCCACCTCGACGCCGGCGAAGCCACCAGCGCCCCCTTCGCCTTGCAGCCCACCAGCCGCTGGCAGGAACGCATGACCGCCGCCTTCGATCAGATCGCCCGGCTCACCCGGGACGAGTTCTATCTGGACGATATGAACGGGGTAGATTGGGAGAGCTATGTCGCCGCTTACCGCCGCCTGCTGCCGGGCATCGGCAACCCGCGGGACTTTGGCAACCTGCTGGCGGAGCTGGCTGGCGAGCTCAATGTCTCCCACACCTGGGGCAGCGGCCCCGCCCCCTTCCCGCGCATGGCGGACGAGACCGCCAGCCTGGGCGCCTACTGGCAGGATGGCGAGCAAGGGGTGATGCTCACCGCTCTGCTCTCTGGCGGCCCGCTGGATCAGGAGAGCGATATCGCCCCGGGCGCCCGCCTGCTCGCCATCAACGGCGTCCCGATTGCCAATCTGGCCGAGCTGGATCAGGCCCTCAACCATCAGGCCGGTGCCCGGCTCGCCCTCACCTTCCAGCAGGAGGGCAACAAGCAAACTGACGAGGTAGTGCTCACCGCCATCGACAAGCAGCAGGAGTACCAGCTGCAACAGGATCGCTGGATTGAGAAACGGCGGGAGCTGGTGGCCAGCCTGAGCGGAGGACGGGTCGGCTACGTCTATCTGCCGGCAATGAATAGCGAGGTCTACGATGCGGTGGTGGCGGATGCCCTCGGCAGGCAGCGCAATCGCGAGGCGCTGATCGTCGATGTCCGCTTCAACAGCGGCGGCTATCTCGCCAATACCCTGGTGGAGTTTCTGACCGGCAGCGGCAGCACCAAGGGGATGGCCAGCAGTTGGCCCCGTCAGGGCAAGGGTGAAACCGACGCCGCCACTCGCCAGTGGACCAAGCCTTCGGTGGTGCTGGTCAACGCTGGCAGCTACTCGGAAGGCTCCGCCTTACCCGAGTACTACCGCACCCTCAAGGTCGGCCCCATCGTCGGCGATCCGGTGCCCGGCACCGGCACCATGGTCTACAGTCACGACTCCCGGCTGATCCCGGGCCTCTCCTACGGCATTCCGACCCTGGGGCTGCGCAAACCGGACGGCTCCTTCTACGAGAATCAGGAGCTGATCCCGGATCTGCAGGTGCCCCTCACTCCCGCCGACATGGTGGCCGGGCGCGACCCGCAACTGGAGGCGGCAGTACAGGCCGCCCTCAAGCAGTTGCCAGCCAGCGCCAAATAACGGCGCCCATCTAGCTCAACGAAAGCGAAACAGCTCGCGATGCAGATGCCCGTCCGGCAACAGCCGGGTCAGGGCATCTGCCATCCCCTCCGGCCCGCAAAACCACACTTGCTCGGGCGCATCCTGCGCGATGCGGGCCAGATCCAGCCGCCCGGCCGCCTTGTCCAGATGCAGCTGATAGCGCACGCCGGTGCGATGACAGAGCTCCGCCAACCGCCGATGGTAAACGGCCCCCGCCAGATCCGGCGCACACTGGATCAGGGTGATCCCCTCGCCCCGCTCGCCACGGGCAGCCAGCCCCTCCAGCCAGGCGACGAACGGCGTGATACCTATCCCGGCCCCCAGCCAGAGGGCTCGGCCTCCCCCTTGCGGGGCGACAAAGGCGCCATAGGGGCCGGTCACCACCACCCCATCCCCGACGCGAGCCTCTGCCACCAGCTGACGGGTATGATCCCCGAGCGCCCGTACCGCGATCACCAGCTGGCGCCGATCCGCCGACACCCGCACCAGGGTAAAGGGGTGCGGCCCCTCTTTGGCGTCAAATTCGAAAAAGGCAAACTGACCCGGGCGGTAATGGGCGAGCGGCCTCTCCAGCTGCATGGTCAGCTCGCAGGTGTGATCCGCCAGCCCCCGCACCGCAATGACACGGCCGGGATGGCGATCCCGCCCCCCCACTTGTCCCAGCAGGGAGTAGAGGGCCCCGATAACACCGATCCCGCCGATCAACCAGATCGCTACCCCCACCGGGGTCATGGCCCCAATCTGAGGCAGCAGGCAGAGCCCGTGTCCCCACCCCGCCAGATAGATGAGCGGCGCCAGCCGGTGGATCAGCCGAAAACGGCCATAACTCACCAGCGCCAGCAAGCTCACCACCACCAGCGCGATCAGCAGATAGAAACTCCACTCACCAAGGGTATTGCCAAGGGCATGGAGCGAGATGCCATTGCCTGTGCCAGCCCCAGCACCGCTGGCCCCACGCCGGGCGGGACGGCTCAGCCAACCCGCCGAGACCGCCCACTTGGGCGCCTCCACCACCAGCCAGTGGGCGGTCAGCGCCAATGCGCCACCGATGGCCGTCTGACGGTGCAATCGTAACATCCGGTCCAGACCGCCAAACCACGCCTCCAACTGCGGCAGGCGCAACGCCAGCAAAAGCGAAATGGCCATATAGGCCATCCCCAGCAGGCCCGTCAGCAGCAACATCTCATGGCGCCAGGGCCACACCCCGTTGGCGTCCCCCGCATAACCCAGCCACCAGACTCCAACCGCCAGCAGCGGCAACAGCCACCACATCCATTTATTCGTCATAACACGCACCCTGGTTCCATCGCGGCAGGGCCTCACCCCTGCTCATGGCTCCATTACAACCCCGTCCGGTCACAAGACTTTGCCAGAGGGGGAAGCTTGTGTGGCAATGTGTGACAAACGGCAACAGCAGAGGGGACTATCGGCCCCTCTGGTCACCCTTGTTGGCTCGCCCCTCTTCACAGGAGATGGCGCACAATCCACCTCTGCCGTGATTGACGACCTGCCAGAAAAAGGGATCAAATGGGGACGGTATATATCTGCGGCGAACAACCTGCTGCCCACTCTTCCGGACAAGGAGTCCCCCTTGCTTTCATCCACCGAACAACGCGTCTGCCCGAGTTGTCAGTGCGAGACCAACCATGTCGTAGTGCTGGTCGACAAATCCTATGGAAAAGAGGTGAAACCAGAGCAAAAGCGCACTGCATTTATCAAAGACTTCATTACCGGCTGGGCCGCCGGCCCCTTTCTGGCCAACATGGATCGCTTTGAACGACATGCCATCTGCGAGCATTGCGGAAATAAAGTCATTGATGAATGAAAAAGGGAGAGGCAATCGCGGGCTTCCATACACCAGCCACCTTTTATGGCCGAAACCCAAAAGAAGGCGTTGCGATTCAGGATCACAACGCCATAGATGTCAATCAAACAACACGGTCACCGGCAACCCTTCCACTTGAAGGTTCGGGGGTAATTTTTCATCCAGCGAGAGTGCGACCTTGAGGGTTGCTTTCTCCCCTTCAAACGGAGCGGCTAACTGAGCCGGCAACTTGTCCGCCAGCTCGACCTGTCTGGCGACCCTGGCAGCCAGACGCTCCCCGCTGGGCAGCTTGACGACAGCCTTGTGTCCAGGAGCCATTGAAGAGAGATATTTGGGCTGCACATAGGCTATCACCAGCGGGTCTTCTCGCTTCGAGATAAGTGCCAGAGGAGCCCCCGAGAATACCCAGTCCCCCTCCTGTACCAGCACATCTGAAACCTTGCCAGTCGCCGGAGCTCTTGGCTGTTGATGGTACGCCATCGCTTCCATCTCGGTCAGCTCCTGATCGAGCAAGTGACGAGCACTGGCTAGCGGTCCGGTCAGTTGGTCCTCACTGATTTGCAGTTCCTGCGCTATCTTCTCTGCCCTTGCCTTCTGCAGAGCTATGCGTGACTGAGTCCAATTCAGCAGGGCCGTTGCGTACTCTGCACTGGATACCAGCTTCTCTTTTTTATAACCGGCATACTCCTGATAGATGACCTCCTGCTCCCGGCTCCCCCGTTCGGCAATACCAATCTGTTCGTCCAGATTGCGCAAGATAGCCTGTTCAGCCTCAGCCTTGCTCAATTCGATGGCCGCTCTGCGCGCTTTTCGTTCCGCCATGTTGGCCTTGAGGGTTGGAGATTCGAACTGCATCAGGGCATCGCCTTGTGACACCCCCTGGCCGGGAGCTGTGTAGATGTGTCGAATAAAGCCATCCCCATTGGCAACAACCAGTTGCGGCTCGGTGGTAATGATGGCTGGCGCCTGGGTCAGCCACCACTCGCGCCCCAGATACCACAGCAGAATAATAACGGGACTGAATGCCAGTAACAGGATGAGATACCAGCGAGCCTTGAAGGCGACACGCTTGGCGGGGGCATACAATACCCGGATCCCTTCATCCGACGTGGCATCCTGCTTCTTGGGGGGATTGAATGTGACTTTCATCAGAATTTATTTCCTCGTTTTAATACCCACCAGGGGGCCATGCTGCTCTCTTCATGACCGCGCCGGAACATCTCATTCAACAGTGCGATGGCGCACCACAAGCGCATCAGCAAGGTGTACACCGGGTAAAGACACAACCATGGCAGCAGACGTAGATCTGCCTTCGGGCGTTCAGATATAGCCAGCAAAAACACGGCGAAATTAACCAGGGTAAGAAACAGGTAAACCAGATAGAGACAGATCATCAACGCAGCGACAAACTGCCCCGGATAGCTAAGCACCAACCACCAGCTATAACCCATGACCAGCAGGGGCAGCACCACGTTTTGCGCCACCCCGTAGATCAAGGTAAACAAAAAGGTCTTCCAGCCCAGAATACGCGGCGTCAGGGAGAGCTTGTGCTTGCGCAGATAGAGAAACAGCAGATCTCCATCCCAGCGTAAACGCTGCTTGGCAAGCGTGATCACGTCTGCGGGCGCATCGGTGTGACCGATGGCACGAGGGGCGAACCCTATCTTTAAAGCCGGATGGCGTTTGAGGTAATGCTTAATACGGACTGTCAGATCCAGATCTTCTGCGGTATGGGTATCCCACCCACCAATCTGGCGCAAAAAATCACGACGAAACGCACCGAAGGCTCCCGAGATATTGTTGATGAGGTTCCACTCGCTCAGTCCCGTCTTGCCCCCCTGCATGGAGATCATGTACTCAATGCTCTGCATCCGGGTCAGTACGCCATCGTTCAGATTTCGCACCCTTAATGCCCCTCCCACAGCAGGCACATCAGGATCATCGAAACAAGCCACGATCTCATCGATCATGTTGTTGTCAAAGGAGGTATCTCCGTCCGCGTTCATCACTATCTCGCCAGTCGCAGCGGAGAGACCGGCATTGAGAGTGGAGACCCGGCCTCCCCTCTGCCATTTCGGTAGCAGGACCAAACTTCTGTTCTCGCACCCCTCGAATTCACGAACACAATTGAGCGCAGCCTGATAGGTATGCGCGTTGGCCTTGGCGCCATCAATCACAGCAATGATTTCCATTTGACCGCGATAAAGCTGTTCCTTGAGCGTCAATATGGTGGAGCGGATCGCCTCACCTTCCCCATAACAGGTGATGATGCAAGACACTTTGGGACAGCGCCGAGCGCGCGGCAGTTCAGATGCCCTGGGAACCTGGCGCGCATACCATTTCAGGATCCCGGTCAACGTCAGCGCCATCAGTGGCACCTCCATCAACAGCAACATGGGCAACAGCAACAGAATCATCCGGGGAGAAAACTGGAGGCTACCCAGTATCTCTATCAGGATGTAGTGCACCGTATTCATCCACTCATGCATCCGGGCTATCTCCATCCAGCCACTGGCCGAGCCATACCGCTGTATCGTCGCCCAACAGGGCGGGCAAAGGTTGTACTTTCACCGCCAGCGTCAGAGCATCCAGTCCCTCGATGAGATTCAATGCCTGAATGCGCTCCTGCAGAATGCGCCAGTCGTCGGCATCCGTATGCGGCAACAGCAATAACAATCGGTCATCGGCATACTGGCAAACGACATCGGTATCACGGAATAGAGCTTGCAAACGGTTGAGCAGAGCGGCCAGTCGCTGCTGAGTCTTTAGCATGCCCAACTCGGCCCGCAACTCAGCCAGATGCTCAACCCGAATAGCCAGCAAGGTATGGCAGCCACCATGGCGTTGCAGCAAGCTGTTGTTCCATTGCAGCAACCAGGGGAAGTGCTCCATGGCCATAGGGGTACCCCAGGTCAACGGCAGATGCAGTTGTTGAGTTCCTTCCCGTGCGATGTGGCGGGCCAGCTTGCCGATGCGATATTCATAGATGGGCGCAACCACCAGATCATCGGGTTTGTGCGCCTGGCCACATTCATGGCAACGCGCCTGGACGGCAGCCTCCATAAAACGGGCATGGCATGACAAACAACGGAATTTCTCAAGGGGCCTGTCATAGTCAACACCGATGTGACGCAGAGTCGTGACGCACTTGGGACAACGCAGCACACCCTGTCGCATGAATGCATCCTGATCATCCACGTGCCCGCAGGTGAAGCAGTGCACAGCTGGCTTGGCCTGGATGGCGATATGAGCGCATTCGGGACACACATCGACAAAATTGAGATGTGCCGAGTTGCAACTGTGACAAAGACGTACCCGGTCCACCAGCTGCTCACTCTGCAATAAACGCTCTGCAACCAGCTGCGGGAGGGCATCCCCTGCTTCGCTGCCCAGCAGGCAATCCAGCAGGGGATAGCTGTACCCCTGACGGCAACCAGCCTGCCAACGTGGCAACAAGCGAAAATGGGAGCGAGGCCAGCTGTACCAAGCCAGCTTTTCCATGTCATCCGGATGCTCTCGAGGGGTCAACAACGCCAACCGTTCAAGCATGTCAGAGGCCCGTTCATCCAGCTGTGTCAGGAGACCGTCGGCCAACATGGGAGAGAGCGGGCTCTTTACAACACAAAATACCGGCTGCAAATAGCGTATCGGGTCACGCCGCACAGCCTGCAATACCCTGTCCTGCTCATCTGCAGGCAGGTTGAGCAGTAATACCGGCTGCTGCAATGGATCCCAGCAGGACAGATCGAGAAGTGGCAAGGCAACACGATCCACCGAGCCTCCCAGCAGCGCAATCTGACCGGGGTGTTCACTCGTGCTCATCATGGGGAAATAACCTCTTTCCATTCACTGACAAATAGATACCAAGCCAATAAAACGGACCCGCCTGTTGTCATGCATCGGCAGACTCAGGCAATGTCGCGAGATGCGCATTGCCCTGCACGGACAGCACAACAGCAGTGTCAACGTTATCGACGGATAGCATGAAGCAGGCGAACGCGCAGAAAGAGTTGAGAGCTGACGCCATTTTCATGTGCGGCTCAGCCATCTCGGGGGGAAGAGATCTGAAGCTTTCCGAGCCCGACTCACATCGGGGGTGGCAAGGTGGGCGATTTTGCAGTTGTGGACAATTTAGTCAACCCGGAAAGATGAGAATAACTAGCAGATAGTTGAATGGATCAATCTTTATGCACAAAGATGACTACAAAAAGCACTATTAACAGAAAAGACAAAAGAGCGTAACTCAGTGAATCTACTATCTTGCAGCCTGCAATTCCTATTCATGTTCATATGAATACATATCTGATGGCAAAATGCGGACCCAATCGGCAAGGCGACAAACTATGTCGCGCACCTGCCAATAATATGGCAGCGTCTGCCACGGTTACGACAACGAATAACCATGAAAAGCACAGCTCCCGGCCTGATCACCGGGAGCTGTGCGGATTATTCGGCTGAAACCGGTTGGTAATGGTTGACGATCCACGCCTCGAAGTCGGCCAGCATGCGGGTTTCCGACTCGTTGTTGTCGGCGATAAGCTCGGCGCCGTGGACCACCCGGATATGGGCATCGAGCGGGCTTCCCTCGCCAGCCGCGGGGCGCTGCTGGGCTGCGGCCATGCAGGCTTGCGCCTGTTGCCACGCCTCAGCGGCGCTCAGGTTGCACGCCTCGGCCAGAGGCACGGCACTGAAGCCTTCACCAGTCAGGCTGCGCAGGGTCTCATCATGAGTCATGCCGTTGCCCGGCCCCCAGTAGTGGGCGGCCAGATCCGGCCCGATGCGCGGGTTGTCGGTGAGGTAGCCATCGCGCTTGAGGAAGTAAGCGCGGGTCTGCTCCACCGCCATCAGCGCCAGCAGGTAGCCGTGATAGGCGCAGGCCGACTCCTGATTAAGGAGGTGCGGAATGGCCAGCAGCGGGCGCGGGCTCTCGACACCGAGGATCTTGCGCTCCCACTTGCGGGCCAGCGCCAGCACAGCCTCGGGAGTACGTTCAGCCTCATCCATGGCGTAGAGATCCCGCTCGAAGTAGGCCACCAGCGCGATCTGACGTTCGTTAAAAGCGCGAAACGGCTGACGGGCGGCGATCATCTCCTTGATAAGCGCATCGGGGATCGCCTCTCCTGCCGCATTTCTGGCGTAGCGTTTGAGCCAGTCGGCATCGTCCAGCAGGCTGTCGCAGAACATCGACTGGGTCTCGGCATAAGCCATAGAGGTGGGCGGAAACTCCTGTGAGAAGCAGGGGGCATTGCCGGTGACATTGGCAAAATGCGCGGCGTGGCCCCCCTCGTGGAACAGGGTGTTGAGCCCGCTCCAGCCGCTGCCCACCTGCGCCGGATCGGCCAGGCTGGTGAAATTGACCACCGCAGGTATCCACTCCCCCTGCTGGAAGAAGCTCGGCACCGGGCCGTGGCAGAAGCCGTTCTCGTATTTCCCCTCCCGGGTCAGCAAGTCCAGGGTGAGGGTCGCCCCGCGATACTGGATGCCGAGACGACGGAAGCTCTCGACCCAATCCTTCAGCGCCCGCGAGAAGGGCACATAAGGATCGAGCTGGCGGGTTACATCACCACTGATGGCGTAGCGCAGGTTATGGGGCATCAGGGCCGCCTCCCCCTTGGCCGCTTTCAGCTCGGCAAGGCTTTGCTGCAGCCGGGCGTCGGTGCGGGAAATGAAGTCGTCGAGAATGGAGAACAACTGCTCCGGGCTCATCTGCTCGTTCTTGCGCACCTTGTAATCGAAGTAGTCGCGATAGCCCATGGCTCTGGCAAAGCGGTTGCGCAGCGCCACCACCTCGAGAAAACCATTGCCGACCACCCACTGCTCCAGGGTGTGGAACATGGCGAGCGCGCTCTGGCGCACCGCCTCGCTCGGGCTGGCGGCAAGGGAGGTACTGGCGGCGGGTAGGCTACCAGCCACCTGCTGGCCATGCTCATCCAGCAGGGTCAGTTTCAGCCCCTTGCGGCGGGCGAACAGCGCCGCCTCGGCAGCCACCAGCTCATCCATCAGGGCGGCAGCGGCGGGATCTTCAATCACATTGCACTCGAAGAAGGCGATCCAGCCTTGCAGACCGCGCTTGATATCATCCTCGTCGGCCTGCGCCAGCATCTCCCGCAATTCGGGCAGACGGGCCGGATTGGCGCAAAAAGCCTTGTAGGCCTGCTCGGCCGCGGTAAAACCGGCCTGATCGTCGCTGGTGCCCATATAGGTGGACCAGAAGAGATCCTCCTTGCGCCTGTGTACCTGCAGATAGTCGGCGTTGAGCTGGTTGAAGTAATTCCTGGCAATGGAACTCATAAATTCCCTCTTGTTATGGGGTCACCCGCAGCGGGGCCCACTCCTTTTTTAGTGAAATGCCAAATGATTCACACTCTTTGGCAAAAATTGCGCAGGGATGCGCCTGAACACGCTACCAAAAAATGGGGAGTGCTGTCTGCTGGCTATACTGTTGTCAAAACGCTCATTTAAGGGCGCGCGACCACTGGTTAATAGTAAATAAGTTGTTACATCAAGCAATTGGCTGCCGCAGTAACGAGCCATAGAAAATCAACAGGGAATGAGGGTTTCGTCATGTTCAAGCTCGGTGATATCACCGTGAGCCGCAAATTGTTTTTGCTGCTCACGTTGGCGTTTGTCGGTTTTGTCTCGCTGCTGTTCATCTCGGCCAACGCGCTCCAGCGCAATCTGATGAGTGAGCGAGAGGCGCGGCTCAATGCGGTATTAAGCCAGGCCATGAGCCAGATCCAGTTTCTGGCCAGCACCCTGCCTATGGAGCAGGCGCAGCAAGAGGCACGCAAGCTGCTGACCAATATGCGCTTTGACGACAACAACTATCTGTTCGTGATCAATGAGAACCGCCAGATGCTGGTGCACCCCATCCGGCCGGAGCTGGTCGGCCAGACCATGGGGGAAGGAACAGGTGCCACCGCCGGGCAGTTCTGGCTGCAGATGGTCGATATTGCCAAGGGAGGCAAACAGGGCACCCTGCAATATGTCTGGAGCGGCCCATCGGGCGAAACTGCTGACAAGCTCTCCATGGTGTCAGGCTATCAACCCTGGGGCTGGATCCTCGGTTCCGGCATGCTGCTGCAGGATATCCAGCAGACCATCTGGGCCCAGTACATGAAGATGGGTAGCGCCACCGCCATTGTGACCCTACTGATGGGGCTGCTGGGCTGGCGCATCACCCGCTCCATCGTCTCCCCCCTCAACCAGATCAACAACGCCATGCAACGGGTCGCCCAGGGGGATCTGGTGGTGAGCATCCCGGTACATGGCAAGGATGAGCTGGGCATGGTCGCCCGCTGTACCAATCAGAGTCTCGATGCCATTCGTCACGCCCTGCTGGAGGCCAGTCTGGGTGCCCGCAACGTGGCCGATGCAGCCCTGCGCATCGCCGCCTCCGCCGAGCAAACCAATCAGGCGGTGAGCAGCCAGCGGGATCAGCTGGCCCAGCTCGCCACAGCCATGAACGAGATGAGCGCCACCATCTCCGATGTGGCCGGGCATGCCGAAAATACCGCGCGGGATACCCAGGAAGCGACCGGAGAAGCTGGCCTCGGCAACCGTGACGTTCACGCCAGTGTGCACGGCATCAAGGCGCTGGCTACCGAGGTGGAGCAGGCCACCCTGCAGGTCAACCAGCTCAAAGAGGGGGTCATGCAGATCGGTGAAGTGACCGCCGTCATCAGCTCCATCTCGGATCAGACCAATCTGCTGGCTCTCAACGCCGCCATAGAGGCCGCCCGTGCTGGCGAGCAGGGGCGTGGCTTTGCCGTAGTCGCCGATGAAGTGCGCCAGCTGGCCAGTCGTACCCGCCAGTCCACCGAAGAGATCCAGAGCACCATCGCCCAGTTGCAGCAACGGGCCGTCACTGCTGCCAATGCCATGGATGCCAGCCGAAAACTGGCCGAAAGCAGCGTCAACCAGTCACAACAAGCGGGTCAGGATCTCACTCTGATCGTCAACCATATCCAGCATGTGAGCGACATGGCGACCCAGATCGCTACCGCCGCCGAACAGCAGAGCATGGTGGCCGAGGATATGAATCGCAACGTCAGCGGCATCAACGACTCGGCGCTCGAGATGTCCCAGTCCGCCTCGCAACTGGCGCAGGAGAGCGAACTGCTGGCCGGTCTCTCCCGCAGCCTGGATGAGCGGCTTGCGGTGTTCAAACTGGGCAAGGAGTCCAGCAAGACTCCTATGATGCCAACTCTACATCACTCCAATAGCGAGCAGCGCGCCCGCCATTGATGGCGTCAATCCGTGTCGCCTTGTCACTCGACCTGCCAGCTCGGCTGGCAGGTTTTTTTACGCCGACAACACGCAATCAGCATGCACCTTATCGGCATATTCAACGGTATTCGACGCCATTCACAAATTAGAGAACAATTTAAAAACAGTCAGTTAGAATGATCCATGTGCCGTTGAACGGTGCATTTAAACATTCAACTTCAAATAATTAATCAATGCGGTGCACAATGCTGATGGCCGAACATTTGGCCCATCACTAACCATCTAGTCATTTGGCAAACTGACCGAAAGGTCGGGACGCAAAGCCTCCGGTCTACAGACGTTTTGTCCAGGATAGCGGGGTTGCCACACGCAAGTGTGCATCGGGGAACTCCCTGGCCAACTGACTGCCCACATCTATCGAACAGAGGAATGTATGGCAGCAAAAATCCAACTCAATCACATCGCAGCGGTGCTGGCCCTGCTTGCCAGCGGCAGCGCCCTGGCTCATGGCTACATCAACCAGCCAGAGAGTCGCAACTACCTGTGCAAAACCGGTGGCAATAGCCAGTGTGGCGGCGTGCAGTGGGAACCCCAGAGCGTGGAGGGCCCTTCCGGCTTCCCGCAAACCGGCCCGCAGGATGGACAAATCGCCTCGGCGGGCAGCCCGCGCTGGAGCGAGCTGAACATCCAGACCAGCGACCGCTGGACCAAGCGTGAAGTACAGCCCGGCCCCTTCGCCATTAGCTGGACCTTCACTGCCAACCACGTCACCCGCAACTGGCGCTACTACCTCACCAAGCAGGACTGGAACCCCAACCAGCCGCTCACCCGTGCCTCGTTTGACCTTAATCCCTTCTGCGTCATCGATGGCAACATGGTACAGCCGCCCAAGCAGGTGACCCACAACTGTATCCTGCCGGAGCGCACCGGTTATCAGGTGATCCTCGGCGTGTGGGAAGTGGGCGACACCAGCAACAGCTTCTACAACATCATCGATGCCAAGTTCAAAGATGGTAGCCAGCCGCCGCTGGAGTGGAGCCAGGCAGGCACCATCTACCCCTCCATCGACCTCGCGGTGGGTGACAAGGCGATGACCCGAGTATTCGATGCCAACGGCGAGCGCCCCGAGCTGCAGACCGTACTGACCATCACCACCGCCGAGCAGGGCCAGAAGAACAGCTGGGCCCACGCCCTCGCCAGCAAGATCAACGCCGAGCAGAGCCTGATCCGCGCCGGTCAGCAAGGAGCCGATGGCCAGTTCAATCCGGTCTACGGTATGAACCCCGTCTATCTGAAGCGAAACAGCAAGCTGGAACGAGTCGAGATTGACCTGCAACAGCTGCAACCGCCGGTAGTGGACAGCATCAGCGTCAGCGGTCTGGCCAGCGACTATGTGCTGGACAACGGCAAGGCAACCCTCGATTTCACCGTCACCGCACAGGGCGATCTGGCCGTCACCAACACCCTCTATGACCACGGTGGCGTCGCCAAGGGGGAAAGCAGTGCCGACATCAAGGACAGCAGCCACACCTTTACCATGGCGCTGGAAGGGCTCAAGGCAGGTCACCACCAGCTGGTGATCAAGGGCACTCCGAAAGCGGGTGGCGAGACCATCCAGCAGACCATGGACCTGATGTTCAAGGAGCAGAGCAGCGGCGAATACGACTTCGTCTTCCCGAACTCGCTCAAATCCTATGCCGCCGGCACCAAGGTGCAGCAGCCGAAAAATGGCAAGGTCTATCAGTGCAAGCCCTTCCCCTACAGCGGCTACTGCCAGCAGTGGACCACCACAGCCACCCAGTACGAGCCGGGCATCGGCTCCCACTGGCAGATGGCGTGGGATGAAGTGCACTAACCCACGCTTGGGCACATAAAAAAGGGCGTCCTCTCTAGCAGGGGACGCCCGGAAAAATCAAACCTTGCGGTTTGCATACCAACGGAACCAAGACCTCACTCTTCACTTACTTCACACACTCAACACACTCTTCAAAACAGGGTTTGTCCATTAACCCTGCCATTTTCCTCCTTCGACAATCACATCATTCGGATCGGTATCAGGGCTCAGCTTGTCACGCACATACTGGTCATAGAGTTTCAGCAGGTACTTCTCCTCACCCAGCTTGGCGAGACGGTCGTTGACCCAGTCACGCAGCTCGATATTGCCCTTCTTCACCGCCGGGGCGATGGGATCTTCCGAGCCCAGTTTTTCGGGCAATACCCGATAGCCCGGGTTCTCCTTGGCCCAGCTGAACAGCACCAGGTTGTCCTGGGCATAGGCGTCACCACGGCCCTGCGCCAGCGCCTGCAAAGATTCGGTATTCTTCTCGAACTTGAGCACCTTCCACTCCGGGTGGTTGCGGGTCAGCCAGATGTCGGCCGTGGTGCCGGTGGTCACGATCAGGGTCTTGCTGGCCAGATCGTCGAGCTTCTTGGCCGGGCTCCCTTCCGGCACCAGCACCTGTACCGCCACTCGCAGGTTCGGGTTGGTGAAATCCACCACCTCGCGCCGCTCCGGGGTCACCGTCATATTGGCGAGGATCAGATCCACCTTGTCGCTCTGCAGGAAGGGGATACGGCTGGCTGGCTCCACCGCCACGAACTCGATCTTGTTCTCGTCCCCCAGCAGATCCTTGGCGAAGCGGCGGCCGAGGTCGGTATCAAAACCGACGTAGTTGCCCTTCTCGTCCACGTAGCCAAACGGCGGCTTGTCGGTGAAGACGCCGACGATGAGCTTGTCCCGCGCCTTGATCTTGTCGAGGGAACCGTCCGCCGCATGGGCGGCGCCGCTGGCGATACCCAGTCCCAATAAGGCACTAAGCAGAACCGAGGTGATTTTTTTCATGCTGACTCCTTTCGTTTGATGACATTTGTATAAGAAAACTTGGCGAGGAACTGGCGCGCACGCTGGCTCCTAGGATTGTCGAAAAATTGGTGGGGCGCGGCCTGCTCAAGAATGTGGCCGCCATCCATGAAGACGATGCGATCCGCCACCGCCCGGGCGAAGGCCAGCTCGTGGGTGACGATAAGCAGGGTCATGCCGCTGCCGGCGAGATCGCGGATCACCTCCAGCACCTCCTGCACCATCTCGGGGTCGAGGGCGGCGGTTACCTCGTCAAACAGCATCACCTGCGGGTTCATGCACAGCGCCCGCACGATGGCGATGCGCTGCTGCTGGCCGCCGGAAAGCTGGCGCGGATAGTCATGGCGCCGCTCCCACAGGCCGATGCGGGTCAGCAGCTGCTCGGCTTGCAGCAGCGCCTCTGCCCGCTCCCGCTTTTGCACCTGCAGGGGGCCAAGCAGCACATTTTCCAGCACCGTCAGGTTGGGGAAGAGGTGATAGCTCTGGAACACCATGCCAATCCGCTGGCGCACCCGTTGCCAGTCGGTGGCACCATCCAGCAGCACACCATCGAAGCGGATCTCGCCCCCCTGAATGGGCTCGAGCCCGTTGAGAGTGCGCAGCAATGTGCTCTTGCCGCAGCCGCTTGGCCCCAGGATGACGATCACCTCCCCGGCGCGCACGCTGAGGCTGATCCGATCCAGCACCAGATTCGGGCCGAACTGTTTACTGACAGAACCGAGTTCAAGCAGAGGTGTCATACCGCATTACCCCATTGTTGCTCCAGCCGGCGCGAGGCGAGCGAGAGCGGATAGCAGACCAGAAAAAAGAACAGAAACAGCAGACCGTAAATAAGCAGCGAGCCATAGGTGCGCTCGATTATCTGCTGGCCCACCTTGATCACCTCCACCACCCCGATCAGCACCGCCAGCGAACTGGTCTTGATGATGCGGGTGTAGATGTTGATGGTCGGCGGCGTCAGCCGCTGCAACGCCTGCGGCAGCAACACATGGCGATAGAGCTGCCAGGTCGAAAGCCCGAGCGCCAAGCCGGCCTCCAGCTGACCACGGGCGAGGGAGTTGAGGCCACCGCGCACCACCTCTCCCACCTCGCTGGCGCCCCAGAGGGCGAGTACCAGCACGGCGCACCAGAAGGCCGGAATATCGAGGCCGAAAAAGATCGGCAACCCGAAGAAAATGAGATAGAGCCACACCAGCACCGGCACTACCCGAAACAGCTCGAGATAAAGCCGCAGCAGACCCCGCACCAACCGGCCGCCCTGTTGTGCCAACACGCCGTAAGCGACACCGCCGAGGGTGGCAAGCAGGATGGCCAGTAGCGAGATAGCGAGGGTCTGACCCGCGCCCACCGCCAGCTGTGGCAGCGCCTGCGTCAGCTGCTCAGGAACGGAATTGACCATATTGAGCCCTCCTTTCCTGCGCCTCGGTGGCGAATGACTGCGGCAGCTGGAAGATAAGTGCCCACATCGGGATCCTCGCCTGCATCAGCGATTCAGTGACCGAACTGACCATGTTGCAGCCTCCTTTCAACGACGCGCAGAGCGAGGGAGAGCGGCAGGAAGATCAGCACGCACATCAATGTCAGCACCGCCAGCATCTCGTAGGTCTTGTAGTAGAGGGCGATGTAATTCTTGGTGGTGTAGAGCAGCTCTGGCACCGCCACCGCCGAGGCCACCGTCGTCTCCTTGAGCAGGAAGATGAAGTTGGCAAACAGCGCGGGCAGGCTGGCGAGCCAGGCCTGGGGCAACTGCACGTGGCGCAGCAGTTGCCAGCGAGAAAGCCCGATAGCCCTACCAGCCTCCAGCTGACTGGCGGGCACCGCCTGAATGCCTGCACGCAGCGCCTCGGTCAGATAACCACCGCCGAGGAAGGTCATGGCAATCACCGCTGTGGTAAAACCCGACAGCGACAAACCGAGCGCAGGCAGCCCGAAATAGAGGAAGAAGAGCTGGATAAGCAGCGGCGTGTTGCGAGCCAGCTCGACATATCCGCGGATCAGCGAGCTGAGCGGCCGCTTGTGCAGGCTCAACAGGGCGACGTTGAGCAGGGCGACCGCCAGCGAAGTGAGGATCACTGTGGCTCCCAGTTGCAAGGTGACCCAGACCGCCTTGCCGAAGGCGGGCAGCGTCGTGAGGATGAAGGGCAGATCCAGATTCATGCCGGGATCCTCCCGTCACGCTGCAGACGCTGGGGCAGCACAGTGATCGCATCCGGGTACTTGATGCCGGCACCGGTATTGAGCACGACAACCTGTTCCTGCTCCCGGATCCAGCCCGCCTCGCGCAGTTGACGAGCGGCAGCAAACGCGGCGGCCCCTTCCGGGCAGACAAAGCTCCCTTCGCGAGAAGCAAGCAGGCGGATCTCGCTCTGGATCGCCTTGTCATCCACCGCGATGGCGCAACCCTCGGTGCGATAGAGGGCGTCCAGCACCAGAAAATCCCCCAGCGCCTTGGGTACATTGATGCCGAACGCCAGCGTCCGGGAGTCGGGCCAGAAGCTCGACTCGGCGGCTCTCTGTTGCCACGCCTGTACGATGGGCGCGCAACCGCTCGCCTGCACGGCCACCAGCCGGGGTAGGTCCCCCTTGACCCAGCCCAACTCCTGCAGCTCGCGCAGCCCCTTGTAGATACCGATAAGGCCGACCCCGCCACCGGTGGGATAGATGATCACATCCGGCAGGGTCCAGCCCAGCTGTTCGGCAATCTCCAGCCCCATGGTCTTCTTGCCCTCAATCCGGTAGGGCTCCTTCAGGGTTGAGGCATCAAACAGGGCGTGCTCCGCCACCGCCTGCGCCACCTGGCGACCGGCATCGCTGATCAGGCCATCCACCAGATAGAGACGGGAGCCGGCGAGGGAGGTCTCCAGTCGGGTGATGGCGGGGGCGGCCTGCGGCATAACGATGGTGCTGCGCAGTCCGGCGCGGGCACCGTAGAGCGCCCATGCAGCCCCTGCGTTACCGTTGGTCGGCATGGCGAAGTGAGTGACGCCGAGTTCACGCGCGCGGGAGATGCCCACCGCCGCGCCACGAGCCTTGAAGGAGCCGGTGGGGATGACGCTCTCGTCCTTCATCCAGAGATCCGGAATACCGATCTGCTTGCCCAGCGTGGGCAGCCGTAGCAGCGGGGTAAGCCCCTCCCCCAACGTCACAACATGGGAGGGATCCCGCACCGGCAGCAACTCGTGATAACGCCACAGGCTGGCCGGGCGACCCGACAATGCCGCCGGGTGCCAGGCTCGCTTCAGCGCATCGAGATCGTAGCTGGCCAGCAGTGGTGCACCCGCCCGGCTCAGTTGCCAGGGCTGGTCGGCATCATGGATCTCGCCACTCTTGCTGCAACGCAGATGTGATAGGTAGCTATACGGCATGCTTTATCCTGAATGGATCGACTTTGGTCAGTCACTTATTCCATCCTGCAATCCAAGTACCGGATAACAAACAAAATTAACTGGCAAACCTAAGTGAAAAAATTCATATGAAGCCGTTTGTTTTCGCTGGCAATCTCATCTGCCAGCAATAAAGAAGGGGAGCCATTGGCTCCCCTTCTGCTCTTCTCTTCCGATTCAAATCTGGAAGTCGATGGCAGGCTCGCTGCCCATGGCGCGGGCCTGAATATCCGCCAGCGCCAGCTCGGGGTTGCAGAGCTGGATAAACTGCCAGGCAAAGTTGTGCTGGAACTGCCCCTGCTTGAGGCCAATCCAGGCGGTGTGGGGGGCAAACAGATGGCTGCCGTCGAGCTGTACCAGCCCCTGATCACGCTGGCCGTCGAACGCCATGTCGGCCAGTATGCCGACCCCCATCTCCAGCTCGACATAGGTCTTGATGACATCGGAGTCCTGCGCCGTCAACAGGATCTGCGGCTCGATACCAGCCGCAGCAAAGGCTTCATCCACCCGCACCCGCCCGGTCAACCCGGCTTGATAGGTGACGATGGGCCAGTTGGCCAGCGCCGCCAGCGTCAGATCCCGCTCGCCTGCCAGCGGATGTTGCTCGGGCACCACGATGTTGTGGTGCCAGCGGTAGTAGGGGAATGCCACCACCCCTTCGCTCTTGTCGAGCTGCTCGCTGCTGATGCCGATATCCACCTCGCCGGTCTGCACCAGCCGCACTATCTCCTCCGGGCTGCCCTGACGCAGCTCCAGCTGTACCAGCGGGAACTGCTCGCGAAACGCCTTCACCACCCGCGGCAAGGCATAGCGCGCCTGGGTATGGGTGGTCGCCACCAGCAAACGGCCCGAGTCGCGGTTGGCAAAGGTGCTGGCCAGTTTGCGGATGTTGTTGGCGTCATTGAGAATGCGCTCGGCGATCACCAGCAACTCCTTGCCCGGCTCGGTCATGCCGAGCAGCCGCTTGCCGTAGCGGATGAACAACTCGATCCCCAGCTCCTCTTCCAGCTCGCGGATATGGCGACTCACCCCGGATTGCGAGGTAAAAAGGGCGTTGGCCACCTCGGTCAGGTTGTAATCCCGCCGCGCTGCCTCCCGGATAATTCGTAACTGCTGAAAATTCACCTTGTCGCCTCCTGCGAAGAGTGGGTGACACAAGCTGGTCACCCCCTCATTTTTGTTATTTGGCCGGATCATGCCCCGGCAGAGCACCTGAATCCGGATGGCCATGCCGCCCGCAACACAACATCAAATCTGGTAATCGGGATAGAACTGCGCCTGCCTGGCCACCAGCCTCACCCCCTGTCCCGGGGCAAACAGTTTGGCCGCCTCCTTGCTCAGCTCCGCCTCGTAGTGGGCCCCTTTGGTCTCGCCATCGCCACGCAGCTCCACCCGAATGCGTGGCCCCATAGGCAGCAGACGGGTGATGGTGGCGCGGATCCCGCCCGGCGCATCGGCTGGCAAGATCTCCAGCTCATGGGGACGGACATAGGCGATGGCGGCACTGCCGTTTGCCAGATGAGAAGCCGACGGCCCGCCGAGCAGCTGCTCGCCGATGCCGAATCCCTGCTCCGCCACCCGACCGCGGAACTGGTTCACGCTGCCGAGGAAGCTGTGGACGAAGGAGCTGGCGGGCTGGTCGTAGACCTCGGCCGGGGTGCCGATCTGCTCGACCCGTCCGGCGTTCATCAGCACCACCCGATCCGCTACCTCCAGCGCCTCTTCCTGATCGTGGGTGACGAACAGGCTGGTGACGTGCAGCTCGTCGTGCAGCTCGCGCAGCCAGCGGCGCAGCTCCTTGCGCACCTGCGCATCGAGGGCGCCGAAGGGCTCGTCCAAGAGCAGTACCTTGGGCTGTACCGCCAGCGCGCGGGCCAGCGCGACCCGCTGACGCTGACCGCCGGAGAGCTGGGTCGGATAGCGCTCGGCCACGTGGCTGAGTTGCACCAGATCCAGCAGCTCCTTGACCCGGGCGCGAATGGCCGCCTCGGCCGGGCGCTCGCTGCGCGGTTTGACCCTAAGGCCAAACGCTACGTTTTCGAACACCGTCATGTGGCGAAACAGGGCGTAGTGCTGGAACACGAAGCCGACGTTGCGCTCACGCACATGGAGATCCGAGGCATCCTCGCCACGGATGATGACGTGGCCAGAGTCGGCCTGCTCCAGCCCGGCGATGATCCGCAGCAGGGTGGTCTTGCCACAGCCGGAGGGGCCAAGCAGCGCCACCAGCTCACCGTCGTGAAAGTCGAGGTTGATGTCTGCCAGCGCCGCGTACTGATTGAAATGCTTGTTGAGTTGTTGAACCTGAATGCTCATGGCTGCCTCTTTAAAACGGTGATCAGTGAGATTTGGTGGGCTGGGCACGCAGCCGGGCCAACAGGGTTTCCCCCAGCAGGGTGAAGATCCCGAACAGAGCCAAGAGGCTTGCCACTGCAAAGGCGGCGCCGGTCTGGTACTCGTTGTAGAGGATTTCGATATGCAGCGGCAGGGTATTGGTCTGGCCGCGAATATGGCCGGAAACTACCGACACAGCGCCAAACTCCCCCACTGCGCGGGCGGTACAGAGCAGCAGGCCGTACATCAGGCTCCAGCGAATGCCGGGCAGGGTGACGCGCCAGAACATCTGCAGACCGCTCGCCCCCAGCATGATGGCGGCTTCTTCCTCTTCCGGGCCGCGCGCCTCCATCTGGGGCAGCAGCTCGCGCACCACGAAAGGCACGGTAATGAAGGTGGTGGCCAGGATGATCCCCGGGGTGGCGAAGATGATCTTGATGTCATGTTCGCTCAACCAGTCACCAAACCAGCCGCGGCTGCCGAACATCAACACCAGCATCAGACCGGCGATCACCGGCGACACCGAGAAGGGCAGATCGATGATGGTGATGAGCAGCTGCCGACCGGGGAAGCGGAAACGGGCGATGGCCCAGGCCGCCGCGATCCCGAACAGCAGATTGAGGGGAACGGCGCAGAGGGTCACCAACGCGGTGAGACCGAGGGCGCTCAAGGCATCCGGCTCGCTGATGGCGTGCCAGAAGAAGGCGAGCCCCGGCGTCAGCGCCTGAATAAAGACGGTGGCCAACGGCAGCAGCAGCAGGGCGGCAAACCAGCCCAAACCGACCGTGATGAGCAGCCACTTGACCCACTGGGGTTCACGGATCACGACCGGCGCCTTGCGAGCGGGGGTCGCCTCCACAGAGGCCGCCTCAATGGCGATAGCAGATGAACTCATATCCGGCTCCCTCCGATGCGAGACCAGCTCCAGGCCTGCAACTTGTTGATTAGCAGTAACAAAATGAATGAGATCAGCAGCATCACCACAGCAATGGCAGAGGCACCGGCGTAGTCATACTCCTCCAGGTGGCTCATGATCATCAGCGGCGCGATTTCCGAGACCATCGGCAGGTTGCTGGCGATAAAGATGACGGAGCCGTACTCCCCCACCCCGCGGGCAAACGCCAGCGCAAAGCCGGTGAGCAGGGCCGGGATCAGGGTCGGCCAGAGCACCCGCAGAAAGGTCTGCCAGCGATCAGCGCCGAGGCTGGCGGCGGCCTCCTCTTGCTCGGTTTCAGCCTCCCGCAGCACCGGCTGCAGGGTACGCACCACAAACGGCAATCCGATAAAGGTGAGTGCGATGACCACCCCGATAGGGTTGTAGGCGAGCTGGATGCCGAGCGGCGCCAGCAACTGGCCGATCCAGCCGTTGGGGGCGAAGATGGCGCACAGGGCGATGCCGGAAACGGCGGTCGGCATGGCGAATGGCAGGTCGATCAACGCATCCACCAGTCGACGACCGGGGAAGGTGTAGCGCACCAGGATCCAGGCCAGGATCAGGCCGAACAGGCTGTTGAGCAGCGCCGCGACAAAGGCCGCACCGAAGCTCAGGCGAAAGGAGGCGAGCACCCGGGGTGAACCGATCACCTGCCAGAACTCGGCGGCGGTCAGGTTGTTGATCGCAAACAGCACCAGGGCCGAGAGCGGCAACAGCACCAGCAGGCCCAGATAGAGCAGGCTGAACCCCAGGGTGGGGCCAAAACCGGGCAGGACAGAATAAGAACCAAATCGCATAACACATCCATCTGTTATGAAGAATTTTCGATATGGTGATTCTGCTCACTCCCCTCATCGGCAACAAACATCAATTGCGACTTTGCTAATCACTTTTTTGTCTAACCGCAGAGTCACAAGGCTCTTGGCGCACTCCAAATAAAAAAAGGTCTTTTATATAAATAAAAGACCTAAGAAATGGAGCAATACGGAGCGGAGCATTCAAAGAACGGGGGCATGGAGTAGCCAGCGAACAGCGCGCCCGACAACCCTCCAACCACTTCACAGATACCTAGCGAAAGCCCAATACGACCGGCCGGGGCGATGTGGCCTTGACCGGTGCCACTACCAGCTCACCACGGCGGTAGAGAGCCCCCAGCAAATGCAGCCCCTGATGCCAATCCCCATGACCTGACTGGGCATTGATATGGCCCGCCTCACCGGCATCGAACAGCGGCACCTGCCACTGACGGCTCCAGTATTCGGCCCGTTCAAAGCTCATCCAGGGATCATTGCGGCTGGCCACCAGCTGGGCCGATACCTGCAGCGGCCCGGCCAAGGCCTCATCCGCAATGCCAAAACGGGCAGGATCGGCGGGCGCCACCAGAAAGATCGAGGCCACCTTCTCCGGCTGCAAGCGGGCCGCCGCGATGGCGGTCAGGGCGCCGAAGGAGTGAGCCACCAGATGGACCCGGCTGCGGCGACGTTTCAGCTTGCTCGCCAGCTTGGCACTCCAGACCCTGAGGTCCGGCTTGTCCCACGGTAGCCCGGTCATCCGCTGCCATTGGGGAAAATGATCGTGCCAGCGGCTCTGCCAGTGATCCGGCCCACTGTTGTGCAGACCGGGAACCAGGAGGATCTTGTTCATCTTGGTGCTCCTATCGGCTGGCACAGGGGCCAGTTCAGTGATGGATAACGAAGCTATCAACGACCCGGCTGATAGATCTGGTCAAACAGACCGCCCTGGGCGAAGTGTTTCTTCTGGGCTTTCTCCCAATCCCCTTCCAGATCCTTGACGGTAAAGAAGGCAAGCTGCGGGAACTGGGCTGCCGTCTCCTTCAGGATCGCCGGGTTGCTGGGGCGATAGTGATGTTTGGCGACGATATGCTGCCCCTCGTCAGAGTAGAGATAATCGAGATAGGCCTTGGCCACAGCTTCGGTACCGTGCTTCTTGGCCACCTTGTCCACCACCGCGACCGGCGGCTCCGCCAGAATGGAGACCGAAGGCACCACCAGCTCGAACTTGTCGCTGGCACCCGCCTGACCAAGCACCAGCAGGGCTTCGTTCTCCCACGCCAGCAGCACGTCACCGAGACCGCGCTCGGTAAAGCTGGTGGTGGCACCGCGGGCGCCTGAGTCCAGCACCTTCACGTTCTTGAATAGATCGCCAACAAACTGCTTGGCCCCCTCTTCACTGCCGCTCTTCTTCAGGGCATAGCCCCAGGCGGCCAGATAGTTCCAGCGTGCCCCGCCGGAGGTCTTGGGGTTGGGAGTCACGATGGCGACATCCTTGCGCACCAGATCATCCCAATCCTTGATCTGCTTGGGATTGCCCTTGCGCACCAGGAAGACAATGGTGGAGGTATAGGGCGAGGCGTTGTTGCCGAGGCGACTCTGCCAGTCGGCAGCGGTCAGCCCCTCCTTGGCGATGGCGTTGACATCGTAGGCCAGCGCCAGCGATACCACGTCGGCCTCCAGTCCATCCACCACAGCGCGGGCCTGCTTGCCGGAGCCACCGTGAGACTGGCTCACCACCACGTCGTCGCCGGTTTTGGCCTTCCACTCCTTGGCAAAGGCGGCGTTGTACTCCTGAAACAGCTCGCGGGTCGGATCGTAAGAGACGTTGAGCAGGCGGATCTCGGCGGCATTGGCCTGACCAAATGCCAGCAGAGAGAGCAGGGTCAGGGCGGTCATTCGCAGTTTCATGGTGATTCTCCATATCTTGTTGGGTTGAGAACAGCATGCCGTGGAGTTGTTATGCCCAGAAGAAAGAAATAACTCTTTGCTTATCTCTTTTGCTCATATCAGGCAGCCACACGCCACAAGGAGCCAGACGCAGACTCTGTGAGCCACGCCCCTCTGTGACCTCAAGCGCTGTGCCATCATGGGAACAAGGCAGGCAGATGACGAAAAGGAAGTCGTTATGTGGATCAATGCAGAACCCGTCAACGGTGCCCTGGTCTCGCTGGCCATCGGCCTCATCATCGGGCTGGAGCGGGGCTGGCAGGTGCGCCAGCTGGGGGATAACCAGCGCATCGCCGGGATGCGTACCTACGGCCTTATCGGCCTGCTTGGCGGGGTGTGCGGTTTACTGCTGCCCACCCTGGGCCCCTGGCTACCGTTGCTCGGCCTGCTGGCGGTGGTGATCGGTTGCGGCCTCTCGGTCTGGCTGGCCCAGCGCTGGCAAGGGGAGTTTGGTCTCACCAGCTCGGTAGCCATGCTGCTCACCTATTTGCTGGGGCTGATGTCGGTACTGCTGAGCCCGAGCGAGGCGGTGGCCTGCGCCGTGCTGGCCGCCCTGTTGATGGGTTTGAAGGGACAGATCCAGCAGGGGATGCTGTTTCTCAGCGAGACCGAATTCCACGCTACCCTGCGCTTTCTGCTTATCTCGCTGGTGCTGCTGCCGGTGCTGCCCAACGAGGAGATGGGCCCCCTCGACGCCTTCAACCCCTTCAAGATCTGGCTGATGGTGGTGGTGATCGCCGGCATCTCGTTTTGTGGCCACTTCGCGGTACGCCTGCTCGGCACCCGCGCCGGACTGGTGCTCACCAGCATACTGGCGGGATTGGCCTCCTCCACCGCCCTTACCCTGCAGTTCGCCCGTCTCAACAAGGAGCAGGGCGGGCTGGAGCGACTGCTGGCCACCGGCATCCTGCTGGCAGGGGCCACCATGTGGCTGCGGCTGCTGGTACTGGTACTGCTGATTCACAGCGAACTGGCGATGCGCCTCATCGCCCCCCTGTTGCTGCTGGCCACCACAGTCTACGGCTTTGCCTTCTGGTTCTGGCGCCAGCGCGAGGAGCTAACTGACGGCCCGGTACAGCCGGAAACCAGCAACCCGCTCGATCTGTCCACCGCCATCAAGTTCGGCCTGCTGCTGGCGCTGATCGGCTTTATGGCAACGCTGCTGCAAGACAAGGTGGGCAACTCCGGGGTCTATCTGCTGTCGCTGGTGTCGGGGATCACCGATGTGGACGCCATCACGCTGTCGCTCTCCCAGCTTTCCCACAAGGAGCTGGCGCTGGAGGTGGCGGCCCGCGGCATCCTGCTGGCCGGTCTGGTCAACTCGCTGGTGAAGGGGCTGCTGGCCCTCGGCATCGGCGGGCGCAGTCTCGGGCTGCGGGTATTGCTCCCCTACTTCGTCTCGGCCCTGCTGATCCTGCCCCTCGTCTGGCCCACAGGTTGACGGGGATCACCTGCAACAAGTGACAGACTGACGGCGCCCCTGACAGTCACGTATACTGCCTGCTCTTGCAGCATGAGGAGGTAGCAATGGCGAGCGACTGGGACAAGGTACTGGCAGGCGGGGCGCTGGATGACCAGAGCGAGGAGATAGCGAACGACCGGATCCGCGGTCAGGCGCTGCTGGCCAAACTCAACAGTTCATCGGCGGGCGATGCCCCTCTGCGCCAGCAGATCTGCCGCGAGCTGTTCGGCCACTGCCCCGACTCCTGCTGGATCAGCACGCCATTTACCTGCGAGTTTGGCCGCAACATCCATATCGGCGAGAAGACCTTCTTCAACTTCAACGTCACCATTCTCGACGTGGGCGAAGTGCACATCGGCAGCCATGTGCTGCTGGCCCCCAACGTGCAGATCTACACCGCCACCCACACCATGAACTATCTGGAACGACGCAACTGGACTGCCTACAACAAGCCAGTGCGGATCGGTGACGACTGCTGGATTGGCGGCGGCGCCATCATCTGCCCCGGCGTCACCATAGGGCCGCGCTCCATCATTGGCGCCGGCGCCGTGGTCACCCGCGACATCCCGGCCGACTCGGTGGCGGTGGGCAATCCGGCCAGGGTGATCCGCACCCTCAAGCAGGACGAGGAGCGCTGCTGGGAGCTGGCCCAGTGATGGCGCTGGCACTGCTGCCACTGGGCGCAGCCCTCTGGCTCGGCCTCGGCGAGCAGCAGTGGTGGCCGCTGGCCGTGTTGCTCACCATGAGCCTGCTCACGGTGGCCGCCTACGCCTGGGACAAGCGGCAGGCAGTGCGCGGCGAGTGGCGCATTCCCGAATCGAGGCTCCATCTGCTGGAGCTGTGCGGCGGCTGGCCGGGCGCACTGGTGGCCCGCCAGTGGTTGCGTCACAAGACCCAGAAGCGCAGCTACCGGCTGGTCTTCTGGTTTATCGTGCTGCTGCACCTCACCCTGTGGGCCCTCTGGCTTGGCCGCCCCCTCTGGCAGCAATAGCCACCCGGGTAAGCAAGGTGGTGGCTTGGCCGCCCTCTCTGGCAGCAATAGCCAACTGCATCACAAAGGCGAAACGGGGCCCATTGCGGCCAATTGGCGGCTATGAGAAAACAGAACGGATCCATCAGCGTTTTCGCCGTTTATAGACGACAAGGAGTCGTGACATGACCATGTGGACAGGCATAGTCCTGATCGTATTTATCAGCATATTGTTCGGATATCTCGGCAAACGGGCTCGCTACCAGATGGGGGATGCCCGCATCACCGATCGCCTCGGCAAGCAGGATATGATCATAAGAGAGCTACAGGAGCGGATCGCCAATCTGGAGGCGATCGTCATCGAGGAAGAGAAACGGCGCCCGTTTCGGGAGCTGTGATTTTTCGCCATCAGGCGTCAGATAACCAAAATTCAAATCAAAGAAAGAGGGCTGCATGATGCAGCCCTCTCTCGTTTCAGCAAATTCAGATTGCCAGCGGCAGCAACTCCGCATAATCGCGGATCGCCGGAAAAGCGGTGATGTTCTGCTCCGGCTTGCAGCTGTCCGGATTCTGGATCGCCAGCTGATAGCCGATACCGTAGTCGGCGGCAGCCCGCAGGATCCGCTCGCTATCATCCACAAACAGGGTACGGGCCGGATCGAACGCCAGCCGCTGTGCCAGCGCCTGCCAGCAGTACTGGCTCTCCTTCGACCAGCCCAGCTCGTGGGTACTCACCATCAAATCCAGATGATCGCTTAGTCCCAACTGCGCATCCTTCACCGACAGGCTGGCAGGGTGGGCATTGGTAAAGAGCACCAACTGCTTGCCCGCGGCGCGCAGCTCGGCCAGAAAGGGGATGGCGTGAGGACGCCACTGGATCTTCGCCAGCAGCTCCTGCTTGAGGGCACGAATATCGAGCCCCAGGGTCTCGCTCCAGTAATCCACGCAGTACCAGTTGAGGGTGCCGTTGACGGCGTGATAGTGGACGTCGATCTGCGCTTTGGCTTCATCCAGCGGCAGACCGAGCCGCTCGGCGTAACGCTCCGGCACCAGCTGCTGCCAGAGGTGGTTGTCAAAATGCAGATCGATCAGGGTGCCATCCATATCGAGCAAGACGGTATCTATCTGGTGCCAGGGCAAGGTGGTGGAGCAGGAGTGTGGCATCGGGCCTCTTGATCGCTGATCTCGGAAAACGGGGCGGCAGTATAACGGATTTTTCCTCCCCCCTTTGCCATCCCTGGCCCGTGGTGTTCGGTGTGAGAGTCGTTTACTCTTGAAGCACGATTTTTTAACGAGCAGCCAGCGTCCGATGAGCGACCCTCACAAGAGCAAACCCGAGCACATCTCAGCCGACCAACTGGATCACCCCAAGAGCAAGCCGGAGATCCTCAAGGCCGATATCGTGGCCGAGAGCCGACTGTTCAAGGTGGAATCGCTACACCTCAAATTCTCCAATGGCGAAGAGCGGGTCTACGAGCGGATGCGCGGCGGCAACCGGGGCGCCGTCATGGTGGTGCCGCTGTTCGATGCCCACACCCTGCTGCTGGTGCGCGAATATGCCGCCGGCACCCACTCCTACGAGCTGGGCTTTCCCAAGGGGCTGATCGACCCGGGCGAAGATGCCTTCGAGGCGGGCAACCGGGAGCTGATGGAGGAGGCGGGGTTTGGCGCCAACAGCCTGACCCTGCTCAAACAGGTGTCGCTGGCCCCCGGTTACTTCTCCAGTCGGATGGATATTTTGCTGGCGCGGGATCTCTTCCCCGAGCAGCGGATCGGCGACGAGCCCGAACCGCTGGAGGTGATCCCCTGGCCCCTCAACCGGATCGACGAATTGCTGGCGCGACCCGACTTCACCGAGTCGCGCAGCATCAGTGCCCTGCTCTTGGCCCAGAAGTGGCTGGCCGAGCAGGCAAAGTAGCCCGCAGACGGGCAGTTAACAGACAGAGGATAACGAGATGCAGGAGTTGTTGGCCTGGGTGCCGGGGGTCAAGGAGATTGCCCGCGAAGCCGGAAGGATCCTTCACGACATCTATCATGGCGGTCAGTTCGAGCGTCAGCTGAAGGAGGATGCCACTCCGGTCACCAGTGCCGATCTTGCTGCCGATGCCTACCTCAAACAGGCGCTTTCGGCGCTCACTCCCCACGTTCCCGTGCTGACCGAAGAGGCGGCCGACATCCCCTTCAGCCAGCGATCCAACTGGCGGCAATACTGGCTGGTGGATCCCCTCGACGGCACTGGCGAATTTATCGCGGGCAGCGGCGACTTCGCCACCCTGATCGCCCTGGTGCGGGACAATGTGCCGGTGCTCGGGGTCATCTACGCCCCCGAGTCCAATGTGCTCTACTGGGCGGTGCGCGGCTACGGCGCCTTCAAGGAGGTGAATGGCGAAGTGTTGCCCATCAGCGCCATGCATCACGAGCATGATCAGCCCGACTCACTGGTGGTGGCTATCAGCCGCCGCCAGAAGCTGGAGAACCTCACCCGCCGCCTCAACCCGGCCATCAACTACGAGCTGATCCCGCTTGGTTCCAGCTCCCTCAAATCCTGTCTGGTGGCGGAAGGGGCAGCCGATTGCTACGTGCGGCTCGGCCCCACCGGCGAGTGGGACACCGCCGCCGCCCAGTGCATCGTCGAGGCGGCCGGTGGCCGCATCCTCAGCCTGGCGTTGCAGCCACTCAGTTACAACGAAACCGAGTCGCTGGAGAACCCTGACTTTATCGTGATGGGGGATCCGGATCTCGCCTGGGGCAACATTCTGGCCCACTAAACGGATAGCGATATCATCACACCAGACAAGCAGGCGGCCCGATGGCCGCCTGCTTTTTCAGGGAAGTTGCCCCGGGTGATGGCCGGTGTGATCCGCTGGTCAAGACGCTCTTGAACAGCGTGATACGCTGGCAAAGCGGCAAAATGATAGTGAAACATCACAATCGGTCGGCGAGAAATGGTACGATTTTTCACGTAATTCTGAAAACACCTGATTAGCCAAAATAAAAAAACGAGAGCAGATTAAATTTTGGTTTTATATTTCACAAAAATCACAAATATCAGTTTTGTTCCATTCTGTGAACCAGATTCCATTCCCAATCTCGCTGGCTAAACCCCGCAATGGCAGTGATATGTTTCAGTCTCGCTTTTTGAGAATTAAATCCCGATAAACCACAATGAACTCAGATTAAAACACTAACAAAAAGTGAATTAGTAATGAGTTTATCTGTAGAGGCTACCAAGGAGCTATCCGGTTCCTGCTCCACCACTGCCAGCATCACCCGCTGGCGCCGTCACGACACCCACTGGGTTATCAGCCTGTTTGGCACCGCCGTTGGCGCCGGTATCCTGTTCCTGCCCATCAATCTGGGTCTGGGCGGGATCTGGCCTCTCGTCATCGTCGCGGTACTGGCAGGCCCCATGACCTTCCTCGCCCACCGCGGGCTGGCGCGCTTCGTGCTTTCCTCTTCGCACCCCCACGCCGACGTCACTGAAGTGGCGGAGGAGCACTTCGGCAAGATGGCCGGTCGCCTCATCTCGGCGCTCTATTTCCTCTCCATCTTCCCGATCCTGCTCATCTACGGGGTCGGGCTGACCAACACGGTAGAGAGCTTCATGGTCAACCAACTCGGCATGGCGACCCCAGATAGAGTGATGCTCTCCGGCGTGCTGGTGTTTGCCATGATCGCTGTGATGCTGGCGGGTGAGAAAGCGATGCTGCGCGCCTTCGCCTTTATGGTCTATCCGCTGGCGGCCATTCTGGCGGCCCTCTCCTGCTACCTGATCCCTCAGTGGCAATGGCCGGAAGTGACCGCGTTTGAAGGGGTCAGCTTCCTCAATACCGTCTGGCTGGCACTGCCGGTCACCGTGTTCGCCTTCAGCCACGCCGCCGCCATCTCCGGCTTTGCCAACGTGCAGCGCCGTGAATATGGCGAGCAGGCGGAAGCCAAGAGCGGCCTGATCCTGCGCAACACCACAGTGATGCTTGTGGGCTTCGTGCTGTTCTTCGTCTTCTCCTGCGTGCTGAGCCTCTCGCCAGCCCAGCTGGCTGAAGCCAAGGCCCAGAACGTCTCTGTGCTCTCCTATCTCGCCAACATCACCGACAACCCGGTGATCGTGACTCTGGGGCCGCTCATCGCCTTTATCGCCATCAGCTCCTCCTTCCTCGGCCACTTCCTCGGTGCCCGCGAAAGCCTCAAAAGCCTGCTCGCCAAGCCCACCGGTCTGCCGCTGGCCAAGGCGGACAAACTGGGTATCGCCCTGATGTTCTTCGCCATCTGGGGTGCCGCCGTCATCAACCCGGGCATTCTGGGACTGATGGAGACCCTCTCCGGCCCGGTCATCGCCATGATCCTGTTCATCATGCCGGTAATTGCCATCTACAAGGTGGAGGCGCTGGCCCGCTTCCGTCACGGCTGGACCAACGGTTTTATCCTGCTGACCGGTTCGCTGGCGGTATCGGCGCTGATCTTCAGCCTGTTGAAGTAACGGCGAGCAACAAGCAAAAAGAGAGGCGACCCCGGGGTCGCCTCTCTTGTCTCTGTTCGGGTATGAACTCAGCCCAGCTTGGCGCCGTTCTCCACCGCCCGCTCGGGGATAGCCATCACTACGGCGCCATCCGGCCGGTAGAAACCGGTCAGCAGAAACTCCGACTGAAACGGCCCTATCTGTTTGGTCGGGAAGTTGACTACGGCGATGATCTGGCGGCCCACCAGCTGCTCTGGCTGGTAGAGGGCGGTGATCTGAGCACTGCTCTTGCGAATCCCCAGTTCAGGGCCAAAATCCGCCCACACCTTGTAGGCTGGTTTGCGCGCTTCGGGGAACGGCTCGACCCGCACCAGGGTGCCCACCCTCAGCTCCACCATCTCGAAATCCTGCCAGCTAATCGTCTCCATTTCGGCTCCTGTTTATCGTGCACCTGCATGAGCCGCAGCATGGCCCAAAGAGAGCATCCCGTCTTCGGCGATCAGCCGTTTCGTTGCGGCAGGCGGCCGTTTTGCTGACGCCAGAGGGATGGAGTGAGCCCGCTCTCGGCCAGGAAGCGCTCGCTGAAGGCCCCCTGATTCTGGTAACCGCAGCGGCTGGCAATCTCGCCAACAGGCAGTTGCGTACCGGCAATCAGGGTGCGCGCCAGTGCCATGCGCCGACTGCGAATGTAGTGGGAGACGCTCATCCCCAGCTGCTGGCGAAAAGCGAGCTTGAACTGGCTCTGGCCAAGGCAGGCGATGGCGGCGAGTTGCTGATTGGTCAGCGGGGCGGCAAGGTTGGCCTCGATATGGCGCTGCACCTTGAGGATGCGAGCGGCAAGACGCGGAGTGGCAGTGCTCTGCATCCCCTGCCCTTCCGCCAGCAGGGAGAGCCACACCTGCTCCATGCCCGCCACCTGCCGCCCCTCGGCCACCATGCGGTGCAGAAAAGCGAGGTAGTGACGCTGGGGTTCATCCAGCTCGATAAAGGGGCGGGCCGCCAGATCGCCGGGTAGCCAGTCGCTCTCCTGCACCAGAAACGAAAGCGCCGGATCGGCGGCATAATCGTGCCGCTCGCCGGGACCGATGACGCAGGCAGAACCGGGGACAAGCCTGCGCCCCCGGCCCTGCACCTCGATCTCGAGGGGGCCGTCGAGGGGGATCACCAGTTGGGCAAAGTCGTGGCTATGACTGCAGACGTGGTGGTGATAGTGGCGCAGGCTGAAGCGGGACATGGCAGATAGCAATGACGCGGCCAGGGCCGCGTCATTGGGGGTTATTCCTTGTCGAAATCTTCGATCTCTTTGCCCAGCGCTTCCATGATGGCGCGCGCTTCGGCCGGGACGCTGTCCGGTTGATCCTTGCGCAAGTCTTCGTCGCAAGGGAGCGGCTGGCCGGTGAAAGCGTGCAGGAAGGCTTCACAGAGCAGCTCGCTGTTGGTCGCATGACGCAGGTTGTTCACCTGACGGCGGGTGCGCTCATCGGTCAACACTTTCAACACCTTGAGCGGGATCGAGACGGTAATCTTCTTGACCTGTTCGCTCTTCTTACCGTGTTCCGCGTAGGGGCTGACGTAGTCGCCGTTCCACTCTGTTCCCATGACTCACCTGTTCTCATTTAGCCGTGAGCGCGGATTTTAACCCTTAAGGAAATTAATGGCAATCCAACAGCAAAGCCATTTAGACGTCTGGAAGTGTTGACGGCTTTTTTAAGCTGGCGTAGTGTGGTTGTCCATGAGCCCACAGTGGCGGGATGGCGCGTGGCAGCAAGATGCCGGCGTGTGAAGAGACATCAAGGAGAGTGATATGACCCACAAGGCCACCCTGGCGGTTCGCACCGGGATTGAGACAGACCAGCAACACGGTGCCGTGGTGCCCCCCATCTACCTCTCCAGCAACTACACCTTTGCCGACTTTGGCGAGCCCCGTCAATACGATTATGCCCGCTCCGGCAATCCGACCCGCACCAATCTGGCGGACGCGCTGGCGGCGCTGGAAGGGGGCGCTGGCGCCGTGGTCACCGGCACCGGCATGGGGGCCGTCCATCTGGTCACCACCGCCCTGCTCAAGGCGGGGGATCTGCTGCTCGCCCCCCACGACTGCTACGGCGGCACCTGGCGTCTGTTTGAGTATCTGGCGGCCAAGGGCCACTACCGGGTGCAGTTTGTCGATCAGGGGGACGAGGCCGCTCTGGCCGCCGCGCTGGAGCAAAAGCCTGCACTGGTATGGGTGGAGACCCCCTCCAACCCGCTGCTGCGGGTGGTGGATATCAGCGCCATTGCCAGCGCCGCCCACGAGGTGGGTGCACAGGTGGTGGTGGACAACACCTTCCTCTCCCCCCTGCTGCAACAGCCACTGGCACTTGGTGCCGATGTGGTGGTGCACTCCACCACCAAATACATCAACGGTCACTCCGACGTGGTGGGCGGAGTGGCGATTGCCAAGGAGGCCGCACTGGCCGAGTCGCTGGTGTGGTGGGCCAACTGTCTGGGGCTCACCTCCGGGGCGTTCGACTCCTACCTCACCCTGCGCGGCCTGCGCACTCTGGCCCCCAGATTGCGCACCCATCAGGAGAACACCGACCGCATCCTCGCCTTCCTGCAACAGCAGCCGCTGGTGAAACGCATCTATCACCCCAGCCTGCCGAGCCATCCGGGCCACGATATTGCGCGCCGTCAACAGTCCGGCTTCGGCGCCATGCTAAGTTTTGAACTCGATTGCAGCGAGGCGGGCATTCGCGCCTTTCTCGCGGCCCTCACCCTCTTCTCGGTGGCCGAGTCTCTCGGCGGGGTGGAGAGTCTGGTGGCCCATCCGGCCAGCATGACCCACAGGGCCATGACCCCGGCGGCGCAGCAGGCAGCAGGAATCAGCGCCCAGCTGCTGCGGTTGTCGGTCGGTATTGAACACGGTGAAGACCTGGTGGCCGATCTGGCTCAGGCTTTTGAACAGGCGCAGCAGGCAGAACAGGTAGCGAAGTAATGGAACAGCAGCAACAAGGAGAGATCGCGGTGGCAGCAGAAGCAGGATTGAAGCGACGTCACGTCCACAAATTCGGTGGCAGCAGTCTGGCGGATCCGGTCTGTTATCGCCGAGTCGCCAGCATCGTTGAACAACAGGTGGGTGGCGACGAGCTGATCGTAGTCTCCGCCGCCGGCAAGACCACCAACCGACTGATCCAGCTGGTGGAGCTGGCCGAAGCGGGGGACGAAGCCGCCGGTGAAGCCATCTCGGCCCTGCAGGCCTATCAGCAGAGCCTGATCGACGGCCTGCTGGAGGGTGAACTGCAGCTCGATCTGAGCAAGCAGCTGGCCGACGACATGCAGCTGATCGCCAAAACGCTGGAGGGACAGTTTGATCGCTTCGCCCGCAACGGCCTGCTCGCCTTTGGCGAAGTGTGGTCGGCGCGCCTGCTGGCAGCCCTGCTCACCAGCCGCGGCGACAAGGCCATCTGGCTCGATGCCCGCAGCTTCCTGCGCGCCGAGGATGGCGCTCTGGTCAAGGTAGATACTGCGCTCTCCAGCGAGCTGCTCAAGGCGCGACTGGCGGAGCATGCCGGTCGCATCGTGGTAACCGGCTTTATCGCTGCCGACATGGAGGGGCGCTCCCTGCTGCTCGGTCGCAACGGCTCCGACTACAGCGCCAGCCTGTTGGCGTTGCTGGCGGACGGCGAATCCACCACCATCTGGAGCGATGTGGCCGGTGTCTACAGCGCCGACCCGCGCCGGGTGAAGGAGGCTCGCCTGCTGGAGCGCCTGAGCCTCGCCGAAGCCAACGAGCTGGCCCGTCTTGGTTCTTCGGTATTGCATTCGCGCACCCTGCAACCTGTGGCCGACAGCCGCCAGCGCCTCACCCTGCGCTGCAGCTACAACCCGGACGAGGGCTGCACCCATATCCTGCGCCGCGCCCCCCGCTCCGGTGGCGCCCGCATCGTCTCCTCGGTGGATCAGATCGCCCTCATCGAGCTGAAGGTGCTGCCGCAGACCAACTATGAGCAGACGGTGGCCACCATCGAGGCCCATCTGGCCCGTCACCGCCTCCACCCGCTCACCCTGCAGCGCCAGCCGGATCGCCGGATCCTGCGCCTCGCCTACACCCTCGAGGTGGCACAAGGCGCCTTCGAGCTGCTGCGCGACTTCCAGCTGCAAGGGAGCTTCACCGGCCTCATTCAGAAAGAGGGGTACAGTCTGGTAGCGCTGGTCGGCGCCGGTGTCACCGACAACGCAGAACAGTGTCATCGCTTCTATCAGCTGCTGGCAGATCAACCGCTGGAGTTCGTCCAGGTGGCCCGAGATGGCCTGAGTCTGGTGGCCGTGCTGCGTCAGGTAGTGCTGGAGCCGCTGCTCATCGCCCTGCACAGCGCCCTCTTCAGCCGCCCGACCCGGGTCGGACTGGTGGTGTTCGGCAAGGGCAATATCGGCGGCCACTGGCTGAGCCTCTATGCCCGTGAAAAGGCACGGCTGGAACATGAACTCAATCTGGCGCTCACCCTCTACGGGGTGTTCAGCTCGGAAGGGGGCCTGCTGGATGAAGAGGGGCTCAACCCCCTCAAGGTACAGGACAACTTCAATCCCAAGCCGCTGATCTGGCCAGAGTTGCTCTCCCAGCTTGAGCAGCACGGCTTCGATGCGCTGATTGCGCTGGACATGACCGCCAGCGAAACGGTGAGCCGCTACTATCCGGATTTTGCCCAGCTCGGCATTCACATCATCGCCGCCAACAAGTTTGCCGGTGCCGCCGACAGCGAGTTCTACCAGCGCATCAAGCAAACCTGCCGTGACCATCAGGTGCAGTGGCGCTACAACGCCACCGTGGGAGCCGGGCTGCCAATCCAGTCCAGCATCCAGATGCTGCGCCAGAGCGGCGACCGCATTCAGGGGGTCTCCGGCATCTTCTCCGGCACCCTCTCCTGGCTGTTCCAGCAGTATGACGGCACCCGCCCCTTCTCCGAACTGGTGGACGAGGCGTGGCAGCACGGCCTGACCGAACCGGATCCCCGCGAGGATCTCTCCGGTCAGGATGTGCGGCGCAAGCTGCTTATTCTGGCGCGGGAGGCAGGCTTTGAGCTCGACTCCGCCGATATCGAGCTGGAGAATCTGGTGCCCGTTACGCTGCGCAAGGTGACCACCGATCAGTTTATGGACAGACTGAAAGAGCTGGATGGCCCGATCCAGACCGCCTTCGAAGGGGCCAAGCGCCTCGGCAAGGTACTGCGCTACGTCGCCCGCTTCGAGCATGACGGCAAGGCGCGGGTCGGACTGGAGGCGCTGGAGCCGCACCACCCGTTTGCCAACCTCTTGCCGTGCGACAACATCTTCGCCATCGAGAGCGACAGCTACCGCACCAACCCGCTGGTGATCCAGGGGCCGGGAGCGGGTCGGGAAGTGACCGCCGCCGCTATCCAGTACGATCTGTGGCAGATCTGCGCCAGCCTCTAAGGCTGGTATGCAAAGGGAGCAGCACCTCTCTCCCGCGCACAATAAAAAAGCCCGAGTCGATGACTCGGGCTTTTTGCTGAATGCCGCTTCGATTAGGAGAAGCAGGCCTGCAGCACGTAGAAGATGGCGATAGCCAGAATGGCACCGGCAGGCAGGGTGATGATCCAGGAGACAACGATGTTGCGCAGTACCCCCAGGTTCAGCGCCGCAATGCCGCGCGCCAGACCGACACCCATCACAGCACCGACCAGGGTCTGGGTGGTGGAGATGGGCAGACCGGTACCGGAGGCAATCACCACGGTCGCGGCAGTCGCCAGCTGGGCGGCAAAACCACGGCTCGGGGTCAGGTGAGTGATGCCGGTACCGACCGTCGCCATCACCTTCTCGCCCATAGTCGCCAGACCGATCACGATACCGATACCGCCCAGCGGCAGGATCCACCAGGCAATGGCTGCCTGACTGGAAATCTCGCCACCGGAAGCCACGATAGAGGCCACCGCAGAGAGCGGGCCGATGGCGTTGGCCACATCGTTGGAGCCATGGGCAAAGGCCATGGCACAGGCGGTGATCACCATCAGGATGCCGAACACCTTCTCCACGTTGGCGAAGTGCATCTTGCTGTCATCCTGCGGGTTGTACTTCTGACCGCGAATGTAGATCCAGCCGGCAAACGCCACTGCGATGGAGATGGCGATGGAAAGCAGAATGCCCTCGCCATCGCTCAGGTGCAGACCGACGTGGGTCAGCCCCTTCTTGATGGTCACCAGACAGATCACCAGCGCAGTCAGGAACATATAGAACGGCACATAGCGCTTGGCATTGTTCAGGGGATCATCGGTGTTGAAGATAAGCTTCTGCACGCTGATGAACATGAAGTAGGCGATGACACCTGAGATGGCCGGGGTGATGACCCAGGAGCCGACGATGCCGCCAAACTTGCTCCACTGCACCGCTTCCGGGCCAATGCTCACCACAGCGAAACCGACGATGGCGCCGATGATGGAGTGAGTGGTGGAAACAGGCCAGCCGAAGTAGGAGGCGAGGATCAACCAGGCGCCGGCCGCCAGCAGGGAGGCGATCATGCCGAGCACCAGCAGATCCGGCGTATCGGCAAAGGCGTTGCTGTCGATGATGCCGTTACGGATGGTGGCCGTCACTTCGCCACCGGCCAGATAGGCACCGGCAAATTCGAAGATCATGGCGATGATGATCGCCTGACGTATGGTCAGGGATTTGGTGCCGACCGATGTCCCCATGGCGTTGGCCACGTCATTCGCGCCAATGCCCCAAGCCATCAAAAAGCCGAACAAGGCCGCCACGAGCACCAGAGTGGTGCCGTAATTCGCGATAATGTCCATTAATAGTGTTTACCCAGTCAGTCGATTACGAACGAGCCAGCATCAGTTCCAGACGGGCGCCTACGCGCTCGGCCTGATCTGCCAGGTCACCTACCCATTCGAGGATCTTGTAAAGGAACATCACATCGATCGGATTGTAATTGTGCTCAACCGCTTGCAGCTGTTGGCGCAGTCCGATCTGCATGGTGTCTGTATCGTCCTCGATCAGATCCAGCTGATGGATCATCTCGGCAACCATTTCCACTTCCCGTCCTTTGAAGCCGGTCTCGAGCAGCTCGTCGAGCTCCCCGATCGCTTTCTCGGCCTGAGCGGTCGCATCAATACAACGTTTGAGGTAAGCCATGAAATCCGTCCGCATTTCGGCGGGGAACTCCATGCGACGACCAAGCATGCGGCCGGAGATATCCTTGGCACGGTTGGCAATCTTGTCTTGCTGGGTCAACAGCTCCAGCAGGTCGGTACGTGCAACCGGCAGGAACAGGCCGCGAGGCAGTTTCAGACGGATTTCACGCTTGAGGGTATCTGCCTCTTTTTCCAGTTGGGCGATCTGCTGCCGGATCTTCTCGGCATCTTCCCAACGGTCTTCGGCAACGGCGTCAAAGAAGGGAACCAACTGCTGGGAGCACTGGTGAACCTTGACGATATGCTTCTGCAGCGGCTTGATGGGGGACTTGGCAAAAAGCCCCAAAATAGTATTTACTGGCATGGCCAAACCTGTGTCGGTGAAAAAACACTCGATACGATTTTATGAGGCGCGCATGGTAACCGAACTGCGCCCTCAATTAAACCGCGAATTAATCTAGTCGTCTCGCGGGCATTATATCCCCGCGACCCGAATCCTGCCCCCCAAAGTTGCCTGCCAGCCCGGAATGACTATGCAAACTGAGATCGAGATAAAGTTTTTTGTCGCCCGCGACATTCAAGCCGAGTTATCCAACCTGCTGAATTCTCTTGAGATTAAAGAATCGTCACAACAGCAGCTCGGCAACGTCTATTTCGATACGCCGACCTTGGCTCTGCGCCAGCTGGAGATGGGACTGCGGATCCGCCGCTGCGACGCCTTCGCCGAGCAGACTATCAAATGCCGCGGTCAGGTGGTGGGCGGCCTGCACGCCAGACCCGAGTACAACGCTCCCGTGAGCGGCGATCTGCCGACTCTCTCGGCCTTTCCCGATGAGATTTGGCCGACCCTGACCGAGCGTGATCACATTCAGCAGCAGCTGGTCGCCCAGTTTCGTACCGACTTCCTGCGCCGCCATTGTCTGATCGCCTTCGAGGGGGCCGAGATTGAGCTGGCCTGGGATCAGGGAGAGATAGTCGGCAGTCAGGGCAGCACCACCATCAACGAGCTGGAACTGGAGCTCAAATCAGGTGCTACCGCGGCGCTGTTTGCACTGGCCCAACGCCTCGCCAGGATCGGCGGGCTGCGCCTCGGCGCCCAATCCAAGGCCCAGCGCGGCTATCGACTGGCTGGTCTTGGCAAACCGCTGGCCCTGCAGGCGCTGGTCGAACATGAAGGTATGGATGGCATAACGGGGGTAAGCGAGGGGCTGCGCCACTGGCAGCATCACGAGCAGCTCTGGCTGGAGCATCCTCAGGATAAAGGCATTCAACAGCGGGCACTCGCAGCCCTGTGCCAAGGGATCGATCTGGTCGCCCGCAGTGCGGCCACGCTGCCACAACCAACGCCCTGGCTGCCAGCATTGTCCAGCCTGCACGCCCATCTGCAAGCCCAATCGGGCAAGCAAAACGAGTGGCCTGCAGAGCTGGCCGAGCTCTTCCTCTATCCGGCATATGTCGAGTTGCAACTGGCCATCGCCGCCTGGCTGCATCACGCAGCCTGAGTGGGGCGATGTCGTAAATACAAAAGCCAAAAACAAAACGGGTGAGCCTTGGCTCACCCGTTTTGCATTACAGCAGGTTGAGCTGCTGCATGGCGCTGCGAATGCGCTCGCGAGTCGCCTCCGACAGTGGCATCACTGGTAGACGGCACTCCTCGCTGCAGAAACCGAGCAGAGAGGCTGCATACTTGGCACCAGCCGGGCTCGGCTCGGCAAACATCGCCTGATGGAGCGGAATGAGCTTGTCTTGCAGCTCACGCGCCTCTTGCCACTTGCCCGCCAGCGTGAGGTTCTGCACCTCGGCCACCAGCTTGGGCGCCACGTTGGCGGTCACCGAGATACAGCCCTGACCGCCGCCGATGTTGTAAGCAACCGCAGTGGCATCTTCACCGGAGAGCCAAGCGAAGGGCTTTTTGATCAGCTGGCGCTCGGTCCAGGGGCGCGCCAGATCGCCGGTGGCATCTTTCACCCCGGCAATGCGCGGCAGCTCGGCCAGACGGGCCAGGGTCGCGGGTTGCACGTCAACGATGGCGCGCGGCGGGATGTTGTAGACAATGATCGGCTTGGCGGTGGCATCGTGTACCGCCTTGAAGTGGTGGTAGAGCCCCTCCTGATTGGGGCGGTTGTAGTAACCGGCCACATGCAGAGTGGCATCAGCCCCCACCCGCTCGGCATGGAGGGTGTACTCGATGGCTTCGACCGGATTGTTGGAGCCCGCTCCGGCAATCACCGGAATACGGCCAGCGACCTGTTTGACCACCAGCTCCACCACCCGGCAGTGCTCGTCGTGGGTCAGGGTCGGGCTCTCCCCCGTGGTACCCACCGGCACAATGCCGTGAGTACCCTGCTCGATATGCCACTCCACCAGACGCAGCAGCGCCTCTTCATCCAGCTTTCCCTGTCGAAACGGGGTGATCAACGCAACGATTGAACCTTGAAACATGGGATCTCCTTCTCCTAAATGACGCGCATATGGCAATAAAAAACCCCGGTACGATGTGCGCAACCGGGGTTTGAAGCTTCTCAGGGATGAGAGGTTACGCGCGAACGTCGGCAGGCCCGAATTTCAGGCTTTTTTTGTGCTTTCGTTTCGACCCGTTGAACCGCATTTCGTCATCTCTGGTCAAAAAATGGTGTCTGGGCATATTTCGGGAACACGGCATAAATGTCAAGGCGAAAGGGGCTATGTATAATAGCCGCCCAAAATTGCGTGGAGAGACCCGATGAGCAGCCCTATCAGTGCCGTCAGCCAGATGCTGGAACGAAACCAAGCCCTCTTTGTCGGCAAGCGGCTACTTGTCTGTGGCGCCCTGGAGGATGACTACCCCCGCCAGCTGGCGAGCCTGGCCCGGACCCTGACCGTCTTTACCACCGATTACTGCTACTACCGCAGCCAGCAGGCCGCCCTCGGCGAGGCGATCCTGTTTGACCACCAGCTAGGTGGTGCCCCCCGCTTCGATGCCCTGTTGCTGCTGATGCCCAAGGCCAAGGCCGAGGCACAATATCTGCTGGCCATGATGACCCCCTTGCTGGAAGCGGGTGCCGATCTGTTCCTGGCCGGTGAAAACCGCGGCGGCATCAATGGCGCCGACAAGCTGCTGGCCCCCTATGGCGAAAAGCCGATAAAGCGCGATTCGGCGCGCCGCTGCTCGCTCTATCACGGTGAGCTGAGCAAGCCGGTTGAACCTTTCAATCTGGATAGCTGGTTTGGCCGCTATCAGTGCAAGGCGGATGATACCGAGCTGACCGTGCTGGCGCTGCCCGGCGTCTTCAGCGCCGCCGAGCTGGATCTCGGCACCCAGATGCTGCTGGCCGCCGTGCCACCGATGAAGGGCGAGCTGCTCGATTTTGGCTGCGGCGCCGGGGTAATTGGGTCTGTGCTGGCCAAGCGCAATCCGGATCTGCGGGTCAACATGGTGGATATCAGCGCGCTGGCGCTCGAATCGAGCCGCCGCACCCTGGCGATCAACGGTCTGCAGGGCAAGGTCACCGCTTCCGATGTCTATTCGGATGTCTCCACCCGTTTCCAGCACATCGTCTCCAACCCGCCATTCCATGCGGGTCTCAAAACCTTCTATGCGGCGACCGAGCAGTTCCTGGCCAAGGCGCCGGAATTTTTGCTGCCAAATGGTTCGCTGACCATTGTTGCCAACGCCTTCTTGCGCTATCAGCCTATACTGGAGACACACTTCAAACGGACTGAAGTGATCAGCAGTGATGACAAATTCAAGGTCTATCTGAGCAAAGTGTAATTAAGTGTAAGCAGTACAAGAAAACAGCTAGAGAGCCCCATACGGGATCTGGTAAGGTACTAAGAGCACGATAAAAACCACCCCTTTAGGGGTGTTTTTATACCGAGCTTTGAAAACCTTTTCATGTTGTTCATTCAGGGAGAGAAATACGATGGCTGGCATTTTGACCATGATCTTGGCTGGTGGCGAAGGTACTCGCCTGCAGCCTCTGACCACCACCCGCAGCAAGCCTTCCGTCCCCTTCGGTGGCAGCTACCGGCTGATCGATTTTGTCCTCAACAACTTCGTCAACGCAGACTTTCTACGCATCTATGTACTAACCCAATTCAAATCCCAGTCCCTCTATCTGCACATGAAGAAGGGGTGGAATATCGTCGGTATCACCGACCGCTTTATCGATCCCATCCCGGCCCAGATGCGGATGGGCAAACGCTGGTATGACGGCACCGCCGATGCCATCTACCAGAACCTCGGCTTTATCGAGCGGGCCGAACCGGATCACGTCTGCATCTTCGGCTCCGACCACATCTACAAGATGGATGTGAGCCAGATGGTCACTTTCCACAAACAAAAAAATGCTGCCATGACAGTCGCGGCCCTGCGCATGCCCATCGAAGAGGCGAGCGCCTTCGGGGTGATCGAGGTAGATACCGAAGGACGGATGATCGGCTTTCAGGAGAAACCGAAGCAGCCCAAGCACATTCCCGGCGATCCGACCCAGGCGCTGGTCTCCATGGGCAACTACATCTTCGAGACCGATGCCCTCTGCCGTGAGTTGAAGCGGGATGCCGCCGAGGAGAACTCCAGCCACGACTTTGGCAAGGATGTGATCCCGAGCCTCTACCCGCGCGCCCCCGTCTATGTCTATGACTACAGCACCAACGTCATCCCCGGCGAGAAACCGCACGTCTACTGGCGGGATGTGGGCACTCTCGACTCTTATTGGCAAGCGCACATGGACCTGGTGGCCGACAATCCCCCCTTCTCCCTCTATAACCGCAAGTGGCCACTGCACACCCACTATCCGGCGCTGCCACCAGCTACCTTCATCGACAGCGACGAGTGCAAGGTGAAGATAGCCAACTCGCTGATCTCCGCCGGTTGTTTCATTCAGGGCAGCCAGATCCAGCGCTCCATCCTCGGTTTCCGCTGCAATATTGGCCCCTGCAGCCACATCAGTGAGTCCGTGCTGCTGGGGGATATCAAGATTGGTGAGGGGTGCTCCATCCGGCGCGCGATCATAGATAAAAACGTTGAAATTGCGCCCGGCACCGTTATCGGTGAAAATCTCGACCACGATAGAGAGCGATTTACCGTATCCGAAGGCGGTATCGTGGTGGTACCTAAGGGAGCAAGAGTTGGCTATTAACCCACTGAAAATCCTGTTTGTTGCCTCGGAGGTTGAGGGGCTGGTCAAGACCGGGGGCCTGGCCGATGTCGCCAGAGCCCTGCCGATGTACCTGGCCCAGAAGGGGCATGATGTCAGGATCATGCTCCCCTTCTACAAGACGATAAAGCGACGGGATGAGGCCAGACTGGTCGCTTCTCGCTGGTTGCCAACCCACCCCGGGCTGCCGGATATCGGTTATCGCATCTACCAGATGGAGCTGGATGGCGTCTGCGTCTATCTGCTCGATTGCCCGCAATATTTCGATCGTCCCCAGCTCTACGCCGAGAACAATCAGGCCTATCCGGATAATGGCGAGCGCTTTGCCTTCTTCTCGGCCGCGGCCCTCCATGCCTGCGAGCAACTCGGCTTTGCGCCGGACATCGCCCACTGCAACGACTGGCACACCGGCCTGCTGCCGCTGCTGCTGAAAACCCGTCATGCCCACAACCCCTTCTTCCAGCAGACCCGCAGCGTGATCAGCATTCACAACGCGGCGTTTCAGGGGGTGTTTGGCCGCGAGCAGTTCTGGGCCATGCCCGAGATCGCCGACTACGAACGCCGCATCAACTACGACTACGGCCACGTCAATCTGCTCAAATGCGGGGTGCTCTACGCCGACAAGATCAATGCGGTCAGTCCCAACTATGCCCAGGAGCTGTTGACTCACCTCGGCGCCCACGGCATGGCGCATATCTTCCAGCAGCGGGCGGCAGATCTCTGCGGCATCCTCAACGGCTGCGACTACAAGGACTGGGATCCTGAGTTCGACGAATTCCTGCCTGCGACCTACAGCATCGACAACATGGTTGGCAAACAGATCTGCAAAGAGAGCCTGCAGCAGGAGGCGGGGCTGGCCGTGGCGGACTTGCCCATCTACGGCATGGTTTGCCGCCTGACCGAGCAGAAGGGCGTTCCCCTGCTGCTCCCTGCGCTGGAGAAATTCCTCCACCATCAGGTACAAGTGGTGATCGTCGGCTCTGGCGATCCTGCGCTCGCCACGCAACTGCAAACCATGGCCCGGGATTATCCGGGCAAGCTCGCCTTCATCAACACCTATGACGATCGGCTGGCTCATCTGGTCGAAGCCGGTGCCGACTTCTTCCTGATGCCCTCTCTGTTCGAGCCTTGCGGCCTCAACCAGATGTACAGTCTCGCCTATGGCACCCTGCCACTGGTGCGCGCCGTGGGGGGTCTGAAAGATACCGTGGTGGATTGGGATGCGGATCCCGAGCATGCTACCGGCTTCTGCTTCAACGATCCGACTGCCGCCATCCTGCTCGATACCATGCGCCGCAGCCTGCTCTATTTCCTGCAGGACAAGGAGCGTTTTGCCAAGGTGCAGCGCAATGCCATGAGCACCCGCTTCAACTGGCCTGACTCGGTCACCCAGTATGAACGGATGTATCAGAACGCATTGGGCCGTTACTGAATGCCAGACGTCGGCTAATTGCTGAAGTTTTGTACCCTTGGCGCCACTTTGGGCGTCAACAGCGAAAAAAGTCCCCTTTGGCTGTTGACGCTCCCCCAAAACTCTATAGAATCCCCCTCCGCAGTGATGCGAAGGTGGCGGAATTGGTAGACGCGCTAGCTTCAGGTGTTAGTGTCCCACGGATGTGAGGGTTCGAGTCCCTCT
>NZ_JAAKPE010000010.1:0-156794 GCF_049171775.1 Aeromonas sp. 603404
TGGTCAGCAGCACCTGTACCGTGCCATCCGTTTCGGTCGCACCCGCATTCAGCGCCTCGACGTTGAAGTCGATGTCACCTTGTGGCGTCACTATCAGCGTCAAGGTCGAAGTAACAACATCAGAACTATCGGTGACCAGATAACTTACTGTAGGAACTGCACCAGAATAGTCAGGAGCGGGGGTAAAGGTGAAAGAGCCATCACTGTTGATGATCAGCGTACCAATGCCAGTAAGGGTCGATGTAACACCTGCGGGAACATCAATATTACTACCCCAGCTATAGCTGATGATGGATTGAGCCAAGGGACCATCCGGGTTGGAGCTATTGGCCAAAAGATCACCACTGACAGGGTTATCTTCATCCATCGAAAATACTTCACTCTCATCCAACAAGAGATTAGTTAGTGGCTCCGGTTCTAACAGTGGTTCAGCCGCTTGCTCAGTGTTGATAATGGGTTCAGCCTGATAATTGGTATCAAAACCGGCCTCGGCAATGGTCGCATCACCGGTTCTATCAATGGTGACAAAGCCACCATTGCCGCTTGCTCCTGCTACCCCGCCAATACCACCGCCACCACCGGCAGCAGGTGCACCACCTGCTGCTGAAGCCTCAAAGTTTTGCGTCGGGTCAACGCCTTGCAAAATTGACTCTTGCAATGCAGCAATGTCAGAAGGAGTGCCCTCCGTGCTGGCACCACCTTGCGGTTGTCCCGGTTCTGCTAATTCGGAACCGGTGGGTACATTCTGCGCTGGTGTATCGTCATAGGGGGAAAGAACAAGCTTGGCATCATCCGCTATGGTCAATTTGGCACCGGGCTGGAGTATTTCCCCCTTTTGCAGGGGGCGACTGCTGCCATCAGCCAGCACAATCTCCACATTCCCTTCGATAGCTGAGACAACCACGGACTTGTCGATGATTTGGGTACGCATATCCATTGCTCCAACGTGACAGATCTTGATGTCTACACCGTAGAGGGAGATAACGTGCTTTTCCGTTGCAATAATCTATAGGTTTGACTGCCCTCAAACCGATATAGAGAATAAAATCGAAAGGTTATTTTTTCTTCATTAAAATCATAACGATATAAATGGAACCAAATAACACCCATATTAATTTGATAATAAAAAAATCAAAAAATATATTGTATTGATATAAAAAATGACCCCATTCGGGGCCATTTCTACACTGCACATATCAATCAAGACAAGGGGAAAGCAGGATGCACAAATCCCTGATAACCATCGATATGCAACTTGGAAAGCAGTTCCACTTGATGTTGATCTTCGACGCGGGTTGCAATGGTGGTCACACCGGCATTGTGTGCAGCTCGGCACACTGCAGCCAAGAATGAGGTGTCAGCACCCGGCTCCATGACCTGACTGGTATAACCGTGATCCACCTTGACATAGGCAGGCGCTAACTCCTCCAGATAGCCCAGTGACTGGAAGTGACGGCCGTAGTGGTCAACCCCCCACTGGAAACCATGGACCTGCAATGCGCCTACCAAAGCGGCCACATGATCTTTGTGCTTCATAATGGCTGCCTCGGGTATCTCGAATAACAGCCGTTCTTTCAATTCGCCATGTTCGACCAGATAGTGCGTCAGCCAGGTCAAAAACTCATCCGAACAAAGCGAACCTGCCGTTATATTAATTGCCAGCACTAGATCCGCTTGTTTGTGCAGTAAGGGAACACATGCATCAAGTATTGCCTGATCAAAATCGCCCCCCAATTTGAACTGTTCGATGGCAGGCAAAAACTGACCGGCAAAATAGTCCGTGCCATCGCGAGAGATAGATGCAAACAACTCGGCATGCAACCTGGCCCCGTTATCAAATCGGCAAGCTGGCTGAGCCTTGAATCGCCAGAGGTGATGCGAAATAGCATCCTGAACCAAATCACGCCATGCCAAGCGCCCCATCAACCCCTGCTCGGCTCCCCCTTCCATGACAACAGCACCACGGCGTTCATTACGCGCCTTGCCGAGTGCATTATCCGCTTTAGTCAACAGGACGGAGAGATCATCATTACCATCACGGCCTGCAATACCAATGACGGAGAGAGGATTACCCTCCGCCATTGGGTTCACGACCAGATCAGCAATACGAGAATTGATAATTTCTGCCAACTCCTTAAGCTGACCCAAATCATCTGTCGGGCAGAGCAGAGCATATTCGGTCGCTGATATCCGCGCCACAGCTGCACCATCCCATCCCTTAAGCTGTTCGCGTAAGATTTGTGCTATAGATTTGACCATATTATCACGGGCAGCAAAACCTTCATCACGGTAGATATCATCGAGCATATCTACCGCAACCAACATGATGCCCCCTTGGCCAGATTCTGCAATCCAGGCATTAACCTGACCAACAAAATAGGCTCGATTACCCAAGCCAGAAACGGCATCCACATAAACTCGTTCACGCAGTTTCTCCGCCTCGTCGGCCTGCTCTTTGAATTGCACCGCCAACTTTCCGGATAAGATGTTGATCGCTTGTACAACCTGCTTCAATTCATAGGTCTTGGGCTCTGGAATGGTATGCCCAAAATGATGCAATTCAATCTCGACGGCCTGCTCACAAATCTGCTTGAGCGGTTTTAACAGGAAATTAAGTGCACGCATAAGCAAGATCGTGGTTACCAAAAATCCAATCACAAACCAGGTCGCCAGTTCGCTCATCCCTGCCCACAGTTCGTGATAGGCTTGTCCTGGGTGGCCCACCACCTTGAGCTTGCCAAGTTGCAGCCAGCCAGACGTCAGAATTGACTCATTGGATACTTCCGGAAACAAGCCAAGTTCAATAAACCAGTCAGGTACACCTTGAATACGGCTGCTGTTTTCTTCTTCAATCACATCTTTCGACGCAAGCAGGTCAAGACGAACCATACGGTAATAACCACCATCAAATATGGCCTTAATCACCGACTCAGCTCCCACCTTGTCGCCATTTTCAAGATAAGGAGTTAATGCCAGTCCCAGTGACGTAGCGGTGTTGATTACCGTTGTCTCCTGCTGTTGTGCCAGATAAGTTCGTGTCGAATTGAATTGCACCCAATACGTAGCTGCAAACAACAGTCCAAACAACAGCAACATGGTGGCCAATAACTGTCTATAAAGCGTCATAGGTTAATCATCCAAATTCACCACAGGCCTAGCCAATCGCCCCGATGTCATGCGATTGCGTAAATCATTCCATAATCCCAAGCGAGATGATTGGCCAGCCAGCTCCCCTTGGCCTCGCGCCTTCATCAACCACAAGTGACTACCGTTAAAACTATAGATAGGTACCAAATCTCGCCGTTGGGTAGCAGGTCGAATAGAGCCTATCAAATTATCCAAAATAACCGGAACAGAAGAGGGGGTCTCATAATATGCCACCACCATGTGGAACTGGTTGTAATCAAGGGCCTTGACATAAACCATCCGCATTTTTTCATCCGGGATCCCCAATTCCAGTAGTGTGGAATATTTGGCAATACTGAAATCTTCGCAATCTCCTCCGGCAGCCCCCAGAAACTCGAGCGGGGTTGCCCAGTAATCTTTCTTGCGCCACAACTTGATGTCATCAACAAAGCGCATTTGATTAAAAAAGTTGTTCACTCTTTCGAGCTTTTTCGCCTCGCTCAGTGCCTTTCCCTTCGTTTCCATCACCAGCATGCGCCAACTGGTTACACGCTTGCCGGCTCTGGCACCATAGGTCTGCTCCGCCCGCTTGATCAAGTTGAGATCTTCCTGTGGCAGAGGCTGGCTGGCACAGAGCAAAAGTGAGAAGGGTAACAGCAGGATCCATAAGGAGTGGCGCAGAGTACGTAGAGATCGGTATCTCCATTTATTGAGGAGATCATACCATCTGCTTCCGGTACCACGCAGGAGTGTCACGTCATATGCCTGCTGCATGATTGCTACTGCACTCCTCAAAAACCGTGCAACCACCTGCTTTAGCCAAACATGGTGACTGCCAGCAGCAGTCACCATGTTGGCGTCCATCATCATCCCGGCGGGATCATTGGCAAACGGTTATTGCCTGGGCTGCCATTCAGCGGGTTGCTTGACGCTAAATGCATTGAGCAGACTTCCTGTCGCATTGAGGATGCGATAGTCCGCCAGCAATGCATCATACTCAGCAGTGATATAACTGCGACGCGCTTCGAACAATTCGTTTTCGGTGTTCAATACGTCCAGCAAGGTTCGCTGACCCAAGCCAAACTGCTTCTTGTATGCCTGAACGGTATCGTAGCTTGCATCCACATGCTCTTTAAGGAAGGTTTTCTGTTTGGCCAGCGACTCTTTCGCATTCCATGCCAAACGGGTTCCCTCTTCTACCTGACGAAATGCATTCAGATGAATGTCTTTCGCCTGAGAGTACAGTGCCGAAGTTGCATTGCTCTCGGCTACGTCAGAACCACCTCGGAACAGGTTGTAACGCATCCGCACCATAGCTGTCAGATCGTCATTGCGACCTTTAACGGCATCAATATCCTCATTCCAGTTTTGGTCCACTTCAAAAGTGACGTTAGGGTAGAAACCGGATTTGGCACCTTCATGCTGATACTTGGCCGCTTCAATATCTTGCAGGGATGAGAGCAGGGTCGGGTGAACTTCTGTCGCCGTTTTCAGGGCAGTATCGAGACTAGCCGGGACCAACTCGGCATTAGGTACCGGTTGAACGAGATCTTTTGGTACCTCGTTAACCACCCGAATAAACTCGCTTTCCGCATCACGGTAGTTGTTTTCAGCGGCGGCTTGGTTGGCGTAGGCCCTGGCAACACGACCATCAATCTGGGTCTGATCAGCAGTAGAACCAAGCCCTGAATCAGTCCGTTTCTGAATGTCGCTACGGATCTGTTCGTGGGTTTCCAGGTTCTGTTTGGAGAGTTCCAGGATCTCCTGCTGGCGCAGCATATTGAGGTAGACCTCAGCCACTCGCAGCGCGGTATTCTCTGCTTCGGAGATCATCGCCAGACGCTGGGCGTTGGCTTCAGCTTCAGTTCGGGAGACGTTGTTGCTGACATCAAAACCATCAAACAACATCTGCCGCAAACTGAGTCCAGCCTCTTTGCGAGTCATGGAGTCATCAATATTGCTGTTTGAACCAGCAGCCCGGGTAGAAGGGCTGTCAGTCTTTTCATAGCCTACGCCGCCACGCAGATCGATCGTAGGATAATAGCCACCCTTGGCGCCATCATGCTGATAGAGGCGTGCCTGGTAGAGATCAAACGCTTCCTTGATCTTGGGATGCGTAGCGAGTGTCTGTGCCACCGACTCTTCCAGAGTCTGGGCCTGACCCAAACTAGGGATCAGGGTGATGCCACTGACCAGCATGGCAACAATCGTTTTTTTCATGTTATCTCCAGTCATGTTTTGTTTTTAGATTGTTGGCTTATCGTTCTCTCAGTGCCGACTGCTTAGCCCGTAAAATCGGCTTAAGTAAATAGTCTAGGACACTTTTTTTACCAGTAATGATATCAGCACTGGCTAACATACCGGGGATGATGGGAAGTGCGTTAAGCTCATCGCCCAAGTAACTCTTCTCGGTACGCACCCGAACCAGATAAAAGGAGTTCCCCTCCTCATCCTGGATCGAGTCCGCACTTATCTGTTCAACCTTGCCATGCAATCCTCCATAGATTGTAAAGTCGTAGGCAGTGATCTTGACGATGGCATCCAGCCCCGGTCGCAGGAAGGCGATATCTTTCGGCGACACCTTGGCTTCAACCAACAAGGTGTCCTCCAGCGGCACTATCTCCATCAAATCCATGCCGGGCTGCACCACGCCGCCCAGGGTGTTGATCTTGAGTTTCTTGATGGTACCCTTGAGCGGAGCAATCACGCTGGTCCGATCAACCCTATCTCGCAAGCCAACCTGCCCTTCTGACAACTGGCCAAGTCGCCCCTGCTTCTCATTCAGTTCCGTCTGGGAGTCAGCACGGAATTTCAGCGCTATGTCATTGCGCTTGGAAATAGTCTCACGCAACACCGAATTGAGTTTTGGTATCAGCAGACGGTTGCTCTCCAGCTCCCCCTGCATCTCGTTGACCTGCCGCTCCAGCTTAATTAGCTCCACTTGAGGCACTATACCCTCTTTTGCCAGTGGACGGCTAATATTGAGCTCTTGTCTGGCCAGATCCACACTGCGATTTACTGTGCGAATTTTGGCATTCAGTTCAATCAGTTCCTGCTCTTTCTGCTCGATCTGTTGACCAAGAATATAGAGCTGGTTCTTCAGGTTATTAAGGCGATCCCGTTGTACCGAGCGTTCACGGTTGGCATATTCGGGAAAGACGGTTTCATAGCCATCCGGGAACTGAATTGGCGCTTCTCCCACCACTACCTGTTCACGCCACCCCAGTGCGGGATCATTTTTAACCTCAACACTGGCCATTTCGGCCCGTAACCGTGCAATATCTCCTTTCAGAGTGACCAGCTCCTGCTCACGCTCTCGAAAATCGGAGCGGAAACGGGTGTCATCGATGCGCAGCAGCGGCTGTCCCTTCTCGACGATATCCCCCTCTTTGACGAAGATCTCTTTGACTATCCCCCCTTCCAGATTCTGGATCACCTGTAGTTGGCGGGATGGGATCACCTTGCCCTGACCCACGGTGACTTCATCCAGCTCGGCCCAGGCAGCCCAGACGATGGCACTCATGAAAAAGAGGAAACAGCACCATAACAGGATGCGGGCACCGGTTGGGGTAGTAAGCAACACAGCTGCCGCGCCGTCATCGACAAACTCCAGATGCTCGGGTGCCGGCAATACATCACCGGAAGGCGCATTTTTGCTGCGTTTTAACCAGTTCATGAGCCCCTTAACCATGGGACACCTCCTGCACGCGCACCTTGCCTTCCTTCAACTGCTGCAACACCACCTCTTTGGGACCATCTGCCACAATCTGTCCCTGCTCGATGACGATAACTCGCGAGGCCACATCCAGCATTGAGGTCTTGTGGGTGATGAGGATCAAGGTGGTTTCCGGGCCCAGTCTGGCGAGCTCCTGTTTGACCTGCATCTCGGACTGGTTGTCCATGTTGGAGGTAGGCTCATCCATCACCAGAATGGGGGGATCATTGAGCAGGGCGCGTGCCAGCAGGATCGACTGACGCTGGCCACCGGAAAGCTGACGGCCACCCTCACCTATCTGCCGATCCAATCCGTTGGGATCACGGTTGGTAAAATTGGTGACGCCCGCCCGCTTGGCAGCACGCAAGACTCTCACGTCATCCACCAGCGGATTACCCAGCATGATGTTGTCTCGCACCGAACCAAAAAAGAGAATGACATCTTGGGGAACACAACCGATATTGCGACGAATCACCGAGGGAGGCAACTGGTCTATTTCGAAACCATCGATCCGGACCGAACCGTCAGTCGGCCGATACAGCCCCATCAACAACTTCTCGAGGGTCGTTTTACCCGCCCCAATCCGGCCGATAATTGCCACCTTTTCACCCGGCTGAATACGCAAATTGATATGGTGCAGGGTGCTGGTTTCCATTCCTGGATATTTGAACGAAACATTTTCGAATTCAATTCGACCGGCAATCACCGGATGATGGATATATTGCTTGCCTTCCTCCTGCTCACCCGGGGTTTGCATGATTTTTTCCAGAATATCCAGTGCAGACTTGGCCTGGTTATAACGGGTCGACAACACTGAGAGTTGCACCATGGGCGCAATGGCACGGCTGGAGAGCATCACGGCAGCAATCATCCCCCCCATGGTGACTAAGCCTTCGGAGATCTGGTAAACACCGACAATCACCAGACCGACCGTCACCACCTGCTGGATATAACTGGCCAGTGACGACATGGAGTTGGTAATTCGCCGTGTTTGTACACCCCAGGTGGAAATATGGGAAACAGCCTGCTCCCAACGGTGCTGGAACAGACTCTCGGCGCCAAAAATTTTGACCGTTTCCAGCCCGGAAATACTTTCGATCAGGTTGGCATTTTTCTGAGAGGCCAGCCGGGAACCCTCTTCGATGGACTTTTTGAGCGGCTCTTGAATATAGAAGCTGTAGGCGATCAGGATCAGCATGGCGACGATGGGGACCACCACCATCACACCGGCAAACATCCAGATAATAAAAAGGAAGAAGACGGCAAAAGGCAGATCGATAAGAGTAGAAACCGTCGCGGAAGTGAAAAACTCCCGCACCGATTCAAATTCCTGCAGATGTTTGGCGAAAGCGCCGGTGGAAGCGGGACGAGACTCCATCCGCATGCCCATCACCTTGGCGAAAATCTTGGCGGACAGCAGCACATCAGACTTTTTGCCAGCGATATCGATAAAGTAACTGCGCAACTGCCGCATCACAAAATCGAAGGTAAAGACCACCATGGCCCCGACCGCCAGCACCCAGAGCGAATCAAATGCCAGATTGGGCACAATCTTGTCATAGACGTTCATGGTAAAGAGGGGGCTGGCGATGGCAAACAGGTTGATCAGAATGGAGGCGATCAGCACATCGCGATAGATTCCGCGAGATTCAAACAAAGTGCTCCAGAACCAGTGGCCATCACGGGTCTCCAGCACCTTGGGAGAGCGCTCGTCAAATTTGAACTGCTTCTTAACGTAAAAGAGACGCCCCAAATACTCATCACCCAGCTGGGCAGCAGTCAGCCATTGGGCGGCATCACCTGCCTGCGGGAAAATCACTTTCCCCTGGCTGCGATCTTCGTTCCACTCCAGCAAAATACAGGCGCCACCGTTACGCATCTGCAATACGCAGGGCAGCAGCAAGGGAGAGATCTGATCAAGCGGCTGGATCACTTCACGGGCAGATAGCCCGCCCCGCTCGGCAGCACGACAAAAGAGTGCTGTAGTCAGTCGTCCGGAGACCAGTGGCAACCCGGTCGTCAGGGCATCCTGGCTGTTGGGCACACCATAAAAGCGGGTCAAGAAGACCAGACACTCCAATAACTCATCGATACGACTTGTTTCTGCTTGCATAGCATCCCGTCACTGCATTAATAAGGTCGATACGAGAGGGGTATCACTCATATTTTCCTGCTATAGCGACTCTAAAAACGAGCCCCCTCCCACAGATGAGCCTGATCAGGGAATAAACCTATCCGGATACATCGTGACACTCACCACCAATTTTCCTTGCATGATGATTGGTAAAACCAGCCTGTGAGCATCATGCCGACGCCTCCCTCAGGTAAATGGAGGTGTTAATTGATAATGGCATTTATTGTGGCGCATCACTATATCAACCTGCAGGTACCAAAACTATAGTTTATGGTATGAACTTTTTATATAACCCTATGTTTTACGTGAAAATAATAATTACGAACTCAATTATAGGTCAGGAAGTATGAAGGGTCTTCCCAGTGCATGACCCTGAGGGCCACTCAAGGAGAGTGCTCGTGCAATGTCCGCCATCGCCGTCCAGCGATTCTCGCACCAGGCGGGAGCAAGCAGGGTTGGGCGGCGCGCCGATGCCGAAATCCGGTGATACACCACCTCGGGTGGTGTGTGCTGGATCATGGCGACAGCGGCTTCCACATACTGCTCCAGCGTCAATACCTCAAGGCGCCCCGCTTGCCACGCTTTGCCAAGAGTACTGCCCTCTACCACATGAAGCGGATGCAGCTTGATCCCCTCAACACCGGTCCCAACGATACGATGCAGGGTATCGAGGCTGTCCATCGGCACTTCGCCCGGCAGGCCGACGATCAGATGAGCACATACCTTGATGCCGCGCTGATGGGCACGTCTTACCGCATCCTCATAGGCGGCATAACCGTGGCCGCGGTTGATCCGTTGCAGGGTCTTGTCATTGGCACTTTGCAGCCCGAGCTCCAGCCATACCTCGTAACCCCGAGCCTGATAGCCCGCCAGCAGATCCAGCACCGCATCCGGCACGCAATCGGGGCGAGTGCCCACGCAGAGCCCCACCATATCGCTCACCGACAGCGCCTCTTCATACATCCGCTGCAGATATTCGACCTCGGCATAGGTGCTGGTATAGGCCTGAAAATAGGCAAGATAGCGCTTGGCACGGGTGACTTCGTCTCGGCGAGCCAGCAGTTGTTGCACCACTGAGAGTTGCTGAGCCGATTCGTCAGCAAAAGAGGATACATTGCAGAAGGTGCAGCCACCGCGGCCCAGGGTGCCGTCCCGGTTCGGGCAAGTGAAGGCCCCGTGGATGGAGAGTTTGTGGATCTTCTGACCGTGACGTTGCTTGAGATCCTGACCGAATGTATTGACGAGTTCGTGTAACTGCATGACACCTCCGCTAAAGGAGCGCCATTGTACGAGCTTGCGCAAAACAGGGGCTGAGCTGGATCAAGCTAGCGGAGAGGGTAAAACATATAAATACCCGACCAATTTTGAATAAATATAGAGAAAAAGCGCAAAAAAAGGATTTTTACAGTTCTTTGACGATTCAAACAGTAAACATCCATATGAAAATGAGACCTGATAACCTACTGTTGAACAATGAAAAATTCAAAGAGACCCGACAGCACACAATTGCAAGCATGGGATATTGAAAATGTGATCCCTTCCGCTGTCGGCCACATCGGGTTGGTAAAATTACTACATTCGCCCATCGTCGCCGAGCACACCATTGAGCCCGTCAATGGCGATATATTTAACCAACAAAATCAAATTACACAGAATAAACACTTCATAACTGCGAGCGAATCCCCCTAACCCGACATTTTGTTATGCGAATGTAACCATGAAGACAAACCTGACCTGCGATTGACCTCGCCAGAAAATCCCATTAGTTTGGAGATTCGCCACGTCAGGCAGACGGAACCACAAGAGCCAATCGCAATTTATGCAGTCAGGTGATGACTGTGCGATACAAGGCCGAGCAAGGGAGAAATGCAATGTCACTATATGATCCAAAGCTGGAGAGGGATAACTGTGGCTTCGGCCTGTTGGCCCACATGGAAGGGGAAGCCAGCCACAAGCTTGTCCGTCTCGCGATGTCAGCATTGGCTCGCATGCAGCACCGCGGCGGGATCTCCGCCGATGGCAAGACCGGCGATGGTTGCGGTCTGCTGCTGCAAAAACCGGACAGCTTCTTCAGAGCTGTCGCCGAGGAGAAGGGATGGCACCTTGGCCGCAACTATGCGGTCGGCATGCTGTTTCTCAACCCCGACCCCGTATTGGCCCAGCAGACCCGAGACATCATCGACGAAGAGCTGGAAAAAGAGACCCTGAGTCTGGTCGGCTGGCGCAAGGTGCCGGTCGATACCAACGTGCTCGGTTCCATTGCCAAAGCCTCCCTGCCCAGCATTGAACAGGTCTTTGTCAACGCCCCGCCCGGCTGGGTCGACAAGGATCTGGAGCGCCGCCTCTATATCGTGCGTCGCCGCATCGAAAAGCGCGTCAACGACGACTACTTCTATGTGGTCAGCCTCTCCAACCTGGTCACCGTCTATAAAGGGCTGTGCATGCCGGTGGACTTGCCGCGCTTCTATCTGGATCTCGCAGACATCCGTATGCAGGCGGCCATATGCGTCTTCCACCAGCGTTTCTCCACCAACACCAGCCCGCGCTGGCCGCTGGCCCAGCCGTTCCGCTATCTGGCCCACAACGGCGAGATCAACACCATCGCCGGCAACCGCCAGTGGGCCAAGGCACGCAGTTACAAATTTGCGACGCCGCTCATTCCCGATCTGCAGGAAGCGGCCCCCTTCGTCAACACCACGGGGTCGGATTCCTCCAGTCTCGACAACATGCTGGATCTCTTCCTCGCCGGTGGTATGGACCTGTTCCGCGCCATGCGCCTGTTGATCCCGCCTGCATGGCAAAAACATCCGAACATGGATGACGACCTGCGCGCCTTCTACGACTTCAACTCCATGCACATGGAGCCGTGGGACGGCCCCGCCGGTATCGTCATGACCGACGGCCGCTACGCCACCTGCGCACTTGATCGCAACGGTCTGCGTCCGGCCCGCTACGTCATCACCAAGGACAAGTTCATCACCCTCGCCTCAGAAGTCGGTACCTGGGACTACACCCCGGACGAAGTGCTGGAGAAGGGCCGGGTCGGCCCGGGCGAGCTGTTCGTGGTGGATACCAGCAACGGCAAGGTGTGGACCAGCTTCGAGATCGATGACGACCTCAAGAACCGCCACACCTACAAGCAGTGGATGGATAAACATTGCCGCCGACTGGTCCCCTTCGAGCAGATGGACGACAGCCAGACCGGTAGCCGCGAGTTCTCCGACGACCAGCTGAAAACCTATCAGAAGCTGTTTGGCTACTCCTTCGAGGAGCTGGATCAGATCATCCGGGTGCTCGGTGAAAATGGTCAGGAGGCGGTGGGCTCCATGGGGGATGATACCCCGATGGCGGTGCTCTCCTCCGGCCCGCGCACCCTTTATGACTACTTCCGCCAGATGTTTGCCCAGGTGACCAACCCGCCCATCGATCCGCTGCGGGAAAACCACGTGATGTCGCTGGCCACCTGTATCGGTCGCGAGCAGAACGTCTTCAACGAGACCTTCGGCCACGCCCACCGGGTGCTGTTCCAGTCGCCGATCCTGCTCTACTCCGACTTCCACCAGCTACTGGCACTGGAAGGTGAGTACTACCGTCATCAGGTGATCAGCCTCAACTTCAAGCCCGAAGAGGGGCTGGAAGCGGCCATCTTGCGTATCTGCGAGGAGGCAAAAACCGCCGCAAAGAGTGGCACCGTGCTGCTGGTGCTGTCGGATCGCGACATCAGCGCCGACACCCTGCCGATCCCGGCCGCCATGGCGGTGGGTGCAGTGCAGCGCACCCTGGTGGACAATAACCTGCGCTGCGACGCCAACATTCTGGTGGAGACCGCAAGTTGCCGCGACCCGCACCACTTCTCGGTGCTGCTGGGCTTTGGCGCGACCGCCATCTACCCCTATCTCGCCTACGAAACCCTGGCCAAACAGGTTGAAGAGGGCGTGCTCACCATGTCCCTGCGCCAGGCGATGGTCAACTACCGCAACGGCATCAACAAGGGGCTCTACAAGGTGATGTCCAAGATGGGCATCAGCACGGTCGCCAGCTACCGCTGCTCCCAGCTGTTTGAGGCAGTGGGTCTGGCCAAGTCGGTGGTCGATACCTGCTTCCGCGGCGTATCGAGCCGTATTCAGGGTGCCGATTTTGCTGACATCCAGCAGGATCAGCACAATCTGGCCCGTCAGGCCTGGCTGGTGCGCAAGCCCCTCCCCCACGGCGGCCTGCTCAAGTTTGTCCACGGCGGCGAGTACCACACCTACAACCCGGATGTGGTGCAGACCCTGCAAACCGCGGTGCGCTCCGGCAACTATGCCGATTACAAGGAGTATGCCCGTCTGGTGAACGAGCGCCCGGTTGCCACCCTGCGCGATCTGCTTGCCCTGAAGAAGGTCGACAATCCGGTCGCGCTGGATCAGGTTGAGCCGGCCGACAAGCTGTTCCCCCGCTTCGACTCCGCCGCCATGTCCATCGGTGCCCTCGGCCCTGAGGCCCACGAGGCACTGGCTGTTGCCATGAACCGCCTCGGCGGTCAGAGCAACTCCGGCGAAGGTGGCGAAGATCCCAAGCGCTTCGGTACCGAGAAGAACTCCCGCATCAAGCAGGTGGCTTCCGGCCGCTTTGGCGTCACCCCCCACTACCTGATGAACGCCGATGTAGTGCAGATCAAGGTGGCTCAGGGGGCCAAGCCCGGCGAAGGGGGCCAGCTGCCCGGTGACAAGGTGACTGCCCAGATCGCCCAGCTGCGCTATTCCGTGCCCGGCGTGACCCTGATCTCGCCGCCGCCGCACCACGACATCTACTCCATCGAGGATCTGGCCCAGCTCATCTTCGACATCAAGCAGATCAACCCGAGCTGTCTGGTGTCGGTGAAACTGGTCTCCGAGCCCGGCGTTGGCACCATTGCCTGCGGCGTGGCAAAGGCCTATGCCGACTTCATCACCATCTCCGGTTATGACGGCGGCACTGGCGCGAGCCCCCTCACCTCGGTCAAATATGCCGGCTCCCCGTGGGAGTTGGGCCTGGCCGAGACCCAACAGGCGCTGGTCGCCAACGGTCTGCGCCACAAGGTGCGGCTGCAGGTGGATGGTGGTCTCAAGACTGGTCTCGACATCATCAAGGCGGCCATCCTCGGCGCCGAAAGCTTCGGCTTTGGCACCGGCCCCATGGTGGCGCTCGGTTGCAAATACCTGCGTATTTGCCACCTGAACAACTGCGCCACCGGCGTTGCCACTCAGGATGAGAAGCTGCGTCGCGAGCACTTTACCGGCCTGCCGGAGATGGTGATAAACTACTTCAAGTTCATCGCCGAAGAGACCCGCGAGCTGATGGCCCAGCTCGGCGTCACCCAGCTGACCGACCTGATTGGCCGCACCGATCTGCTGGAAGCCCTGCCCGGCCTCACCGCTCGTCAGGCCAAGCTGGATCTCTCTGGCATTCTGGCCCGTCCGGTAGCACCAGCAGGCTCCAGCCTGTTCAGCCAGCAGCACAACCCCACTTTCGACAAGGGGCCGCTCAACCTGAAAATGGTGGAAGATCTGCTGGAAGCGGTGGAAACCTCAAGCGGCGGCGAGTTCCGCTACGACATTCGCAACACCGACCGCTCGGTGGGTGCGCGCCTCTCGGGCGAGATCGTCAAACGTCACGGCAATCAGGGGATGGCGGCGGATCCGGTCAAGGTGCACTTCAACGGCACCGCAGGCCAGAGCTTCGGCGTCTGGAACGCGGGTGGCCTTGAGATGATCCTCACCGGTGACGCCAACGACTATGTGGGCAAGGGGATGACCGGCGGCAAGCTGGTGATCAAGCCCCATGTCGGCGTGGCGTTCAAATCCCATGAAGCGGCCATCATCGGCAACACCTGCCTCTACGGCGCCACCGGCGGCAAACTCTACGCCGCAGGCACTGCCGGCGAGCGTTTCGCGGTGCGCAATTCCGGCGCCCTGGCGGTAGTCGAGGGAATTGGCGACAACGGCTGTGAATATATGACCGGCGGCATCGTCACCGTGCTCGGTCAGACCGGCGTCAACTTCGCGGCGGGCATGACCGGCGGCTTTGCCTACGTGCTCGACGAGTGCGGCAACTTCGCCAAGCGCACCAACCCCGAGCTAGTGGAACTGCTGGACGTGGCGGATCTCGCCATCCATCAGGAGCACCTGCGCGGCATCATCACGGCGCACCTCAATGAGACCGGCAGCTCGCGCGCCGAGGAGATCCTGGCCAACTTCGACTCCTATGTGCCCAAGTTCAGGCTGATCAAACCCAAGTCCAGCGACGTGAAATCGCTGCTGGGTCACACCAGCCGTTCCAGTGCAGAACTCAGAATCCAGGCGCAATAAGGAGGGAACCCTATGAGCCAGAACGTATTCCAGTTTATCGATGTCCAGCGGGTTGACCCGCCCAAGAAGCCGCTTAAGATCCGCAAAATCCAGTTTGTGGAGATCTACGAGTCCTTCAATCAGCCGCAGGTACAGATGCAGGCGGATCGCTGCCTCGAGTGCGGCAACCCCTACTGCGAGTGGAAGTGCCCGGTCCACAACTACATCCCCAACTGGCTGAAACTGGCCAAAGAGGGGCGCATTCTGGAGGCGGTGGAGCTCTCCCACCAGACAAACAGCCTGCCGGAAGTATGCGGTCGGGTCTGCCCGCAGGATCGCCTCTGTGAGGGCTCCTGCACCCTCAATGATCGCTTCGGCGCGGTGACCATCGGCAACATCGAAAAATACATCACCGACAAGGCGTTCGAGATGGGCTGGAAGCCCGATCTCTCGAACGTGGTCAAGACCGGCAAGCGGGTCGCCGTCATCGGCGCCGGCCCAGCGGGTCTCGCCTGCGCCGATGTGCTGGCACGCAATGGCGTCACCCCGGTGGTGTTTGACAAGTATCCGGAGATCGGTGGCCTGCTTACCTTCGGCATCCCCTCCTTCAAGCTGGAAAAAGAGGTGATGCAGCGTCGCCGCGAGATCTTCCAGGGGATGGGCGTGGAGTTTCGTCTCGAGACCGAAGTGGGCAAGGACATCACCTTCGCCGACCTGCTCGGCGAGTTCGATGCGGTCTTCCTCGGGGTCGGTACCTACAAGTACATGAAGGGCGGCTTTGCCAACGAAGAGGCGCCGGGAGTCTATGACGCCCTGCCCTACCTCATCGCCAACGCCAACCGGTTGCTGGGCTTTGAGAAGGCGCAAGCCGACTACATCGACTTCGCTGGCAAGCAGGTGGTGGTGCTGGGCGGTGGTGATACCGCCATGGACTGCGTGCGGACCGCCATCCGTCAGGGGGCTGACAAGGTTATCTGCGCTTATCGCCGCGACGAGGAGAACATGCCGGGCTCCAAGCGGGAGGTGAAAAATGCCCGCGAGGAGGGGGTTGAGTTCATGTTCAACCTGCAACCGGTAGCGGTCGAGCTGGATGCCAGCGGTCGCACCGTCGGCATCAAGGTAGTGAGCACCGAGCTGGGTGAACCCGATGCCTATGGCCGCCGCAATCCGGTGGTCATCGAGGGCTCCGAGCAGGTGTTGGCCGCCGATGCGGTAGTGATGGCGTTTGGCTTCCAGCCCAACCCCCAACCCTGGATGGCGGAGTTCGGCATCGAGCTCGATAACCGGGATCGCATCAAGGCCCGCGAGCAGGCGGAATATGCCTTCCAGACCAGCAATCCCAAGGTGTTCGCCGGTGGCGACGCGGTGCGTGGCTCCGATCTGGTGGTGACCGCCATCTACGAAGGGCGCAAAGCGGCCGAAGGGATCATGGACTATCTGGCGGTCTGATCTGACCGGCCACAGCCGTGATGTTCCCTAACAGTCAGCCCCGCCAATGCGGGGCTGATTTTCTATGCGCGCTCACCAACCGCTCATACGCTCCTGGCAGCCGTGAAGATAACTAGATGCAGTGCCTTGCGATGGCTCCTACACTGGGCAACTGCCACGGGAAAAACTCCAACCATTTGAGGCAGAATTTGTGACGTCTATCTGTTACACTTCGCGCCCGCCATTTTCCGGCTCACTCTCTGACTTGATGTCAGGCGCAGCCGTCGGTGGTTACAACCTCCGTCTCGCTCATGCCGAGCTAACCAAGCCAAACACACCCCAGCTGGAACACAGGAACCCATTATGAGATTTGAATCGTTCGATTTTGCCCCCGAGATTTTGCGTGCTGTCTCAGATTGCGGTTATCAGGAGATGACCCCTGTGCAGCAACAGGCGATCCCGGCCATTCGCCGTGGCCGCGATGTGCTGGCCAGCGCCCAGACCGGTACCGGCAAGACCGCCGCCTTCGCCCTGCCCATCTTGCAACGTCTGGTAGACAATCCGGCTCCGGTCCAGCCTTCCAACGCCCGTGTGCTGATCCTGACCCCGACCCGCGAGCTGGCGGCTCAGGTGGCGAGCAACATCAATGACTTCGCCAAGTATCTCGATATCACCACCATCACCATCGTCGGTGGTGGCAAGCAGGACGTGCAGGCCAAGAAGCTCAAAGCGGGCGCACACATCATTGTGGCCACCCCGGGCCGTCTGCTGGAGCACCTCACCGCCTGCAACCTCAGCCTCTCCGGCGTCGAGTGTCTGGTGATGGATGAAGCGGATCGCATCCTCGACATGGGCTTCAGTGCCGATGTGCAAAAGATCCTGCAAGCGGTCAACAAGACCCGTCAGAACCTGCTCTTCTCCGCCACCTTCTCCGACGCGGTGAAGAAGCTGGCCAACCTGATGCTGGATCGCCCGCAGATCGTCAGCGTCAACAAGCAGAACTCCACCGCCGACACCGTCAGCCACACCGTCTATCCGGTCGAGCAGAAGCGCAAGCGCGAGCTGCTCTCAGAGCTGATTGGCAAACAGAACTGGCAGCAGGTGCTGGTGTTCGCCAGTACCCGCGAAAGCTGTGATGTGCTGGTCGAGGAGCTGAACCTCGACGGCATCAAGTCCGCCGTGGTCCATGGCGAGAAGGCCCAGGGCAACCGTCGCCGCGCCCTGCGCGAATTCATGGAAGGCAAGGTACGGGTACTGGTGGCCACCGAAGTGGCCGCCCGTGGTCTGGACATTCCGGATCTGGAATATGTGGTCAACTATGATCTGCCGTTCCTGGCGGAAGATTACGTGCACCGTATCGGCCGTACCGGTCGTGCCGGCAAGCGCGGCATGGCCATCTCCTTCGTCAGCCGTGAAGAGGAGCGTACCCTGCTGGAGATCGAGGCCCTGATCGGCCAGAAGATCCGCCGCATCATGGTGCCGGGCTATGAGGTGAGCAGCCGTGACGAGTTGATCAAGCATTTGCAGGAGCGTCGCCGCTTCGGCAAGCGGCCGCAGCGTGAAGATAACGCCGTAGCCCAGGTGATGGCCGAAGCCAAGCTGCAGGGTCAGCGCCTCAAGCGTCTGGCCGCCGCCAAGAAGCCCCGTCAGCCGAAATAAGGCGGGCAGTTGCTCTATTGAACCGCAAAGGCGCCACTGGCGCCTTTGCCATCTCTGTCATCGGTGTTGACCCCTGGTGGTCAACTGAAGGATTGCTTATGACCTCTCCGACCTACAATCAGGCCCTGCTCGAGATGGCCACCCAGAGCCTGGCCGAACTGGCCCGCACCGCCGAACAAAAGGCGGGCAAGCGCACTCCAGCCCAAGAGAGCCACTTTCTCTGCACCTGGATGGCCGACTCCCTCAAGGAGAAGCGCTTCTCCCGTCTGGTGATGGAAGATTTGAAAGCTTGGGTGCAGCTTGGCCGCACCCTGGGCGCGGGTGCCGATCTCAAGGGATTGCTTGCGCGCATCGCCTTCCAATACCAGTGCGCCATGACCAACCCGCAACAACTGGGGGCCAAGCTGGCTGCCCTGCTGGAGGAGCTCTCAGCAGCAGGCTGGCTGGTGCTGACCGAGAGCGAGGTGGACGCCAAGCTGCGCCTACAATCGGGCGGTCAGGCGAGTCTGGTGGTAAGCCATAGCGAATATGAAGGCCATATCGAGGACGGTGAGCTTGTCAAACCCCTCACCCTCTATGTGCGCGGTGAAGAGAAGGTGCTGGCCGAGGCGGCCTTCAAGCACGGCCTGCTGCTGAGCCAGGGCAACAAGAAAGCCACCCTGGTCAAACACCACAAGGCCTACCGGCTGATGCCGGACAACGCCCAACCGGCGCTGGCACTGCTGAGCGAGGCTCGCCAGAGCGCCTGATCTCGCCTGTTTTCAGCAATAAAAACGGCAGACCCTCATTTAAAGCAGGGCCTGCCGTTTTTTATTGTTCGATGTTTGGTGATGAGGTCTGGTAGTCGTTTAGCGGATCTTGATGCCAATCTGGCCCGCGTCACACCACTCGAACATCACCTCTTCGCTCTTGCCGCAGCAACTGCCACCACAGACCCGACTCTCGCGCTTGATGACCCGCCCCTTGCGCATCCAGACGCCGAGCATGGCCTCCACCGCATCTTCCGAGGTGTGGAAGTGGCGAGCCAGATCACGCCGGCTCACCTTCTGCTGCGCGGCGAGGTAATCCCCCAGCTCGCGCAGGATCATAAGGTCACCACCTTGCGGGCGACGATGTCACCGTGACGGCGACCGGCCCACCAGAGCAGTACCAGAGAGAGGCCATAGCTGACGATCCAGAACAGGCTCTGCTCCGGATGAGCGGCGAAGGTGGCCACCTGATAGAAGAGGGTCGCGCACATAAAGGCCATATAGTTGCACCAGGCCGCGGTAAAGAGGGCCCACTGGCGACCGGTTTCCCGCACCAGGGCACCCATGGCGGCGGCGCAAGGCATGTAGAGCAGCACGAACAAGAGGTAGGCAAAGGCACCAGCCGCCCCATCGAAGTGGGTCTGCATGTTGCCGTAGGTGGAGACATCCACTTCCTGCGCCTCGGCGGCAGCTTTCTGGTCGTCGAGGTTGCCAACATCAAGCCCCATAGGGTCGCTCGGGTTGATCTCCGCCAGATTGGCTGCCACGGCATCGATCGCCTCATGGAAGCTGGCCACCAGCGAGAACTCGCTCGCCTCCTCTTCATCTGCGCCACCACCGGCGTAGAGGCTGTTGAGGGTACCGACCACCGCCTCTTTGGCGAAGATACCGGTGACGATACCGACCGTAGCCTGCCAGTTGTCATCGCGCACACCGATGGGGTGCAGCACCGGGGTCACCGCCTGGCTGATCTTGCTCAGGACCGAGCTCTCCTGCTCCTGATGGCCAAAACTGCCATCGGTACCCAGGGAGTTAAGCACGCTCAGCACGGCAACCACCAGCACGATGGTTTTACCGGCGCCAAAGACGAAGGATTTGAGCTTCTGCCAGGTCTTGATGGCAACGTTGACAGGACGCGGCCACTCGTAATCCGGCATCTCCATCACCATGGAGTCGCTCTTGCCCGGCAGCAGGGTATTGCGCAGCAGCAGGCCAGTGAGCACCGCCACCAGAATACCGATGAGGTAGAGACCGAACACCAGGTTCTGGCCTGATTCAGGGAAGAAGGCCACCGCAAACAGGGCGTAAACCGGCAGACGGGCACCGCACGACATGAAGGGGGCCATGGCGGAGGTCATCAGCCGCTCCCGCTCGGAGTTGAGGGTACGGGTCGCCATCACCGAGGGGACGGTACAGCCAAAGCCCATCAGCATCGGCACGAACGCCTTGCCCGGCAGGCCGAGGCGGCGCATCAGGGCATCCACCACGAAGGCGGCGCGGGCCAGATAGCCGGAGCTCTCCAGTACCGCGAGGAACAGATAGAGGCAACCAATCACCGGAATAAAGGTGGCCACGGTCTGCAAACCAACCCCGAAGCCGTCAGCCAGAATGGCGCCCAACCATTCGGGGGCATTGATCAGCCCCAGCAGGTGGTGCACCCCATCGACAAACAGGGCGCCGCCCATGATGTCGAAGAAGTCGATAAAGGCACTGCCCACCTTGATGGCGAACATGAACATCAGGTACATGACAAACAGGAAGAAGGGGATGCCAATCCAGCGATTGAGCAGCACCCGATCCAGCCACTCACTCTGGGCCTCGGTGAGCTTGCCCTTCTGCTGGCGAGCCTGTTGTACCCACTGGTGGATATGGCCGTAGCGGATATCTGCCAGTTGCAGGTCGATATCCTGCCCTTGATGAGCGCGAGCTACCACATTGGCGGCGGCCGCCTGCTGACCGGGCAGCAGGGTCTCCTGCATCACCGCATCCTCTTCCAGCAGGCGCAGGGCGCGGCCACGGGTAGTGAGGTGATGCGGGGCGAGCAGGGTCTCCAGCTCCGCCAGATCGGTTTCAAGCTCTTGGCCGTAATCGAGTTGCAAGGCTGCTTGCGGCTGACCGATAAACTGCCGGATCTGCTGCTTGAAGGCGGCAACCTGCTTGCTGTTGTGGGCAGAGAGGGCCACTACAGGGCAACCGAGGGATTTGCCGAGCTTGCTATCGTCGATGACGATGCGGCGCTTTTGCAGGATATCCAGCTTGTTGAGCACCACCACCATGGGCAGGCCCAGTTCGCGCAGTTGCAGCGTGAGGTAGAGGGAGCGCTCCAGATTGGCGGCGTCGATGACGTTGAGCAGCAGGTCGGGTTGTTGGCCCTGGGCAAAGCGGCTGGCGATCTGCTCGTCCAGACTGCCATCCTGACCCGCCAGGCTATAGATGCCGGGCAGATCCATCAGCTTGAAGTGATGCTCACCCGCGCTGAACTCACCCATCTTCTTGTCTACGGTGACGCCACTCCAGTTGCCTACCTGCTGGCGGGCGCCGGTCAGGGCGTTGAACAGGGAGGTCTTACCGCTATTGGGGTTACCTACCGTTACCAGGGAATAATTCATACCAGCTCTACCTCTATTTTCTTCTGAACCCACCGCGTGCGAGTGGCAAGCTGCTTTGCAGGTTCGACTTCTTGTCTCTGAACCGCTCCCGGTGACTTTCTTGACCGAAGCGGTAGCCGAACAGGGGGTTATACCGGCTCGACTTCTATTTGCTGGGCCAGACTCTTTTGCATGGAGAGACAGATCCCCTGGCACTGGATCTGGAGCGGGTCCCCCAGGGGGGCGGAGCGCAGATAAATGACTTCAGTCTGGGGCAACAGGCCCATCACCATCAGTTTGCGGCGCAGCGGCCGGGCGAGCTGATTCATATTCTTGATGCGAGCACTCTGTCCCGGTGACAACTGCGTGAGTACCATGACTGACTCCTGAAGTTAAACAATAATAATTCTCTTTTACTTGGGGCATTATAAGCTGTGTCTTCAACTTTTATTTGAGTAAAATCAAACTCCGCTTAGCTAACCCATAAAGTAATGCCATGAGTCACGACAACAACAGCCGCCTCGTTTACAGCACAGATGGCGGCATGATCAAGGAGCAGAGCGCTCCCCAATCCGCCTCCCCCTTCCCCACTGACGGCACCGTGCGCATTCGCCGCGAGACCAAAGGGCGCAAGGGCGCCGGGGTGATCACCATTCATGGCGTACCCGCCGATCAGCAAAAATCCCTGGCCACCCTGCTCAAGAAAAAGTGCGGCACCGGAGGCGGTATCAAGGAGGGAGTGATCGAGATCCAGGGGGATAAACGGGACCTGATCAAAACCGAGCTGGAGAAAGCCGGTTTCAGCGTCAAGCTGGTGGGTGGCTGATCCCCTTGTCACTCATGCGGTTTTTCCCTAGAATGCCCGCTCCCATCGAGGGGGAGTAGTCTCGCACGCCGGTGCCATCCATTGCATGAATACCGGTTTGCGACCCTGATCAACATACTTGGTGCCAAATCACCATGGTCAGGGTGATCCATGCCAGCCATGGATTTGACAAGACCTTTGACGGGCCAGTGCCAATACCGGGGACGGATGGCGCAGGCTTGTCTTTGGTTTATAACAATTCCGTCCCCCGGTCATTTTTATGGAAGCCTTGTTAACCTCAACCCTCAGCGTCGCTATTGCCGAGATCGGCGATAAAACCCAGCTGTTGGCGTTGCTGCTCATCTGCCGTTTTCGCAAGCCCTGGCCCATCATCGCCGGCATGCTGGCGGCTACCTTGCTCAACCATGCGGGCGCTGCCTGGATTGGTGAGTTCATCAGCCGCTGGCTCGATCCCAAGATAATGACCTGGCTGGTCGCCATCGCCTTTATCGCCATGGCTATCTGGATTTTGGTGCCGGACAAGATGGATGACGAGGAGAGCTCGCTGGATAAATACGGCCCCTTTATGGCCACCTTCGTGCTCTTCTTCATCGCCGAGATTGGCGACAAGACCCAGATCGCCACCGTGCTGCTGGCCGCCAAATATGATTCGCTGGTACAGGTCATTACCGGCACCACCCTCGGCATGATGCTGGCCAACGTGCCGGTGGTGCTGATCGGCAAGCTGGGGGCAGACAAGCTGCCGCTCAAGGGGATCCGCATCGCCTGCGCCATCCTCTTCGTCGGCCTCGGGGTGAGCACCCTGATCTTTGCCTGATCGCCTTTTCCGCTGACCAAGCCCTCCACCTCGGAGGGCTTTTTTGTTTGCTGCTTTGTCTAGTGCGTAACCCGCTGTCGCAACCACCTGCCCTACAGCCAAGGGGCAGTGCACGGTTGCGGGGACCTCATGCCATAATGGGGCAAACCTCGTGGAGTCCCCCCATGCACAACGTATCAAGAGAGACGCTTCTCGAATGGGTCAAACAGGGACGGCTGGCGCCAGAGAAGCTGGCGGACGCCCTGACCCTCGCCGATCTTCCCCCCCATCCGGCGCGCTGGCAGTGGCTGTTTGACCGGCTGCTGCTCTGGCTCGGCGCCCTCTGCATCGGGGCTGGCCTCATCTTCTTCGTTGCCTTCAACTGGCAGGAGTTGGGCCGGGTCTCCCGCCTCGCCCTGCTGGAGGCGCCGCTGCTCGCCATGCTGCTTCTGCTGTGGCGCAAACCCCTTGGGGATACCCCCCGTCAGGCGCTGCTGCTCGCCATCGCCCTCAATATCGGTGCCCTGCTGGCGCTGGTGGGTCAGACCTACCAGACCGGCGCCGATCCCTGGCAACTGTTCGCCACCTGGGCGCTGATGCTGGTGCCGCTGGCGGCATTTGGCCAAAGTCCCCTGCTCTGGACCTTAAGCTGGCTGCTCGGCCAGCTGGCGCTGGTGCTCTACTGGCGGCTCGGTTTGTTCACGTTCTTCTTTACCTTCGATGAAGAGGGATTGGGCTGGTGCCTTACCCTGCTCAACGCCGCCCTCTGGGGTCTGCTTCTGCTGGCGCCAAACCGCTGGCGCCTGATGCCAAGCTGGCTGGCGGGCCTTGCTGCCGGTCTGGGGGCCACCCTGCTCACCCTGCTGGCGCTGTTTGATGTCGCCTCCCCGCTGGTGTGGCCGCTCTGGCTTGGCTGGCTCGCTGCGGCCTATGCCCTGTGGCACCACAGATTTATCGCCGGACTCGCCATGGGGTGCCTCAGCCTGATTGCCGTCATCCTCGCGGCGCTGGGCAAGTGGATGGAGCCCGACATCAACGGCTTCTTGCTGCTGAGCCTGATTGCCATCGGCCTTTCTGTCACCGCCGCCCGCTGGCTGCAACAACAACGGAGGTCTCATGAGTGATCTGACCCTTTGGCAAGCACTGCAACAGGCCAATCTGGTGGAAGGGGATCAGCCCAGTGATACCCAGCCCCACTGGTCGAGCCGCTTTATGCTGGGGCTGGTGGGGTGGATTGCCGCCCTGTTCCTGCTCTTTTTCCTGTTTCTCACCTTCGAACAGCTGACCCGCGAGGCCAACAGCGCCCTGCTGCTCGGGGCCGTGCTGCTGGCGGGGGCCTACGCCCTCAATCGCAGCCAAAGCGGCGATCTCTGGGATCAGTTCGTGCTGGCCCTCACCCTAGCGGCCGATGCCTGGCTGCTCTATGGCCTGCTCGATCAGCTGGATCTCCATCATGCCCTGCTCTGGTTTGGGTTGTGCCTGCTGTCCCTTGCCATCGCCGTGCTGTTCGATCACTGGCTGGTGCGGCTGTTTCACAGCGTGGCGGCGGCCCTGCTGCTCACCCTTGGCCTCGCTTGCCTCGGGCTGCAACTGCTGGCGCTGCCGCTGGTGATGGCGGCCATCACCTTCTGCTGGCTGCGGGCAGATAGGGATCCCGCCCGTCACCAACTCTACCACTCCATCACGCTGGGGCTGGCCCTCTCCCTGCTGGTGCTGGGCCGCCTGCACCATCCGCTCTGGGATGGCGGCAGCAGCGTGCTGGACGAACTGGGGCTGTCCCGCCTGCCGCTCTGGCTCAATCCCCTGATCTGCGCCGCCCTGCTGCTGGCGGTGATGGTGAAACTCAAGCTCCCCCTGCTGTTTGGCCTGCCACTGGTGCTGATCAGTGCCATCATCCCCGGCATGGGGGCAGGCGCACTGGTGCTGATCCTCGGGTTTTATGCCGGCAGTCTGGGGCTGATGACCCTCTCGGCCCTGCTGCTGCTCGGTTATGGCTCCCTCTATTACTACGATCTGGGGCTCACCCTGATGACCAAATCCTGGCTGCTGCTGGGCTCCGGCATCCTGCTGCTGGTGGCCCGCCAGCTGCTCACCACCTTTGCGGCAAGGAGCGACTCATGAAACCTGTGACCCGACAACTCGCCCTGTTGCTGAGCGGCCTCGCCATCCTGGCAGGCATCAATGCCACCGTCTGGCGCTATGAGCACGCCATGAGCAGCGGCGAAGTGGTGCTGCTGCGACTCGCCCCAGTCGATCCCCGCTCTCTGATGCAGGGGGATTACATGCGGCTCAACTATGAAATTGCCCGCGAGCTGACCAGCCGCGACGCCCGTGCGACTCAAGACAAGGGCAGCGACACCCTGGTGATCCGCCTCGATGCCCATCAGGTAGCCACTCTGGTGGTCGATGGCAAACCGGATCGGCTCGCCAGCGATGAGCGGCTATTGCAGGTACACCAGAGCGAGCGGCAGTGGCAGATCGGCCCCGATGCCTACTTCTTTGAAGAGGGCACGGGGGAGCAGTACGAAACGACCCGCTACGGCGAGTTCCGGCTGCAAGCCGATGGCAAGACCCTGCTGGTGGGGCTGCGGGATGAGGCCTACCAGCCCATCGGGCAGACCCGCGCCCGCTGGTAACGGCCGTGAGTGGCTATTTACTCTGTTCATGGTCACACTCAAGGGAAGGTTGATCGCTAAGGATGTTCCCAATGAGGATATGGCTGATCTGTCATCTGTTGCTGCTCTGCTGGGCCTCGACGGCCCGGGCTGATCTGGGCAAGCTCGAGTACCTCACCGAAGAGTACCCCCCCTACAACTACAGCGATCCGCAAGGCCAGCCCACCGGGCTTGCGGTCGATCTGCTGCAGATGATCTGGCAACACAGCGGCGTGACGCCCCAGCCGGTGCGCATCCTGCCCTGGGCGCGAGGTTATTACTTGCTAACCCAGAAGCCCAACGTGGTGCTCTTCTCCACCGCCCGCACCCAGGCGCGGGAGGATCTCTTCAAGTGGGTCTGCCCCATCGGCTACTCGGAATACATACTGCTGGGCCGCAAAGCGCGGAACATCACCCTGACCGCCTTCGAACAGATGAGCCAGTACAAGATCAGCGCGGTGCGCTCGGATGCAGCCGAACAGCTGCTGCTCAACAACGGCATGGATGACAACAACATCATCCCGGCCAACCGCCTGTCGCAGGGGTTGAAGATGCTGCTCTCCGGCCGCGCCGACCTGCTCGCCACCAGCAAGCTGGCGGGATATGACGCCATCCGCGAACTGAAGCTGAGCAGCGACGACTTCAACGTGGCCATGGTGCTGAGCGCCGAGCAGCTCTGCTACGCCTTCAGCCGTCAGGTGCCCGACAGCGAGATCACCCTCTTTCAGCAGGGCCTGACCCGCGCCCTCGCTTCGGAGGAGTTTCGCAAATTGCAGGCCAAATACCTGCCGGTGCGCTGACTCTCGGCTGCAGCTGGAATGGCCCCCTCAGTCGCACTATGGTTGCCCGTCAAGGAGCTGGCTATTGCGAACTCGAGCCGTCACACTGTTTGGCATCGTCGATATAGTGAAGGATCTCTTCCATGCGGAAATGGCATCTCTCCCACATCCTACTCCTTCTGTGGGCCAGCTTTGCCCGTGCAGATCTGGACAAGCTCGAATACTGCACCGAAATCTCCCCGCCTTTTAACTTCAGTGACGCAGAGGGTCAGCCCACCGGCCTTGCCGTCGAACTGCTGCAGATGATCTGGCAATATAGTGACCTTTCCCCCCAACCAATACGCATTCTGCCGTGGGCCCGCGGCTACAAAGAACTAAGCAGCAAGCACAATGTGGTGCTGTTTGCCACCGCACGGACACCCGAACGGGAAGCGCTTTTCAAGTGGGCCTGCCCCATCGACAACTCGGACTTTGTGCTGCTTGGCCGCGCAGCTGACAAGCTGACCCTTGTCTCTGCCGAACAAATGAAACAATACAAGATTGCGGTGGTGCGCTCGACCGTATCGAGTCAGCTGTTGCAGGAGCGGGGTCTGGATGAAAGCAACCTTGTCGAGGCAAACCGTCTCAGCCAGGCGGCCAAAATGCTCGCCTCGGGCCGTACCCATCTCTTTGCTACCAACAAGCTGGTCGGCTATCAAACCCTCAAGGACCTCAACATGGATCTGAATGACTTCAATGTGGCCTTTGTGCTCGACAGCAAGCCACTCTGCTATGCCTTTAGCCGTCAGGTGCCAGACAGGGATATAAGCCGCTTTCAACAAGCTCTGGATCGTGCCCGGGCCTCCCCTCAATTTTCGCAACTGCAAGCCAAATACCTGCCACTGCGCCAGTCTCTCTGACCCTCGCAACACAGCACAACATGCCGGCGGCCTCCTGCACTTTTTGCCAAACTGCAAACCCGCCTTGGCGAAATCATCCGGCTTGGTCACAATTGAGCATAGGTATTCCCTTGAGCAGGATAGAGAAATGAAACCATGGATCGGGTTGGCCACACTGCTTGTTACCTCCTTTGCCAACGCCAGCCCCGAGCTGGCAAAGCTTCACTACATTACCGAAGAGTACAAACCCTACAACTACGCCGATGCCAGTGGCGCCCCCACCGGCCTCGCGGTCGAACTGCTGCAACTGGTATGGAAAAAGACCAATACCCCGGCGCAGCCCATCACCATCATGCCTTGGGCGCGCGGTTACTACCTGCTGACCCAAAAGCCCAATGCGGTACTCTTCTCCACCGCCCGCACCCAGGCGCGGGATCCTCTGTTCAAATGGGCCTGTCCCATCGGTTACGCCGAAATCGTGCTGGTAGGGTTGGCCGAGCGCAATATCACCATCACCAAGCTCGATGATGCCAAAGCATTCAATATCGGGGCGGTACGGGCTGATGTGGGAGAACAGTTGCTACTCAACAACGGCTTTGACGAGACCAAGCTGATGGCAGCCAATCGGCTGGCACAAGCGCTGAAGATGCTCACCTCAGGTCGAATCGATCTGGTCTCCACCAACAAAACCACCATGGAACAGCTGATCGTCGAGCAAAAACTCGACCCCGCCCGCTTCAAGGAGCAGTGGGTACTTAGCTCGGAGCAGTTCTGCTTCGCCTTCAGCCATCCGGTAAGCGACGAACTGGTCAAAGAGTTCCAGACCGGCTTGACCCAGGTGCTGGCGAGCAGTGAATACCCGCTGCTGCACAGCAAATACTTCCCTGCCCCCGCCGCCAAATAGCGGCGCAGCGAAAAGCGCCAACAACAAGGGGCCCGCTGCGGGCCCCTTCGCTTTTTACCGTTTGCTCTCACCTGGCCACGTACCAGCACAGCAGCAGCCACCTTGTGAAGGGCGATAAGCTGTTCGATATCGAGCCCCACGACGGCGCCATTCACACCCGCCACTTGTCGCCCACCATCAACCGATCGGCCCGTTCGGCGCCACACAAGATCAGCGGCCTAACGTCGCAGTGCCGCCACGCAACCCAGCTGCTGGGAAGATCTGAAATATAGAAAATCAATTAGATAGCAACATGCCTCGCGGCATCCAGGCATCAATTGCTATCCGCATTCGGGTGTCTGTGCCGGGCATGAAAAAGGGGAGCCAGGCTCCCCTTGTGGCACTTGCGGCGTTAGAACTTGTAGAGCCAGGAGATAGCGGTGAAGTAACCGTTATAGTTCTGGTTAACATGACCCATGCTGTACTCCTCACCGGTGTAGAGGTAGTCCACATCGTGGTAGAACTCGTAGCGCATATCCCAGCGCAGTGACTGCTTCTCGTCGAGCTGATAGAGGGCATAGCCTTCTAGACGGTGTTGCTTGCTGGTCAGGTCGGGGTAGTCATAACCCTTGCTGGCATCTGTCTGGCCACGGCCATAGGAGAAGCTGTAATCCACCCCCAGTTCCAGCGCCAAATCAAACGCCTTCTTCTGGCTTAGACCCACTCCCAGAGTAGTGATTTGGTCACGAACCCGGGTCGAATAGGGATCCCAGTCCGGGGCACCGGTGTAAGCATGGTTCTGGCTTGAGGTGATCCACTGTACATTGCTGAAGAGATGGCCACTGAGATTCTCATCAAACTGCTGGTTAAGGGTCAGATCGATACCATAGTCCTCCCCTTCACTGAGTCCGATGTCAGGCTCCGGATAGTTTGCCCGTGCCCACCACCCTTCCAGCGAGGAGCTTAACTGCTCGCTGAAGGCATACTGCAGATCGCCACGCAGCTCGAACCTGTCACGATTGGCCAGATAGAACTGACGCAAGGTCGGGCTGACATTGGTATTGTTATTCTTCCACTCAGAGCCATCCCGGGTGCTCCAGGAGAGTTTCCCCCCCAGTTGCAGATCACCCACCGGGCGATAGCGACTCTTGAGGAACAATGTCTGCTCATCCGTCTTGCGACGATCCGCGTACTCCCGTTCATCGGCACGATACTGGTAACCCCCGGTTACCTTGACCGATCGACTAAGGCGGTAATCCGCTTCCAGATTGGCTTTACTGTGAGAACGATCCCCCGGCTGCCGTTGTTTGCCAATAACAACCTGCTTGTCCGAGTTGTCCTGCCGATCCCGGTATTCGCCCCCGGCACGCAGAGTCAAATCCCGGCCAAAACGCCCCACCCATTTGGCATTGGTCTGGATGGTATCGATCTCGCCGTGGAAATCGCTCTGGGTGATCGGCACCTGCCGGAAGGCGGCTAGATTGCCATCCGACGTTGCTCGACTGCTGAGAATGCGACCGCTCAGACTCTGCCGGTTCCAGTTGTACTGGCCGGACAAACTGACCTGATGGAAGCTGTTGTCGGGTTCGTAAGCCCGCTCATTGGCATAGGGGTCGCTGGCCGAACCGAAATAGAATGCGGTCTCCTCGTTGCGATAGAGTGAGCCGTTGTAGGCCAGATCAACCAGCCAGCCTTCACCCAGGTAGCTGATGCCACTCTTGACCAGGGTGGTACTGCTGCCATCGACCAGCTTGGGTACAAAGCCCGGCATGCTGCCTATCCCCGGGATGCTGGACTGATAAGTGGTCAGCGTTGCCTCTTTTTTCTCATAAGAGAAATCGGCATAAGGGCGCCATGGGCTCTTGGGGGTATAGGCAAGCCCCATGGTCAACTTCTTGCGGACCACCTCCTTGTCAAATTCGGCCAGAGCGCCAGCCGTCATCGGTGTATCGTCAGGGCGATAGACGCTCTTGCCATGGCTGTTCCAGTAGAAGGGGGTTTCGGAGTAGCCAATTTTGGCGCGCGCGCCATCATAGTACCCTTGCTCCAGTGCCATGCTGAAACGGCGCATTCCGAGATCCCTGGCCTCGAGTGCCCCATAACGGGATCCCTCCCCCCGATACTGCAGGTCAGCGTTGAAGATCCCCAGCATGCCGGTATCGTTGGCGGCGGGCACCCAGTTGCGAAAACGGGTCGCGCCATCATCGTTGATGTAGCCTGTCCCCAGCCCCACCTCACCAAACCAGCCACTCTCGCTTTCACAGGATGCGCAGCGCCAGCGCGCGGTTTTGGCCTCCCTGGCCGATTGCAGAGAGTAATCCTCGACAGCCAGCGGCTCCTCGGTGGCATGGGCCGAGAAGATGGTCAGCAAGGAGAGCCAAAGTGTTGAATGTTTCATGACTTCTCTCCTCAACGTCGCAGGGACTGCCCATTCGGATGGTTGGTCCCGTGGATCTGGTTATGACAGTTCAGGCAACTGCCGCCGCGCACCTTGAGATCCCCCTCGGGGATGGACACGTTGGCATGGGGGGCGCTGTGACACTCCTGACACAACTGGGGCACGCGCTTGTTGAGCAGCGCCTGATTGATGGAACCGTGGGGGCTGTGGCATAGAGAGCAATCCTCGGTCACCGGTTCGTGCTCCCACAGGAAGGGGCCCCGCTTCTCGGCATGGCACTCGTAACAGCTCTCGTTGACGGTTGGCTGTTTCAGGCTGGCCTCATTTTGTGACTGATGCGGGTTGTGGCAGCTGGAGCAGGGCATTTCGCCATTCAGGATGGGATGACTGGTGCGCTTGTGCAGATCCGATTTCTCTGCGGCATGGCAGCTGGTGCAGGTCTCGACCTGTTTCTTGCTGTCCATCACCGGATCCTTGGCCTGGTGCAATGTGTGGCAGCTGGTACAGGAGAGATCCTCGACCGCATGAACACTGGCATGCCAGCCCATCCGGTTGGTATCGGTATGACAGGAGAGACAGACACTGTTCTGCTTCTCGACCGGCACAGGTGAATCGGGACCAAAGGTGATCATCGGCTCCCGTTTCTCTCCTTTGCGAGGATTGCGCGTGTGGTTGCCTGCCGGACCATGACAAGCTTCACACTGCCGGTCGGCCATGGGGCCATTCTGGTTGCCCAGATTGCCGTGCACACTGTGGAATATGCCGGTCGCGGGTTTGCGTGAATCTGAATCGTGGCACTTGAGGCAGGTATCAGCTCCCTTCGGGGAGTATTTTCCCTGGTCAAATTTCTTGTCCAGAGCCGATTCAATCTGGAGTCGCGGATCTGCATCGCCAGCGGGTTGCGCGGCATCGCTCTTGGCCCAGGCTGACAGGCAGCTCAGGGCCAGCATGCCAGCCAATAACCACTGCGTGATGGTCTTTTTCATCTTGTTTCCTTCAACGGCGAAGGGCCAGGGGTTACCCCCTGACCGCAGGATTTCATCAACGGAAGTCGTAGACCTTGTGAACCTTGTCGACACCCTGCTCCTGCCCGACGGCATGGCAAGAGGCACACTGTTCAACACCGGTTGCGGCTTCGATCGTCTCTGCACCAAAGACGGCGCCGTTATTCTTCATGTGGGTAGCCCACTCATCCCCTGCCACCGGGCTATCCGGCTTGACCAACCCCAGCGGTGATTTGAGGTGGCAGCTGGAGCAGACCACCAGCACCGGGCTGAAGTATTTGGGCTGTTTGTTGTCAGCCGTGGTGGCGACCAGAGAGGGGCGCGCGTTCTGCTGGTTGGGCAGGTTGTATTGCCCCTGGGTATGACAGGACTCGCAGTTGCTGATATCGCCCGGGAAGGTAGCACTTCCCCCATGTTTGGCGCCCAGCGCGTGGAAGGAGTGGACGTGATATTTCAGGTCCCCCGGCACCCCCGCATAGAACGAGGTACGGGTCGCGTTGTGGCAACTGGTGCACTGGCTCATATCCTTGGCCGCATGATTGCTCATGTGGACTGCCAGATCCTTGTGACAACTGTTGCAGGAAGCGAGATCCGCACCGGCCTTGAGCAGATAGCTGCTGTCGATGCCCCCTTCGGCACGGAAGTAGGCGCTGACCGGATTGATGGCGATCAGGGAGAGTGCGCTGGCAGTACTGCTGCAAGGCAGCAGATCCCCTGCGGCAAACGCCCCGTTGCGATCGGCTTTACGCGCCACACAGACTCTCAAGTCAGCGATGGTCGCAGCCAGGGTGCCGTTGACCTCGTTGCCCGTCTCTTTGCTGCACAGGAAGCGGCCTGTGCCCTGGCTGACACACTTGCTGAACTCGATCTTGTTGCCAGAGACGAAGGTCTGCGGATTGGTGGTGGCCAGCTCGAATCCCTGGCCCTGATCCCAATTGACCAGAATGGCCGGATTGCCATCTTTGACATATTTCAGCACGTCATTAACGCTCTCGGCCGGCGTACCGTCGACGGTGACGGTCAGTTCGATCTCGATATTGGGAGCGGCATAGCGAACGTCATCGAACGTGAACTGCAGCTTGTCGCGTCCAATCGCCTCGTTGGCCATGTAACCCAGGTGGACCATGTAGGGGGACTTGCTGCTGGCCGGATCAGCGCCATGGCACTGGGTGCAGACTGCGCCACTGTTTATCTTGCCAGTGATGTGAGCATCAAAACCTGTGGAGCTGGTTGAATCGGCATGACAGGCACCACACGCTTTTTCCTGGGCATGTTGCCAGTTACCGGCATTGAGGGTGGCTGGCGTGGCGTCCTTGTGACAGGTATCGCAGTTGCGCGAGTCTTGCGGGAAGTGGCTGACCGTCTTGGTATCCGTACTATCCAGATTGCCATGGTACTTGTGCACTATGGTCGTCAGAGAGCGGCGGGTAGCAATGGCCGGATTGCTCTCGTTGTGACAGGTGACACAGAGTTTGGGGTCAGCGCGATCCGCGTGTTTGATCGCTTGCTTCATGTGACAACTGTTACAACTGCTCTGATCCACGATATCCCGGGTCAAAGCGGCGCGCGTCCCAGCCGGCACCCAGTCCAGCACATAGTTGGTGACGGGGACATTGTTACTGCCACCAAAAAAGATACCCACACGATGAGTCGCCGTTTCATCCCAACTAATCACGCCATTGTTGCTCTGTGAATCAGCAGGATAGGGATCCGGCACTGTGGTGGGGTTAATAGCAAAGGTGTAGCGATATTGCCCATTGCCCAGTGACTCCAGCTTGCCGCTGTTTTCACTGGTGGCTTTGCCGGAACGGTAGATAAAACTCTTCCAGATGGCCGGGTCTTCACGTGTGGCATCGCGGCCGGGGATCATCTTGTTGAGGGTGAATGAGGGGATCGTAGCGCCCAGGTCGTAACCCGAGCCCTGTTTGTCCGTCACGTTGAACTGTACCGAGAGCTGACCATCCGGGGTGAGAACCGGTGTCGACGCCGAGATAATCAGAGATCCAGGGGTTCCTGGAGGAGGGGTGGGTGGCTCACTCTTATCACTGCCATCCCCCCCGCCACCACAGGCCGAGAGGGTGAGCACCATTGCAGCTGCCACCAGCGCTTTCCAGTATTTCATCTTGTTTATCCTTTTTTATCGGATTTTTTATTTCATGTATGAGCTGTCTCAGAAAAGTCCCAAAAACATGCAACATTGAAGCCTTTTGAGCCCCACCTTGGTCAAAAACCATTTCCACCCAAATTATAAGGTTTATGTGGCTCTCGACGTTGACAGAAGTCTCAAAAGCGGGACTGAGCCCACTTTTTCGAATAAAAAAACGGTATAAGCTGTCTTTTTCGATTTTTATGTCAAAGGGAGTGCAAAATGAAGCGAAGCATGAAATGGGAAGTGGTGGGGTTATCTCTGTTGATTGGTTCAATTGGGCCAGCCTTTGCCGGGGTCGACGAGATGGCCAAAACATGTAACGCATGTCACGGTAATCAGGGGATCAGCTCACATACAGATATTCCGACAATCGCCGGAATAGCAGAATCTAATCTTGCGGAGCAGATGCGAAGCTACCTAGATGGCCGCCCTGCTAAGACCGTTAATCATGTCACCGGTGACACCAGCAAACAGGGAAACATGACCGACATTGTTAAGGGTCTTAGCGACGATCAGATCGACGAATTGGCAGCTTACTATGCCGAACTGCCCTACCAGCCGATGAAGCAGCCGTTCGATGCCGCACTGGCCAAAGCAGGACAAAAACTGCATGAGGAGTCAGGTTGCAAGAAGTGTCACTCCGAAGGTGGCTCCGTTGCCGACGATGAAGCCTCCATCCTCTCCGGTCAGCCAAAAGGTTACATACTGATGGCCCTGCAAGAGTTCAAGGCCGGCAAGCGCAGCAATGACGAGAAGATGAATAACGCCATCATTGCCATGAGTGATGCCGATCTCCAGGCGTTGGCCGAGTACTACGCCAGCCAGCAATAACCAAAGCGGTCAGGTTTATCCATTGATCAAGCCCCCACTCTGTCGTGGGTGGGGGACTCTTGCCCGTTTCTGGCATTTTGGGAGGTATTTGTCGCTCTTTTTCTTGTCAGGGGGTGGATAACGCCGCTGAACCTCTTTGATCCGGAGTCCAGTATGAAAAAAATAATGCAGTGGGCCTTGCTTGCCACGATCTGTCTGGGTGCAAGCGAGTTTGCCCTCGCAGCGACCGCCGTCGAACCAGCGTCTGCTGCCGTCAGCACTGTGGCCGATAGCAGTGCCGCCGATGCACTGGCCGCACGCCAGGCCAAAGCCGCGAAGAAAGCCGCAGCCGAGAAAAAAGCGGCCGCCCGTTTCGCCAAGTGTGACAAGTGCCACGACGGAAACGAGGGGATGCATGGCAAGCATGCCAGCGTCACCAACCCCAATACCAATGAAGCGGTGACCTGTACCAACTGTCACGGCAACCCGTCAGCCCAGCACCGCAAACAGCGTGGTGGCATTGTCGACGTGATGCGCTTTGGCGACGATGCCTTCCCGCTCAGCCAGCAAAACGGCGTCTGCATGAGCTGCCATGAGCCCGACGATCTGCGCAAGGCGCTGTGGGCCCACGACGTGCATGCGACTCGCGTGACCTGCACCAGCTGCCATCAGTTGCACCCGGCCAAAGAGCCCATGGTCGGCATCCCCGAGAAGGCCCGCATCAAGCTGTGCGTCGACTGCCACAGCAAGCAGCATGAGGCCAGGCAGCAAGCCGCGGCCAAGGAGGGCGCATGAGCACGACCCGTCGCGAGTTTATGGTGGGGATGAGTGCCAGCGCCTTGATCCTGATGACGGGGTCGCCCCGCGCCCTGGCCAACAGCATGACCATCGGGGGGGTACGCTACGGCATGATCCACGATGAGACCGTCTGCATCGGTTGTACCGCCTGCATGGATGCCTGCCGGGAAGTCAATCAGGTGCCACAAGGGGTAGCCCGCCTGCAGATCCTGCGCTCCGGCCCTGTGGGTGAATATCCGGATCAGGAGTACCGGTTTTTCCGCAAGTCCTGCCAGCACTGTGATAACGCCCCCTGTGTGCATGTCTGCCCGACGGGTGCATCCCATATCCGGGCCGAGGATGGCATCGTCGACATCAACCCCGATCTCTGTGTCGGCTGCCGCTACTGTCTGGCGGCCTGCCCTTATCAGGTACGCTTTATCAACCCGGTCACCCGCATTGCCGACAAGTGCGACTTTTGCCGCAAAACCAATCTGGCCAACGGCAAGCAACCCGCCTGTGTCGAAGCCTGCCCTACCAAGGCGCTGGTGTTCGGCAATCTGGATGATCCTCACAGCCCGATCGCCAGACGGCTGGTGCATGAAACCACCTATCGCTACAAACAGTTCCTCGGCACCTCGCCCAAGATGTATCGGGTACCGAAAGGGGAGGTAAAATCATGAGTCCTCATAACCCGCATCATGACGGTATCCCTCTGCAGATGGTGAGTAGCGAAACGGGAGGTATGTACCATGTGGCATAACGCATTTCACTTCGACTCACTGGTCTGGGATGGTCCCATCGCCATCTACCTCTTTCTGCTGGGGATCTCCGCCGGTTCAGTCACCCTCTCGGTGCTGTTGCGCCAGCGCGGGGCCGGCAGCGAGAGCGGCATCATCAGGGCGACCGCCATTCTGGCCCCGCTCAGCGTGATACTGGGGCTGCTGATCCTCATCTTCCACCTGGCTCGTCCCTGGACCTTCTGGAAGCTGATGTTCCACTATCAGTTCGATTCCGTGATGTCGATGGGGGTCATGCTGTTTCAGGTCTATATGACGGTGTTGTTTGCCTGGCTGGCGGTGGTCTTCAGAGCCGAGATCGAGGGGTTGCGGCGGCACCTGCTGGCGGACAGGTTCGCCTTCATCGATACCCTGATAGGCAAGATGGCACAGATCGAGCGACAGCTTACTCCCCTGTTGTTGTTGCTGGCCGTACTGCTGGGGGCCTATACCGGCTTCCTGCTCTCGGCGCTCAAGACCTACCCCATGCTCAATAACCCGATCCTGCCGGCGCTGTTTCTGGTATCCGGTATCAGCTCAGGGGTCGCCTCCACCATCTTGCTGGCGGTGACTCTGTTCAAGGAGAGCAGCCATAGCAAGGGGGTGAGCTTTGTGCACCGCTTCGAGCGTCCCATGGTGGCTATCGAGATCTTCTTGCTGGTCTGCTTCTTCACCGGCCTCTACTTCGGTGGCGGCCAGCGGGAGGCAGCGATGTGGGCGGCCATAGGCGGCGGCTTCTGGTCGCAGGTCTTCTGGTTTGGCGTGATTGGCATCGGCATCCTGCTTCCCCAACTGTTGGGGCTGTTCAGCTCGCCAGCTCGCCAGCACCAGCGCTCCCACCTGGTGCTGGTCTGCAGCCTGAGCCTGGTGGGGATCTTGCTGCTGCGCTACTTCATCCTCTATGCCGGTCAGATGACGGTGCTGTAACATTGCTGCGTGGATGGGCCAGAGATGTGTTTAGTCCTTACACAGGCTTACACATTTTCGGCTCGTTCTTCTCCACGCAGACTCCCCAACCTTCTCGGCATCCACCATGGGGCCAAAGGCCGGATAAACAACAAGCGCCCAGCCGGGCGCTTGTCGTAGTTATCGTGATGACCGGATTCAGGGTGTTGGGCAGGCGCTTGGCGAGCCGCTGTTGCGGGGCCAGAGGGTGGATCCGTCGCTTTCAGAGAGCGGCAGGAATGTGACGCCTTCGCTCATGTTGGCAGGGGGCAGGTCATCCTCCAGCACATACATCCCCATCGGCAGGCTGCCATAACGCTGGTTGGCCTGCACCTGAGCGACCGCGAGGCTTGAGTAACGCAGGCCGAGCAGATCGAAATGATTGCGCCAGTCCCAACCGGTGAGCCGACTGAGTGCAACCAGCATAAAGTCATTGCCCGGTATGTCGCGCACCCGTTTGCCGCCATAGACCGCATGCCCCGAGTAGGGGAACAGGCTAAAGCCGAGCCTATCCTTGTTGGCATTCCACTGCGCTTCACTGTCGGCTGCCGCGCCGAAGATCCGTGAATGCTGATAGAGCAGGGTGAAGATAGTGAAGCCATCGTTCAGCCGGGTGCCATCAGTCAGGAGCATACGGTGGGCGCGTAATGCCATCTGGATATAAAACGCCATGCGATAGCCGTTGTGGACGGCGTAGGCATTGCTCTTCCAGGGGGCTTCGTAGCGACTCTCGCCGGTATCGAGCACCTTGCAGTTGGCCCCGAGCACGAGGCGGTTGCCACTCCTGTCCCTTACCTGCGCCGCATCAGACATGAACACATAGAAGAGATCCTTGTGATTCATGTGTCCATCCTTGATGGGCGCCGTGTTGCCATCTCTCAGATAATGGGCGCGCCACTTCACCACATAAGGGAAGATGTTGTTGGAGTTTTCCCCCGCCCGGCTGCCGTAGCCACTCCAGTTGTCGGCATCGCCTGCCGCAGCGTACTGCACGTTCAACCGGTTGGTCTGCAGGTTGTGGCCCAGTTCGTGATTGTCGAGCCAGCCGGTCGGGCTGATGCTGCCGGAAGAGTCCCACGGGTTGCCGCTGCAACCGCTGCCGCAATGGGCATTCTGGTCATAGTTGGCATGCTGGATGATGGTGCGGGTATGGAGCGATTCATCGAGACACCCCTCCCCCAACAGTGCCACGCAGGCGTTTTTAACATCCGCAGGCAGCGACTCATCGAGCCCCTTGCCCTGAATTTTCAGGCCCGCCAGGGTGTAGACACCATTGATGTGATCCCGGGCGATGCTGTCGAGCAGGGCATTGGTGTCGGGGATGACGCCCCCCACCGCCTTGGTGAAGCGATCCCGGCGCAGATGCTGTTCTGCGCCATCGGCCCGCAGATCGATATGGGGCAGCTCGGTTTGTTCCAGCCGCTCGTTGAACTCGCGGATCTGCTGCTCATCACTGAAATCCATGATGGCCGGATGACGGGTGACGCCCGTGGCGCTCACCTGGACGGCCAGCGATGCAGCCGCCCCTTCCAGATAGAGGTAGATAGGGCCGCCATAGGGCGAGGTGAAGGTGACGCGGCCCCCCTTGGCCAAGATCAGTCGTCCGGTGGTCAGCTCCAGCGGGGCTCGATAGATCTTCTGCTCATAGGCGCGATTGGTGTTGGGCCTGTGGTAGTTGAGTCGGACGGTAGCGGACACATCGGCGTTATCGGTGCGTCTCAGGGTGATGGTTTGTCCCGGCAGGGCATACCAGCCGGTGGTGGTCCACTGCCCGCTGTAGGGAACCGCAATGCGCCGACTGTCGGTGAGCGTTGCGGGATAGGCATAGTGAGCCGCTTGTCCCTTCACTACCTTGCTGCGATCGGTGACGTACTCCCCCAGATCGGGTTGGGCCGGGGTACGAGTGCGGGCATAGCTCACCAGCCAGTCGGCAAACATCGCCTGCTGCCAGGATTGATGCTCATCCCAGGCGATGGGGTAGTCGATGGCGGCACGGTATTTGTCGGCCAGCAGCAGGGTGGCGGGCAGCAGTGTCGCGCCCTCACGAGCAAAGGGGCTGATCCCGGCCTTGTCGAGGGTGATGGCCCCATTTCTTAGCCAGTCGGCCCCCTGCTTGAACTGCTGGTTGAAGCTCTCCGAGCCACCGCAATTGATAAAGTTGCCGCCGCAGCTATCGAGCCACTGGGTCGTGAAGTTGCGATCCTGAAGGTTGCCAAGCAGGGTATCGACCGCCATCAGCTGGGGGTCGGGTGCCATGATGGAGGTCACTGCCAGATCACTTGCTCTGAGTTTTGACCAGTAGTTGCCCCAGGTGACCAGCCCCATATCGAGATAGAGGGGGCTTAGCAGCGGGCTGGCATCGCGCCGATAGTTGGAGAGCAGCAGCGGGATCCCGGCCGCTTTGGCCTTGGCAATCCCCTGTGCGATCCCCTGATACCCCAGCCCCTGGCGGTCGATATCGCTGATCACGATAAGCTCCGGCGCCATGGTGTCGATACAGTCGCTCAGCGCCTGATAATCGCAGGTATTGGCCGGGTTGATGCTGTGCTTGTCGGGATAGATCGCCTTGAGCCAGTCCCGCATGCCTTCGTTATGGGGAAAATAGACGCTATCGGCGCGACTAGGCATCTGGGTGGTGAGGATGCGCAGGCCATCGCTATCCTTGCCCCGGGTCAGCCAGCCAATCAGCCCCTTGAGCAGCGCCTCGCTCTGTGGGGTGCGGTCAACGGAAAACAGGTTAGCCCCCATGGCAGCCTGACGGTAATCGGCTTGCTCGGAGACCATCACCAGCCCCCGGATCTCGCTCTCCCCTTTGCCATTGATGTTGGAGGGGAGCAGGGTCACCGTGCTCTCAGGCTGGAAGCTGGAAAAGGTGATGGAGTCGTGGCTCGGGTTCCAGCTGATCTGTGCCATTCCCTGATAGAGGCTGCGAACCAGTTCGGTGCGGTGCGCCTCACTGTCGGCAATCGTCGCACGGGCATGGGCGTTCAGGGATTGCTCGCTGGCAAGGGTATGATCTTCCCGGGCAATCGCATTGGCGGCATCGCTGATAAAGCGGGCCGAGATCTGACAATCGGCGCGCATGGGTGCTGTGGTGTAGGTGTTGCCCGTCAGGGTGCCTTCACACCCTGTGATGTTTGCCAACACGAAGCCACTCTCGGGCTGCACGGTGAAACGCCCCTGTTCACCCGCATTCAGGCGCAGGTAGTCGGGACTGACCGCGCCTCCCAGAGAAGCTTGGGTGGTGACGTTGAAATAGACGGCTGCACTCTCCTGCGTGAAGCTGGCCGAGATCTGGCAATCGCTGCGCATGGGGCCAGTGGTATAGGTGAGGCCGTCCAGGGTGCCATCACAGCCGCTTATCTCGGTCAGGAGGTAACCGCTGTCAGCCTGTACCGAGAAGCGCCCCTGTTCACCCGCCGCCAACCGCAGGCTGGTGGGGTTCAACTGTCCGCCCGCGCTGCTCTGGCTGGATGCCTCGAAATAATTGGGGGTGATAGGGGGGCGGATAGGGGTCTCTTCCTGTTCGCCATCACCGCCGCCACAGCCTGTGATCAACAGCGCCAGTAAGGGGGTGAGAACCGTCTTTTTCATTGTTTGATACGTTCCTTGTGTTACGACGGGTGGGAGGAGTCGGTAGTCTAATGAGCGGTTTCGTTTATTTCAACGCTGATTGAATGGTTAATTATCTTTATTTTCAGCACCTTGCATGCTTTTTGGTCGATTGCTGCCCTTGCTGGCGCAGCAGAACCGGTACAGATGGGCCGAACAGCCCATAGGCATACCCGAACTCGCCGTTCTACGTCGGTTCACCGGGTTTACAGGGGGGCGCCGGGCCGCAGGTTTTACCTGCAACCCGCACAGGGGGGATGTCAGACGGATGGATGAGCGGCGGGGTCGATCGTTGCCAGCGCCCGCATCTCCAGCTGCTGCTCGCCGGGGCGACAGACCAGCACCGAGCCTTGCTCGAACCAGTCCCCCAGCACGATGCGCCGCGCGGGCTGGCCATCGAGGATGAAGTCGTGGATGGCGGGTCTGTGGGTGTGGCCGTGGATCATCATCCGGCAGTCTTGCTGGCGCAGCATCTCGTCCACCGCCGCGGGCGTTACATCCATGATGATCTGGCTCTTGTGGGCATTTTCCATCTGGCTTTGGCCGCGCATCTTGCAGGCGATGGCCTGACGGCGAGCGAGCGGCAGCCGCAAAAAGAGCCAGCGCAGCCACTTGAGCTGGGTGATGCGACGAAACTTCTGATACCCCTCATCCAGGGTGCAGAGCAGATCGCCGTGGCTCAGCACTACCCGCTCCCCATAGAGGTCGATCACGCAAGGGTCACCCAGCAGGGTCATCCCCGCGCACTTGGCAAACTGCTGGCCCAGCAGAAAGTCGCGGTTGCCGTGGATAAAGTAGATGGGCACGTTCTGCTGGCTCAGGGCCAAAAAGGCATCGGCCATCTGTTGATGGAGCGGATTGGGGTCATCATCGCCAATCCAGAATTCGAAGAGATCCCCCAGCACATAGAGGGCATCGGCGCCGGGGGCGTCGTGCTCGAGAAAGCGCACCAGTGCCGCGGTCATATCGGGCCGCTGGGCAGAGAGGTGAATGTCACTGATAAAGAGGGTGCTCATGATGTGGGGATCGGGCTCTCGGTCGAAACAGGGCAAACAGGGGTGGCAGAGATAGTAGACACAACAGGGGACGGATCGTGTGCTGCGGGCGCCATCGCGCTAGTTGAGGTATGGATATCGTCACGGGATGGCGGCTGCCATGACAGCTCGGCCAGATTGCATCCCTCCAGCGTCAGCAGCGCTTCATAAGGATCGCCCTCCAGCCCCAGCAACCGGCACATGGCCGCCTCCCCTTTTAGTCCCTCTTCAAGGCGCAGACGTAGCACGTCACGGTAGAAGGCATCACCAAAACGCTCTAGCAGGGCCGCCATCAAGGTGAGGTGGCGCCAGCCGTTCTGCATCTCGATGGGAGCTGGGGTGACATAGAGCTCCAGTAGCCAGCAGGCATCGCTCTTGTAGCAATCGCTATCGATACTCTTCTGCTCGAGGCAGGAAAAGGTGCGCTCCAGCAGCCAGACATTGTCGCCTTTGTCGCTCGCCTGCCAGCCTTGCTCTGCAAAAGTAGCGGCAAACTCGGCGGGATCTGGATGCTGGCAGAGGATATCGAGATCGCTGCCCGGCCGATCCAGGCCGATGGCGAGCGTGCTCACCAGTGCCATATCGGCGCACTGCGCGGCCAGCTCATCCCACACACCGGCGGTGAGCAGGGCATGGGCCGAGCGCTGGCGCGGGTTGCCGTGGGCCAGATAGTCGAGGCGGCGCCAGTTTGGGCTGGCAGTGGAGGAGGCAGATGGAAAAACTGCGGCCGGGGCCGCAGTTTTGTCAGTGCCGAGTCGGCAGAGATCAGTCAGCAAGGGTCACCTTGGTGATCACCACGTCTTCGGTCGGAACGTCCTGGTGGATACGGCCGTAGTTGCCGGTCTTGACGCCCTTGATCTTGTTGACCACGTCCATACCGGCGGTCACTTCACCGAATACGCAGTAGCCGAAGCCCTGAGTGGTAGCGGATTTGAAGTCGAGGAAGTCGTTGTTGTTCACGTTGATGAAGAACTGGGCGCTGGCAGAGTGCGGCTCCATGGTGCGAGCCATGGCGATGGTGCCGATCTTGTTGGACAGACCATTGGCCGCTTCGTTCTTGATGGGGGCGCGGGTGTCTTTCTCTTCAAAGCCCGGGGCATAGCCGCCGCCCTGGATCATGAAGCCGTCGATGACGCGGTGGAAGATGGTGTTGTCGTAGTGACCGTCACGGCAGTATTGCAGGAAGTTGGCCACGGTTTCCGGGGCTTTTTCAGCGTTCAGGGTGAGGGTGATGTCGCCGTGATTGGTGTGCAGAGTGACCATGATATGTCCTTTCATTTGATGCGGACGACGAAGTGCCCGCAGGTGTATGGCATAAAGTGGTGGCAATTCTAGCCCATCAGGGGCTGGCGGCATAGTCTCTCTGGCGCCGTAACCGTGCTGGCAGGCGGGATTGGCCACGTTTTCTGCCTCGTTTTCTGCCCCTGAACGGGGTATCATGACCAACCATTTTACTCACAGGCAGTGGTTAGAAGATGCTGAAGATATACAACACACTCACTCGTCAAAAAGAAGAATTCAAACCTATCCACCCGGGCAAGGTGGGCATGTATGTGTGTGGTGTCACCATCTACGATCACTGTCATATCGGCCACGGCCGCACCTTCGTCGCCTTTGATGTGGTGGCTCGCTACCTGCGTTACGCCGGTTACGACCTCACCTACGTGCGCAACATCACCGACGTGGATGACAAGATCATCAAGCGTGCCGCCGAGACCCAAGTGACCTGCGACGAGCTGACCGAGCGGCTGATCGGCGACATGCACGCCGACTTCGACGCCCTTGGCATGGTGCGCCCGGATATCGAACCGCGCGCCACCCAGCACATCGAAGAGATCATCGAGCTGGTGCAATCCCTGCTGGAAAAAGAGCACGCCTACGTGGCGGATAACGGCGATGTGATGTTTATCGTCGAATCCTACGCCGACTACGGCAAGCTCTCCGGTCAGGATCTGGAGCAGCTGCAAGCCGGTGCCCGTGTCGACGTGGTGGATGCCAAGCGCAATCCGCTGGACTTCGTGCTGTGGAAGATGTCCAAGCCGGGCGAGCCGACCTGGGAAAGCCCCTGGGGCCCGGGCCGTCCTGGCTGGCACATCGAGTGCTCCGCCATGAACTCCAAGCACCTTGGCAACCACTTCGACATCCACGGCGGCGGCTCCGATCTGCAGTTCCCGCACCACGAGAACGAGATCGCCCAGTCCTGCTGCGCCCACGGTGGCGATTACGTCAACACCTGGATGCACAGCGGCATGGTGATGGTGGATAAAGAGAAGATGTCCAAATCCCTTGGCAACTTCTTCACCATCCGCGACGTGCTGGCTCACTACGACGCCGAAACCGTCCGTTACTTCCTGATGTCTGGCCACTACCGCAGCCAGCTCAACTACTCGGAAGATAACCTCAAGCAAGCCCGCGCCGCGCTGGAGCGGATGTACACCGCCCTGCGCGATCTGCCGGCAGCCGCCGCTGCCGGTGGTGACGAGCAGGTGGCTCGCTTCAAGGAAGCGATGGACGACGACTTCAACACCCCGGAAGCCTACTCCGCCCTGTTCGATCTAGTGCGCGAGATCAACCGCCAGAAGGGTGAAGACATGGCCGTTGCCGCCGCGCTGGGCGCCCGTCTGCGCGAGCTGGGCGCCGTGCTCGGCATCCTGCAGCAAGACCCCGAGGCTTTCCTCAAGGGTGATGAGGCGGACGAAGAGGTTGCCGAGATCGAGCGCCTGATCGCCGAGCGCAATCAGGCCCGTGCCGACAAGAACTGGGCCGCGGCGGATGCCGCCCGTAACCGTCTCACCGAGATGGGTATCGTGCTGGAAGACAGCGCCGGCAAGACCAGCTGGCGCCGTGCCTAAGGGCCGCCGGTTGACGATCTGACGCAGAGCGCAGCCCTTGGGCTGCGCTCTTTTTTTCAGGGCCCAGCGCTTGGTTCAAGGCGCGGCCCATGCAAGCGAACATAAGGAAGATGGCACCATGAAGATATCCAGCTGGCCCGTGCTGGCACTGGCTCTCTCAGCGGCGGCCCTGATCGCCCCGGCCCATGCGGGCACCACCACCAGCGGCAAACTCGATCCGGCCGCCAGTGCCCGCGCCAAGGCCAAGGTGGCCCAGTTTCTTGACTGGGAGCGCCAAGTCAAACCGAGTGGCCTCTATCAGAGCGATCTTGGCGGCGCGCTGCCCACTATCGTCTCCCCCGAGCTGCTCTGCCTGCTCAATGCCGCCTCAAAGGCGCGCGAAATCGCCACCCGCGAGGCCCCCGACGAGAAGCCCCCCTTTGTCGAGGGCAACCCCTTCCTGCCCAACGCCTGGGATAACCTGCTGGGCTCGGAGATCCTCTCGTCGCGCGCCATCGCCGGCAGCCGGGATCGCAGCGAGGTCAAGGTGCGCTTCACCTTTGGCGAGCCGGGTACCCCGCTCGACGCCCCCAGCGGCACCTACCGTTTTGTCAGCACCTATCTGGTACAGGACGGGCCGCAAGGCGCCCGCATCACCGATATTGACGCTGGCGGCAGCTGCGACTTCTGCCAATCCGGCAGCCTGCGCGCCGCCCTCTACGAGACGCTCACCGCCTATCCCGCCGCAGGGGGAGAGCAGTGCAAGGGGTTGGGGAAATAGGGTTTTGGCTTGAGAGAGAAAGTGTTTGGGGAATAGAAATAAAAACCGCAGCTCAAGGCTGCGGTTTTTATATGGACAATTACAGTATTATAAAAAATTTCAGGTGGGATGCTTGATGGCATTTTAATGTATGAAGAAACCTATGCTTTTTAGTTTGTTTTTTTCAGGATCCTTTAGTTTTTTTACTGCCCAGATTAAATAATGTTTAGGTCTAGATGACGCGACATAAGCAAATCTTGCTGATTCAGTATCTGGAGATTTAATCCAATTTAGCCAGTTAGAGTCATTGCCTGCTTGTGGCGATGATATGACGACTGTGACGTCATGTGTTTCACCTTTTGCTCCGTGAATTGTTGATTTTCGGTATGAAATCATTGGTTTGAACGCTGTGCCTAATGTAGTTGTTACTTCTTCTTCTGATAATCCGGAAGGAGAAACTAACTTTACATCATCTAAGCTAGATATCGATTTGGCTATTAATTCAGAGCAAAATTTTTGTTTTGATAGGGAGTGAATAAATTGCTTTGCTAGTTTAGTCCATACAGACCATGATTTATCCATGGCTTTTAGATCATGATTTACAAGATAGTTCAATGAAGCACATAAAAATTTTCGCCACATAAGATTGGAAGAGATTGATTGAGGACAATTAAAACTATTAGGTCTATAACTTTCCTTAAGGTGATGACTAATAAACTCGGAGAAAAGTTGTATGGATGTATTCAGGTCATCAGGGTCATCAATATTAAATAATTTGATGGACAGAGCTAGTTTCTGTATGTTTTTTAACTTTTCTATATTAGTCTGGAACTTTTGCAGGATAGAGTGTCCTCTTGATAAAATTACGTTGTTCTCGAATTGAGAAAATATTTTATCAAAGCTGCTCACAAGCTCTGTAGGGCAGACATCATATTGCATCACTATGCATCTTGGTTCGAGCCAAGATATATTTCCTATTATATCCGAGCGGCCGGTGATTTTGGCACAAACGTTAATTATATTTTGGCAACTACGAAAATTTCTAGTTAGCTTTAAGTGTAAAAAATCATTGTTAGTAACAAACTCTGTAACTTTAATTGGTTCAACATCGCGGAAACCATAGATGGCTTGATGAAGATCCCCCACAAAATGCAATGTGGCCCCATTGTTTGCAAGAGCTTGAAGGATAGTTAGTTGCTCTTCTGATAGGTCTTGGCATTCATCGATAATAATCAATGGGTAGCGCTTTGCAAGTAACTCGAAATATTGTTGGAACTTGCTGTCATTGACAGCCATGATAGCTAGATATTCAATATCTTTATAGGTAGCAAATCCCCCTTGAAACATTCTTAATTTAGTGTCTTGAAAATCTTTAATTTGCCAGTCGGTTAGAGTCAGTTTGCTTAGAGCTTTATCTGTTATCGGATCCCCAGTGTTAAATATAATTCCATCGCTTTTCATGTCAAAAGAAAAGTGATGGGCATATATATTTCCTCTCTGAGCATAACTATACTTTGTTCTATAACCCAAAGTAACAGATGTATCAATTATTTTTATTGATGCATCATTTCCTTCCTCTACATATTTTGTCAACTCTGTTACTAATGGGGAAACAATATTTTTATAGATGAAGCTATCAAATGTTCCGAGAGTGTGAGGGAACATTACCTTTGCTTGCAATAGATGTGTTGAGATTCTGTTCGTCAGTTCATCGGTAGCGCTATTAGTAAAAGATAATATTGCAATTCCTCCGGGATACTGACCCCAAGAACTAATTTCTTTTGCTACTTTTGCAGAAACCACCTCAGTCTTTCCACTACCGGGGCATGCCTCTAAAAAGGTGTGTTTATTAATACTGGAATTGATATATTTCAATTGTTCTTCAGTAAATTCCATGAACATCAAATTCCTATATGGTGTTTAATGATGATGCCCATAGAATGGCATTTTTAATATAATTTGGGACAGAGAAATTCTGTGGGTTTTCTTGAATTTTATCTGTCATTATTTGGGCGAACATGCCTTTTCCTATATTGTCATCATCAATTCTATTAAGAATTTTATGTGCTGCAATGGCGACTTCTTCCTGTGATTTTTTAGTCCAATCCTCACTCGACATTGCTGTGAATTCATCAATTATTGAACTTTTACCACTTATAGGTTTAGGCCACAGAGAGGCTATTATTTCAGACATTAGTGCTGCATTATTCCCCTCCATTGCAAGGTCATATTCTAGAGTCTTATATTTACTAACGAACAATCTAGCATAGGTTGAGGTGTTAATTGATTCAACCAGCTTTATTGCATGATTTGTTCCATGCATTAAATTTCCTTCATATGGAATGAAGTCAACATCAATTTCTTGTGATTCATCTTCGGTTGCTGTATTTGTGTTTTTAACTTTTATTTTCTTGGGCGGATCTAAATCAGTTATACCCGCACATCTAATCGGGATACTACAGTGTTCAGTGTCTTCATCGTCGCAGGTTTTGATATTGCAATATAGCTGCATGAAGTGTTGAAAATATATTCCGTTAAGATTGATTGTTGAAATTCCTAAGTCCTCAAGGCTATTCTTTCCATTTTCTTGATCGTTAAGCACGATTCTGGCAATGGCAGGGAGTAGCATTTGTTCTGCAATACCCTCAACAAGAATAACACCACTTGCAAATAACAAATTGGATTTTGTGACATCTAACCAACGGTTAATAAATTGAGTGCTATTTGGCTTTAGTCCACAATTCTTTAATGGGGTTGCAACAGGATTATGAGATTTTGATAAGTGGATGATAGATTCAATGTCAACAGATGAAGCCAAAACAGTAGAGTGGGTAGTTACAATAACTTGAACGTTTTTGTTATTTTCAGCGACGTTTTTTAGGTAGTTTAGTAACCTAATTTGTAGTTGAGGATGTAAATGAGCCTCAGGCTCCTCAATGAGAAGTAGTTTTAAAAGAGGCTGGTCATCATCCCCATCATTCAGTGTGAGCTCTGCAAGAATTGATGCAATATATAATAGGTTATTATATCCTAAACTGTTCTGGTTTAGGTTTCTGAATAGTTCTCTATCATCTTTTGATAAATTAGGGAAAAACAATAAAGTTAAACTTTCCGCAATCCTAGTGAAATCAGTTTCAGCAAACTGAATGCTTGTGTTTTGCCCAAAATGATAACCTATTGCTTTTGTGAGATTTTCTGTTATCAATTCATTTGCGTGTTTTATGCTCAGGCCATCATCAGTTGCAAGAGATGTATTAAAATCTTTTATTTTCTCCTCAAGTGGATGTAACTTTCCATTCTTTTTGCATCTCATGAGTTCTTTATGGTTTATTGCTTTAAGTAATTTTGATAAACGTGATTGACGGCCATTGGATAGCTTTAATTCTGCATCACGTAAAGGCGGTAAATATACACATTGGATGAGCTCTAAAAGTTCTGGGTCAAACTGAGAACTACGTGAGTTACCGCCCCAAATCACTCTTTTAAAACGACCAAACCTTTCTTTATTTTCAACTTGTAAATTTAAGTGAGCGGTTTTTTTTGAACCAACCCACGGGAGTAATGCCACTTTGTCAATTAAATCTAAATCATCAAATTCTGCTTTAATGGAAAAGAATTGGTATGGATTATCATTTGACTCGAAGGAGTTGAAAAAATCATCACTGCTGATGTTGTATCTTCCAGACTCAGAGTCGTGAAAGAGTTGTCTAATAGCGCTTATTATTGCTGTTTTTCCTGCACCATTCTCACCTACTATTACATTTAGCCCATTTGTTAGTTGGATTTTAAAGTTTTCATTGAAACAACGAAATCCTTGAACATTTAGTTCATGTAAATACATGTTGATTCCTGCTTAATTAGTTTATAAAAAGTCGATAGTTTTAGACGAGGGCTGTATATTCGTTTTGCGAAGCGTAATCGGGCGTTCGAGAAATAAGGTGTTATTACTGTGAAATACTCACTATCGGGCCTTCAATATAAAACCGTTCCCCGATAGGGACATCTGCTGCTTGTCGTTGTATTGACCATGATTTTTTCACCTATGCAACCATCTTGATGAAGTCTGTTGCATAGGTGCGACAATCTGATCTCGCCATGGGGTGGGCGATGGGCTGGCAGCGAGACAACAACCCGCCCGATCTTTGCCCCGAATAGGCTGGGGGCTGTTAGCGCGGTGCAATGCGCTGCGCTTGTTGCACCCTACGTCTGTTTACCGGCCTCGGTGTTGCGGGTTGGCTGTTGCCCCCTGTTGTTCGCCGGGGTGAGCCCGTTTGTCCCATACCGTAGGGTGCAATGAACGAAGTGAATTGCACCTCAATTCGACGCGGGGTTGCTTGCAGCGTCAGGCTTGGCGGATTGCGTCATGGGCTTCACCTGCAAGGGGAGCGGTTAGCACGGACGATTACGCTACGCTAATCGACCCTACCGACCCTGCTGGCGAAGCCATGCCAACGGGGTTGGTGACCCCTCACCCTAACCCTCTCCCGCAGGGGGAGAGGGGACGGTTACCGCGGTGCAATGCGCTGCGCTTGGTGCATCCTACGCTTCTCCCGCAAGGAGAGAGTTAGCGCGGACGATTACGCTTCGCTAATCGACCCTACCGACCCTGCTGGCGAAGTCATGCCAACGGGGTTGGTGACCCCTCACCCTGGCCCTCTCCCGCAAGGGGAGAGGGGACGGTTACCTTGGCGCAGGGGCGGGAGACCGGCTGGTCTCCGTTAAAGACGCTACCGCCCCTGACTGTCGCTGCCACATTGCGCCGTTGACCTTGGTTTGGGAAAAGGGGCCAACAGGCGCCGCCAAATATCTTACGGATTCATTGAGCGCTTAACTATGGCGGCCATCACGCAACTATCAGAAACCAGAGGTTTTTTTGCGCTGGCACAAGCTTTTGTTAATTACTGATTGATTAATTGTGGGGTAAACCTTGTGCGGTTGGTCGCCTTGGGCAATCCGTTGCTATCACCTTGATTTAAAACGGCGATCACAGACTTTTTGCGCCGTATGCCTAGACTGGGTTGGCCGCGGTCGCTGACCGCCGCCTCTGGATCAGCAGACAGGGTATAACTGAGCTGGCTCACCCCTATGTGTCACTGATGGAGGAGTCGGCCATGTCCGCTACCCGTATCTGGATTAAAAACCCCCTTGCCACCTTTACCCCCGAAGCGGTCGATGGCCTCGGCGGGCTGGTGATTGAAAACGGCCTGATAAGCGAGGTGCTGGCGGCAGGCCAGCAGCCTGCCAAGCCGTGTGATCAGCTGTTCGATGCCCGCGACCATGTGGTGCTGCCGGGCCTTATCAATACCCACCATCACTTCTACCAGACCCTGACTCGCGCCTGGGGGCCGGTGGTCAATCAGCCGCTCTTCCCCTGGCTCAAGACCCTCTATCCGGTCTGGGCCAGATTGACGCCGGATGCGCTGGCGCTGGCGAGCAAGGTGGCGATGGCGGAGCTGCTGCTCTCGGGCTGCACCACGGCTGCGGATCACCACTACCTCTTCCCGCGCGGAATGGAGGAGTCCATCGATATTCAGGTGGCGGCGGTGCGTGAGCTGGGGATGCGCGCCATGCTGACCCGCGGCTCCATGAGCCTTGGCGAAGATGAGGGGGGCTTGCCGCCGCGCCACACGGTGCAGGGGCAGCAGCAGATCCTCGATGACAGCTTGCGGCTGGTGCGCCAGTATCACGAGCGCGGCGCCGGGGCGCAGATCCAGATTGCGCTGGCCCCTTGCTCCCCCTTCTCGGTGACCGAAGAGATCATGGTGGAGAGCGCCAGACTCGCGGCCGAGCTCGATGTGCGGCTGCACACCCATCTGGCGGAGACGCTGGATGAGGAGGCGTTCTGCCTTGCGCGCTTTGGCCTGCGCACCGTCGATTATCTGGAGAAGGTGGGCTGGCTTGGCGATCGCACCTGGCTGGCGCACGGCATTCATTTCAATCCGGACGAGATTGCGCGGCTGGGGGCGGCGGGCACCGGGGTGTGCCACTGTCCGGTCTCCAATATGCGGCTCGCCTCCGGCATCTGCCCGACTCTGGATCTGGAGGCGGCCGGTGCGCCGGTGGGGCTCGGGGTGGATGGTTCGGCCTCCAATGATGCCTCGAACCTGATGCAGGAGGCCCGTCAGGCGCTCTATCTGCAGCGGCTGCGCTACGGCGCCGAGCGCATCACCCCGCGCAAGGTGCTGGAGTGGGCGACCGTTGGCTCGGCAAGGCTGCTCGGGCGCGGCGATCTCGGTGAGCTGCTGCCCGGCAAGCAGGCAGATCTGGCGCTGTTCAAGCTTGACGATCTGCGCTTTAGCGGCAGTCACGATCCCATCGCGGCCCTGATCTTGTGCGGCGCCGAGCGGGCCGATCGGGTGATGGTGGGCGGCAAGTGGCGGGTGGTGGATGGCGCCATCGAGGGGCTGGATATCGAGCAGCTTATTGCCCGTCACAAGGTGGCCGCCGCCGCGCTGGTGCATGGCTAGCCGACTCTGGTGCCACTCTGCCAATAGCCGCAAAGCTGTTCTCACTGGTGAGCCGCGGACCACCTTGCTCTGCTTTCGGGCAAGACTTGGGCCGATAGCATCGGCCCGCAGCCTGCGGCTTCCTCTCTCTTGGCCCTTGCCTCTTTCAAGGAAACCTCTGGATAGACAACTGGTACCAGCCCCTCTCCTTTCTACCGGGGCAGAACCTGAGGCGCCTGTACTTCCCCCGATAGGGAGGGCCTATTTCATCAGGCAGCCTCTGCTGCTGACCAGCGCCCCTTACTTGTGACCCCATGGAGTCGGATAGCGAAATGGAGGGATCTCCCGTTTCAATTGGGAGTAGATGACAAGTGCAGGGAGGATAATCCACCACCTCACAGCCAGGCATAGCAAGCATATGAGGGGCTTTTTTCCCCCTGCCGGAACATGCTTCCCCTAATCTCGGAGGAATATCACAAGGCCTGATTAGTCGACGAGAGACAACAAAAAACCCGCAAAGCCTTTGGCTATGCGGGTTTTGATATTTTTTAAGACTGTAATATGGTGCCCGAGGCCGGAATCGAACCGGCACGACGCGAACGTCGAGGGATTTTAAATGCTATTGGCAAGCCTTTAAAATCAAATAGTTATTTTAAAACAATGAGTTATGAATGCGATATAGAGTGACAAAATGCGGTGTTCTGCGAGCTGTGTGGATCAAATGTGGACACTACCGCAGCTTGTTCACTGTCAGCGGATTGAGCCGCAAAGCATCTTCAAGGTGGTCCGGGGCAAAGTGGGCATAGCGCATTGTCATGGTGATAGTTGAGTGCCCGAGTATCTTTTGCAACACCAGAATGTTACCACCGTTCATCATAAAATGGCTGGCAAAGGTGTGCCGCAGCACATGGGTACTCTGCCCCGCCGGTAACTGGATCCCAGCCTTGTTGATGGCGGATTCAAAGTGGTGGTAGCACTCACTGAACAGTTTCCCCCTGCGCTTGGGGATGATGTCGATCAGCTCTTGGTTGATGGGCACGGTTCGGCGCTTTCCGCCTTTGGTGTGAGTGAAGGTCAACCGGTTCTGTGACACCTGCGACTGGGTCAGGTCCTGGATTTCTCCCCAACGCGCCCCCGTGGCCAAGCAGAGTCGCACCACAATGCCGAGGTCTGGATTGCTGGCCGTGTCGCAAGCATCGAGCAGGGCCTTGATCTCGTCAGGGTACAGAAACGCCAGCTCTGATTCGGTAACCCGGTAAAGCCGCATCCCGGCTAACGGATTCTCTGCCGTCCACTCACCCAACCGCTTTAGTTCATTGAACACGGCTCGCAGGTAAGCGTGATCACGGTTCACCGTCGATGCGCTCACCCCCTTCCCTTCTTGCGTCGCCGCCCGTCGATCGCTCACTACGCCAGAGAGACGCGCCTCACGGTATTTGGCAAAGTCATTACCGGTAAACTCAGCAGCCAGTGGGTTGCCCAAGCTTTCGCAGATCAGCAGCAGTTTGGAGCGACGCTGCTCACCATCACGCAAGCTCTGGCCATGCAGGCCATACCAACGTTCAACCAGATCAGACAAGCGCCGGGTATCTGCCACAGGTTCGGCGGCCTGCTCATCATCACCCAGCCAAGGTTTTTCAGCGAACTGTTCAAGCTGCCACAGCTCCCAAGCAGCCGCCTCGCCTTTGGTGGCAAATCGCTTGCGCCTGCGCGGCCCATTGCGACCACCCGGGCGAATATCGGTAAGCCAAGGTAGTGGCTTGCCGTCGTCAAGTTTGCGAACGGTCATTTATCAATTCCAACTGTTGTGACCAATCTCTAGGAATATGTTGTTTATTCATTGAATGCCGCATTAAGAAAATGAACCCCAGTCACACAACGCGATTTCAAATCAGGGTCTTCACCAGTTATGTGCATTTCAATGTGCAGAGATCCGCCTTCTTTTCTAAATGGCATGACCTCGCCATTCATACCTTTGAAACCTTGTTTCTGAAGAGGGTAAAAAAATGCTAATCTAGTCTCTTGCTCATGTATGAAGGTTATCGGCTTGTAAAAAACAAGATCGCTACTATTCTTCTCAAATAACAATTGAAATTCATGATAGTATTGAATGTCGCGAAAAATTACTTCTGAACCGGGGTAGTCATCGTTCAGTATAGAATCCATCTCGTTCTTGAGGATGTCTAAATTTATCTCAACACAGACATCAGCCTTAAAAATCTTAAATAACTCAGCATCATTCTTGCGTTTGCTAAAGCAGACACAGTAGCAATGACGAACAGGAACAGACATGGTCGGATGATCATATAAGTCTGATGAATTAATATCAAACCCATTAATTTTAATTTTCACATCTTCCTTGTCAAGCTTAAATGACTTTTGCTCCTCTTCATCCCGCATGCTCTCATTTTCGATTCTTTTATAATGACTTATGTCGCTAAGCCTTGGTAATCTCTTACCAGAAATAAGACCAGATAAGTACTCTCTCTTTCCATATAAATAGCGAATGGTCATAAATCACCTGTGATTGTTGGTATTCCATTGGGAATTTATCCCGACAAGCCAGAGTATTTTCTTGCTGTAATAGAGATTACGGATGGTTATAATCCCAATTTTTCCTGTATGGCCTCTTTTCCTAATTCATATTGAATTGCATTAGTGTCTAACGCTAGGAGAATTAACGGCCTCACATATGTAATGTAGGAAAATGAGATTGGTCCTTGCCATGGATAGTCTACTGCCTCCTTTCCACTTCTTTGACGCAAGTTATTTGCTATATCATGGATGTCATCCTTATCCAATCCTTCAACGCCAAGTCTTTCGGCTCCAATCACACCCAAATCAGAAAAGTAAACTCCCATTTGCTCTTTGGACATGTAAAGTGTTTGCCATTTCATCGAATGCCAAGTAGCTCCTGGCAAGTACGTCTCTTCAGTAAAATCGAAGTCATAGAATGAAAGAACCGTACTGATGAAAATATACAGACCAATTAGTGCAGGCATAATCTCCCCCTAAATTCATATAATCTCGACTGGTTCAATGATGACCAACGAGTATCTATTTTTTCGCCGTATTGTACCGCTGCATTTTTGTGTCTGCGGGCGTCATATACATGGGTGCCAGCAGACGTGCCCGCCATCATGTCGATATGGTTTGCATATTTCTTTGCAGGAGGAGCAATAAGAACCGCCATTGCAGACAAACCAACCGCTACACCGATGGCTGGCGGCTATACCGCCAACGGTTCCGAGGCGATCCGCACCCAGTCCTCTTCGTTGATGATCTGGATGTCCTGCCCTTTTTCCTTGGCTTTGATAGCGGCTTCAATCTTGCGTCCATGGCTGGTGAACATCCAATCTCGACTAGCTAAACTCCCGACGATCAACACATCAAGATGAGTTGTAACTCCCTTAATTGGAGAAGCGCCAAGCAGCTTAGCTTGCTGTTCTAGGTTATGGCGGGTGTCGGATAGGAATTTTCCTGTGAAGCATACTGTTTTGCCTTGGAGAGTCATCACATCTCCATCAGCAAAGAACTCAGTCGCCAATCCGGCAGCTAAACCTGATTCAGTGAAACGCTGGCCAGAGATTTGTTTTACCAGCTCCAACAGGTCTTCTCGTTCATCTTCAGTGATCTTACCGTCGGACAGAATATCGTTGAGGCGGCTGAACAGCAGACTACCCGGCCAAGAGGCCAAGAGGTCACGGTGCTTAAGTAATAATGAACTGAGCGCGAGAACCTCTTGCTCAACAATGTTGCTATCAGCACTAATGCCCTGCAGGAAACCAAGCAGCATGTTAACCAGCGCATCCATGTTGTCGTGCTCAATTTCGTTGTACTGCAACACATCGTTGAGTAGGTTCAGCAGGTCTTCTTTTTCATCAGCAGTGATAACACCGTCTTCGAGAACATCATGGATGAGGTCTTGAATATCGAGGAAATCACCATCTTTTTTGAACTCGGAATCCGATTTCAACCAAGTAGCCATAAAGAGGACTTCAGTATCATTGAGACGCTGATCAGCTGTGATTCCGCTCAAAATACCGTGAAGGCTGATCAGGGCTTTTTGCTTATTGCGCTTGTAACCGAATGACATTGGAACATCATGGAACTCTGACATGTTTTCTCCCTAAAACGTCTTGTCAGCCCAAGCATGTCGACCAATGTTTTTTCATCTTGGTTTGGCTATAAGCTGGCAACGGATGCAAAAACAGGGCCTATTAGCGCCCTGTTACTCTTTTTCTAAATATTCTGTGTTCTACCATCACGCCGATGATCTCGATGTGCTGCCGATCGGAGTGCATGGAAGGGTAATCATCATTAAGGGGGACAAGCTCAAACACCTCTTGCCCGTTTTCATCGATGCCGCGGGGTCGGAACTTCTTGAAAGTAGCTCCTTCGCTACCGTTCTTGGCAACAACATAATCGCCAGGGCGAGGTGACTCATCAGGGTCAACGATCACCAAGTCCCCTTCATTAAAGATCGGAGTCATGGAATTGCCGCGCAGCCAGAGACCGAAGCCACGAGGGCCAATATCGATACTGGCAGACACATACTCGACATTGCCGTCGAAGGTCGTGGCCTGCTCGCACATCTCCCGCCAGTTACCAGCCTGGACATAGCTGATTACGGGGATCCGCTTGCCCTGCGGTATTACCGCAGGTTCAACATTGTGGAACCCTGGGACTTGTTGATGTGATGAAATATCGGCGCCATTCCCCGTCAACAACCAATCAACTGTCACGCCAAGGGCTTCGGCTAAATCATTGAGATAACGCCCTTTTGGCTCTGCGCCTCCTCTCTCCCAATGACTGACGGCCACACGAGTCACACCAACTCGGGCAGCTAACTGATCTTGTGTAAACCCACAGGCTGAGCGCCGGGTTTTAATGCGTTCGCTTACGTTCATGTAAGAGAGATTACACCTCAAGTTACGTAACTAGATTTACTTTTTGGGTAAATTAACTTGCGCTCATGCTTTTCATGATCGTAAAGTAAGTTTCGTAAGTTAGTTAACCAAGGTGCTATCGACCATGAAAACAGCAGACGCAGTAGCTCACTTTGGGGGAATAGCCCCCTTAGCAAAGGCATTGGGTGTGAAGACACAGGCGATCTCTCAATGGAAAGAGAAAGTCCCTGAACTGCGCTCCTACCAAATCGAAGTGCTGACTGGTGGGAAGTTGAAAGCTGCTCCAGTAACAAAGCACTCGCGCCCAGCGCATTAAGGAGATCGCCATGACGATGGAAAACCATCCTGTCGAGCCCATCACCGAGGTACTGCGTGAGCTGGCGGCCATCAAGCAAGGGCTGGCCTTGCAAGCCCTGCCGGCTATTCCGCTCGATGCCTTTTTGGACATGCTGCTCGACGTCTACAAGTTCAAGCTCCCCAAGCGCACCGCCCAGGACATGATTGCCGATGGCCGCATTCCCATCATTCCCAAGCTGCGCGCCGGCGATCAGCCCTGGGTCAATCTGGTGCGCTGGCGCGAGATGGCCAGCGAGCCGGAGCAGTATTTCAAGCTGGTCAATGAGAACTCCGGACGGCGGCTGGCAAGCCGTGCGCTGACCAAGAAGCCCATGTCCCGCTCTGTGGCTTGATCACACAGTAGCGACTGCGAACAGGAGCTGAAAGTGTCTAACTGTCAACAAAACCTACACCGCCACTTCGCCAGTGCCTGCGACCGCTTCAAGCAGGTGCACAACCTTGCCGACCTGGCCGCGCAGATCGGCATGAGTGCCGATGTGCTGCGCAACAAGTTCAACCCGGCTCAGGCGCGGCACAAGTTGACTGCGACTGACCTTATCGACCTCTACCGCGTCACCGGTGACGACACCCTGTTCGACGGGTTGCTGTTTGATTGCCAGTTGACGGCCGTGCGCTTGCCGGCGGCTGCGGCCGCAGCACCAGAAGCACGTGCCCAGCAGGCACTCAATGCGGGGGCCCAGATCCTGGGCGTCACCGCTCAGGCGACCACGCTGCTTGCCGGTGACCGCGTCACCAAATCCAACCGAAACACCGTCGTCACCGGCATCTGGGCTGGCATTGAGCACCTTGTGCTGCTGGCTACCGAGGTCGAAGACCGCTTTCACGCCGTCCCTGGTCTTGCGTGTGCCGCTGATATGGCGCGTGCAGCACTGGGCGCATAGGAGAACCCATGAGACTGATTTGCCCCCACTGTGGTGCCCGCGCCAGCACTCGCACATCCATCCGGATGAGCCCGCTTTGCGGCATCGCCACTTATCAATGCAGCAATGTGGATTGCGGTCACACCTTCAAGGCGGGGTTCGAAATCATCGCAACCATCAGCCCCAGTGCCATGCCCAATCCGGCCATTGTGCTGCCCATTGTCCCGCGCAGGGTGAAAGAGGTGGCCCAGTGATCCCCTCACTGGCAGCCCAATTCTGCGCCCAGTTGAAGGAGAAACCAGCATGCAACACACCCAACCAGAGCCCCGCAACATCGCCGGTCTGACCGCCGAGGAGCAGGTGCTGATGAATACCGCAGGCATTGCGCTGTTGCGGGAGCACCTCAACCGGGCGGGTTCAAACCTCGACGGTGATTGGCTTAATGCGCCCAAGACCAAGCGAGTCGCCATTTGCACCATCGCACGCCAGCCGTGGGATTCGCTGATGATGGCGACCCTTTCTGCCCTGCCCTATCAGCAGCGTGAGGCGATCCGCCTTGCGGTGATTGCGCTGGATTATCAGTCGCTGTTTCACAGCGGGTGTGATCCGAAGGTGTGGCACCCGTCGGTGAAGGTGACGCCAGCAGAACTGGCCGAGCGGAAGAAGAGAGAACAGGCCAAACGCCAGCAACTGGATCATGCGGTGCATGTCGCTGGCCAGATTGGCCAAGAAGGCCCGAGAGCAATCGGGCACTAAAAAGCCCGCTTAACGGAGCTGCAACTCCAAGCGGGCCTTTATCAACAACGTATGAGGAAGTCGACATGGCAACTTTAGCGATCCCCTGCGCACTGCGCAACCTTCGCATCCAGCAACGCAAGCTGACGGGCCGCTATGGCGCCCGTCTTAGCCAGCACCCTGACGGGGTGGCGCTGCTCGAGCGTTCCACCGCACTGGCTTGGGCTTCTCTGTTCAGCCGCATCAACCCCTGCACACCTCAACAAGGAGCCTGACCATGAACGCACAACCGACCCAAATCAATCTGCTCAACCACCATGCCGCCAAGCGCCTGCGCCAGTTGCGGGAACAGTTGAAGCTGAGCCGCCCGAAGTTTGCCGACCTGCTGGGTATTCCACCCACCACGCTCAAGAACTACGAGCTGGGATACCGCGAGATTGGCGGCGGTTTGTTCCTGCTGATTGCCAACCACCCGGAGCTGAAACGGCACATCGACTGGTTACTGACCGGCATCGCCACGCCGGAGGTGCAGCCATGAGACAGATCTTCCACCCCATATCCCAACAGGAGGCGCTAGCCGAGTTGCCGCGCCTTCAACAACGGCTGACCGCCAAAGCTCGCCCTGCCTCTTTTACCTATCGGGGGTCAGAGGGCAAATCCCTGTTAGTCCAGGCGCAGCAGTCATTGCGCTGGCACCAGTTGTTTCACCACCTCAACCGGAGGGCCCGCCCATGAGTGACGCCATCAAGATTGCTAACCAAGCACCCAAGGTGATCGAGGCTCTTCTGGCCGAGATGTTTGCCGCACGAGCCGAGGATAACCGCATCGCCCTGGGCGCACTCTACTCGGGGGATGAATACATCCAGGTACAACTGGTGGTGACCAGCAAGCCTGCGGATCTGCTCGATGACGATTTGGTGATGGGGGATGAGGCATGAGTACCACGCTGTTCACCCTGGCCAGCCTGAAAGAGTGGCTAGCCCAGAACGAACCGAAACTGCTGCCGACAGCCCCGCTTTGCTGTGGTGGTGAACTCGGTATCTCAATCCGCATCGAGGCGGGCCATATCGCCATCGATGCGCCGGACTTTCAGGCAATAGATGAGGCATGCGATGAGCAACTTCGATCTGTTTGAGCTGGACGCCCAACAAGAGCAGAGCGAAGCCGGCCCTGCACATATGCAACCCACCACACCGGCCAGCCAGCTGACCACCCACTGGTTTGCCGCCCGCGCCGAGTTTATCGCTGCGGGCAGCGATGCCAGAGGCAACCGGGATCAGGTGGCCGAGCTGCTGGCGCTTGGCGCAATGCGCACCGTCTACTGGTTGGCCGCTGCCAATCAAGAGTTGGCACTGGCCCGGGAAATTGCCGAGTGGTGGGCCGAGTGCGCACCACTGCATGGACAGGGGGAGATCATCAAATGAGCCATGGACTGCAATGGGAGCTCACGCTCCTGCAAGATCGCTGGCAAGCCACCTACCGGGAAGATGCGGCACGGCTGCGTCTTTATCAACGGGAGCTGGCCCATGCGCGCCGGCTACCTGCCCGCCCCCACGCCAGCATCAAACAGTTGCTGCGCCAATGTGCGGCCGCCCGCCGATTGAAAGAGCATGCCCAAATGAGCGTTCGTGGCTGCCAGTTCCGCATCAAACAGCTATCCGGTTATCTCTCTGCATGACCAGCAAGACCAAACGCCTGCCGCTGTCGAAAAGAACACTGCGGCAGCGCATCGATACCCTTTGCAACTCTCTGCCCGGCGTCAACTTTGACGCCGCTTTTGCTGGTGACCGCGGTCAGTATGACCTGATCTGGGCCATGCAACTGCTCGATGGGCTCTCCACCGAGTTGACCAAGAACCTGTTCAAGCAGTACATCCGCCGCCGCAAGGATTGCAGCTTTACCCATTGCCGCTCCGCCAACATCTGGTTGAGGGAGCGAACCAAGTGGGTGCGGATGCAGCTCCAGACCATCCCGGTCGATCCAAAACAGATGCGCGATGACTCCGGCCGCAAACAGATTGCCCACCAGTTTGCCAACCAGACCGCAGCCATTTACAAGCACATCGAACAGAGCATCAAAGAAGGTGCCGAAGCGGATCTGCTGCAGACCTGGGAGCTGATGCGCCAGCCTGCCGGCCAGTGGGGGTTTATCGGCGATCTGCCGAAGTTCAAAACCGACGAGATGCGGGATAACTGGATCCTGAGCGTGCTGGTGCGCCTGCTCTCTGCCAAGTGGTGGGAGAAGCGCGTCAACCGCTGCTGGGACAGGCTACAAGAGCACATCAATATCCTGCTCGGCAAAGTGCGCAAGGGCGTATCTGCTTATGTATCGAACGCCACCATGAAGGTGGTGCGCGAACGCAAGCGGGCCATGATGCGCTGGCTGGCCGAGTCGGAAGTGGTGAACGAGCGTTATGACCTGGTCGTGTCGATGAAGGATTGCTGGGAGGCCAGCAACGCCAACCCGGTGAACCGCCGCAACGAAATGATGGTGCGTGCGCGGGGGTTCAATGACTATGCCGAGGAGCAGGGTCATGTGGGGGTCTTCTTCACCTGGACCGCCCCGAGCCGCTTTCATGCCTGGACACAAAAGCACAACGGCAAAGCGGTAGAGAACAAACGATATCAAGGGGCCACGCCGCGGGAGACCTGCGCCTATCTAGCCAAACTATGGAGCCGAGCCAGGGCAGCCCTCAAACGGTGGAACGCCCCCGTTTATGGATTTCGTGTTTGCGAGGCTCACCATGACGGCACCCCGCACTGGCACCTGCTGCTATTTATGCGCCCGGAAGATCGCAACCGGGTGATCGGTATCCTGCAACGCTATGCCCTGACCGATGACCATGACGAGCTGGTACGGGATATCAAGGGCGCCCCACCCTTTACCGACTTTACTCCCCGATTCGACTGGAAAGAGATAGACCCGGCCAAGGGGGATGCAGCCGGCTATCTCGCCAAATACATTGCCAAGAACATCGACGGCGCCTACCTGGACGATGACGAGGAGGCCGGTACCGCCGCTGATGAGGGTGCCCTGCATGCCGTAGCTTGGGCCAGTTGGTGGGGCATTCGCACCTTCCAGCAGATCGGAGGTGCCCCGGTTGGGGTATGGCGTGAACTGCGCCGCATCAGCAACGCCAAGAAGAATGCCGATCTGGTAGGCCCACCCAAGCCAGTGCTGCAAGACCCGCGCTTTGAGGCGGCCCGCTTTGCCGCAGATAACGGCATCTTTCGCTGCTACCTGCACGCCATGGGCGGCGCACTGGCCACCCGTGCCGAACACCCCATCAAGCTGGCCCACCTCATTGAGGAGCAAGCCAACAGCTACGGAGAAGACATCAAACGCCTGATGGGCATTACCTCCGCTCGCCTGGGCATCAAGACCCGCCTGCAAGGGTGGGAAATTGTGCCCGCCGGCACCCATGAAGCCAGGAAAGCCGCCGAGGCTGCAGCGAGGGGGGTTGGGGTTAAGACGGGCGACAGCCCGGCACCTTGGAGCTCTGACAATAACTGTACGCGGCCCGATCCTGATGCCTTCGCAGACCAGATCATGAGGGAACAATGGGGGTTATCGCCCTTCTCCATTGACCGATTACGGGCTGGTGCCAATGTCACGGTGGACGGTTTCACCCTCTGGTTGGAGAACGGCCAGGTGCAGTCGAGTCGCTTGACCCCATCGGGCAATGACGACCCACTTATCGAGTTAGAATGGCTACGGGCCATGGTTGGTGTACCAGAGCCGGACGAACAGCCCGACACCATTACCTCCGATGATGAGCATTGGCCGACACTGGTGATGGATTGCTACGAGCTGTTCAACACTTGCGGATTTGCAGCATGCCATCAGTGGATCTCCGCGCTGCCCAATCCATATCGATGCGAACTCTGGAGAGTGCTTGATAAATTAGACTGGGCAGAGCGGCACGAAGTGGAAAACCCGTGGTTTAACGAACTGATGAGCGAGGTAGAGTTTGACTGACCTATTTTCCAAGCAGGAAGCACTGCAGGGCGAACGGCTCACCACATCCCATACCTACATACCATTGACGGTGTTGCAGTTCCAAACACTGGAGAGCCAGTTAAACCGGATGGGGCCCCAGATCGATGGTACCCCAGCATGGTCGCCTGAGCAGATGCTTGAATAGCTACAACAACTACGGCCGCATATCAGAGGGGTGGCCATAGATAGCCATGATGCACCAGGTATACAAGTTGGAACAGGTGGGAATCCCTCCCCTACCCCAAGCAATTCCCGGCCGCCAGCAAGCCCCCAAGCAGAAGGCTAAACGCCCCCATCCCAGTCGATGCTCCCTCTGCTTTCCGCCGATAGCCACCCCGTGTGCAAGTGCCGCGTTGTGGATGGCCTGGTGCCGTTGAACATCGACCAGAGCGGCACCATCCGTTGTGTCAGGACTGGCCGCACCCTCTGGATAGCTCCGGGTAACACGGCCGATCGCGCCAATCCGGGGGCGGCTGAACGGCTCAACTCTACTTACAAACCAGCCCTTCATCAGGTTGTGTTTGATTAAGGTCAACATACAGACGTGTCTAAAAGACCCGGGGCGATTCACGATGAGACCAAGACAATCCATCCACCAGAATAATAACATCATGTTATGAAAATGATTTTTCAGTGTTAGTTATGAATGTGGGGCAGGGTGATACGGAAGGTTCTATTATCAAGTGAGTAATCCGGTCTATCTAATTACTGTTAAACGTCAAGAGGAACTGGCCACCTCTTCTTTTGGCCAAAGTTTGGATGAGTAGAGCGATGAAAAACATTTTACTGGCCGTGTTATTGACCCTATGTGGAATTTCCACGCATGCCTCAGAATATTGCCTAGAGCGATTTAATGAGGACATTCGAAAAGCGAACGTTGAACTCTCAGATAAGTTGACTCGACTGGATGCCCTACAAACCATTCTCGTGAATGTTCAAAAAGACAAGGATATCACGAGCAAAGAAATGGCAGATATTGTACATCGTGACCCATCGTTAAGCATACCCACAAACCGAGATAGAATGAAATATCTGTCTGAGCAATACGATGTCCTTGATCGCAACGAGACAGAGGCAAAGAGTGAATCCTTTCAAATTCAGGATCGAGTCTTTTCCCTCAAAAATACTATCCCTGCAAACTTGGCTGGACAGTTACGAGGATGCGTTGAGGTGGTAAAACCCGCTAACACTTTAGTTAATACCGTAATCCAGGCTATAGCAATTCTATCAACAGGTGGCGCGTCGCTTTCACTACCTCCCAAAGCTCTATATGTAGATATGGGACAAGTTCTAAACGGTTACCCGCTGGGCGGTCCACAGTCAGTCGTTAACGAAACTCGTCAGGCAGTTTTAAACGCGCTTGGTATCGGTGGTGAGAACAATGACATAGGGAAAATTATCAAAGATCCTGGTCGGATCATTCGTTGTTTGTTTGGTTGTTAGCAACCCACCTAAACAAATAGTCCCTATCGGCAGACACAAAAACAGTGTCATTGTTTAGTCGCAGGAAAATAACACTAACAATGAATATATGACGATGTCGATTACATTGGGTATAAGACTAGGGGCACTATTGCGCCCCTAGTCCTTTCAGTACCAACTGCCGCCCCTCTGGCGTCAGCGAGCTCATCAGGCTCAGCACCAGCTGGTTGGTGGTCTTGGCCGAAGGGCTTAAAATGTGGGCGAGCGACAAGGTGGCCACATTCAGCGTCAGTCCTTTGGCAAAGATAGATTCGAATAACTCACTTAACCACCGGTAGCTCGCCGAGCGCGGTGGTATAGCGGGGGCTTAGCTGCTCCCGCTTCATCATCCACTCTCGAGTACCCCGTCCGCGGGCCGCGAAGTAAACTTTCCCCAGTCGCCCCTGGTTGATCTTGTCGATGACCTGCATCAGCGCCTCGCTGCGCTGGGATTGCTGCTGTGCGACGAACAGGTCGCCCTGCTGCATGCTGGCGGGGGTGAAGTCGGCCAGCATGACGCCCCCTTTCTGGTATCGCTGCTCGTCGCGCCAGATGCGGGGGAGCAGTTCGGGGATCAGGGCCAGCAGCGCCCGGGTGTCATGGGTGGGCATCGCCAACTTGGTGCTTACCTGGTTGCCGTAATAGGGTTCCCGGTCGCTGAACGGGCTGGTGCGAATGAACAGGGTCACGTGCCGGCAGCACACCCTCTCCCCCCGCAGCTTCTCGGCGGCCCGCTCCATGTAGCCGGCCAGTGCCTGGTGCATGGGGCCTATCTGGGTGATGCGCTCCCCAAACGAACGCGAGCAGATGATCTGTTGCTTGGCCTGAACCTCTTGCTCCAGTTCGGCACAGGGAATACCACGCAGCTCCTGAACCGTGCGCTCGACCACCACGCCATAGCGGCGCCGCAGCGCCTTGGGGTCTGCGGCAACCAGTTCGGCCACAGTCTTGATGCCCTGAGCCTCCAGCTTGGCGGTGAGCCGTCGGCCAATGCCCCATATCTCATCCACCGGGGTGATCGCCATCAGCCGGGCGCGCCGCACTTCATCCCGCAGATCAACCACACCGCCAGTGGCGGGCCACTTCTTGGCGGCGTAGTTGGCGAGCTTGGCGAGCGTCTTGGTGGGGCCGATGCCGACCCCCACGGTCAGCCCCGTCCACTGCTGCACCCGCTCGCGAATCTGGCGGCCATAGGCCATCAGGTCGCCCGCCCAGGACTCGCTCAGTTCGATGAAGGCCTCGTCGATGCTGTAGACCTCCACCGCTGGGGCCATCCCCTCCAGAATGGTCATCACCCGGTTCGACATGTCGCCATAGAGGGCGTAGTTGCTGGAGAACCAGACCCCGCCCATGGCCTCGAAGAACTGGCGGATCTGGAAGTACGGCACCCCCATCTTGATGCCGAGCGCCTTGGCCTCCGCCGAACGGGCCACCACGCAGCCATCGTTGTTGGAGAGCACCACGATGGGCCGCCCCTTCAAATCAGGACGAAACAGCCGTTCGCAACTGGCGTAGAAGTTGTTCACATCGACCAGAGCGACGGCGCAGCGCTTGTTCATGGGGTATCCACCTGATGCACGACAAAAGACACCACCCCGAAGATTTCCAGCTCCTGCCCCTCACTGAAATGGATAGGCCGATATGCCGGGTTGCCAGGGAGCAAGGCGACTGTGGGCTCAAGCTGCAGCTCCTTCACCGTGAACTCGCCATCAACTGCGGCGACCACCACGCTACCGTGCCTGGCCTTGCGGCTACGGTCGACGACCAGCAGGTCACCATCGCGGATCCCGTGGTCGACCATGCTGTCACCGGCCGCCCGCACGAAGTAGGTGGCCGCTGGATGGGCCACGCACAACTGGTTAAGGTCGATGGTCTGCTCGGTGTAGTCCTGCGCCGGCGACGGAAAACCGCAGGCCACCGGGGAGAGAAACAGGGGTAGCTCCAACAAGGGAGCATCGGGAGCGGGTTGAGCAAACATGCTGGCAATCTCTGCATTACTGTATGAATGCACAGTATAGCAAGCCACCAAAAGCGGATCACCGTTTGACGTTTGGCGTTTGGCGTTTGGCGTTTGGCGTTTGGCTCAATATCTACGAAAGTTCTTGGTCAATGAAACTCTGCATGAGCTACCGCCACCCACCGCGACAGTGACCGGCAGCTCCTGCTCACTCGCCTATTACGCTAACACTCATTAACATGACGGTAATGTAACCAGTCCTGCTAACACGATTAACAGATCAGATAGGGCCTAAAATAATGCCGAATTCTCAACAACATACTACAAGGTAAGTTATAGGTATCAGCTTTTTACTATTCGTCTACGATGAAAGATGATGCTTTCAAAACGCTCTTGGCATCGTTTTCAGACTGAGGAATGATGTCTTGCATGAGAATCATATCGAAGCTGTTCAGTATTGACGAACTTACGCGACTTTTTATTAAATTAAAATCTCCAACATAATCATTGCAGGGAGAATGTCTACCAATAGACTGTTCAAATAAAGAATCACTCTGTCTACGCCATTCTTGGGGACCAGTGATTTTTTTCAGAGCTCCCTCAGGAACACGTTTTCCTGAGCCTGTGACGTAGAACGCTTCACGCTGAATGTACGAACTAACGTTATAATTGCATCGTCTAGTATCTACTGGATGTGTTAAAGTTGAACTACTACCATGTTGCGCCATAAATGCTTTGATGTGGGCTGTAAATACATATACAAACTTATCGGCACTGCCATTAGGATAACTAATGGAATACGATTTCTCTATAGTTTTCAATATGGTATCGCTATCTTCACGTGTTTGCGATTGTGCATTAGCCGTGACTATCAGCAGCATTATTAATGACATTTTTGCCTTCATAATTACTTTCCTATGCTGACCATCGAGAATTAACACCACATCAAGGTACTACTAGCATAGTGTGCCATACTTCAGTTACGAGCATTAGTTACATAGATCTCAGTTTTATACAAAAATTTATACGGTGATACCCCAGTTCTGCGTTGTTGACTAAATCCGAACTGGGCAACCGTTTTCCCAAGCGGCTTCTTCAACTCAGCTCACCTGCAGTCTCACAAGCGTGCCATGCGTTGTCATTCTCTCCATCGCATTAATCCCTTCCAATGCCTCACACACCTGAGCATTGTAATTCCTCAGGCTAGATATCGAGCCTGAGGAATTGTTTGAAACGATACATCGCTGTCTCGGCCATCGAACGCTGATATATCCTATCCTTTGAGACCCCCTTGTCACCAATCTGACGACTGAGAGTATCGCGCTGTTGATAGCATCCTGAATGAGTTCGCACAGATGCAGTACTTCATAAGTGGCGTAGTACTGCTCGAGCCCCAAGCCATGCCCCGCCATTAGTGGGAATTTATACAGACCGACACCTCCGGAAAACGATGTGATGTCTGCACATACAGAGTGCTATTTTCCTACATTGCCGCAAACTAATCCTCGGTAGCAATATACCCAACTTGAATCAACTTAATGCCATCATTTTTTCGTCTGGGATGTCTACTAACACGCTGATTGAACCTGAAAGGATCTGATGGAAAGTGAAGGATCGCAAAAAGGATCCAAAATGCCGCACGCGGCCAGTGCTGGCGCGGGGAGCAGATAGCCGCCGCCAGTCGTTCACCTGCATGATTTTCAACACATAAAGCGCGCAGGCGAGGCGGGGTCCCGATTGCGCGCGCTGGGTGTTGAAGGGCCTTTCGAGGCTCCGCTCATGCTCGCAGGTGCGTGTGAAGGATCTCGGGAATATGGTTGCGAAGGGATGGCTGGCGATAGTCTGTAACGCGACTGGTGGGCTCTGGCTGGATGGGAGCTCGGCCAAAACAAAGCCCCCGGAGGAAGGGGGCTTTATATTATTGCCATTCGACACTCACCATCATGATGAGGCTTTTTGAATATAGCCAAGGTTTTCAGCTTTGCACTGTCAGATCTGACAGTCGATAGGAGGTGAACCGGATTATCTCCTCCCCTGCCCATTCGTTGAACTGCGCAAAGTTTGCCTTCATGCTGTCGATCTCGTTGACGTCAAACACCTGGGCCGCCTTGGTCACATCCCCAAACCCGCCCGTGTTGTTTGGTACCACCCCCATCAGTTGCGGCGGTACCCGATGGGCCGCCAGCTGGTCATCCCGGCTCACCCCCTTGATAGACAGGAAATCATCCTTGGCCGCAATCTCGGCCACCGGGATCAGCTTCACCGAATCCGCCTTGCCACCCGGGGTATAGAGCAGCAGGTTGCGAAAGTTACCCGGCCCCTTGCTGTTTTGCAGCGCCGTCTTGAGTGCGGTGATGTCGCCCTCGTTCTGCAGGGCATCGCTGATGTGCAGGATAAAACCCGCATGACTGCCGTTCTCGTAGTAGCGACGGCGAAACAGCGTGGCCGACTCGTTGAGCAGCGCCGAGTTCAGGCTGGCCACGTAGTCAGGGATGCCATAAATCTCCTGGTTAACGTCCGCCTCCATCACATGCCCCACATCACCGGCGGGCAACTCCACCTCATCCCCAGGCCTTGGCACCCACCAGTAGCGCTCCAGGTCGAGGGATCGGCGAGTGTACTTGGCCGGCATCTGGTCATAGCGCAGCGTGCCACCCAGCCGGTTGCGCACCCGCTGCAGGTGAGCGTTGCCGAAGATCTCGTAGTCCATTACCAAGCCGGTAAAGGCGGCCAGGCTCAGTTTGGGATGAGGGATGAAACAGCCGCGCAAGATATTGCGCTTTACCTGGATGGCCGAAGCATGATGCACCGCCGCCCGATAGACCCGCGCCAGCCCGTGCAGGCTCAGGGGATGCTCATACCAGCGGCCGTTGTGCATCGACTCCAGGTAATCGAACACCTCCCGCTGGGACAACACCGGGATAGCCTCCCCAAACGTAAACGCCTGCACACCGGCAGGCGAGTTGATCTGCTCACTCATCAGTAAATCTCCATAAAGCCGGAATTGGTGCCGGTCTGCCCCTCAAGGGGCTCGTGTAACAGAGCTTGCATGGTTGCCCAAGCAATATCGGCGTGGCTGGTCTCATCGGAGCGGCTAGCCTCGAAGGTGGGCAGCTTGCCGCTTTGGGTCACGGCGCGGCGGATGCTCATAAACGCCTGGGCCAAGTCGGTCCAACCGCTGTCGAACTCCAGCCGCCCCTTGTTCATCACATCCTGTGCCTTCATCACCATCCGCATCTTCACGTTGGGGTTGTACTGAATGGCGGTCACCGCCGGATAAAACTGCTTCACCAGCTGATAGACCCCCTCCCCAATCCCGGTGGTATCGATGCCGATATAGGCGACGTTGTAGCGATCGCAGACGGCACGAATGGATTTGGCCTGAGCGTCAAAGTCCATCCCCTGCCAGCGGTGGCGCTCCAACACCCGAAACTTGCCGCCGGGCACCAGTGGCGGGGCCAGCACCGCGCAGCCGGCGCTGTCACCTTTACCCCCCTTGGCCGGGTCATAGCCGATCCACACAGCCCGGTTGGCCAGCGGCCGCAAGGTGTGGGGCTTGTAGTCCTCCCACACCAGCCAGCTGTCGACCATGCAGCGCTGCAGCGTCGCCAACGGAAACAGACTCTCGGTATCATCCATGAATTCGCACATCAGCAGGTTGCGGTATTCATCCTCGGAATACTCACTGCGCAGTTGATCCAGGTCGAACAGGTTGCAGCCGCCGCGCACCGCATCTTCCACAGTGACGATCTGCCGCCACTGGCCATCGGCGCACAGCTTGCCGGCAGACAGGTTGGCGTGGCTCAGGTCAATCTCGACCCGGTCGGCCTTGGCCTTGCCGCGGTTAAAGTTGGCGCCAGACCAGAATCCATAAGCGGGATGGGAAAGGCTGGAGGGTGTAGAAATGTAGGTCTGGCGCCACTTCTTGTGCATCGCCATACCGGAGGCCACCTTGCGGAACTCCAGAAAGCCGTGGATCCAGAAATACTCATCCATGTAGATGTTGCCGTGGTAACTCTGGGCGGTGCGGGCATTGGTACCAAGGAAGTAAAGGTGCGCCCCGTTCGGCAGCACCATGGGGTCACCTTTGAGCTCAACCCCCTCCTCCTTGGCGAACTGGATGATGTACTGCTTGAACATGTGGGCCTGCGCCTTGCTGGCTGACAGGAAAATCTGGTTGCGCCCGGTCACCAGGGCATCAATGAACGCCTCGAAGGCGAAGAAGTAGGTCGCCCCGATCTGGCGCGACTTGAGCAGGTCGCGGATCCGGTACTCCTGCCCGGCCTGATACCAGACCCGCTGGTAATCGAACATAGTCGACTCAAACCGCTCGATAAGCCGCTCTTGCTGCTCGGGCTCCACCACGTTGCGCTCGGGGGCCTTCTTCGGCCCCTTGTTGCGGTTGGCCACCTTCGGGTTGAGGTCGGCCTCGTTGCCGCCGTTGCTGTACTTGTTGACCCGGGCGATGCGCTCGAGCTGGCGGCCCAGCAGGTCAATCTCCTTGAAGTCGCCGCCGCTCTTGGTCTCCTTCATCACCAGCTGGATCATGCGCGCCTCGATGGCGCTATCCACCCGGTCTATCGGTTTGATGTCCTCCCAGCCGTCGCGCTTCTTCCAGGTCGAGACGGTACCCTCCGGCGTTTGCAGCAACTCGGCAATGGCGCGCAACGGGTACCCCTGAAAGAACAGGTACATGGCCTGCCGTCTGGGGTCGAGATGGGGAAAGATGATGGGTGCTGTTGTCATGGCGCCAGTCTACCCAGCCGCTACCACCCCAAACGCCCCACTGCCAGTGTGTAGCGCCATCCCACACTGGCCCCGGATTGCACGATCCCGCCGCTCACCCAGACCATAACCGCGACATCACTACCCAATTACCAAAGGGATCCCAGCACATGCCTAAGTCCAAATTCTTCCGTGTTGCGGTTGAGGGGGGCACCACCGACGGTCGCGCCATCACCCGCGAATGGATTGAGCAGATGGCCCAGCGCTACAACCAGGCCACCTATGGCGCACGGGTCAATATGGAGCATATCCGGGGCCTCGACCCCAACGGTTTGTTCAAGATGTACGGCGACATCACCGCCGCCAAGACCGAAGAGGTCACCATCGAAGGGGAACAGCGGCTGGCCCTGTTCGTCCAGATTGACCCGACGCCGGAGCTGATCGCGCTCAACAAGAAGCGCCAGAAGGTCTACACCTCCATCGAGATCCACCCCAACCTGAACGAAAAAGGGGCCTACATGATGGGGCTGGCCGTCACCGACAGCCCGGCAAGCCTTGGCACCGAAATGCTGCAGTTCTGCAGCAAAGCCGCGGTCAACCCGCTGGCCGACCGCAAATACCATCCGGAATGCCTGTTTACCGAAGCCCTCGAAACCGTCATCGAGTTTGAAGATGAGCAGGAGAAAGGCCCGGGCCTGCTGGAACGGATCAGCGCCATTTTCACCAGCCACAAGCAGCAATCGACCGCCGATTTCAGCGAGGTGCATCAGGCCGTCGAAGCCGTGGCCAAAGAGGTGACCAACCTCGATACCGACCTGCAAACCAAGTTCAACGAACTGACGGCCCGGCAAACGGCGACCGCCAACGCCCTGGCCGACCTGACCACCCAGCTCGAGCGCCAGGAAGATTTCAGCCACAAGCGCCAGCCTGCCACCGGTGACGATGGCACCAAGCCAACCAACACCGATTTTTAAGGGACCCCGATAATGCGCAACGATACCCGTCAGCAATTCGAAAAGTACACCAGCCAACTGGCGAGCCTGAATGCCGTCAGCTCGGCCATGGTGCAATTCAGTGTCGAGCCCAGCATCCAGCAAAAGCTGGAAACCAAAATGCAGGAGTCCGTCGACTTCCTCGGCATGATCAACATCGTGCCGGTGGATGAACTCAAAGGGGAAAAGGTCGGCATCGGCATCAATGGCACCATTGCCTCTCGCACCGATACCAGTGGCGGCAAGGCCCGCGTCCCGTTCGACCCGACCGGACTGCAAAACACCAAATACGAGTGCGAAAAGACCAACTACGACACCAGCATCGGTTACGCCAAGCTTGATGCCTGGGCCAAGTTCAAAGACTTCCAGATCCGCATTCGCGATGCCATCGTCAAGCGCCAGGGCCTGGACCGCATCATGATCGGCTGGAACGGCAAACTTGCCGCAAAAGACACCGATCGCGTCCAGTTCCCCATGCTGCAGGACGTCAACATCGGCTGGATTGAGCACACCCGCAATGATGCTCCCGCCCAGGTGATGAGCGAAGGAGATGCGGGCACCGGCCATATCTACATCTACCAGCCCAACAGTGAAGCCGACACCAAAGAGGGGGATTACGGCAACCTCGACGCGCTGGTGTTCGATCTGGTCAACAGCAAGATCAAACCCTGGTACCAGGACGACACCGATCTGGTGGTGATCTGCGGTCGCAAGCTGCTGGCCGACAAATACTTCCCCATCCTCAACGAGACCCGGGACAACCAGAACAAGCTGGCCGGTCAGGTGCTGGTGAGTCAGAAGCAGATCGGCGGCCTGCTGGCGATCCGCGTCCCCTTCGTCCCGGAAGACACCCTGATCGTCACCCGCCTCGACAACCTCTCCATCTACTGGCAGATCGGCGGCCGCCGTCGCCACCTGGAAGAGCAGCCGAGCCTCGACCGCATCGTCAACTGGGAATCCTCCAACGATGCCTACGTGGTAGAGGATTACGACTGCATCGCCGTCGCAGAAAACATCACGCTGGGCGCCAAACCTGCGCCTGCAGGCGGTTAAGGAGCCACGATGACACCTGCACAACGACACACCGCCCGCATCATGGCCGCCCTGCAAGGGGCGGCCAATCCCGAGCAGGATCGCGCCGCCGCCAACCAGTACGAACTCCAGCTGATGCAGTTGGCCGAGCACCGCCGCACCCTCAAGGGTATCCAGAGCCTCGAGCGCAAGATTGACGCCAAACGCACCATGCTGGCCACCTACACACCGTGGATTGATGGCCTGCTGGCCGCCGATCGCGGTGGTCAGGATGACGTCATGGTGACCGTGATGCTGTGGCGCCTCGACACCGGCGATCTGGCAGGCGCCCTGCCAATGGCTGATTACGTGATCCGCCACGGCCTCAATACCCCGGACCAGTACGAACGCACCGCCCCCACCCTCATCGCCGAAGAGGTGGCCGACACCGCCATCAAGCTGCAAGAGGCGGGCAATGGCCCGTCCCTGCCATTGCTCAGCAGCTACATGAGCATGCTGGCTGACTGCGACATCTTCGACCAGGTGCGCGCCAAGTTGCACAAGGCGGTGGGCCGCGCCTGTTATGCCGAAGGGCTCAAGGAGCAAGCGGCGGACCACTACCGCCGCGCCATCGAGCTGCACGACAAGGTGGGCATCAAGCGAGAACTGGAAGATCTGGTGCGCGAGATCAAAAAGGATAAAGCCGCCGCCGGCCAGCCCGCCAACGAACCGGCACCGCAGCCGGGCGCAGAGCCTCAATCCGAATCACAGCCACCCGAACAGCCTGACCCCGCCCCCGGCGAGGCCAGCTAACCGAGCGAACCCCGCACCCTGGGCGGCTCGGGCCTGACGAATGCCAGCGGCATACCGGACGGCCCGACCACCGCCCAACATGCGGCGCCACCTCACATCAGGAGCACCATGAGCACCGGATTTTTAGCCACCAACCCGACCCCGGCCGCCACAGAAGAGGGCGACATCACCAGCGCCCCCTTCTGGCCGGCCATCTCGCTCTGCGCGCTGCGCGACACCGTCCGGCTTGATGGCACCGTCACCACCGCCCGCCTCACTCATGCGGTGATCGACGCCATCACCAGCGTCAACCGGGATCTGGCCCAGTGGCGCAGCGCCAGAGAAAGTGAAGGTCACGCCACCCTGGCCGCAGTCCCCGCCGAGCCCATCAATGGCGAATCGATATACCTGCATAGCTATCGGCGCGCCGTCTACGCCATGACCCGCGCCAACCTGCTGGAGCGCTACACCGACTACAGCGCCACCGGTGACGGCATCAAAGGGGCCGATGCCAAAGAGATAAGTTCGGATGACCTCTACCGCGACGCCCGCTTTGCCATCCGCGACATCATCGGCACCACCCACACCACGGTGGAGCTCATCTGATGCAACTGCGCAGCCTACAGGGCGACACCCTCGATCTCATCCTGTTTCGTCACTACGGCTACACCGCAGGCATCACCGAGCAGGTGCTCAACCTTAACCCCGGGCTGGCAGCACTCGGCCCCATCCTGCCAACCGGCACCCTCATCAACATGCCAGCGGCCCCCACGCAGGCCGAACAGCCACTGATCCAGCTATGGGACTGACTGTCATGCGACAAAAGAGAACACCGACATGAGCCGCCTCGACGACGAACTCGAACGACTGGCCAACATCAGCGAGCAACAACTAGCTGCCCGCATCCATGCCGCCCGCATTGCGGGCACTGGCCCCCACTACTGCATCGACTGCGACGACCCGATCCCGCAAGAGCGCCGCGAGGCGATACGGGGCTGCGAGCGCTGCGCCGACTGCCAGACCATTCACGAATTCCAACTCGCCCGCCACTGCGGCAGCAAACGATAGGAGAGCACGATGCCAGAACCGATTTCCTCCAGCGCCGCAACCAGCACCCTCACCGGTCTGGCCTTGCTGTTCACCCTGCCCGGGGTGGATCCCTCCGTGGTACTCGGCGCACTCACCGGCGCAGTGCTGTTTATCTCGGCCGCCGAAGAGCAGGGGCGCCTGCGCCGGATTGCCCTGTTTGTCGCCTCGTTTGTCAGCGGCCTGCTGCTGGCCGGCTTTACCTGCCAACTGCTGGAGGTACTGCTGCCCGCCAGCGTCCAGGTCAGCAATGCGATCGGCTCGCTGATCGCCTCCGCCATGATGGTGCGCCTGCTGCAGCTCATCATGCGCAATCAGGATCGGCTACTTGAAGCCTTGTTTAACAAAAGGGGGCAACCATGATCCCGACCACTCCAACCGGTGTGTTTATCTACACCGCCCTTTACGCCCTGATCTGCGCCGCCATCTTCCTGCGGGTCATGCTGTTTGACCGCAAAGGTGGCGAGTATCGCGCCCTGCCCGCCTGGATGGCGTGGCTGCTCTGCGTGCTGTCAGGCTCCATTCCGCTGCGCTTTCTGTTCGGTGGCATTCCGGTGCCAGATCCGGCCTCCTTCGGACTTGCCCTCTTCCTGCTGTTCGCCGTGCTCAACACCCGCGGCTCGGTGCACCACCTGCTGCCCCGGGGCAAACCGTCCAGCACCGACCATGCCCGGGATATTTACCGGAGGTACCAGCCATGAGCCTGAAAAAAGGGGATACCGGCACCGCCGTGGCAGACCTGCAACGCCGCCTCACCGCCGCCGGTTATCCGGTGGCTATCGATGGCTGGTTTGGTGAGGCAACCGAAAATGCACTGGTAGCCTTCCAGCGGGATTACATGATCGCCGCCATCGGTCAGGCGGGCCCGCGTACCCTGGCCGCCCTGCTCGGCAGTGAGCGCGGCAACCAGCTGACCATCAACCACATGGTGGCCGGCGCCGATCTGCTGGCCGTGCCGCTGGCCACCATGGCCACCGTCGCCCAGGTCGAGAGCATCGGCGAAGGCTTCACCCAAGCCATGCGCCCGGTGGTGCTGTTCGAGCGGCATGTGTTCTACAAGCAGCTCACCAAACATCTGGGCAAGGCGGCCGCCGACCAGCTGACCGCCCATTACCCCAACCTGGTCAACCCCAAGCGCGGCGGTTATGCGGGCGGCGCAGCCGAGTGGGAACGGCTGCAACTGGCCATTAGCCTGCATAAGGATGCCGCCATCGAGTCGGCCAGCTGGGGCATGTTCCAGATCATGGGCTACCACTGGCAGCCGCTGGGCTTTGCCTCCGCCAGCGACTGGCAGGCGGCCATGCAGCGCAGCGAGGTCGACCACCTCACCGCCCTGTGCCGTTTTATCCAGCAAGACCCCGCCATGCACAAAGCGCTGCAGGGTCGAAAGTGGGCTGATTTCGCCCGCCGCTACAACGGCCCGGCGTTTAAGGAGAACGACTACGACACCAAGCTGGCCAAGTGGTTTGCGCACTTTTCCAAGGTCTATCAGGTGCAGGAGGTGGCCAATGTGGCGTGAGCTGCTGGGCTCGCCCCTCAGCTGGTTGCTGCTGGCGTTGGCTGTCGCCCTTGGTGGCTGGGGCTGGTCAGCCCGCTCGGCGGCCAAGGCCAAAGGGGACGTCACCACCCTGCAAACCAGTCTCAAGGCAGCCGATGAGAAAACCAGAGAGGCCGAGCGACGCGAACAGCTTAAAGAGACAGCCATCGCCACCCTCACCCGGGAACTGACCACTCAGGCACAAGCGGCGCAGCAGCTGCAGGCCCAGCTCGACCAGCTGGCGCAGGCTGCTGCTACCCGCGCCGACACCATCAAGAGGCTTAAACGTGAAAATGCCGAACTCAAGGCGTGGGCTGATCGCCCTCTGCCTGATCCTGTTATCAGGCTGCTCCAGCGCCCTGCCCTCACCGGCGCCGCAGATTATCAGGCTCACTTGTCCGGCCCCGAGCCCCTGCCAACTGCCGCCGGCGGCGCCACGCAATAACGGCGACTTGCTCGACCAGCTGAGCCAGACCGAGGCCGCCTGGGCCAGTTGCGCCGCCAAGGTCGATAGCTTCATCACCTGCCAGACACGACAACAACGGAGTGAAGATGGAAAAGCCAAAACAGATCCGTGAGGTGCTGACCCGCTGCGTACCGCACCTCAAGATCAACCCGGACAAGCTGCACATCTTTATCGCCCCGGGCAATATTGAAAGCACCGGCGCCCGCTCCCTCTCGTTCGAGTGGCAATACCCCCTCACCATCGGCATTGAAGACTTTGCCGGCCACCCGGATCAGATCATGGTGCCGCTGCTGGCCTGGCTGCGCCAACACCAGCCCGAGCTGATGACCAACGATGAGCACCGCAAGGATGGCATCACCTTCGAGGTCGAATACCTCGCCAACGACCTGATGGATCTCATCATCACCGTCAAGCTGACCGAGCGGGTCAAGGTATGGCAGAACGAACAGGGGATTGGCTGGGAACATCTGCCAGAACCGCCGGAAGACCCTTATGACGGCATCACCTGGGAGCTCTTTATCAACGGGGAACCGCAGTCATGGCCACCGACGACCTGAACCGGCTGGTAAGCTGGGCCGATGCTCTGCTGGCCAGCATGGAGCCGGCGGCTCGCCGTCAGTTGGCGAGCGAGATAGCCCGCACCTTGCGCTCCAACCAGGCCCAGCGCATCCGCGCCAACCTCCAACCCGATGGCAGCCCCATGGCCCCGCGCAAGCCCCAGCCCAACCTGAAGCAAAGCCGGGGGCGCCTTCGCCGCAAGATGTTCGCCAAGCTGGTCAAGCCGGCATGGCTCAAAGCCAGTTCCACCGCCAGCGAAGCATCGGTTGCCTTCTTCGGCAGCGCCAACCGCCTCGCCACTGTTCACCACTTCGGCCTGCGCGACAAGATAAGGGGTAAAACCGTGCAATACCCTGAGCGCCAGCTGATCGGTATCACAGATGCCGACATTGATCGCGTGGAAGACCTGCTGTTGAAGCACTTGACCCAGCGACTGTAACCACCCAGACAGGGGGCAAAAGAGTCACTTCCATGCTGGGTACGCCGCTGATCACTCCCGCCATTTTCTCCCCGATCCCCACGGCGATACTGACTGGCCCAAGCTGTTCTCCCGACCTACTGCGTCAATCTATGGCTATCGACTGATAACTCATTGATACAGCGATAACAAAACCAAAGCGTCTCATGAGTCTTTTATTGACGTTCTAAAAAACACACATAAAATGCATAAATTATTTATGGAGGTATAGATGTCTTTATTTAAATTCTTTTCTTTTAACAATAATAATTTGTCATCATTTGCAGATCGTAAATTATGGTTCTCTAAGGTTAATGCCTTCAATGACCCTTTTGAAGGTTTGTTTATTCATTCAACCAAAAGACTCTCATCTGGCCAAACTATAGATGTCATTAGAACGATGAATAAAGATGGTGAGATAAATAAATTATTAAAGATAGATCACCAATCTGAAACAATGGACAGATTGACAGATATAGCAATGCTTGGTCAACTAGACACCCTGCGTGAAATAACAGAAGAAACTCTGAAAATAGCTTTTGATAAAGCCATGGATGATATTTACGACGCAGGAGTTTGTTGTTTTATTTCTGATAAAAACATCCAAGCGGAATACAGCAACCCAATACAAAATCAGTTGATGTGGGGGTATTATGGTGATGGGCTTAGGGGTTATGCATTAGAGATGCATGAACCATTTGAATGTAATGATAAAATTTCATGCGTTAGTGTAGAGTACATCAAGGATATACCAACTATCGACACGAGTGATTTTGGATATAAATTTTACACTTCGACTTCACAACAAGATAGAAATAATTTAAGTAGCAAGTTGGTTGATTTAATAGCATCGAAAAGTGACTTATGGAAACATGAGAATGAAATTAGATTTATCAGCCAAAAAGGTAATGCTTTAGTTTCCTACTCAGAAGGCAGTGTAAAAGCGCTTTATATAGGTGAAAAAATGCCAGAGTGGCAACAAACAGCTTTGGTTTCCATAGCCAAAAAGAATGGCATCACTGATATTTACACCGCTTATATACGGAAGGAACGCTATGAGTTATCAATAGAAAGATACGTTAAATAAAATGGATTTATTTTGTTAAAAAACACACTGTCACTCTATGTTAGGACAAGGACAATGTAACACCACAGATTGAATATACCGTTCGTTTCGTAATAACTCGTGCGCCAATGTGTAGCTGATCTACACACTGGCCACCCCTCGCCTTCCCCGCCATTGCCCAAAACAATGGCCCCATGCAACCGACCCCAACCGAACTCAAGCGCCTGATCGACAACCTGATCCGTATCGGCACTGTTACCGCCGTGCGCTCAGGGGAGTGTCGCGTCAAAACCGGCAACATCACCACCAACTGGCGGCCCTATACCATAGAACGGGCCGGAGCTAACCGTACCCGCCACCGCCTGAGCCTGGGCGAGCAGGTGATCCTGCTCTCCGTCAGCGGCGATCTGCGCAATGCCTATATCGTCGGCCGCCTCAATGCTGACCAGTACCCCGAACCGTTGGCCGAAAATGACAACCCGGACCTCGACCGCACCGAATACAGCGACGGCGCCGTCATTGAATACAACCCGGCAACCGGTGAGCTCAACACCACCGGCATCAAGCAGGCCACTATCGTCGCCAGTATCAGCGTGACTCTCGATACCCCCAAGACCATCTGCACCAACCAGCTGCAGGCCAAGCGCCTCATCTGCGACACCGCCAAGGTGGGGGACATCGAGGTGACAGAACACGGCCATGAAAAAGTGCAGCCGGGTGACGGCAAATCAGGGGGCCCGGTATGAACTGGCTCGGCATGAATGCCGCCAATGGCCGCGCCATCAGCGCCACCGACCACATTATCCAGTCGGTGCGCGACATCCTTATCACCCCGGTGGGTTCGCGGGTGATGCGCCGTGACTACGGTAGCGAGCTCTTTTACCTCATCGACATGCCACAGCATCAGGCCACCCGCCTACGCCTGATGGCTGCCACCGTACAAGCCCTTATCAACTGGGAACCCCGCATCACCGTCACCCGCGTCGATGTGCTGGGCGGCGGCATGGATGGTGCCCTCACCATCGAGCTCACCTGGCAGCGCAAAGATGGCGGCGTGTTGGAGTCTGCAACCATCCCCATTCCTACAGGAGCCGCCCAGTGAGCAATGTAGACCTGACCCAGCTCCCGCCACCGGAAGTCGAGGAAGCCCTCGACTTTGAGGCCATCCTGGCCAAGCGCAAAGCCACCCTGATCAGCTACTACCCGGCAGACCAGCAGGCGGCCATCGCTGCCACGCTGGAACTTGAATCAGAGCCGCTCAACAAGCTGCTGCAGGAGAACGCCTACAACGAATTGATCCTGCGGGCCCGCATCAACGATGCCGCCAAGCAGACCCTGCTTGCCTTTGCCAGTGGCACGACCCTTGACCATGTGGCCGGTGAGTACGAACTCGAACGCCTGCTGGTCACCCCGGGTGACCCCAACGCCACCCCGCCCATCGAGCCGGTGTATGAATCTGATGACCGCCTGCGCATGCGCTGCCAAATGGCCTATGAGGGCATGGCCACAGCGGGCCCGATCAATGCCTACAAGTTTCACGCCCTCTCGGCCAGTGCCGAGGTGGCCGATGTCGCCGTCGATAGTCCCACCCCGGGTACCGTCAGAGTGACCATCCTCTCACCGGCAGGCCAGCCGAGTGCCGACACCCTCAATCTGGTCGAGCAGGCCCTATCTGCCGAAGACGTGCGCCCGCTCTGCGATCTGGTGGCAGTCGAACCGGCCCAGCTCAAACTCTATGCCGTCGATGCCACCCTCAACGCCATCGGCCTGGGTAAAGAGCAGGCCATTGCCGCCGCAAAAGATGCCATGGCCAAAACGGCCGCCGCTTACTACCGGGTTGGGACCACAGTCCCGCTTTCCGCCATCTATGCCGCCCTGCACCAGCCGGGGATCGACAGCGTCACACTGCGCGCGCCGCTGGCCGATGTCACCTGCAGCGAGCAGCAGGCCGCCAAACTCACCACCCTCCACCTCGACTAAGGACACCACCATGGCAAACGCCCTCTATGACAAAGGCCGCGAAAAGTTTCTCACCGGCGCCATCAATGCCAGCGCTGACACCCTCAAGTGTGCCCTGCTCAAAAGCACCTATTCACCGACCCTCGCCAGCGATGAGTTCTACAGCGGGATTTCGGCCCATGTGGTCGGCACCCCGCAGACTCTCACCAGCAAAACCGTGGCCGCTGGCGTGCTCGATGCAGCCGATGTCACCTTCACCGCCGTGCCAACCGCCAACGTGAACTACTGCGCCATCTACAAAGACACCGGCAACGCCGCGACCAGCCCGCTGATCGCCCTGTTTGATACGGCGGCTGGCCTGCCGGTCAGCACCAACGGCGGCGACATCATCATCGCCTGGGATAACGGCCCCAATAAGATCTTCAAGCTCTGATGGCAACCCTCTATCCCGTCTGGCGCGGGTCGCTCACATATCACGATGGTGCCATGTCACATGACGGGGCTGCCCTCTATCGGGGCACCGAGCAAGGACCGGATGATCCAGCACCAGAGGCCATTGCCGGAGTCAGAGTTGGCCTGACAGTGGCAGGGATAGAAGCAGGCCAGGCCGGGATGGCATCACTCATTCAGCGCGCCAAACCAACCGGGATCAGCCAGTTTGCAGCCGGGGCCAACAAGCTGGCCAGCCGCGCCAAGGCTATCGCTATCAACGATGGCGCACAGGGTGCTCAGGCAACGACCATCCGGGCCACGGTTGCAACAATGGGCGATCTGCTCGCTATGGGGGCGGCTGACATGTCAACACAGATAACCCTTGTCGGGCTTGATGCCGGAATTGTCGGCACGGCGGGAGTCAGAACCCGGCTCGCTACCGGCGGGATACTGCCTGATGCCATCAAGGCGCCGACCATTCAGCAACGGCTGGCTCCGGCAGGGTTCGCTCTCGGCGTCATCGGCAACCACAAAGCCAGGGTGCGACAGACCATCGGTGATCTGGCTGACGGTCAGCAAGGTGCGCTATTGCTGAAAACCAAGCTGGCGCAGGCGGCAACCGCCTTTACCGGCGCCATGGGCACACCGATCGCCAAGTACGCCCAGATCATCTACCCGATGGCGCCAGCCCTGCCAGCAGCAACCCAGCCAGCCCTGACCATCACCCTGGCACAGGATGGACTAGCGCCACCATTGGTAGGCCCGTTCACCACCATCACTCGCTTGGCGACCCAAGGGGTCGATGCCGGTGGCATGGGGTCGAACAAGGTGCATCGCATGCCGCTGGCAACCCCGGCAACCCGGGATCTGCTGCCCCCCTCTGCAACCCGGCTGGAGCACCTGACCGCCGCCGCGCTGGCCTACAACCTGACCCCGGAGATCATCACCTCCACCCGCTTTGCCGACATCTGCCCGGCGCCACTGCTGCCCTGGCTGGCATGGGCCCGCTCGGTGGACTGGTGGGAACTGGCGGAATCGGAAGACCAGCAGCGGGCGCTGATCAAAGCCTCTTATCGGCTACATCAGCGCAAGGGAACCCCATGGGCCATCAAGGAGGCGCTGAACGTGTTGGGCTTTGGCGACAGCACCATCATCGAGCGCGCCACCGGCCGCCGCTATGACGGCACCCTCAGCTACAACGGCAACGAACCCCACGGCGACCCGACCCGCTGGGCGGTTTATCGGGTCATCCTGACCCGCCCGGTCACCACCGAGCAGGCCAACCGCATCAAGCGCCTGTTGGCAGAAATGGCCCCGGCCCGCTGCCACCTCTCTGCGCTCGATTACACCCGGGCGCCCGTTACCTACAACGGCGCCGCAACCTACAACGGCAACTACAACCACGGAGCCTCGTGATATGGCGAATTTACAAGAGGTCGTCAGCTGGGAGGCTGGCATCTACCAACTCGAAACCGGTGATCCGGTGCTGGGCGGCCCGGGCGGCATCTCCAACAAGCAAGCACAAGCACTGGCCAACCGTACCGCCTACCTGAAAAAACACGTCGATGATATCGAGGGAGGCAACACGGCGGCCGGCAAGGCCAACAAGCTCAGCACCGCTCGCAATATTGCCCTGGTTGGTGATGTGACCGGTCAGGCGGCATTTGATGGCAGCGGCAACATCACCATCACCGCCACCTATAAAAACTCAGGAGTGGTGTCGGGCACCTATCGCTCGGTCACCGTCGATGCCAAGGGCAACATCACCGCCGGCAGCAACCCCACCACCCTGGCGGGCTATGGCATCACCGATGCGGTTCCCAGCGCACAAAAAGGCGCAGCCAATGGGGTGGCGACGCTCGATGGCAGTGGCAAGGTCCCCGTCAATCAGATCCCGGCCACGGCCATCACCGACACCTTTGTCGTCAACACCCAGGCCGCCATGCTGGCCCTGACCGCCGAAGTCGGGGATATCGCCGTACGTACCGACCTCAACAAGAGCTTCATCCTGCGGGTAGCGGGTGCCGCCACTCTGGCCAACTGGCAAGAACTGCTCACCCCGACCGACTCGGTGCAATCGGTGGATGGCATGACCGGGGCGGTAACCATCGCCACCGCCAGTGAAGCCGTGAAAGGTAAGGCACAGATCGCCACCCAGGCAGAGGTGAACGCCGGTACCGATGACGCCAAATTCGTCACTGCCTTGAAACTGGCAAAGGTGGGCATTCAAAAGCAGCTCGCAACCTTCAAACAGGTGGGCGTGACCCACTGGGTGGTTCCAACCGGCGTGTATAAAGTCCTGGTCACTGTGGTCGGTGCCGGCGGCGGCGGGGGTGGAGCCAACTCATCCGCCAATTACAACGCCAGCGGTGGCGGGGGTGGCGCAGGGGGATACGCCAAAAAGTTGGTCAATGTGTCACCTGGAGACAGCATTCCTATCACTGTCGGAAGCGGTGGAATAGGGGCAACAAATGGATTGAATATCGCTTTACCGGGACAAACCAGCTCGTTTGGGTCGTTTTGTAGTGCAACCGGCGGTAACCCAGGGAACTCCGCCATAGGCGGAACAACCTCTTCGATGTGTGGAGCTGGAGGCAGTGGTGGATTAGGTTCTGGCGGCGATATTGATGGCTATGGTGGCCATGGTTCTGCCGGAATTGCTGCAACACCGACCACAGCAGGAGGCTCGGTGGGACGGGGACTAGGAGGGGCGACTATCACTTCATTAGGTAGCGGTGGCAATGGTGGCGCAACAGTCACAGGAAATCAGGTTTCCGCCGGTCAAAATGGGTTAAACGGTATGGTCATTGTGGAGTGGTAAATTATGTGGGCACGAATCGAAAAGAATGTCGTCATGGAAACCACCGAGGTTGACCCCACTGGCCGCTATTATGAAGCGCTTGACTGGATGGCATGCAGCGATGATGTGATGCCTGGATGGGTCGTCTCAGGTAACAACATCACACCACCCTCAGCAACGGAAGTCTCTCCTGAAGATAGCGCGCAAGCGCGCCTGTCAGACTGCCTCACGTTGGCAAATCAGACCATTACCACCCTTCAGCCCGCAGTCGATGGCGGTTATGCCAAGCCAGAGCACACCCAGTTGCTGGCCGACTGGCAGCGTTACCGATACGAGCTGACATTGGTGCCGGAGCAAGCCGGCTGGCCAGAGTCGCCGCAGTGGCCAACCGAACCGGACAAGGTCATCTAACGACACACCCCGCCTTGTGCGGGGTGCTTCGTTACTGCCGTCCGTTACCCCGTTGTCACCGCCCATCCAGTGTATCCACGCCAGATACACTGGCCGCCGCTCGCCTGCGATCCCCTGCCCCTGCATCCTGACCCTGTTCACATCACCTGCATTACCTACGCAAAGAATGCTCCGTCCGGACAACAGGAGAACCTATGGCACTGGACCAATTCCACCACGGCGTGCGCGTCGTCGAAGCGACCGACGGTACCCGTACCATCCGCACCGTCGCCACGGCGGTGATCGGCATGGTCTGCACCAGCGAAGACGCCGACGCCACCTATTTTCCCCTCGACAAGCCTGTGCTGATCGCCAACCTGCCAGCGGCCATCGCCAAGGCGGGCAGCGAGGGGAACCTGAAACGCTCGCTGCAAACCATCTATGACACCGTCAACACCATCGTTATCGCCGTGCGTGTGGCCAAAGGCGCGGATGCGGCAGCGCTGACAAGCAACATCATCGGCACCATCAAGCCCGATGGTAGCTATACCGGCCTCAAGGCGCTGGAGCGGGCCACCCCGGCCACCGGCGTCAAGCCGCGCATCCTCTGCGTGCCGGACAACTGCACCCTGCCGGTATCCACTGCGCTGGCGGGCATGGCCAAGAAGCTGCGCGCCTTTGCCTACGTGCCGACCATCGCCGAGACCGTCGAAGCCGCGCTGGCCTACCGTGAAAACTTCTCCAGCCGTGAGCTGATGCTGGTGCATGCCGACTGGACCGCGTGGGACGTTGCCACCAATGCCAGCATCAAGCTCGATGCCTGCCTCAAGGCTGCCGCCATGCGGGCACTGATCGACAAAGAGATTGGCTGGCACAAGACCCTGTCGAACGTCGGCGTGACCGGGGTCGATGGCATGACCAAAAACCTGTTCTGGGATCTGCAAGACCCCGACACCGAGGTCGGCCTGCTCAACGCCAACGAAGTCACCGCCCTGATCCGCTCTGACGGCTTTCGCTACTGGGGCAACCGCACTTGCTCAGATGATCCCCTGTTCGCCTTCGAGAACTACACCCGCACCGCCCAGATCCTGGCTGACACCATGGCCGAGGCGCACATGTGGGCCAACGATAAGCCGCTGCACCCTTCCCTGGTCAAAGACATCGTCGAAGGGATCAAGGCCAAGGGCCGCGAGCTGGTGAACGGCGGATATTTGCTCGGGTTTGACTGCTGGTACAACGAGGAGCTCAACGACAAGGACACCCTCAAGGCGGGCAAACTGCGCATTGATTACAACTACACCCCGGTGCCGCCGCTCGAAGACCTCGGTTTCATCCAGCGCATCACCGACCACTACCTGATCGACTTCGGCGCCCGCGTCGCGGCCGCAGCATAAGGAGCCCCCATGGCACTGCCACGCAAACTCAAACGCCTGAACGTCTTTCTCAACGGCGAGAACTGGGTGGGTGAAGCGGAAGATTTCACCCCGGCCAAATTGACCCGCAAGTTTGAAGCCTATCGCGGCGGCGGCATGGGTGGCGCCGTCAACATCGACATGGGATTCGATGACAGCGCCCTCGATGTCTCGTTCACCTTCGGCGGCTATGGCGAGCCCCTGCTGCGCTGCATGGGGGAACCCAAGGCCGACGGCACCATGGTGCGCTTTGCCGGCTCGGTGCAGGGCGACGACACCGCCGAGGTGGTACCCGTCGAGATCATCTGCCGTGGCCGCTTCAAGGAGCTCGACCGCGGCACCCTCAAGTCCGGTGACAACTCCCAGGCAAAGGTCGGCATGGTCAACACCTACTACAAGGAGACCATCAACGGTCAGGTGATCCATGAAATCGACCTCATCAACATGATTGAGATCGGCCCCGATGGCATCGACCGCATGGCAGAACACCGCAAAGCCATCGGCCTCTAACCTCTTCCCTCATCCAATGGGCGGTCCTTATCCAACCAATAAGTGCCGCCCTCACCACATCACCAGGAACCGACACCATGGAAAACAAAACCGTTACCCTCGACCAAGCCATCCAGCGCGGCGACACCACCCTCACCGAGATCCAGCTGCGCAAACCCAAGGCGGGCGAAATGCGCGGCCTCAATATGACCGATGTGGTGCAGATGGACGTCAACGCCCTCACCAAACTGCTGCCCCGCATCACCACCCCTATGTTGACCGAAGCCGAGATCGGCAACATGGATCCGGCTGACCTGATGCAGCTGGGCAGCGAGGTAAGCGCTTTTTTGGTACCGAAGAGAATGGCCTACCTCATTGCGTAGACGAGGTGATGGCCGATCTGGCCATCATCGCCCACTGGCCGCCGTCCGAGATGGCGGTCATGGAGATCAGCGAGCTGATGGGCTGGCACCAACGCCTCGTTGAGACTCACAACCGCATCAACGGGGCAGAACAACAATGAACCCTCTCAAACTGCAAATCCTGCTTAACGGGATCGACAAACTCACCGCCCCCCTCAAGGCAGCCAGCGGCCAGAGCCGCATCACCGCCAAAGACCTGGTCGACACGAAGAAGCGCATCAAGGAGCTGGAAGCCCAGAGCGGCCAGATTGATGGCTATCGCACCCTCGGCCAGCAGATTGGCGCAACCCGCGCCCAGCTGACCCAAGCCCAGCGCGACGCCCAGCAGATGGCCCAGCAGTTTGCCAAGGTCGAGCAACCGACCAAGGCCATGTCCCGTGCCATGGAGCAAGCCAAGCAGAAAGTGCGCGACCTCTCCCAGCAAGAGCGGGAAATGGTCGCCCGCCACGGCAGCCTGAAACGGGCCATGAGCGAGGCAGGCATCAACACCAAACAGCTGGGCCAGCACCAGCGCCAGCTCAAGAGCGATCTGGCCTCCGCCAACAGCCAGCTCGACCAGCAGCGGGCCAAGCTGGGGCAACTGGCCGACCAGCAAAAGCGCCTTAACCAGATCAAAGCCAACTACGACAAAACCATGTCCATGCGCGGCACTCTGGCAGGCTATGGCGCTGCAGGGATGGCCACCGGGGCCGCCGCCATCTACAAGGGCACCAATATCGCGGGCAAGGCGATGGGCTTTGATGTCGATATGTCCAAGGTGCAGGCGATCACCCAGCTGAGCAAAGAGAGCAGCGAACTGGCCGCCCTGCGGGCTCAGGCACGGGAGCTCGGCGCCAATACCGCCTTCACGGCGGGCGAAGCGGCGCAGGGTCAGGGCTTTCTGGCCATGGCCGGTTTCACCCCCAAGGCAATCCGTGACGCCATGCCCGGGGTGCTCGATATCGCCAAGGCGGGCGGCGTCGAGATTGCTGCCGCCGCTGACATCGGGTCCAACATCCTGACCGGCTTCAAGCTGCCGGCCAACCAGATGACCCGCTTGGGGGATGTGATGGTCGGCACCTTCACCCGCGCCAACGTCGACTTGCAGATGCTGGGTGAAACCATGAAATACGTGGGGCCGGTGGCGGCAGGGCTCGGAGTCGACCTTGAAACTGCCTCCGCCATGGCGGGCAAGCTGGGGGATGCAGGGATTCAGGGCAGCATGGGCGGGACAGCCATCCGTGCCATTCTCGGCCGTTTGGCCTCCCCGCCCAAGGCCGCGAATGATGCGCTGGCCGCCCTCAACGTCAAGACCGCCGATGCGGCGGGCAACCTGCGCTCGCTGCCAGATATCCTGGACGAGCTCTACAAGAAAACCAGCAAGATGGGGGACGCCACCCGTTCGGGCTACTTCAAGGCCATCGCCGGCGAAGAGGCATTCGCCGCCCTGACCGTGCTGACCGAGCAGGCCGGTTCCGGCAAGCTGCAGGAGCTGATCGCCACCTTGAAGCAAACCCAGGGGGAAGCGGGCAAGGTCGCCAAGGTGATGGCCGATAACGCCATCGGCGATCTGGACAACCTCACCTCCGCATGGGATGACGTAGGGATCCAGATGATGGAGACCGAGAACGGCCCACTGCGTGGCATTATCCAGCGCGTCACCGAGATCATCCAGGTCACCGGCGACTGGATGCGGGCCAACCCAGAGCTGACCTCGACCCTGACCCGTATCGCGGCGGTCACCGCCGTAGCCGCTGCCGCTGGCGGATCGCTGCTGCTGATTGTGGCTGGTCTGCTGGGGCCACTGGCCGCCATCAAGATGGGGCTTTCGACCCTGCTGGTTTATGGCGGCCCGCTGCTGGCCTTCATCAAGGCGCTGACCATGGGCATGGTCAGGCTCGGGATTGCCATGCTCACCACCCCGATCGGCTGGTTCATCATGGGGATTGTGGCAATCGCGGCTGGCGCCTACCTGCTCTACAAACATTGGGATGGGGTCACCAAGTGGTTCAGCGACCTATGGGCCCAGTGCAAGGCCCCTGCCCTCGCCTTCTGGGAACTCCTGAAAGAGCTCTTCTCATGGACCCCCATCGGCATGCTCATCATGCACTGGAACGAGATCTGGGCCTTCTTCGATACCCTGCCAGCAGGGGCCGCCAACAAGGGTAAGGCCATCATCGACGGCCTGATTGGCGGCATCAGTGCCAAGTGGGAGAGTTTGAAGAACAAGATCAAAGCCCTCACCGACCTGCTGCCGGATTGGATGAAGGGGGGCGGCTCGGTCACCGCCAACGTCAATCCGTCCGGCTACCTCACCGGCAACTACAACACCCCGGCCATGGCGGGCGGTTCGGGATACGGCCCGCGCATCGTCACCCCGGTGCGACCTGTGGCCCGAGGCAACAGCACCACCCAGATCCACGCCCCGATCAGTATCACCCAGCAGCCGGGACAATCAGCCACCGATGTGGCGCAAGAGGTGCGCCGCGAACTGGACCGACGCGAACGGCAGGCAGCTGCCAGTGGCCGCGCCTCCCTGACCGACCGTAATTAAGGAGCAACCACCATGATGATGACTCTGGGCTGGTTCGTGTTTATGCGCTCGACCGTGGCCCCGCAATCTCAACAAGACGAAAAATCATGGCGCCACCCGGGCAATAACCGGGTCGGCGCCCGCCCCTCATACCAGTACCTCGGGCCAGATGACGAGCTCAGTCACTTAAGCGGGGTGCTCTATCCAGAGCTCACCGGCGGGCCCGTATCCCTCGACATGCTCAATAGCATGGGTGACAGCGGCCAAGCCTTCCCCCTGATCCAGGGAGATGGCGTGATGCGTGGGTCGTTCGTGATAGAGGGGATCAGCACCACCCGCAGCGAGTTCTTTCAAGATGGCAGCGCCAGAAAAATCGAGTTCAGCATCAAGCTCAAGCGGGTCGACGGCAACGACAGCTCCCTCGGCAATACCTTGCTCGGGCGCACCGCGGGCAACCTGCTCGGTCGATTGGGTGTTGGCAAGCTGCTGAACACCGTGGGCGGCAAACTCGGGGGGCGGCTCTGATGGGGGCATTCGACCAGTTCGGTACCCACTTGGCTGAAAACCTTGGCATCACCAGCCAACTGGATGCCCTGCGCCAGCAGCATCCGGCGCCCGCCTATCAGGTACTGGTCGATGGCCGCGATGTCTCGGGCACCCTGCGCCCACGCTTGATGCACATGACCATCACCGATAACCGTGGCTTTTCGGCCGATACCATCGAGATCGCCCTCGATGACAGCGACGGCAAACTGGCCATGCCACGCCGTGGGGCCACCCTTCAAGCCAGCATTGGCTGGCAAGGCGGCCCCCTGGTCGATAAAGGCACCTTCAAAATTGACGAGGTGGAGCATGGCGGCGCGCCGGATGTGCTCACCATCAGGGGCAAGTCGGCAGACCTGCGCGGGGGCATGAACAAACTGCGCGAGCGCAGCTGGCACTTCGAGACCATCGGCGCCATCGTTGAGCAGCTGGCCGCCCGCTATGGCCTGACACCGAGCGTTGGCGACGCCTTCAAGGGGATGGTGATCGACCACATAGACCAGACCAACGAGAGCGATCTGGCCTTTCTCACCCGCTTGGCCACCGAGCAAGATGCCATCGCCACCGTCAAATCTGGCCGCCTGATGTTCATCAAGGCGGGCAACGGCACCACCGCCAGCGGTAAGCCACTGCCGGCTGTCACCATCACCCGCCAGGACGGCGATCAGCACCAGTTCTCGGTGGCCGACCGCGACGCCTACACCGGTGTCATCGCCTACTGGCAAGACAACAAGGCCGCCGAGAAGAAGAAAATCGAGGTGAAGCGCAAGCGAAAGACCAAACCGAAAGAGGAACGGCCGCTACCGCCGGGTGTGGTGGTCAACAAGAAGGAAAACGAGCTGCTGGTTGGTGACAGTGAGAACGTCAAGGAGCTGCGCCACGTTTACGCCAGTCAGAGCAACGCCATGCGGGCCGCCCGGGCTGAGTGGGAAAAGCTGCAGCGCGGCGTGGCCGAGTTTCAGATCACCCTGGCCAAAGGCCGACCAGAGCTCTACCCGGAGCAACCCACCACGGTGAGGGGATTCAAACCGCAAATCGACGAGGCCGAATGGCTACTCACCCAGGTCGTTCACGACCTCACCGACCAGGGCTACACCAACCGCTTGCAACTCGAAGTGAAACTTGCAGAGCTGCCGGAATAAATCTGTGTGGATCAAATGTGGACACTGAAGAAAAAGAAAAAGGCCACTATTTCTAGTGGCCTTTCGTAACTCTTTGATTTTAATGGTGCCCGAGGCCGGAATCGAACCGGCACGACGCGAACGTCGAGGGATTTTAAATCCCTTGTGTCTACCGATTTCACCACTCGGGCACCGCAATCGGTATCAAGCTCGCGTGGCGGGCTTGTCAATATGGAGGCACGTTCCGGAGTCGAACCGGACTAAACGGATTTGCAATCCGCTGCATAACCGCTTTGCTAACGCGCCATGCAAAAGAGATTTGGCTCTCTATTGTCTGAATTTGGAGCGGGAAACGAGACTCGAACTCGCGACCCCGACCTTGGCAAGGTCGTGCTCTACCAACTGAGCTATTCCCGCATTGGTCTGGCTGACTGCCTGACTACGAGGACGCATTCTAGCGATGTTCCTCGCCCAGTCAACCAGAAATATTTAATTACCTGATCGTTCGGGCATTTTTTGCCCTTTTTGAACAGTTTTAGCGCCTTTGGCCGTTTCCTGCCTCAAATCAGCGGAAACCTCACCTTGCGGCGCCAGTGACTCACAGGTTGGCGTGGTGGGTCAAATCGCCCCAGGCCGCCTTCATGTACTGGAACATCGACCAGAAGGTGAGCACTGTAGCGACATAGAGCATCACATAGGCGAGCCATACCATCCAGACGTTATATTGCCAAATCAGACCGGTGAGTGACACCATCTGGATCATGGTCTTCCACTTGCCAATCCAGCTGACCGCAACCGAGGAGCGTTTGCCGAGCTCGGCCATCCATTCGCGCAGGGCGGAGATGATGATCTCGCGGCCAATCATGGTCATGGCGGGGATGGTCACCCAAATGGTGTTGTAGTGTTCGACGATGACCACCAGTGCGGCAGCGACCATGATCTTGTCGGCAACCGGGTCAAGGAAGGCGCCAAAGGCGGTGGACTGATTGAGCTTACGAGCCAGATAGCCATCAAACCAGTCGGTAGCAGCAGCCAGAATAAAGATGATGGCGGCAGCCAGATAGGACCATTGATAAGGCAGATAGAACAGGATGACGAAGACGGGAATGAGCAAAATCCGGAAAAACGTCAACAGGTTAGGTATGTTTGTCATTATTTTCAGCCACTTCTTGTACGTCGCTACATAGTGCGCCAAAGCCGATTTGCGATGCAACCGCACTGGCGCCCGTCTTGGTCTTTTTAATCCATCAATCTTCTCAAAATGCGAGGGCCATTATGGCATTTACGGCCCCCCCGCGTCACGGCTCTTGTGCATCAAGGAGTTAGCGATGTTGCCATACCGCTAACCCTGCTCAGGCGCTGTGCAAGCCATCGTGGATGGTCTGGGCCAGCTCCTGACTGATGCCGGGAACCTTGGCCAGTTCATCCACGCTCGCCTTTTTGACCTCCTGCAGGCCGCCCAGATATTTGAGCAGCGCCTGCCGCCGTTTCGGCCCCACCCCCGGAATATCCTCCAGACTGCTGCTGGTGCGGGCCTTGGCCCGTCTGGCCCGGTGGCCGGTAATGGCAAAACGGTGGGATTCATCGCGAATATGCTGAATAAGGTGCAAAGCGGGCATATCTGCCGGTAAATGCAACTCTTCGTGGCTCTCCCCCATGATGAGTGTTTCCAACCCCGCCTTGCGGGTGACCCCCTTGGCAATCCCCACCAGCAGCGGATATTTGCCGCCGAGGAACTCCAGCTGACGGGCCAGGATCTCTTCGGCGCGGCGCAACTGGCCGAGGCCACCGTCGATAAACAGCACGTCCGGCACCTTGTCCGGCTCCTGCGGCTTGCCAAAGCGGCGCTCCAGCGCCTGCTCCATCGCCGCGTAGTCATCACCGCCAGTGATACCGTCGATATTAAAACGACGATATTCCGATGAGAGCGGCCCCTCCCGGTTGAACACCACGCAAGAGGCCACGGTGCGCTCCCCCATGGTGTGGGAGATATCGAAACACTCCATGCGGGCGATGGGGCGCTCCAGCTCCAGCAGCTCTTCCAGCTGGTCGTAGCGGGCGGTGATGGTGCTCTTGTGAGCCAGCCGCGAGCGCAGCGCCGTCTCGGCGTTGATGGAGGCGAGCTTGATAAAGCGGGCCCGTTCGGCGCGGGTACGGCTCACCACCCGCACCTTGTAGCCTGCTGTCTGGCTCAGGGTCTCGGCGATGACGCTCTCGTCCTCCAGCGCCACATCGAGCAACACCTCGCTCGGGATCTGCCGCCCCCCCTGCCCCGACAGATAGAACTGCAGCAGGAAGGATTGCACCACCTCGTCGAGCTGGGTATCGGCCGGCACTTTCGGGAAGTAGCTGCGCGAACCGAGCACCTTGCCCTGACGGATAAATAGCACGTGAATACAGGCAGCACCTTGCTGGAAGGCCACCCCCACCACATCCAGCTCGTCCAGCACGTTGCCGCTCACCGACTGCTGCTCGGTGACCCGGCGTAGCGCCAGGATCTGGTCCCGGTAGCGGGCCGCCTCTTCAAAGCGCAGATCGCCGCTGGCGGACTCCATCTTGCCCACCAATTCGCCAATCACCTGCTGGTTCTTGCCCGCCAGAAACAGCTTGGCCAGCTCAACCTGCTGGGCATATTCGGCCTCGCTCACCAGTCCGGGCACGCAAGGGCCGGCGCAGCGCTTGAGCTGATAGAGCAGGCAGGGACGGGTGCGGTTGGCATAGACCGCATCCTCGCACTGACGCACCGGAAAAATTTTCTGCATCAGGTGCAGGCTCTCGCGCACCGCACCGCCAGAGGGGTACGGGCCGAAGTACTCTCCCTTGATCTTGCGGGCACCGCGATGGACGCCGATGCGTGGATGCTGGTGCGCGGTGATGATGATCCAGGGGTAGGATTTGTCGTCCCGCAGCAGCACGTTGTAACGGGGCTGGTACTGCTTGATGAGATTGTGCTCGAGGATCAGCGCCTCGGTCTCGGTGTGGGTGACGGTGACCTGGATATCTGCGATCTGGCGCACCAGGGTGCGAGTCTTGATGCTGTCGACGTTGGTGCGAAAGTAGGAGGCGAGCCGCTTTTTCAGATCCTTGGCCTTGCCCACGTAGATGACGGTGCCACCGCTGTCATACATGCGGTAGACACCGCTCTGATGGGTGACGGCGCTCAAAAACGCCTTGCTGTCGAAGAGAGGTTCGGGAGAGAGGGTCATCAGCTACTCGGCTCACACAAAGGCAAAAATTGACGGGCAGAGCATACTGCCCTCGCCGCCCGAAAAGCAAAGGGGCAGAAAAGCAAAAAGGCGGCACTCGCCGCCTTTGTGACCACACGCCACCCGATTAGAGGGTATCGGCATCCAGCATGCCATAGCGAATGGCCAGATGGGTCAGTTCCACGTCACCGTTGATCCCCAGCTTGCTGAACAGACGATAGCGGTAGCTGTTGACCGTCTTCGGGCTCAGGTTGAGCTGCTCGGAGATATCGGTCACCTTCTGCCCCTTGGTGATCATCATCATGATCTGCAGCTCGCGCTCGGAGAGGGACTTGAAGGGATTCTCGTCAGCGGAGGCAAATTGGCTGAGGGCCATCTGCTGGGCAATCTCCGGGGAGATGTAGCGCTGACCGGAGTGCACCAACCGGATCGCCTGGATCATCTCGTCGGGAGCAGCCCCCTTGGTCAGGTAACCGGCGGCGCCTGCCTGCATCACCTTGGTGGGGAACGGATTTTCTGAATGAATGGTCAGCACTATGATGCGCACATCGGGGCGGATCCGCAGAATTTTGCGGGTCGCTTCCAGACCACCAATACCCGGCATGTTCATGTCCATCAGGATCACGTCCGGATGGTGTTGGCGACAGAACGTAACTGCGGTCTCGCCGCTCTGTGCCTCACCCACCACCTTGATCCCGCGCACATCTTCAAGAATGCGTCTTATCCCTGTACGCACCAGCTCATGATCATCGACCAGGAATACATTTATCACCCAAACACCCCGTTTTATCTCGTTTTAGCCGCCCGGTTAGGGTTAACAGGGCGTCTTGCATCATAACCAAACTCGTCGCTTTGGCAAACCATGCACGCCAAAAGTTTGAGAAAACCCATGTTTAGCGTTTAAAATCAAATAATTATATAAATTTTCAAAACAAAAAACGGTGCCTTGCGACACCGTTTTTCATGACGTTAGTGCTGTGGCCATCACTTGGCCAAAAAGGCCCGCACCTTCTCCAGATCGGCCTGGGTATCCACCCCGACCGGCGGCGCTTCAAGGGCCTGGGCGACGTGGATCTTCTCCCCGTACCAGAGCACCCGCAGTTGCTCCAGTGCCTCGACCTGCTCCAGCACGCTCGGTGCCCAGTCTACGTAACGCTGGATAAAGCCGGCGCGATAGGCATAGATACCGATATGACGCTGGTAGTGGTCACCAATCTGCTCATGGCTCTTGGCAAAGCGATCCCGATCCCACGGGATGCTGGCGCGACTGAAGTAGAGGGCATAGCCATCCTTGTCAGTCACCACCTTGACCGCATTGGGATTGAACGCCTCTTCAGCATCCTTGATCGGCACCGACAAGGTCGCCATCGGCGCCGTGGCGGCGGCCAGATTGTCCGCCACCTGACGAATGATGGCGGGCGGAATGAGCGGCTCATCCCCCTGCACATTGACGATGATGGTATCGGCGGCGAAGCCGTAGTGACGGCACACCTCTGCCAGACGCTCGGTGCCGGACTGGTGATCCGGTGAGGTCATGCACACCTCGACGCCGGTGCTCAGCAGTGCCTGCTGCACCCGCTCGTCATCGGTGGCAACGATCACCCGATCGGCACCTGATTGCAGAGCTTTCTCCACCACATGCTGCACCATGGGCTTGCCATGGATATCCGCCAGCGGCTTGCCCGGCAGACGAGTTGACGCATAGCGGGCAGGAATGACGACGACGAAACTCATGACGGCAGCTCATCGCTGTTGAGAGGACGGGCACGGTTCTCCAGTAGTACCGGGATCCCCTCTTCCAGCGGATAGGCCAGCTTGTCGAAGCGGCAGACCAACTCATGAACTGCTTTGTTGTAATGCAGCTTACCCTTGCAGACCGGGCAGGCGATGATGTCGAGCAACTTGATGTCCAAAGCCAAAACGATACTCCTTCAACGATGTCGCGCTGGCGGCTTCATCACGCCAGCGATGGATGTCGAGCAACCAGCTATTCCATACGGGGCATATCAACCCCCAGCTCCCCCGCCGAGGCGAGAGAGATTAATCTTGCGCCCTGGCCGCGCCCTTTGCCTTCGCCCCCAGCTTGTGCAGCAGGGTGTCGAGCAGGGAGGCGGGCAACTCGGCGCTGACCGGTAGATACCACCAGTTATCGAGGGCAAACGGGCGGCACTTGACCGCATCCTTCTCGGTCATCAGCAGCGGCTTGCTGGCAAAGCGCCCAACCAACTCATCCCGATCGAAGGGGTGATGATCGCCGTAGGCGGCCTGCTGCTCCAGCTGGTAGCCGAGCCCTTCCAGGGTGGCAAAGAAGCGGGGCGGATGACCGATCCCCGCCAACGCATCGACCGGCCCCGACAAGGGGGCGGCAAGCGGTGCATCGTCGCGCACCCGGCGCGGGGTGTCGGCGATCAGTTGCATGGGGTACTCCCCCTTGCCCGGTTCACCGCCGTTGCAGATGATGGCGTCCACCCGTTTGAGACGAGTGACCGGCTCGCGCAGCGGCCCCATCGGCAGCAGGCAGGCATTGCCGAAACGGCGCGCTCCGTCCACCACCACCAGCTCGATGTCGCGGGCCAACGCATAGTGCTGCAGACCATCGTCGGTGATGATGATATCCACTTCACCGCTCTGCTCCAGCAGTCGTACCGCGTCGGCCCGTTTCGGGGCAACCACCACGGGGCAGCCGCAGCGCCGGGCAATCAGCACCGGCTCATCACCTGCTTGCGCCGTGGTGCTGGTTTCATCCAGCCGATAGGGGTAATGGGGCGCCTTGCCGCCATAACCACGGCTCACCACCCCGGGGCGATAGCCGCGGGCTTGCAACTGTTCCACCAGCCAGACCACCACCGGCGTCTTGCCGTTGCCGCCCACCGAGATATTGCCCACCACGATCACCGGCAAGGAGGAGCGATACCCCTTGCGCCAGCCGTGGCGATAGGCGTAGCGGCGGGTGCCGCTGATGATGGCAAACAGCAGGGCAAAAGGGGCCAGCAACCAGCGCCAGCCACTTTTGCGATACCAGAGCCGTTCCAGCATCAGGCCTTGTTTCCTGCATTGCCAAACTGAATGGCACGCAGTTGGGCATAGGTGCCGCGCTGCTCCATCAATGCTTCGTGGTTCCCGCGCTCGACGATATGACCTTCGTCGATCACCAGTATCTCGTCCGCCTTCTCGATGGTAGAGAGACGGTGGGCGATCACCAGCGAGGTACGGGCCTTGCAAAGCTCGTCGATAGCCGCCTGAATGTGGCGCTCGGATTCGGTATCGAGGGCCGAGGTGGCCTCATCCAGCAGCAGAACCGGCGCATCGCGCAGCAGGGCGCGGGCAATGGCAACACGCTGGCGCTGACCGCCGGAAAGGGATGCACCGTTTTCGCCAACCACAGTGTCATACCCGTTGCTCATCTTGCTGACAAACTCGTCGGCGTGAGCGATACGGGCTGCCTGCACGATCTGGTCGCGGCTGTATTTGTCTTCCGCCGCGTAGGCGATGTTGTTGGCCACCGAGTCGTTGAACAGGTGAACATGCTGGGAGACCAGCGCGTACTGCTTGCGCAGCTCGCTCAACTTGTATTCGCGGATGTTGATGCCGTCCAGCAGGATCTCGCCCTGATCGATGTCGTAGAAGCGGGTCAGCAGGCTGGCAATGGTACTCTTGCCAGAGCCGGAACGGCCCACCAGCGCCACCGATTTACCCGCCTCCACCTTGAAGCTGACGTTGTGCAGCGCCGGGGTGTCCTTGGTCGGGTAGGTAAAGGTGACGTTGCGAAACTCGATCTCGCCACGGGCGCGCTCCAGAGTGCGGGTGCCGGTATCCTGCTCCGGCTCGCTATCGAGCAGGCCAAACAGGCTATGGCAGGCAGTGATGGCCCGCTGGAACTGGTTGTTGACGTCGGTCAGGCTTTTCAGCGGCTTGAGCAGCATCATCATGGAGGTGATCATGACGGTAAACGTACCGGCAGTCAGCTCGCTGCGCACACTGTCGATGGTAGCTACATAGAGGAAGGCAGCCAACGCGATGGAGGCCACCATCTGCACCACAGGGCTGCCGATGGCATCGGCGGCGACCATCTTCATGGTTTGCTGGCGCATGTTGTTGCTGACCTGGAAGAAGCGTTTCTCTTCCACCTTCTGGCCACCAAACATCAGCACCTCTTTGTGCCCTTTGAGCATCTGCTCGGTGGAGGTGGTGATATCCCCTACCGCCTGCTGGATGTGACGGCTGATCTGGCGGAAACGGCGGCTGATAAGGCCGATGATGACCCCCACTAGCGGGCCAACCACCAGGAAAATCACCGACAGCTGCCAGGAGTGCCAAAACATCAGGCCGAGCAGACCGACCACGGTCGCCCCTTCCCGCACCAGGGTCACTAGCGTGGTACTCGCCGCCGAGGAGACCTGACTGGCGTCATAAGTCACCTTGGACAGCAGATGACCGGTGTTCTGACGGTCGAAGAAGCTCATCGGCATCGCCACCATGTGATTGAACACCTGCTGTTGCAGACGCATCACAACGTGGTTGCCGACCCAGGCCATGCAGTAGTTGGAGAGAAAGTTGGCGACACCGCGCAGGGCCACGATGCCGAGGACGAAGAAGGGCATCCATTTCAAAACGGTGCTGTCGTTGCCATTAATGCCCTGATCGATCAGCGGCTTGATGGAGTAGACAAAGGTGGTATCCACGGCGGCGTAGCCCAGCATCCCGATGATGCCACCGACCAGGCCCAGCTTGCGATCACGGACATAACCGAGCAGGCGTTTGAATACTGGCCAGCTCTCTTGTGAGGTTTCTTGTTGCATGAATAGCCGTTAGTAATGGAAATGACGGGCTATTCTAGCCAAAGCGCAGGCTTACACCAAGCGCCGCCACCTATATCGCATTCCTCCACGGCAGAAATGGCCGATTATTGCTCAAACCACATTCGCGGTCGCCACCACTCACCACTGCGCCGGTACCAGGGCCCCAGATCTCGCTCGGCGGTGACGCTCAAGCCCGCTGCGGTGGGTTCGACCAGCATCGCCCCTTGCTGACCGGTGATCCACTGGCGGGCATCCCGATAGCGGGCCACTACATCGGGACGGGGAAAGCCCCACTGATTCATAAAGCCGGCGCTGTGGATCACCTCCTTTGCCGCTACCGCCGCGACAAACGGGGGTGTGGAAGAGGTGCGACTGCCATGATGGGGGCTCACCAGCAAGGTGCTGGCCAACCCCTCTCCCTCCAGCGCTACCAGCCGTTGCTCGGCCTGCCGCTCGATATCGGCGCTCAGCAGCACGCTGCGCTGCCCATCGCTGATGCGCACCACGCAGCCATCGTTATTGCGCCCGCCACCGGGGCGCTCGGGCCAGAGCACTGCAAACGAGAGTCCCTGCCAGCGCCACTGTTGCCCACGCTGGCAGAGCGTTGTTCCCTCACTGAAGGGGTAAGAGGAGAGCTCGTGACGCACCGGCATGGCGCTGAGCAGTCGCTTGCGATTGCCGGCATGGTCCCGATCCTTGTGGCTGATGATGAGGCGATCGATGACCCGGATCCCCAGATGGCTTAGCTGAGGCAGGATCACAGCGTCCGCCATGTTGTAGCCTCCGGGATAGCGATCACCGGTGTCATAGAGGATGGCTCGCTCCCCCTTGCTGATCAGCACCGCCAGCCCCTGCCCCACGTCCAGCACCCGCAGTTGCCAGCGGGCAGGCGTTGGCCAGAGCGTGAGCAACAGCGCACACATCCCCGGCAGCCAGAGCCAGCGTGCCGGGCGCCACTGCGCGGCGACCCCGAGCAGCAACAGCAGGGTGCAAAGCGGCAGCCACCAGCCGGGCAGTGACCACCACAGTTGCAGTTGATCGGCCAGCCAGGTCAGAATCGTCAGCACCCACCCGAGCCCCAGATCCGCCAGCCAGAACAGGACATAGGCAAGCGAGGTGGATAGCGGCGCCAGCAGCACACCTATCAGGGCCAGCGGGATGATGGCGATACAAAAGAGCGGCACAGCCAACAGGTTGATCACCATGGCAAGGGGCGCTATCCCCTCGAACAACGCCAGTTGCAGCGGCAGCAGACCGAGTAGCAGCCAGAGCTGGATCTGCCAGAGCCCCGGCTTGTCGTGGACATATCCCACCAGCAGCAAGATGGCCACCGCCAGAAACGAGAGCCAGAAGCCGGCCGAATAGAGGGCGAAGGGATCCCAGAGGGTCAATACCACAAAGGCCCACAGCCAGATGCGCCAGGCCGGCCACTCTCGCCGGCTCCAGCGCAATACACTCCACACCAGCACCATGATCAGAGCCCGTTCGGTGGCCACAGCAAACCCGGCCAACGCGCTGTAGACGGCGGCAAACAGCAGGGAGGTGATGATGGCGCCACGCAGGCCAAACAACCTGCCCAGCCACCACCCGAGCACCGCCACCAGCGCAATGTGCTGCCCAGAAATGGCGATGATGTGAGTCAGGCCGCTACCGCGAAACAGCTCCCACTGGGCATCCGTGATGCCACTCTGCTCGCCAAAAGTGAGCGCCGCCAGCAAGGGAGCATGGCCAAGAGTGCGCCAACTCTCGGTCGCCGCGCCCAACCAGCGTTCGCGCCACCCCACAGGTGCCTGTTGAATATCTATCACCCGACGCAAATTGCCGGTGGCGGTGACCCCCTTGCCCAGCAGCAGACGCCGCCCATCCAGCCCCGCCTCGTTGGCCAGACCGTGAGCCGGTTTCAACGAGGTCACCAGGGTGATCCGGCTGCCCACTGTCATGGCGGGTAATGCCTGATAGGCATTGACCCGGATCAGGGGCTCAGGTGTCACCGGTTGCTCGTCGAGGGTGCTCACCCGCAGCGGCAGCCGGACAAATTTATCCCCCTCGGGCTCTGCACTTTGCAGCTGTGCGGTTATCATGTGGCTCGTCTGATCGCCCAACCGCTCCAGCCAGGCCAGCCGATAGGCAAGATTGGCCTGCATCCAGAGGATGCCGAGCAGAAGAAACAGCCACCGCCAGGCACGGCAATATGCAAGGGGGATCAGCAGGGACAGCAACAGGCCCCCCCATGCGAGTGAAGGTAACCATGGCCAGAGCAGTGAGGAGCTTGCCCCTAGGGCAAACGACAACAGACGCAGATCCATGGAGCAAGTATTTAGCAAGGTTTCAATATGCCCAAACGACTCATTAAACGCTGGATGCCCGATCAGCAAACCCTGAAAGAACACAAGCACCTGCGGCTGTTCGGCAAACTGCTGCTCGATGCCAACCTCTGGCACCTCAACCGCCGCTCGGCCGCCGGGGCCTTTGCGGTGGGCCTCTTCATGGCCTGGGTGCCGCTCCCCTGCCAGATGCTGCTGGCCGCCGGAGGCGCCATCCTGTGCCGGGTCAATCTGCCGCTCTCGGTGGCGCTGGTCTGGCTCTCCAACCCCTTTACAATGCCTCCCCTGCTCTATGGCGCCTATCTGGTTGGTTGCCAGTTGCTGGGACATTCGGCGCAGCAGATCGAGATTGAATTCACCTGGGAGTGGCTGGTCTCGGTACTGGGCACAGTGGCACCACCGCTGTTGCTGGGCTCGCTGATCCTGGCCCTGCTCAGTTCCCTTATCGGTTACACCCTGATCCGCACCTTCTGGCGGATCAGCACGGTACGTCAGTGGCAAAAACGCAAGATGGCACGCCCATGCTGAGTCGCTGGTTTGCCCGCTTCAAGCTAGATCCCGATACCCTGCGCCAGCAGAAGTGGTTTGCCCTGTTTGGTGAACGACTGCTTGCCCCAGCCCTCTGGCAAGGGGGAACCCGCGCCCTGAGCGGCGCGGTAGCAGCCGGGATCTTCGCCTGCTGGTTCCCCATCCCGATGCATTCGCTCATCGCAGTCGGTCTGGCGCTGGCATTCAGCCTCAACCTGCCGCTGGCGCTGCTGGCGGTCTGGTTTAACAATCCGCTGACCCTGCCGTTCATGTATCTCTACGCCTATCGCACCGGTTGTCTGGTACTGCACCAGACACCGGAGCCTTTTCACCTCAGCTGGACCCTCCACTGGCTGGAGCAGGAGGCGGCCACCCTGGTCCCCCCCTTCCTGCTCGGCAGCCTGCTGCTGGCGGTACTCACCGCCCTGAGCGGCGGCGCCCTGACCGCGCTGCTGCTGCAACTGCGCAAACTGTGGCAAGGTGCCCGCCACCAGTGAGCCGCCCTTACCCTTGTTTGGTGATCAGCCGTTGACGATCAAAAAAGCCCGTCACCAAGGTGACGGGCTTTTTCATGGCATAGAACCAGAGCGCAAGGTGATGCGATTACAGCACCTTGGCGATTGCCTCGCAGAGGGGATCGATATTGGCGCGGGTGATCCCGGCCACGCTGATCCGGCCTGAGCCGACGATGTAGATGGCAAATTCGCTCTTGAGGCGCTCCACCTGATCCTTGGTGAAGCCGGAGAAGGAGAACATGCCGTTCTGCTCGCGGATAAAGCTGAAATCCTGGCTCACGCCGAGGGCAGCCAGCTTCTCTACCAGCAGTTCGCGCATCTCGCGAATACGCACCCGCATGGCCGCCACTTCTTCGACCCACTCGGCATAGAGAGCCGGATCGCTCACCACGGCGGTGACCACAGCGGCGCCGTGTGACGGCGGGTTGGAGTAGTTGGCACGAATGACGGTCTTGACCTGAGTGAAGGCCACGTCGGCGATCTCCTTGGTCGCGCTGACCAGCGTGAAGGCGCCGACCCGCTCGTTATAGAGGCCGAAGTTCTTGGAGAAAGAGCTCGCCACCAGCAGCTCGTCATGGCACTCGGCGAAGATGCGCAGGCCTTCGGCATCCTCTTCAATACCACGGGCAAAACCCTGATAGGCGAAGTCAAACAGCGGCAACCAGCCGGCGGCAGCACTCTGCTTGGCCAGCGCGCGCCACTGATCAGCTGTGGGGTCGATACCGGTCGGGTTGTGGCAGCAGCCGTGCAGCAGCACCAGCTCACCCGGTTGCACTTCGGCGAGCGAGGCCTGCATGGCGGCGAAGTCGAGCCCCTTGGTGGCGGCGTCGTAGTATTTGTACCACTTGACGGTAAGGCCCGCGGCCTGGAATACGCTGACGTGGTTGGCCCAGGTGGGATCGGAGATCCAGATGGTCTTGGCCAGACCGTTGCGCACTACAAATTCGGCCGCGATGCGCAGGGCACCGGTACCGCCCGGCGCTTGCGCCGTCTTGGCGCGGCCGCTGGCGGCCAGCGCGGAGTGCTGCCCGAACAGCAGTTGCTGCACGATGCGGCCATATTCGATATTGCCTTCAATACCGAGGTAGTTCTTGGTCTTCTCGTCGGTCAGCAGCTTCTGCTCGGCTTTCTTGACGCAGTGAAGAATGGGGGTGGCACCGGACTCGTCCTTGTAGATCCCTACGCCCAGATTGATCTTGTGGCTGCGAGAGTCAGCGCGGAAGGCTTCGGTCAGGCCCAGGATCGGATCCGCTGGGGCGGCAACAACCTTTTCAAACATGGTATTCCCTGTATTCCGTTGAGTTCGTTGGGTGGCAAAGCGGCTTGATAAACAAAAGCGCTCATCTGGCGAGCGCTTCGTCAACTCTTTATATCACCGCGTTCAATGGGGGAAAACCGCTTTTTGGCTCGCTTTCAGGCCAATTTCAACCAACGGCATGCCACGCTGGCGCCAGCGCACACACCTCGGCCGACAAGCCACCATTGGACTCAACCAAACCGCTACAAACTGCTAACAATGGCTTGGGGATCCGGCTCGGTTCCCAGGGCCGGGCTTCAGTCAAAGGTTGGGCATACGCGCTAAGGATGGGGGCCAGATCACGGGGCAACCACCAGCTGGCCGGACGCCCCAGCCGCTGGGCCAGCGCCTGCAGCCGATCCACCCCGGCGGGGTCGAGAGCGGTGAGATGACTCCACAGCACATTGGGGGGCAAGGCGGCCACCACCTGCTGCAAGGCAAGGGGAGCCGATGGAGGGGCCCACACCAGCAAGGTGCCGGGATCAAGGGGCAACTCGGCAAAGGCGCCAACGCTGTCGGTGGTGATCACCCGCTCGATACTCCCCTCCCCCCACAGGATCTTGCCAAGACCCGCCAGGGTGCGCTCGGGCAGCGCCACCTCCCCCAGCGCCTGCAACCAGGGGGCTGCGTCGATCAGGGTGCCGCCGCTGAAAAAGAGGCTGAACGGCTGGGCGGCGCGCAAGCGCAACAGCTGATCGGCGCAGAGCCGGATCCCCTTGTCCTCGAAATCAATCTGCTCGTTGGGGGTGAAGTTCACTTCGCTCTTGCGATAGAGCGCCGCCAGCACCCGTTCGTTGACCAGCTCCCCCAATTGCCAGCCCTGAGCATGCAACCACTCCTCGGGCTCGGGGGGCGCGGTGGCGATCTCGGCCAGCATCAGCTCGCGGGTGAGATAGCGCCGCCCGGCCGGGGTGAGCTCATAGCTGTGGCTGCCATGGGCGAGCAGCAGCTGGTTATCCTTGAGCAGGCCCACCAGCGGTTGCCACTGGCGGCCACGGATCACCACAGGTGAGTGGCTCAGCAACTGCTGCGCCAGCGCCCGCCATTCGGGGTGACTAAAGTCGATCAATTACAATCCATCCCTGTCAGTGCTCAATCGGATAAACAGCCTGAAAAGGTACCGTTACAGGCCGATGACGCCAAGCCTCCCGCGCCAATTACGTGACCTCGCTCCCTGCAATTTTCCCCAAACAGAAGAGCCCACCGTGGGGTGGGCTCTTCCTTGGATAACACTCGACGCTTAATCGACGTTGAGGCGCAGTTCGGCATCGTGCCAACCCAGTGGCAGGGTCAGCAGCTGATCGATCAGCTCCCGGCGATCGGATTTCTCCAGATAGGCGAGATAGAGCGGACGGCTCAGCGGCTGGCCCCCCTCCACCAGATGGAGCGCCCCCTTCTCGAGGAAGGGGCTGACCATTCGCCGTGGCAGGTAGGCAGCCCCACCGTTGGCCAGCACGAACTGCAACGCCATGCTGGCGGAGCTGGAGTGCAGCACCGGGGTCTTTTGCAGGCTCTGCAAACGGCTGGGTTGCGGCTCGAAGCTGGTGCCCCAGTCGAGATGGATATGCGGCATCTGCATCAGGTTGTCGGCATTGGCGGCCGGATCCCGGCTCACCAGCTCGAATACCAGCTCACCGATGGGATGCAGGGCGATCTCGTCGATCTTGGTGGGCTCGGAGAGCAGGGCCAGATCGAGGGAGCGCTCAAGCAACTGACGGCAGAGGTGCTCGCGGGAAGCCGTTTCCAGCCGTACCGCCAAACCGGGCGCCAGCGCATAGATGTGGTTGAGCCACTCGTTGAAATCGAGCTCCCAAAACACCGCGGGCGCGCCGATGGCCAACTGCTGGCTGAATCCCGGTGAAAGCGCCACATCCTGCTTGGCACGGCCAAGGGTGTGCAAGATGGCGTCTGCGTAGGGCAGCAGACGCTCACCGGAGGCGGTCAGGCGGATGTTGTTGCGATGACGGGCAAACAGACTGACACCCAGTTGCTGCTCTAGCTGGCGGATCCGGAAACTCACCGCCGACTGGGTCAGGTAGAGATTTTCAGCAGCCCGGCCAAAATGCCGGGTCTTGCTCACCTCGATAAAGGTCCGAAGCAGCTCGGTATCCATTAATCGATGGACTCGTCACTGCCACCGCCGCTGCCACCACCGACATCAAAGCTGCCGCCACCGCTGCTCTCTTCGCTGGCACCACCAACAACGGTGCAGAGGCGATGAACACGCTTGGGACCGATCACCTTGAGGTACTTGAACCACACCTTGGCATGGGGGTTGGCACCGGCTGCGCCGGATTTGACCTGCTCGACGAAGGCGGACTCGACATCGTCACGGGGTGCAAGGTTGCCCTGGTAGAGTGCCAGCATGGCGGTACCATACTTTTCCAGACTGTCCGCTTCGGCCACAGTGAATTCACCACTGCGACGCAGGCCACGGGGAAAATGTTTGAAGTCGTTGAAACGCTTGTCTGATTCGAAGCTCATAGTGCTCTTTTTTCTGGTTAGTTTGACCTTTGCGGGCAAGTATCATCAGGCCATCGCCGAGTGCAAAATCAATTTTCTCACTATGTTAATAAATATCTTTTATCGAAGTCACTTTGCCCCATCGCTGACGCCGATTTTGTGGCATAACACACAAAAAACGTTGATAAATAATAAACTTATGTAAACGTGCAGCCAATTTGCACGTCACTTTTTGGACTGTGCAGGCAAAAATAAAGCGCCATACGGCGCTTTATTTATCACATCAGATGAACCAGCTGAACCTTTGGTTCAAACATGCTTACTCAATCATGGCCGGTTGGGCCAGGTTGTCGGCACGCCACAGACGGTAGCGCACTTCATACTCCTGCGGCACGTAAATCACGAACGGCAGTTTTGAGTTGTAGTTCACGAAGAAGCCCTGACCGTAGATCTGGACGAAGGTCTCTTTCTGCTGGTTATCCGGGCACATCATCAGGGTGCTGATGGGGTCGGAGACTTTGCCCAGCTTCAGGTAGTTGTAGCCCCAACCTTTGACGCTGTGCTGTTCCAGGTTGCCTGCAAAACGCGGTACGTTGCAATCAACCATCATCTTTTTGCCGACCTGCAGCTCGACCATCATGTCGGCTTCTTTCTCGACTTCAGGCAGGCGGATCACCACACGTTCCTGATTCACGTCAGCGGCTGGGAACATGCTGATATCAAATTTTTTCGGCTCGGCGGCGAAGGCATGGCCACCCAGCAACAAGGCGCCCAGCAGGCTAAAACGCAATACGGTTTTCATCTGTACCTCATGGGGTTGGTTCAACGCCGCTAGACTAACCGCTCTGCCGATTTCATGCCAGCGATCTGCTACGTAAAAACTGCGTAAAATGATGCAGATCCGGCACACCATGACGTGATCTGGCTATTTTCTGACAGGGCGCACACTCCCGTTACAGGAACCTGAAACAAAAAGCGAGGCCAATTGGCCTCGCTTTGCATCCAAATGGCGCCAGAGTGCTATTTGGCCGCCTCTTGATGGGCCTTGATGACGGCCACCGCCTTGTCAGGGAAGTCGCTGAACACCCCGTCCACATCGGCTTGATAGAGGAAGATGTTGAGCAGATCGGTAAAGTCCTTGGCATAGGCCGGGATCTGCCCCTCATCCTGACGGAAGGTATAGGGGTGAACTTTCAGGCCCGCCGCATGGGCTTCTTTTACCATACCGGTGAAGACCGGTTTGCCCAAAGTGCCCGGCTCGGTGACGATCATCGGTTTCCACGGGCCAATCCCTTCGGCATAGCTGGCGATGGTTTTCATCGCTCCCGGCTTGAACATCCAGTCATAGTTGTAGGGGGTCGCCTTACCCTTGGCGTCGTAGACCATGGTCTCGTTCCAGTCGGTCTCGGCCATCAGCTGCACCAGTTTCAGATCCATACCCATGGCGGGCATCAGCTCGCTGTTGATGCGCTTGAGTTCATCGGCATCGAAGCACTGCAGATAGACCTTGTCATCCTTCCCGGTATAGCCGTACTCCTTGAGCACCTTCAGCACTGCTTTGGAGATATCCTTGCCTTCGTGGCGGAACAACCAGGGCGCCTTGATCTCCGGGTAGATGCCGATGTTCTTGCCGGTGCTCTTGTTGAGCCCCTGGATCATCTCGATCTCCTCCTGGAAGGTGTGGATCTTGAAGTCTGACTTCCACAGCGGGAAGCGGGCCGGATAGACCGGCACCTGCTTGCCATCCACCAGCTGGAACGGCTCGGTCATGCGCAGGGAACGCACCTCGTCCAGGGTGAAATCCACCACATAGTAACGGCCGTCCGGACGGGCACGGCCGGGGAAGCGCGCCGCCACATTGGTGATACCGTCGAGGAAGTGATCGTGCATCACCACCAGCTGATCATCCTTGGTCATCACCAGATCCTGCTCCAGATAGTCAGCCCCCATGCCATAGGCCAGCGCCTTGGACTCCAGGGTATGCTCGGGCAGGTAGCCGGAAGCGCCACGGTGGGCGATCACCACCTTGCCTTCATCGGCAGCCAACACGGGTAATGAGAGGGAGGCCCCAAGGCTCAAGGCGATGAGGGAAACGGCGAGTTTTTTCATATGTGATGCTCTTTATTATTGTGTGTAGGTAATTGTTCTATCAGAGGTTTGTTTCATATTTACGGTGGGCAGCAGCGCACTGCCCACCGTCACTCATCAGCTCGCCTTGCGCAGAGCCTGATGGTATTGGTCGAGCCAGATCTGCAGCATTTGCTGCTCTGACTCGTTCAGGCGCAGCCCCAGCTTGCTGCGGCGCCAGAGGATATCGTCCAGTGAACAGGCCCACTCCCGCTCGATGAGATAACGCACTTCCGACTCGAACAGGCCGCCACCGAAGTGAATGCCGCGATCCTCTTTCAGCCAAAGACGGGCATGGGCGCCATAGGCCTCGGCAATACGCAGGGCGCTGCGATCATCGAGCCAGTCAAACTCCAGCGCAAAGGCGCGGGCCAGCTCGCGCACCGAGCAGTCAAACTCGCCGCCGGGCAGACGGCTGGTCGCCGTCCAGTCATCCCCCATCTGGCTGAACCAGGGCTTGAGCTTGTTGCAGGCGGCCTGCGCCAGCTTGCGATAGGTGGTGAGCTTGCCGCCAAATACCGATAGCAGCGGCGCACCATCCGATTCGCCAGAGAGCTCGAGGGTGTAGTCGCGGGTCACCGCCTGCGGTGAATCTGACTCGTCGTCACAGAGCGGGCGCACCCCGGCATAGGTCCAGATCACATCTTTCGGCGCAATTTGGCGAGTGAAGTGGGCGTTGACCACCTTGCACAGGTAGGTAATTTCGGCCTCGCTGATCTTCGCTTCCCGCGGACTGCCGTGGTGCTCCACATCCGTGGTGCCGATGAGGGAGTAGTCCTGCTGATAAGGGATGACGAAGACAATACGGTTGTCCTCGTTTTGCAGGATATAGGCCTCTTCGCGCTCATGGATGCGCGGCACTATCATGTGGCTGCCTTTAATAAGGCGAATGCCGCGGGGGGATTTCTCGTGCAGGCTCTCGTCATAGAAGGTCTTGACCCAGGGGCCAGCCGCATTGACCAGACCACGGCAGGTGATGGTGAACTGCTCGCCCCCTTCCCGCTCCAAAGTGAGCGTCCAGTGTTTGGAACCACGCACCGCCTTGATGCAGCGGGTGCGGGTCTGCACATCGGCCCCCTTGTCACGAGCCATCATGGCGTTGAGTACCACCAGTCGGGCATCGTCGACCCAGGCATCGGAATATTCAAACCCCTTATTGATCCCCGCGCTCAAACCATCTTGTGGCAGGAAGCGCACGCCACAGCTCCCCTTTAGCTTGTCGCGCTTGGCCAGATTGTCATAGAGGAACAGACCGGCGCGGATCATCCAGGCCGGACGCAGGTGCGGACGATGCGGCAAGCGAAAGCGCATGGGACGGGCGATGTGAGGCGCCATACCGAGCAGCACCTCACGCTCCGCCAACGCCTCTTTCACCAGCCGGAATTCGTAATGCTCGAGATAGCGCAAACCGCCGTGGATCAGCTTGCTGGAGTTGGACGAGGTGGCAGAGGCGAGATCTTGCGCCTCAAACAGGGCAACCTTCAGACCCCGTCCTGCCGCATCGGCTGCGATGCCGACCCCGTTGATGCCGCCACCGACGACGACCAGATCATAATGTTCGCTCATGTTCACCTACTTTCATTTTTATGATTGCTATAACAGCAATGTTTGATTTCGCTCATTTTAGAACATGAAAATACAACAAACGAACATTTTATGATGAAAGTGTGATCGCCACAGCCCGCCAGAGGTGGCAAAGGGAACAGGTCAGCTGAGCAAATGGCGTCGGGCCGAAATCAGCGGGTTAATAGCCAAAAAAACCAGATTGAATAGTAGTTTTGGCAATACCCATAAAGGGGTGAGATGGGTGCAGGGATGGGGGAGAGAAAGAGAAAGGAGGCCGCCCTGACGGGCGACCAGCACAGCCTTGGCGTGTTTCGCCGTCAGCAGATGTGGCAGGCGATCTGGTGTTGCGCCATCAATCGCGTCAGCTTTTCCGGTGGCTCCTGATCGGTAAAGAGGGCGTGGATCTGGCTGAGATTGCCCAGATTGACCATGGCATTGCGACCGAACTTGGTGTGGTCGGCGGCCAGGAACACCTGACGGGAGTGAGCGATGATGGCCTGGGCAATCTTCACCTCGTGATAGTCGAAATCGAGCAGGGAGCCGTCGTTGTCGATCCCCGAAATCCCGATGACGCCATAGTCCATGCGAAACTGACCGATAAAGTCGCGGGTCGCCTCCCCCACGATGCCGCCATCGCGGTTGCGGATCTCGCCACCGGCGATGATGACGGTGAAGTCATCCTTGGCCGTCAGAATGCTGGCCACGTTGAGGTTGTTGGTGACGATGCGCAGCTCGCGGTGATCGAGCAGAGCGCGGGCAATGGCTTCGGTGGTGGTGCCTATGTCGATAAAGAGCGATGAGCCGTCGGGAATATTGGCCGCGACCTCGCGGGCGATGCGCTCTTTCTCCTTGAGTTGCATCACTTTACGGGCGCTGTAGGCGGTATTGACGGTACTCGAATGCAGGGAGGCACCGCCATGATGGCGCCGGATCTTGTTCTGTTCGGCGAGATCGTTCAGATCCCGGCGAATGGTCTGGGGGCTGACGTCAAAGTGGGTCACCAGATCGTCGGTCGAGACAAATCCCTGCCGCGTCAGGACGTCCAGGATCTCCAGATGTCGTTGGGTTTGCTTCACGCTTGCACTCCGATGATGAGACAAAAAAAGGCCCCGGCAGATGCGGGGCCTTTTGGCAGTTTACCTGATCCCCTTTGGGATCAATAAGCTGAGGATCACGTTTTATGCCTTATGGGCAGCCGCTTTCTTGGCCGCAACGGCAATGTTCTCATGCTTGAGGGTCATCGCCAGCAGGATGATGGAGAGCACGCAGGAGACAGTCAGCACCATGAAGCCGCCATCCCAACCGAAATGGTCAACGGTATAACCCAGCATGGCGTTGGCTGCCACGGCACCGCCCAGATAACCGAACAGACCGGTGAAACCTGCCGCAGTACCAGCAGCTTTCTTCGGTGCCAGCTCAAGAGCATAGAGGCCGATCAGCATGACAGGGCCGTAGATCAGGAAGCCGATAGCCACCAGCGCCATCATGTCGATGGTCGGGTTGCCGGCCGGGTTGAACCAGTAAACCAGCACAGCCAGGGTCACCAGCACCATGAACAGGATACCGGCCGGTGCACGGCGGCCCTGGAACATCTTGTCAGAGATCCAGCCACACAGCAGGGTGCCAGGAATACCGGCCCACTCGTAGAGGAAGTAAGCCCAGGAGGAGTTGTCGACGGTGAAGTGCTTGGCCTCTTTCAGGTAGGTTGGCGCCCAGTCCAGCACACCGTAACGAATGAGGTAAACGAAAGCGTTGGCGATCGCGATGTACCACAGCAGTTTGTTGTGCAGCACGTACTTGACGAAGATCTCCTTGGCGGAGAACTCCTGCTCGTGGCTCTCGTTGTAATCCTTCGGATAGTCGTTCTTGTACTCCTCGATAGGAGGCAGACCGACCGATTGCGGGGTATCACGCATCACGAAGAAGGCGATCACCGCGATGGCGGCCGCCGCTGCCGCAGGCACATAGAAGGCACTGCGCCAGTCGTTGAACCAGCCCATCCCGAGGATAAACAGCGGGCCAATCATGCCGCCGCCCACGTTGTGCGCCACGTTCCAGACCGCAACCACTTCACCGCGCTCTTTCTGTGACCACCAGTGCACCATGGTGCGACCGCAGGGCGGCCAGCCCATGCCCTGTGCCCAACCGTTCAGGAACAACAGCACAAACATGATGGCAATGCTCGAGGTGGCCCAGTGCATGGTACCCATCATGAACATGATGGCAGCCGAGAGCAGCAGACCGGCGGAGAGGAAGTAACGGGCGTTGGAACGGTCAGAGACGTTCCCCATCAGGAACTTGGACAAACCGTAAGCGATGGAGACCCCGGAGAGCGCGAAACCGAGATCACCACGGGAGAAGCCCTGCTCGATCAGATAGGGCATCGCCAGACTGAAGTTTTTCCGTACCAGATAGTAGCCGGCGTAACCGAAGAAGATCCCGAAAAACACCTGCCAACGCATGCGTTTGTAGAAGGGGTCGACCTTGTCAGCCGGGAGCCTGTCGATGTGCGCCGCAGGCCTGAAGAGACTAAGCATGTTCTGCTTCCTTATTGTTGTTATGGGCGGTTGAGGATGCCCTGACCATTCCGACGAATCATGTGAGTCCACCGATTCGCAAGCGAGCCAATTGTGCTCATATGCGCTCATTTAATCTGTGATGCATGCTCAAATATTGCAGTTTTATTACAAATAAAAGCTCCAAATGAGAAATTGCTCAGCAAGCGCCAGCCCTTGTGTGGCAAGGGTTGCAAGCTACCCCCTAAGTGGTAAGTGGCTGTTATCAAGATGCTTTACGTCACATTTTCTTAGCAATGAGTGGGATCTTGTCCACATTTCCTATGGAGGGGGGATGGTGAAATTAGCGGGAAGGGTTATTTTCTGTCACGACCGATAACGAGCGCAAACGAGCATATCGTTTGCGCAAGACGCAAAAACAACAAGGAAACGTTTTCGGCAGCAACGGATAGACACAAAAAGATAGAACGGAACATCAAACCTCTACGGGTGGATATAAGGAATAAAAGTATGAGCATACAAAGACCCAATACCCTGCTTGGCGAGTGCATCGCCGAGTTTATCGGAACCGGCCTGCTGATATTTTTCGGTGTCGGATGTGTGGCGGCACTGGTGCTGGCAGGCGCCAACTTCGGGCAGTGGGAAATTTCCATTACCTGGGGTCTGGGCGTGGCCATCGCCATCTATGTGACCGGCGGTATTTCAGGTGCCCACCTGAACCCGGCCGTCACCCTGGCGCTGATGACCTTCTGCGGTTTCGACAAGCGCAAGGTGGTGCCCTACATCATCGCCCAGATGGCCGGTGCCTTCTGCTTCGCCGCCCTTGTCTACTTCCTTTATGGTAACCTTTTCACCCAATGGGAAGTGACCCATAACGTGGTGCGCGGCAGTGTCGAGAGCCTCGGCACCGCCGGGATCTTCTCCACCTACCCCAATGCCCTGCTGACCAACATGCAAGCTTTTGCCGTCGAGCTGGTGATCACCGCCGTCCTGATGCTGGGCATCATGGCGCTGGGTGACAACAACAACGGCGCCCCCAAGGGTTTCGCTGCCGCCCTGCTGATCGGTATCCTGATCGCGGTGATCGGTGCCTCCCTTGGCCCGTTAACCGGTTTTGCCATGAACCCGGCCCGTGACTTTGGTCCGAAACTGTTCGCGTTCTTTGCTGGCTGGGGTGATGTTGCCCTGACCGGTGGTCGTGACAACCCCTACTTCTGGGTTCCGATCCTTGGCCCCATCGTTGGCGCCCAGATTGGTACCGCTCTGTATGTCAAAGTGCTGGCTCCCTGCGTCCCGGGCAACCGTGTCGTCACCACCGAGCAAGCGACCCAAACCGCCAAAGAAGAGGCTGCCGCATAAGAGCGGCCCCCTCCAACGTATAAAAACGTGGAAAATAGAAACGTGGAGAACATCATGTCTGCTGAAAAGAAATATGTCGTCGCTCTGGACCAGGGAACCACCTCTTCCCGCGCCATCGTGTTTGATCAGGATGCCAATATTGTCGGTACCTCCCAGCGCGAATTCACCCAGCACTACCCGAAAGCGGGCTGGGTAGAGCACGACCCGATGGAGATCTGGGCGACCCAATCCTCCGTCTTTACCGAAGTGCTGGCCAAGACCGGCCTTCGCAGCGAAGAGATCGCCGCCATCGGTATCACCAACCAGCGTGAAACCACAGTGGTATGGGAAAAGGCCACCGGCAAGCCCATCTACAACGCCATCGTCTGGCAGTGCCGCCGCACCGCCGCCATCTGCGAAGAGCTGAAAGTACGCGGTCTGGAAGAGTATGTTCGCGAGAACACCGGCCTGGTGCTGGATGCCTACTTCTCCGGTACCAAGGTGAAGTGGATCCTCGACAACGTGGAAGGTGCCCGCGAGAAGGCGATGAACGGCGAGCTGCTGTTCGGCACCATCGACACCTGGCTGGTCTGGAAGATGACCAATGGCGAAGTGCACGTCACCGACCCGACCAACGCCTCCCGTACCATGCTCTACAACATCCGCGAGCTGAAGTGGGATCAGAAGATGCTGGACGAGCTGGGCATCCCCATGTCCATGCTGCCGGAAGTGAAACCCTCTTCCGAAGTGTACGGCTACACCACCCGTGGTGGCGGCTCCCGCATCCCCATCGCCGGTATCGCCGGTGACCAGCAGTCTGCCCTGTTCGGCCAGCTCTGCTTTGAAAAAGGGATGGCCAAGAACACCTACGGCACCGGCTGCTTCATGCTGATGAACACCGGCACCGAGCCGGTTCGCTCCAGCAACGGCCTGCTGACTACCGTTGCCATCGGCCCGAAAGGGGAAGTGAACTACGCGCTGGAAGGTGCGGTGTTTATGGGCGGCGCCACCATCCAGTGGCTGCGTGACGAGCTGAAGATCATTCACGATGCCCGCGATACCGACTACTTCGCCTCCAAGGTGGGTGACACCAACGGCGTTTATCTGGTACCGGCCTTCGTCGGCCTAGGCGCGCCCTACTGGGATCCCTATGCTCGCGGCACCATGGTCGGCCTGACCCGTGGCGCCAACCGCAACCACATCATCCGTGCCGCGCTGGAATCCATCGCCTATCAGAGCCGCGATGTGCTGGATGCCATGCAGCAAGACTCCGGCATCAAGCTGGCAGCGCTGAAAGTAGACGGCGGCGCCGTGGCCAACGACTTCCTGATGCAGTTCCAGGCTGACATGATGCACACCCCTGTGGTGCGTCCGACCCGCATCGAGACCACCGCCATGGGCGCCGCCTTCCTAGCGGGTCTGGCAGTCGGCTTCTGGAAGAGCTCCGACGAGCTGGAAGACAAGTTCAGCGTGGACCGCGAGTTCATCCCGCAGATGGACAGAGACGATCGCGCCAAGCGCTACAACGGCTGGAAAAAAGCGGTTGAGCGTTCACGCCGTTGGGCTGAAGAGGATTGATCGGGCTCCCGACATTCCGTTGAGATAAACACCAAGGAGGCCGACCATCACGTCGGCCTCTTTTTGTCTACCCCTTGCCGGCCCTCCCCTCCCGTTTCTCCCCCTGTTTTTATCTGGTGAATCTTGTTCTCACCAACCGTCACAACACAATTGAGTTCTCTATCTATAATCATCATCTGGGTCGCATATGCGGCCTTTCTTTATGGAGGAGAGAAATATGGAGAGGGCGATACACCGTTTTACACTGCACTCACTCTGGTCAGGGCTCGGGATCCGCACCCGGATCCTCTCCGGCGTAGCGATACTGATGGTTATCGCCATCAGTTGCATCACCCTGATCCTCGAGCAGATATCCCACACGCAGGCACAGCAGCGGGTCGAACGCTATGAGCTGCCAAGCAGTGTGGACCGCATTGCCAACCAGCTGACCGCCCAGCTGACCCAGCACCTGACCGAGGCGCAAGCGCTCGCCAGCAACAGCTTCGTCATCGACTGGCTGACCGCTGGCATGCCAGAAGCTGAGTGGCCCGAGATGGAGCGCTACTTTCAGGCTCTGCAACGACGTCTCGGCGGTAACGTCTTTATTGCCCCTCGCCAGACCAACACCTTGCTCAACTTCAGTGACGGCCCCACCGCCCAGAAAGCGCTGAGCGAGTCAGACCCGAAAGATGAGTGGTTTTACGGTTTTCTCCAGCGCAATCAACCTTACGAACTGAACCTCGACATCTCCGATTTCAACCAGCGTGCCTCCCTCTATATCAATACCGCCGTCACCCACGAGGGCAATACCCTGGCGGTGGCCGGTACCTCCATCGACATGAGCACCCTGAGCAAGCTCATCAGCAGCTATCGGATCGGCAAGAGCGGTCAGGTCTATCTGGCGGACATGGAAGGCAATATCGAGATCCACCCCGCACTGGAGCAAAAAGATGCCGCTCACCATCAACAATCCTTTCTCGATACCGTCAAACGGCTTATCCCCAAGGCTGGGGAACAGGTGGCAGTTGAGGCACTGACGCTGGAGGGAGAAACCTACCTTCTTGCTGTACGCTACATCCCCACCCTCAACCGGCTGCTGATTGGCGAGATCAACAGCGCCGAGTTGGAAGAGGGATTACATGAGTCACGCCAGCTCATCATCATGGTGTCGCTCGCCATCGGCACTCTGGCGATGCTGGCCTCCGCCTGGTTGGCTCACTCCATCAGTCGCCCGATTCGTCAGGCTGCCGATGGCATGCACCACATCACCGCCGATCGGGATCTGGCGACCCGCCTCGACTTCTCCGACGAGTCGGAGCTGGGCCAGATGGCCCAGAGCTTCAACCGGCTGATCCAGAGTCTTAACCAGAGCTTCTCCCGCTTCCAACAATCGGGGAGTGCCCTCTCCGCCCAATCCTCGCAAACCCTTCATCAGGCGCAGGCACTGGCGGGAGAAGCGTGCCAGCAGGCAAGGAGCATCCAAGAACTGACCAATGTAGTCGCTGCCATCGGCAGCAATGCCGAGCAGATCGCCAGCCGTTCCGAGGGGGTCAGCGACGTGACCCGGCGCATCGCTGACCACATGCTCAGTGTCGAACAGGATGTGATCCAGAGTGCCGATCGTCTCGATACTTTGCGCAGCAGCATCGGCACCTCGTCCGCGCTGCTTGAAGAGGTGGTCAGGGACAGCAACAACATCACCCAGATCATGAACCTCATCCGCGATGTCTCGAACCAGACCAACCTGCTGGCCCTCAATGCGGCTATCGAAGCGGCCCGTGCGGGGGATATGGGGCGGGGCTTTGCGGTGGTGGCCGACGAGGTGCGCCAACTGGCGGTGCGCACCCAGACCGCCACCAAGGATGTGCAGGATCTTATCTTGCGTCTGCAGGAGGGTACCCGGCAGGCCAGCAGCTCGATGGCAGGCTCCCACACCCTGAGCGAAGAGGGCTATAGCCGGATGAATCAGGCCAGAGAGGTGCTGGTCGATGCCACCAGCCAAATTAACCAGACAGCAAGGGAACTCAACGAAATCAGCGCGCTGGCACAAGCTCAGGATCAACAGATGGGGCAAGCCAGAGCTGCGCTTGACGAGCTCGCCATGGTGGCCGAGCATCAGCGTGAACACGCAGAGGAGAGCAATGCCGCCAGCCGCGAACTGTTCGAATTGGCCAAAGCCATCGACGAGCAGATCCGCCAATACCGGATTGGCTAGGCCCGGCGCTTCCCCCTCCTCTTCTCAATAACCAAGACGCCACCTCAGGGTGGCGTTTTCATTTTGCAAATCATTTTGCCTGCGCTCTCGAAACGGGAATGACGAGCAAGAGCACAACACATTGATTATTAACATGAAAAAATGTGGAACAGCCATTGCTTAGTGATATCAGACTCAACAGAGGGATATCGCCATGAAACCCACCACCACTCAAGCGCCCGTAGCTCACGTCGCCACTCAAAAAGAGACCCTGACCCCCCGCGAAGGCACCTTCCTGATGATGGTGGCCCAACTGGTGGTGCTCACCAGCATCGTACTGGCCGCCACCGTCGGCGGCCTCTCCTGGCAGTGGACCCTGCTGCTGGCCATTCCGCCGGTGATCGGCGGCGCCTTGCTCAGCAGGGTATGGGGCAAACTACCCCGCTAACTGCGCTTCACCTCACACACCTTCCCGAACCGGTAGCCAACTCTCAAGTCGGCCGTCTGTGTATCTGCCGCCTGGCTAATGCTGATTGACCGCAACGAAGGCGCACTTGTTCTTCAATCAGCAAACCGCAGCGACGAACCGTTCAAACAAACCGCACAAACCAACCTGCACTAAAGGGTATGGTTGCCCAGCTGCTCTTTGAGAAAATCGAGCCAGACCCGCAGCCGGATATCCCGCTGGGCATCGGAGTAGAAGACCGCATTGATGGGGCGCGAGGCGCCACTGTTGCTGCGGGCCAGCACCTCCACCAGCGCGCCGCTCTCCCGATCCGGCCCGGTCATGAAATCCGACAGACAGACGATCCCCTGCCCCGCCAGCGCCAGCTGACGCAAGGTTTCACCGCTGCTGGCACGCAGGCTGGGGGTGATGGCAAAACGATCCCCCTGCTCGGCACTTAGCAGCGGCCAGTGGTTGAGGTGATCGGGATGCAAAAAGCCGAGCAGCTCGTGACCGCTCAGCAGATCCGCCGGTTGGCGCGGGGTGCCGCGCTCGCTCAAATAAGCGGGAGAGGCCAGCAGCCGCAGCCGCGAACGGCCCAGCGGCAGCGCGCGCAGGGAGGAGTCGGTCAGCTCGCCGATGCGGATAGCCATGTCCACCCGCCGCTCCATCAGATTGATAAAGCCCTCCGAGCTGTGCAGCTGTAGCTCGATGGCGGGGTAGCGGTGGCGAAACTCGCCGATGAGCGGCACCAGCCGGTGCAGAATAAAGGGGGTAGCGGCATCGACTCTCAACACCCCTTCGGGTTGTTCCCGGCGCATCAGCAGATGCCCCTCCGCCTCGCTCATCTCGGTCAGGATCTTCACCGCCCGCTGATAGAACCAGCTCCCCTCCTCGGTCAGGCTGACACGGCGGGTGGTGCGATTGAGCAACACGGTGGAGAGCTTCTCCTCCAGCCGCTTGATGCCACGGCTCACCACCGAGTTATCCATGCCGAGGTTCTCCGCCGCTTGGCGAAAACTGCCCGCCTCCACCACCGCCACAAACAGGGTCAGTTCATCAGAATGGGTCTTCATTGCTGTTATCCGGACAAGAGTAATGAGTCTTTATAGGCGTAGCTGCTGTGGATTGGCAAGCGTGCGGTGAGGCCAGTTCTTTTTTTCTACAGAGAAAGAACGTGACCACGAGCCCACATCATGCTCGCGATTTGTCAGTACAATGCAGCCTAAAAAGCACCGTATGGCACCTTTAATTTCACAAGGATGAATAACATGACATTTGAAGAACGGCTGGCCGCCGCCCATCAGGAGCTGGCTAACAAGGGGGTATGGCATGCCAACTACAATCCCCCCTTGTTCTGGTTGTTGCGCCAACTGGGTTGGTCTGTCAAACCGCCTCAGTACGAGGGCTGGCTAACCAACTTTCTGGTATTTGGCATCGGCCTTGGCCTGATCTGGAGCATTCTGTTGTGGTTTTTCAGCTGGCAACCCATGGGGATGGATCTGCTATTTGCTCTACGTCAAACCGCCATTTTTGCGGGATTAATCGGCCTCATTATGGCGAGTGTCCTCTGGCTACGGCACAAGCAGCTTACACTGACCCCGTGGGAACAACTTGCTGAGCCCAGCGATGCTGATGATGAGGGAGACGAACTGAATGAAAGCCCATGAAAAACTGAACTATGTGGAGTTTGCTGCGCGAGATCTTGCCGCTACCAAGGCATTCTTTCAGGCCGTATTTGGCTGGCAATTTGTCGATTACGGCCCCGACTACTGCGCCTTTGCCGATGAGGGGCTGGATGGCGGCTTCTATCGGGCGGATCAGTGCAACCTGACAGATCAGGGCGGCGCCCTGCTGGTCTTCTACAGCGCAGATATTGAAGCGACCCAAGCCAAGGTGAGCCAACACGGAGGCATCATCAACCGCCCTCTTTTCGATTTTCCCGGTGGCCGTCGTTTCCACTTCGTTGAGCCCAGCGGCAATGAGTTTGCCGTCTGGGCTGAACCGGCTTGTGCGTGATGGGTTAGTGGGAGAAGCATCCACACGATGCGCCCCAACAATATCCATAATCAGCCGTGATCTCTTACAAATATCTAAAAATACTAATTAATAACTTGTTTTGTGATCTTGCCGATGCAATTCTTTGGAAACAATGAAGTATCATCGACATTCAATGCTAATGTTTGTTATTAGCATGATGCTGCTCTTGTATATATGTTTTTCATATCCATACATTGAATACCAACCATACAATATTTAAATACCGTTTTATCTGGAAGGGATTATGTCAAAAGCAATTCAAGGATTTGAATACGCAATAAAGGATGCTGAAGAGTTATTAGCCCATTTTGATAGTGTAAATGCAAACCCACCTCCACCAAACAGCGAAGTACTAAAACGAGCAGGACTTGTAATGGCACTCACTGCATGGGAAACCTATGTAGAAGATCGTGTTGTCGAAGAAATGCATAAAAAGCTTGCGATTGTTCAAGGTAGCTATCTTGGTGATTTTATATTAAAAAAACTTCATACAGATTTGAAAACATTCCACAACCCTAGCTCCGATAAAACAAAACGAATTTTTCAAGACTATTTAGGGTTTGATGTCACTGAAGGGTGGCGGTGGTCAAATTACGAGCCAGATAAAGCCAGATCAACATTGAATCAATGGATTAAGAAGCGTGGGGATGCAGCCCATCGATCAAAACCTATAAACTCAGGAATTCCATCAGCTCATTTGATTAAACGTGACGAACTTGAAAAAGTAATCAGATTTATAAAAGACTTGGTGAAGGCCACCGACAACTATGTCAATGAAAAGATAGATCAGCACCATGCTTCTGTTTTTGAGAGACAGCATCAGATATCAAGCTAAACAACTGAAAAAAAAGTGCTGTATCTTGGCTATTCCATAATAACTACGCAAGTCTATACAGCTCTAACTATCACTTGACACCGACTTTGTCGGTGTCATTTATCGGATCCCATTGCTGCTCTCCCCTCAATACTGTTTTGCAACCAGCGCCCTGTTTCCAGCAAGTCACGGCAGGCATACTGACCCTTCGTTTTTGCCAAGGAGGTTCAGATGTCATCACCCGTGATTGTGATTGCCCAGCTTGAAGCCAAACCCGAATTCGCCGCCCAGTTTCGCGCCGCCCTTGAGCCGCTGATTGCGGCCACCTTGCAAGAGGCGGGCTGCCAGCGCTATCAGCTGCATCAGGATCTGGACAATCCACACAGCTGGATGCTCTACGAGGTATGGGAGAGCGAGGCGGCCCTCACCGCCCATCAGGGCCAACCCCACTTTACCGAATTTGTCGCCAAGGCCGAGCCCTGGTTTGCCAGCAGCACCATTCGCCGCTATCAGCCGCTGGGCGCCTGACTGGCCCCTGTGCCACTTTCCACTTAGCCCATCAAGGGCCAACCACCACCCCATTGAGGAACAAGATGATCAATATGCCACCCATGGGTCTGGGCACCTTCCGCCTGAAGGGCGAGCCGCTGCTTGCCACCCTGACCAACGGTCTGGAGCTGGGCTATCGCCATATCGATACCGCCCAGATCTATGACAATGAAGCCGAGGTCGGCGCCGTGCTGACCCGCAGCACTGTTGCTCGCCACGAGATCTACCTGACCACCAAGGTGTGGACCAGTGAGTTCGGCCCGGGCAAGCTGATCCCGAGCCTTGAGGTGAGCCTGGAAAAACTGGGCACCGACTATCTGGATCTGGCGCTGATCCACTGGCCCTCCCCCAAGGATGAGGTGCCGATGGCAGTCTATCTGGAGCAGTTGGCCGAGGCCAAGGCCCGGGGCCTGACCCGGGAGATCGGGGTCTCCAACTTCACCGTGGCCCAGCTCAAACAAGCTATCGAGATTTTGGGGCCGGGGGCCATCGCCCACCAGCAAATCGAAGTTCATCCCTTGCTGCAAAACCGCAAGGTGGTCGAGTTCTGCAAAGCCAACGGTATCGCCGTCACCGCCTATATGCCGCTCGCCTATGGCAAGGTGCTGAGCGAGCCGCTGCTGATGGAGATTGGCCAGCGCCACGGGGTATCGGCTGCACAGGTGTCGCTGGCCTGGCTGCTGGCGCAGGACATGACAGTGATCCCGAGCTCCACCAAGCGGGAGAATCAGGCTGCCAATCTGGCCGCTCTCGATATCGCCTTGAGCAGCGAGGAGATGGCCGCCATCGCCACGCTGGATCGGGGCGAGCGCTGCGCCAACCCGGACTTTGCCCCGGATTGGGATTAAACGGGAAGGGAGACATGGGCTCTCTTGCTTCGACGGCGGATACCGGCAACTCTCACGAGCCTATTGCAACTGCGAACTATCCCCTCTCCCGACGGGAGAAGGTCAGAGTGAGGGGGCAAGCGACCTTCCCCTCATCCCTAACCCTTCTCCCACAAGGGGAGAAGGGTGCAAATAACGCTCAACGACATTTTTCAGCAAAATCGGGAGGTATCATGCCTCCCGCTTTTTTTGCCCTTTCATCTCACTCGTTGCTCATTCCCCCACGCACAGCAGGTTCAGCCAACCCTGTCTCCTTCCATTACCCCCGCCCCCGTTTCCTCTTTATACCCTACTCGCTCAACACGCTTTGTCTCTGCTTTCCAGTCACTTCGATCTCATCTCTCTTCCCCCCTCTTTGCGGCCACTCTTGTCTCTCCCATTCCCCTCCTACTCATCGCCATTGCTGCTTATTTGGCAAAAGTAATTTGATGTAACCATCATTTTTGCCAACAAACTGTCTCGGCATACTGGCGCCATTCTCCCGTCGGGAGTCCCTAACCAAGGAGTTGTTATGCCACTGGCGTTATTTGCCCTTACCCTGAGTGCCTTTGCGATCGGCACCACTGAATTTGTGATTGTGGGGCTTATCCCCACCATCGCCGAGCAGCTCAATGTCTCGCTCCCCTCGGCGGGCCTGCTGGTCAGCCTCTACGCCCTTGGCGTAGCCATCGGCGCCCCTGTGCTCACGGCGCTGACCGGCAAGGTGCCGCGCAAGTGGCTGCTGGTAGGGCTGATGGCGCTCTTTACCGCCGGCAACCTGCTGGCCTGGCAGGCCCCCGGTTACGAGAGCCTGATCGTGGCCCGCATCCTGACCGGATTGGCGCACGGGGTCTTCTTCTCGGTGGGTAGCACCATCGCCACGGGTCTTGTGGCCAAAGAGAAGGCGGCGAGCGCCATCGCCATCATGTTCAGCGGCCTTACCGTGGCACTGGTAACCGGCGTACCGCTCGGCACCTGGATTGGTCAGGTCTTTGGCTGGCGTGAAACCTTTCTGGTGGTGAGCCTGCTTGGCCTCGTCGCCATGGTGGGCAGCCTGCTGCTGATCCCGAGCAACCTGCCCAAGGGGGCGGCCTCGACCATCCGCGAGCAACTCTCGGTACTGACCAAGAAGCCGCTGCTGCTGGTCTACGCCAAAACCGCACTCGGTTATGGCGGCGCCTTCACGGCCTTCACCTTCCTCGCCCCCATCCTGCAGCAGGTGAGCGGCTTTAGCGCCGGTGCGGTGAGCCTGATCCTGCTGGTGTACGGGGTATCGGTTGCCGTCGGCAATATCTGGGGCGGCAAGCTGGCCGACAGGATGGGCCCATTGCCCGCACTGAAACTGCTGTTTGCCGGTCTGGCGCTGGTGCTGCTGGCCCTCACCTTCACCGCACCCCATCCGGTGCTGGCGGTGCTCACCGTGCTGGTGTGGGGCGCCTTTGCCTTCGGCAACGTGCCGGGTCTGCAGGTACTGGTGGTGAAGCAGGCCGAGCTGCACACCCCCAAGGCGGTGGATGTGGCATCGGGCCTCAATATTGCCGCCTTCAACGTCGGCATTGCGCTCGGTTCCGTAGTCGGTGGCTTGGTGGTGGAGCACCTCGGCCTGATGCACACCCCCTGGATCGGCGCCCTTATCGTGCTGCTGGCCTACGGGCTGACCCATGTCAGCGAGCGCCGCGAAGCCCTCCGGCTCGCCGCCTGTCAGGCATAAGCTGCGCCAGCAGGCGTCACGCAAGAGCGTGGCGCCTGCTGCAATCGGCGCGGCAGGCTTCTATGCTGTGACACAGCGTTAAGCTGGCAACTATTTCAGCAACTGTTTCAGTAACCAAGCCTGTCACCCTCGCATCATTTGCCACGGAGTCTGTTATGAAGGTGCTTATTGTCTATGCCCATCCTGAACCGAAAAGTTTCAGCGGAGCCCTCTTCTGCCACGCCATCAGGGCGCTGGAGCAGGCGGGTCACACAGTGATGACCAGCGATCTCTATGCCATGGGCTTTGATCCCGTCTCGGATCGGCGCAACTTCACTGCCGCCAGCGATCCCGATTTTCTCAAGCTGCAACTCGAAGAGCTGGCTGCCACCGAGCAGGGCAGCTTCGCCCCGCAGCTGGAGCAGGAGATGCAAAAGCTGGAGGCGGCCGATCTGCTGATCTTCCAGTTCCCGCTCTGGTGGTTTGGCCTGCCCGCCATTCTCAAGGGGTGGGTGGATCGGGTCTTTGCCATGGGGCGGGTCTATGGTCAAGGCCATATCTACGAGAGCGGCAAGTTTCGCGGCAAGCGGGCGCTGCTGAGCCTCACCACCGGCGGTCCCGCCGAGACTTATCTGCCCGACGGCTTCAACGGCGATATTGACGGGGTGCTGCGCCCCATCCAGCGCGGGATCCTGCAATTTGTCGGCTTTGACGTGCTGCGCCCCCATATCTGCTATGCCCCGGTGCGGGTCTCGCAAGAAGAGCGGGAAGCCTGGCTCGCCCAGTGGGCCGAGCGCCTTGGCCAGATTGAGCAGGAGTCCCCCATCGCGGTTGGCCGCTACCAGTAACGGCTGACGCAGCTGACACTCTCCCCCCCCCAAAGCACAAAAACAGCGAGCGGCCCCCGGCCGCTCGCTGTTTTTCACGCTCTGTCGTTATGGTTTTTGTTATCCGTGGGCAAGCCTTATGCCGCCTGTTGCACGCCTGCTTTGCCGGTCACGGCACGCTTGAGCCAGTAGTCGAGGCTGACGTAGCGGCCCCCGCCGTAAACCAGCAGCACCAGCAGCATCACGAAGTAGGTGGCGGCAAACTCCATCCCGTTGTTGAGCATCACGGGATCCCCGAGCTCGGTGATGTAGTTGTAGCGACCGGGGAAGTTGGCGGCCAGCCACTCGATAAAGCCGTTGAGGCGCACAGTGGCCTCCATGCTGCCGGTGGCGATGGCATCCCAGCCGTGCTTCCAGTGCACCATGGCGCTCGCCACGCTCATCAGGAAGATGGTGGGAATGGCCATGATGCGGGTAAAGAGGCCAAGGGCAATGCAGATGCAGCCCAGCACCTCGGTGCCCGCCGCCAGAAAGGCGAGCAGGGTCGGGAACGGCAGGTTGAGCCCCCCTTCCGAGACTGGCGCACCAAACCAGGCGACCGTGCCGGCAAAGCCCATCACCTTGGAGTGGGCCCCCACATAGATGACCGGAATGAGATAGAGGCGAATGGCCAGCAGGGCCAGAAAATCGAGCCGCTTGCACTGGGCCACCGCCCGCTCGTACCACTGGATCAGGGTGTTGTTCATGGGAATTCTCCTTGGTGTTTGCTAAATGGGGGCAAGGGGGTGCCGGACTGGCGCTCGCCAACGGACAAGGTCAACAGACCCAGCCGGTGAAAATGGCGTGCCCACCCTGTCAGATCAAAATCACGGCGAACCTGTTGCACCTGTTGCTTGAACGCGGCTTGAGTGATCCCCGGCTGCTGTTGCAGCAACTGGATCAGCGCCACATCCCATTCGCGCAGCCGCTGGGTCACCACCTGATGCTCCGGGCTGCGAAACAGGCCATAGAAGTGGTTGCCCTGCCGGGTCGGCACCACGCCGCTGCGACGAATGGCAAAGGGGAGTTCAAGCAGTTGCAGGGTAGGGTTGAGCACAAGCGAACTCTCCGGCGTCACCTCAACCCCCGATATAACTTGCGGCACTACCCCTTCATCAATCTCGACACAGAGGCAGGCCCACTCGTACTCCAGCAGCGCCAACCGCTGCCTGGGCCAGTTGAGAGAGCCCTCGCCGTGGCGATGCTGCACATAGCGGACAAACTCGGTGGCGATATGGTGAAACTCGGGGGCCTCGGAGCCGTGCGCGATGACAAAGCCCTCCACTAGTTGCCACCTGTCCACCGGTGCCCAGTGAGCGTGGGTGAGCGGAAACGCGCTCTCCAGCACCGACTCCACATTGGCGCGCACGCTGCGGGCATAGTGGCTGGCGATGCCATCCTGCGGCAGCCGCACCCGGCTCGCCAGCCAGGCGGTCTGCTGCTGCATCCGCTGCGGCGCCGTTTTAGGCGCAGTGATCAGGGATAACCGTCTATCCATAACGCACCTCCCGCACCTGACGGTCTATCGCCTCGCAACAGGCGCCGTGCACCCGCGCCAGCTCGGCCTCCAGCTCTGCCAGCGGTGGCAGATGGTGATCCCGCTCCAGCAGCAGGGGGCGCAGGCCGTGGGTCTGCACCGTATAACGGGCCAGCGCTACCACCGCCTCACAGACCGGACGACCATGGGTATCCAGCAAGGTGCCATCCGCCTCTTCCAGATGACCGGCAATATGGAAATAGCGGATCGCACTGCCCGGCAGCCCGGCGATCATCCGCTTGGGGCAGTAACCGTGGTTGCGGCTGTTTACAAAGACGTTGTTGATATCGAGCAACAGCTCGCAGCCGCTGCGCGCCACCAGCTCGGCGAGAAAATCCTCCTCCGGCATCTCGTGGTCATAGCCGTGGTAGTAGGAGATATTTTCCAGCACCAGCGGGCGGGCCAGCGCCTCCTGCACCTGCGCGATCCGCTCTGCCAGATAGGGGATGTTCTCCCACTGGCGCGGCACCGGTAAAAGCTCGTAAAGATACCCCTGCTGGTCGCGGGAAAAGCTCAGGTGCTCGCTATAGATCCCGATGCCGAACTCGTCCAGAAAGGTGCGGATCTGGCTGAGCAGGGTGCGATTGAGGGGCTGGCAATCGCCGAGGGAGAGGCTGAGGCCGTGGGCCACCAGCGGGTAACGCTCGGCCAGCTGATGCAGCTGCGCCCGCCTGGCGCCGCCGATAGCCATCCAGTTCTCCGGCGCCAGCTCGAGAAAGTCGATGCCGGGGCGGACGGGGCCGGCGCAGAGCGCATCCAGATGCTCCTGACGCAGCCCGATCCCCCGACTGCGGGAGCTTATTGGCCGCATACCCCCTCCGTCATCTTGCTGCCCTGGCTGGATGTATTGCCATCAATCCCCTCGCCCGCCACGCCACACTTGCCATCGCGGGCGCGCACCAGCCGCCCCTGTGGATCACTGTCGAGGGCTTGCTTTTCAAAGCGCTTCTCGGTGCCGCACTTGCCCGCCGCGCACTTGCCGCCGTGCTGTTCGCTGGGGGCGGCTTTCACCGGCGCATCGCTCGGGGTGGCCGCCAGCGCAAGTCCCGGGGTCAGGGCAATCAGGCTGGTCATGGCGATGGAGAGGGTCAGTTTGCCGGTGGTTTTGTTGCTGCTTGGGTTACTCATGGGCGGACTCCTTGACGGATGAAACGGGATAGCTGGAGAGATCGCGGGCGGCCACGATCTGGCCGTGGAACTGCTGTTTGACGATGGCCATCGCCTCTTTCTTGTGATTGAGGCCGACCCCCATCCAGTGGTTGAGCACCAGCAGCTTGGGGTTCACCTCGGCGGCAATCTTGGCCACCACAGATGGCTTGGCATGGAGCGAGGCTGAGACAGGGTCGGCCCCTTCGTGGATGGCGAGCGGCATCACCAGAATGTCGGCCCCCTTGGCAAATGGCACAAAGGCCGGGTTGCTGCCGTTCTGATCCGCCGAGATAACGATGGTCCCCTCGGCGCTCTCGATGCGATAGGCCAGACAGGGCACGTCACCGTGAGGAATGCCGAGCGCGGTGATGGTCAGCCCATCCTGCTGATAGACTGTGTGAGGCTGCGGGCTCTGGTAGGGCACATCGTGCAAGGTGATTGGGAAGAGGCCATCGGTGCCATCCTTGAAGCCGCTCAGGTAGGCATAAGCGCCCTTGTCCTTGTTGAAGAGGGCATCGAAGTAGCCGCTCATGCTGGGAAAGGCCGAGCCGGCCTCTGGCCCCGCCAGATCCAGCGGATCGCTGCGCTCGAAGAAGTAGGCCCCCTTGAGCAGGGCGGGCAGGTCGGTCACATGGTCGGTGTGAAAGTGGGTGATGCCGATAAAATCGACCTCTTCGAGCTTGGCCCCCGCCTGGCCGAAGCGCAGGTAGACGCCGCCACCGGCATCGATCAGGATGCGGGATTTCCCTTTCCACCAGATCACCTCGCTGGAGGAGGCACGCAGGTCGTCGGAGATGGGGCCGCCACTGCCGAGCACCTGCAGGGTGAAGGTTTTATCCAGTGGCGTCAGTTGTACCGGTTCGGCACAGGCCGGGGCGACGGTGAGCGCGCACCCGATGGCCAGCGCCACCGCTTTCAATCTCTGTTTCATCACAATTACCTGTCGGTTGGTTGTCGGTTGAAAGTGTGTCGTTTAAAGAGGGGGGAGAGATGGCCGATGGCGACGTGTGAACGCCAGCCACCGGCCATGGCGGGGCGCGAGCCCCCGCCGTCAGTTACCGTCCCGTTCGTCCGCCTGCCAGCGCGCTTCCAGCCAGAGCAGGTTGCACAAGCCCAGCAGCAGGGCGAATCCGAGGCCCAAAATCCAGGTGAAGTACCACATAGCAGATCCCTTGAGGTCAGTAGAGTTGATGGCTGTCGCGCTTGATGCGGGCACGGTCGAGCTTGCCGCGCACCACTCGATAGACCCAGCCGGTATAGCCCAGATTGATCGGCATCAGCACCAGCACGAGGCCGAACATAATGGCCAGGGTCTTGTAGCTGGAGGTGCTGTCCCACAGGGTCAGGCTGCTGACCGCATCGAGGGATGAAGGCAGCACGAAGGGGAACAGGGCGATGGCCACCGAGCAGAGCATGGCGGCACAGGCGATGGCGCTGGCCAGCAGCGCAATTCGGCCCCGCTCCAGCCAGGAGGCAATCCCGCTCACCAGCGGCGCCAGCGTCCCGATGATCGGCACCAGCCACAGCAGCGGATAGTCAAAGTAGTTGCGCAGCCAGCCTCCGGCGTGGGGGATCACCCCCTTCATCAGCGGGCTGATGGCGGCATTCGGGTCAAAGGGTTGTGTGCCGACACCGATCAGCTGAAACCCTTGCAGATCCACCAGATGCCAGCCGGCCAGCAGGTAGCAGAGGCTCACCAGCGGGGCCAGCAGGATGGCGATCCCCCGAGCCCGCAGCGCAGGGGTGCCGGTCACCTTGGCTTGCAGAAAACCGGCGCCGTGCAGCAGCAACAGGCTGATGGCAGTGGCCAGCACCGAGAGCAGCCAGCCCCAGTGGAAGTCGAAGGCGCCGTAGTGCAGGCGCAGCGCCGTGTCGAAGCGAAACGGCAGCCCCTCCATCACCAGACCGATAGCCGCACCGAGGATGAGCGCCGGTATCAGGCCACCGGCCACCAGCGCCCGATCCCACCAGCAGCGCCACACCGGATCGGCCAGCTTGCTGCGATAGTCAAAACCGACCGGACGCAGAAAGAGCCCGAGCAGCAGCACCACCATGGGGATGTAAAGCCCCGAGAAGGCGGCGGCATAGACCAGCGGCCAGGCGGCAAACAGGGCGCCGGCACCGGCAATCAGCCACACCTGATTACCCTCCCACACCGGCCCCACGCTGTTGATCACCAGACGGCGGTCATCGTCATCTTTCGACACCACCGGCAGCAGCATGGCGATGCCGAGATCGAAGCCATCCATCACGATAAAACCGACCATCATGAAGAGCACCAGCGCCCACCAGATGAGTTTCAGGGTTGCGTAATCCATCAGGCGATCCTCGCAAGTTCGGGTTGTTCACCGCTGTAGCGGCCGGTATGGAGAATGGCGGGCCCCTTGCGGATCACATGGCGCAACAGGAACAGCTCCACCACCAGCAACAGGGTGTAGATGGAACAGATGGCGATGAGGCTGAACCAGAGTTGGCCCGGCTGAAGCAAAGAGACCGAGGCCGAGACCGGCAGCACGTCGCTGATGGTCCAGGGTTGACGGCCAAGCTCGGCCACCAGCCAGCCCGCCTCGATGGCAATCCAGGGCAGCGGAATGCTCCAGAGCAGGGTCTTGAGCAGGCGCGGTGAGTCTTGCAGCCGGTTGCGGCAGAGCTGGACAAAGCTCACTACCATCAGCCCCAGCATGGTGACGCCAAGCCCCACCATCACCCGAAAGCCCCAGAACAGCGGTGCCACCGGCGGGATGGAGTCATCGACCGCCTTGGCAATCTCTGCCTCACCGGCCTTGGCGATATTGCTGGCATAGGGGGTCAGGAGCATGCCGTAGCCGAGATCCTTGCCGTGCTGCTCGAAGCGAGCGCGGTTGGCCGGGCTGTCATCGCCCCGACGGATCTGGTCGAGGGCCTCTGCCGCCACCATGCCGCTGCGAATGCGTGCCTCGTTCTGCACCTTGATATCCTTGAGGCCGGTCACCGCCTCGTCGATGGAGCGGGTGGCGATGATCCCCATCAGATACGGGATCTTGATGGCGGCATGGGTGGTCTGCGCCTGCTGATCCGGGAAGCCGAACAGGGTAAAGGAAGCTGGTGCCGGCTCGGTCTCCCACTCCGCCTCGATGGCGGCGAGCTTCACCTTCTGCACCTCGCCGGTGCGATAGCCCGACTCATCCCCGAGCACGATGACCGAGAGGATGGCCGCCAGTCCGAAGCCGGAGGCGATGGCAAAAGAGCGCAGGGCAAACTGCACCTCGGTCTTGCGCAGCAGATACCAGCTGCTCACCCCCATCACAAACATGGAGGCCGCCACATAGCCCGCCGCGACGGTGTGAACGAACTTCACCTGCGCCACCGGGTTGAACAGCACGGCGGCGATATCCACCAGCTCCATGCGCTGGGTCAGCAGGTTGAACTCGGCCCCCACCGGGTTTTGCATCCAGCCGTTGCCGATCAGGATCCAGAGCGCCGAGAGATTGGAGCCGAGCGCCACCAGCATGGTCACCAGCAGGTGCTTGCCGCGGGAGAGCTTGTCCCAACCGAAGAAGAAGAGCCCCACCAGGGTCGATTCGAGAAAGAAGGCCATCAGCCCCTCGATGGCCAGCGGGGTACCGAAGATGTCCCCCACATAGTGGGAGTAGTAAGCCCAGTTGGTGCCGAACTGAAACTCCATGGTGATCCCCGTGGTGACCCCCATGACGAAGTTGATGCCAAACAGTTTACCCCAGAAGCGGGTGATGTCCTGATAGATCACCTTGCCGGTCATCACATAAGCCGACTCGGCGATCACCAGGATCCAGGACAGCCCCAGCGTGAGGGGCACAAACAGGAAGTGGAACAGGGCCGTGGCGCCAAATTGCAGGCGAGACAGGCTGACCACGTCATCCGGATTGATCATGCGTCACTCTCTTTTGTTGTATTTGCCTTGCACGTTTCGTGCGTGACAAGTACATCACGGAGCATGACACCTATAACAGATGCAGTTATATTGAATTACACCTATAACAGTTGATCCAGATCATGTCCCTTTACCAGCAGTTGGCCGACCGCCTGCAAAGCCAGATTGACGATGGCATCTGGCAACCGGGGGAGCGCATCCCCTCCATTCGCCAGAGCTGCAAGACCCACGGGCTCAGCCCCATGACGGTGTTGCAGGCCTATCAACTGCTCGAAAGTCAGGGGCGGATCCTCGCCCGCCCCCAGTCCGGCTACTACGTCAAAGCCGCCTCACCACAGGTCGTGCAGCACACCCCGAGCCAGACCCACTACAGCGGCTCGGTGGATATCAACGATCTGGTGTTCGAGGTGTTGCAGGCGAGCAAATCGCGGGATCTGGTGCCCCTTGGCATGTCGGTAGCAGACCCTACCCTGTTCCCCCATCCCCAGCTCGGGCGTGCGCTGGCCAGCTGCATGCGCAAGCTAGATCCCTTCAGCACGGTGGCCGACCTGCCCCCCGGCAACGAAGCGCTGCGCCGCGCCATCGCCCAGCGCTACGCCAGTGACGGGGTGGCGGTCAATCCGCAGGAGATCATCATCACCACAGGCGCCATGGAGGCGCTCTCCCTCAGCCTGCAGGTGCTGACCGAGCCCGGTGACTGGGTGGTGGTGGAGTCCCCCACCTTCTATGGCGCCCTGCAGGCCATCGAGCGGCTGAAACTCAAGGCGGTGGAGATCCCGGTCATTCCGGGGGTAGGCATCGACCTCGACCTGCTGGCCGACGCCCTCACCCGCATTCCGGTCAAGGCGTGCTGGCTGATGGGCAATGTGCAGCACCCGCTGGGCCACACCATGCCGGATAGTCACAAAGCGCGGCTGATGGAACTGCTCAACAGCCATGGGGTGCCGCTGGTGGAGGATGACGTCTATGCGGAGGTCTACTTTGGCCGCGAGCGCCCCAAGCCGATCCGCCACTGGGATCAGCGTGGCGACAGCCTGCTCTGCAGCTCCTTTTCCAAATGCCTGGCGCCGGGTTTTCGGGTCGGCTGGGTGGTGGCGGGACCCCATGCCGAGCGGGTGCAGCGGCTGCAACTGATGTCCACCCTCTCCACCAATGTGCCGAGCCAGCTGGCGCTGGCCGAGATGCTGCGCCAGGGCGGGGTCGATGCCCACTTTCGCCGTCTGCGCCACACCCTGGCCCAGCGCCAGCAGCAGATGCGAGCGACCCTGCAGCGCTTGCTTCCGGACGAGGTGCGGATCTCCTCCCCCGATGGCGGCTACTTTCTCTGGTTGGAGTTTCCGCCCCGCCTCGACAGCCGCGCCCTGCACGCCAAGGCTCTGGGCAGCGGTTTTTCAGTGGCCCCCGGCGCGCTCTTTTCCAGTCAGGGGCAACACAACCACTGCCTGCGCCTCAACAGCTCCCATCCCTGGAGCGAACAGCTGGAGCAGGCCCTCACCCGACTGGCCGCGCTGATTGCCGCACAACTCGGTGAAAAGTAACGTGGCAAAGAGCCGCTGACGAAACGAACAAAGGCCCGTAACGGGCCTTTGTGGTTGGGGAGTGACGCGCCTTGGCTCGCCATCAAAAACTGATCATCTGGCCATGATCTGCGACTGCACCTTGAAGCCCAGCGCCTCGTAGAGGGCTTGGGCGCGCTCGTTGAAGGCCATCACCTCCAGCCGGATTTGCTGAGCATCACGGGCCTTGGCCCACTCATCACAATGGGCGATCAGCGCCTTGCCAATCCCGCGAGAGCGGTGCTGCTCATCCACCACCACCGAGCCGATACGGCAAATCGGCGCACGGGTGAGAAACGGCACAGAGTCATTGATGTCGATCCGCGCAGTCAAAAAGCCCACCACCCTGCCATCCTGCTCGGCAACGCAGAACAGACGCCCTTCCGCGCCGATGGCGCTCAATAAGAACCCCCGTTCCTCTGGTGAAGGGGGGCAGAACACTTCGGGATAGTGCTGATGGTGGATCTCTCCTATCTGCCGGTTCAGCTCGACAATGGCGTCGATATCCAGTTCGCTTGCCTTGCGTATCTCCAACGGTTGCTCCTTGCAAAAAAGGTGATGGTCCTGCGCCATCTTAGGGGCTGTGCCCCGCAATCCAAATAGGCTCATCCGCATCTTTTGACGAGCCTCAGAAACAACAACGCCCCTTGAGCGGGGCGTTATCGGCAATCCATGGCGGTGAGGAGTATCAGGCGGGGGCGTTAAGCTGGGCCACCTGCCGCTCGATGCTGCCTTTGAGGTTGTGATCGAGTTTGAGGGCGCGTGCCAGCTCGTCGAGATAGCCTCGCTCCATAAAGTGATCCACCTCGATGGCGAGCAGGGAGGCGAGATAGACCTCGGTGGCCAGCTCCATGTCGGTCACTTCCCGTGCCAGCGCGTGGGGATCGAGGGGGCGGGCCAGCTCGGCGTCAATCCAGCGGGCGACATCGCTCTGGCCCTGTTCGGTCAGGTACTCCTGAATTTTCTGGCGCTCGGCGCCGTCGATATGGCCATCGGCCCGGGCTGCTGCCACCATGGCGCGCACCAAAAGCGCCGCGCGGGCATCCAGCGCATTGCCTTCCAGAGTGCTGACGGGATGGGTCGGCTGGGCGGGCGCCGCCTGCTGGGCCTGCCAATCCTGATAGAGCTTGTAGGCCAGCCCGCCAAGGGCCGCAGCGCCGCCCACGGCAGCGGCCTTGCCGCCATATTTGCGCATCTTCTTGTTCCCCAGCAGCAGACCGAGCGCACCGCCGGCCAACGCTCCCTGCATCTGCCCCTTGCGCTTGTCTCCGCCTTCGTTGAGCCAGCCTTTGCCAGCCCCCAGCAACTGTTCCAGCATCTGTTTCATCGTGACACCTCGCTATTGTTCGCCCCATGCTGGCGCTGGCGTCATGAACCAAGAGTGAATGGGCCCCATTATTGCGCCGTCCCCTGTGCATCCTGCCGCCATTCGCGGTATACCTGAAACAGGTCAACAAGGAGCATCAGGATGCGCATCATCACCCCTTTCGTGGTTCTGCTGTTGTGCGGCACTGCCAGTGCCGCCAGCGAGCTGGATCGCTCAGCCCAGCAGGCCAAGCTGGATGCCGCCTGCCAGCAAGCTCAGCAGCAACTGGTCGAGCAGGGCAAGCAACAGCGGATCGACGCCTGCATCAAGGAGGGCGGCAAGGCCGACAAGTGTCAGCAGGAGTTCGCCAACTTCGGCCAGCGCGAGGGCAACAAGCGGCCAGACCTCAACAACCTGCCCCCCTGCCAACAGGCTGACGCCTACCGCAAGAGCTACCGCCAATGACCCCGAACCAAGGAGAGAGCATGATCCCCCCCCGCGAACTGACCCTGCAATTTCTGGCCGAACCCTCCGACGTCAATTTCGGCGGCAAGGTCCACGGCGGCATGGTGATGAAGTGGATCGATCAGGCGGGCTATGCCTGCGCCGCCGGCTGGTGCGGCGGCTATGCGGTGACCGTCTATGTGGGGGGGATCCGCTTTTTGCGCCCCATCCAGATTGGCCAGCTGGTAGAGGTGCACGCTCAGGTGATCCACACCGGCACCACCAGCATGCATCTGGCGGTGGATGTCTACAGCCGCCACCCCACCGACACCGAGCGCCACAAAACCACCCACTGCATCATCATCTTTGTGGCGATGGACGAGCGGGGCAAACCGACCCCGGTGCCCCAGTGGCAGCCGATGAGCGAGAGCGATCTGCAGTTGCAGCAGTACGCCAAAAAGCTGATTGCCCTGCGCGAGGAGATCGACAAGGAGATGCGCCAGCACCTCTGACCTTCATGCCTCATAGCCCGATACACCGGGCGCTTTCTGCCTACGGCGGCGCCCCTGTATAATCCCCCCTCTTCCCGCAACCGGAACCCTGCCCATGTCACTGGAAACTGCCCCGCCCGAGGTAAAACTCGCGGTGGATCTTATCGAACTGCTGGAGACCAATGAGCTGGCCCCCGAGCTGGTGCTGGCGGCGCTGGCCATCGTAAAAAATGACTACGAGCGCAAGCTGGCGGAGGGGAAGGATCACTGATCCCTCCCCGCACTTTTTCCGCCTTATCTTTCCGACGCCAGTTTTTCCCCACAGAAGTTTTTCCCCCACATAGCCACTCACTGCGGCCCCATCACCTCGTCACAGAGGGCGATTAGGGCCGCACTCAAGCGGGTGAGCGGCTCGCTCACGCTTACCCCGGCATGGAGCGCCAGCTCCACCGGCGCCACCTTGGGCCACTGGGTCAGGGCCAGCTGATCGGCGGGCATCAGCCGTTTGGGCAGCAAGCTCACCCCGATACCCGCGCTCACCGCCCCCTGCAAACTGGCGAGGCTGGCGCTGACATAGGCGATACGCCAACGCCGCCCCAGACCATCGAGCGCCTCGGTCATCTGGCGCCGATAGAGCCCTTCGCTCGGGAACACCACCAGCGGCAGCGGATCCCGTTCCCGGGCGGGCCAGTCGCGGCTGTCGACCCACACCAGCGGCTCACGCCAGCTGGCGAGCGGCGAGCCCTGTCCACGCACCTGCTTGACCAGCGCCAGATCCAGCTCTCCCGCCTCGAAGCGCTGCCAGATCTCGTGGCTCAGGCCGCTCTCCACCTCCAGCCGCACCTCGGGGTAATCGCGGGCAAAGGCGGCCAGTACCGGGGTGATGGCACCGGCGGCGAAATCCTCCGGCACCCCGAGGCTGAGCGCCACGCTCCCTTCCGTCACTTGTTCTTCGGCCTGCGCCAGCAGCGCCAGAATGCGGCGGGCCAGCCCCAGCAATTTTTCCCCCTCCGCCGTCGCCACCACCCTTCGGCCAGCGCGATCGAGCAGCGGGCAGCCGAGCTGCTGCTCAAGGCGGCGGATCTGCTGGCTGATGGTGGATTGGGTCAGATGAACCCGTTCACCGGCGCGGGTAAAACTGCCGGTGTCGATAATGGCGACAAAACTGCGCAGCAACAGGGGATCCAGCATGGGGCACTCCATTTACAAAACCACTGAAACTCATTCTATCATTTAATTTCCAAATGACTTTTTTCGCCGCTAGGCTGGCATTTGTTCTGTCAAATCAGGGTTTTTCATCATGTCACAGCCTCTTGTAGCGTCTACCCCTCTTCGCTCGCTCACCCCATCAACCTCACTCCAGACTCACCGACAATGGCTGGAGCAGGCGGTGCAACTGCCAGAGCAAATCACCGGCAGGGCGGTCGCCCCTTCGCCGCCCTGCTGGTGCGCGATGACCAGCTGGTGGCGAGCGCGGTCAACGGCATTCATCTGGATGGCGATCCCACCCGTCACGCCGAGCTGGAGGCGCTGCGCAAGGCAAGCCAGAGCGCGCCGCTCGCGGGCAGCATCGTCTATGCCAGCGGTCACCCCTGCCCCATGTGCCTCGGCGCGCTGGTGATGAACGGTATAGCCGCCGTCTATTACGCCTTTGATAACGCCGATGCGGCCCCGTTCGGCTTTGACAGCACTGCCGCCTATCAAACGCTGGGACTGCCGCTGGTCAAACTGGCCGTCAGCATTACGGCCGCCGAACTCTATGGCCCCCAATTGCAACAACCCCAGCAAGCAGAGCCTGAACATGAATAAGAGGACAAGCAAACTCCCGGCAGAGGCGCGCCGCCAGCAGTTTGCCCTGCTGGTGCTGGTGATCCTGACTGGCCTGAATCTGCGCCCCTTTCTTACCGCCATCGGCCCGCTGAGCGGCGAGATTGGCCGCGCCCTGTCGCTGGGGATGGACACCCTCGCCTGGCTTACCCTGCTGCCGCTCTGGCTCATCGGGATTGGCGTGCTGCTCACTCCCAGCCTGCGTCGGCGCGCCAGTGCGTGCCAACTATTGGGGGCGGCCCTGCTGCTGCTCGGCATTGGCAGCGCCATGCGCTTCGATGCCCAGAGCGGCGCCCTGCTGATCGCCAGCGCGGCGCTTTGTGGATTGGGGTCGGCACTGGTGCAGGGGGTACTGCCCGCCCTTATCAAGCAGGCCTTCGCCCACAAGGTGCCGCTGGTGATGGGGATCTTCTCTGCCTGCATGATGGGGGGCGGGGCGCTGGGGGCCAGCCTCACCCCAAGGCTGGCGGCGAGCCTCGACTGGTCGCGGGCGCTGGCGCTCTGGAGCCTGCCGGTGCTGCTGGCCCTCGTCTGGCTAAGGTGGAAAGTGCGTCTGCCACGGGCCGCCGCGGTCGCCATTCTCCACGGCGAACAGCGGCTGATCACCCTGCCCCGCAGCTGGTTGCTGATCATCTGCTTTGGCATCATCAACAGTGGCTACGGCATCGTGGTAGCCTGGCTGGCCCCCGCCTATATGGCGCAAGGGTGGAGCGCCGCACAGGCGGGTGAGCTGGTCGCCTGGCTGGCACTAGCGCAGACCGCCAGCGGCCTCGGCTTGCCGCTGCTGGCGGCACGCAAGATGGACCGGCGGCCGTGGATGGGCCTTGCCATCGCCATGCAGCTGGCGGGATTTGCCGGCCTCTGGCTGGCGCCAGCCAGTGCCCCCATTCTCTGGTGCATGCTGTGCGGTGCCGGTCTTGGCGGCAGTTTTTCGCTGATCATGGTGATTGCGCTCGATCACCTGCCAAACCCGCGCCGCGCCGGCACCCTGAGCGCCCTGATGCAGGGCTTTGGCTTTATGCTGGCGGCCACCGGCCCCTGGGTCGCCGCCCGCCTCTATCACCTGTTTGGCGACTTCGCGGCCGCCTGGCAGTGGCAACAGGGAGGATTGCTGCTGATGAGCCTGCTGGTAGTGCGCCTCGACCCGCGCCACTACCCCAGCGTCATGGGGTTACCACCGACCGCCAGCGAGCCGACCATCTCGGCCCCCCTCCCAACCAGCTCTGCGACCCAAAGCAACACACCGGCCTGAGGCCGGTGTGTTGGGGATAACCGTATTGGAGATGACTGGCGGCTGATGCCACTCAAAGGGGCAACTCAGCGCCCCTTCTTCTGCCGTCCGGTGTTAGCGGTGCGCGACTTGCCTGCGGCTGGTTTGCCACCCTTGCCGGGGGCCCCTTTGCCAGCACCGCCCTTGTTGGCTGCACCTTTGCCCGCGCCACCTTTGCCCACCGGCAGCTTCTTCTCGAAGGCTTCCGGACCCGGCACATTCGGGCGACCGCCGATCTCGTGATCGTCATCGCGGCGCGGCTTCTTGCCCTGCCCCGGTTTGGCGCTTTGCGCCGCAGGAGCCTTGGTCGCCTTGGGCTTGTCGCCTTTGGCCGGTTTCACCTCGGAGGAGGAGTCCTCAATCAGCTTGAACAGATCGATCAGCTCGTCGTCGGTGAGATCGCGCCACTCCCCCACTGGCAGCCCCTTGAGGCTGACGTTCATGATGCGGATGCGCTCCAGCTTGGTCACTTCAAAACCGAAGTACTCACACATGCGGCGGATCTGGCGATTAAGCCCCTGCACCAGGGTGATGCGAAAGACGAACGGTGCCTCTTTCTTCACCTTGCACTTCTTGGTCACAGTACCGAGGATCGGCACCCCGGCTGCCATGCCGCGCACAAACTCGTCGGTCACCGGCTTGTCAACGGTCACCAGATACTCTTTCTCGTGATCGTTGCCCGCCCGCAGGATCTTGTTGACCAGATCGCCGTGGTTGGTGAGGAAGATCAGCCCCTGCGAATCCTTGTCGAGCCGCCCGATGGGGAAGACCCGGGTGCTGTGGTTGACGAAATCGACGATGTTGTCCTTCTCGCCCGCCTCTGTGGTACTGACGATGCCCACCGGCTTGTTGAGGGCGATCAGCACCAGACTGTCCGCCTCGCGCGGCTCGATCACCTGACCGTTCACCTTGACCAGATCGCCAACCTGCACCTGATCGCCAATCCCGGCCCGCTTGCCGTTGATAAAGACGTGGCCCTGCTCGATAAAGCGATCGGCCTCGCGGCGCGAGCAGATGCCGCTCTCGCTGATGTATTTGTTCAGGCGCATGGATTCATTAGCCAGCATGGGTCACCTGCCACAGGATCTGGGCCGCGCCCGGTTGTGCCATCGCCTGTTCCGGCTGCGCCGGGGAGGCTGTCTGCTGCATCAGCCAATTCACTACGTCAAAGTTCTGCATACCATTCCATCTTCAAAAAAGGCCAATGCCAGCTTATCCATCAAAAAACGCCGCTACAGTAGCATAATTGCCCCCTCTCAGGGGCAGATAGTTGCAAGGTCGCAGCGCCCAAGCGGGCATCCGCGAACAAGTTCACGCCGCCAGATGGCCCGCGATGCAGCCTTCGAACGGCCAGCCTGATGCCAACGGCGGGATCAGGCGCCCACAGCCTGCGCGGCCAAACGCCATCAACTATACATATCACCTTGTTTCCATTAGGCTTTAAGCCGGTTGGCTGCGCCCAATGTGCTGCGCCAAACTCGCCCGCCCAGAGGCGGCCCCATCTCTATCGCCAAGGATTGCACCATGCTGGCTCACACTCGCCGCCTTGTTCGCCGTGCTCTGCTGACCCTGTTGCTGCTGTTGCTGACCGCATGGGCGGTGATCGCCTACTTCGCCTGGCAGGCAGCGCCGCTGCAACTGTGGCACACGGTGGTGCCCCCCGAACTCAGTGCCGATGAGCTCGATCGCAGCGACTGGCAAGCCTATCTGGCCCGCGAAGCAGAGCTGTTCGAGCTGGTGGCCACCGAGGTAGTCGCCAAGACGCCGCCCGAGCAGCAACTGGCCAGCAATCGCTACTATCAGGACGCCCCCATCAATCCCGCCCGCTTTCAGCAGAACTGGAACCGCTCCTACCTGCTGCGCCCCGAGGGGGAAGTCAAAGGGGTGGCGGTGCTGCTGCACGGCCTGACCGACTCTCCCTACAGCCTGCGCCATCTGGCCAGACGCTATCAGCAGCAGGGCTTTATCGCGCTGGGGCTGAGGATCCCCGGCCACGGCACCGTGCCCGCTGGCCTCGTGGATGTGGATTGGGAGACCTGGCTGGCCGCCACCCGACTGGCGGTGCGGGAGGCCAGATTGCTGGCACCGGGCAAGCGGCCGCTGCATCTGGTGGGCTTTTCCAACGGCGGCGCGCTGGCGGTGAAATATGCGCTCGATGCGCTGGCCGACCCGAGCGGCACGCTGGCAAAACCGGATCGGCTGGTGCTGATCTCCCCGATGATCGGGGTGACCCGTTTTGCCCGCTTCGCCGGGCTCAAGGCCGTGCCGGCCCTGCTGCCCGCCTTTGCCAACGCCGCCTGGCTCGACACCATGCCGGAGTTCAACCCGTTCAAGTACAACTCGTTTCCGGTCAACGGCGCGCGCCAGTCCTACCGCCTGACCCACGCCATCCAGCAGCAGGTGCGCCAGCTGGCCGCCAGTGGCGAGCTGGCGGCATTTCCCCCTGCCCTCACCTTCCAATCGGTGATGGACTACACCGTCAGCACCCGCTCCATCATTGCCGATCTCTACCACTACCTGCCGGCCAACGGCAGCGAACTGGTGCTGTTTGATATCAACCGCAGTACCCTGTTTGGCCCGCTGATGAGCTCGGCCTCCGAGCTGGCGCTGCACCGCTTGCTGCCAAACGCCCCCGGGCACTATCGCCTCACCGTGGTGGGCAATGTCGACCCCGCCTCTCCCACGACGCAGGCCAGAACGCTGGCCAGCGCAGACCAGCCTGAGCAGCTCCGCCCGCTGGGTATCGATTATCCCAAGGAGATCTACTCCCTCTCCCACGTCGCGCTCCCCTTCCCGATGGACGACCCCCTCTATGGCATGGCAGCGCGCCCGGAGCAGCGGGAGCAATACGGCATCAATCTCGGCGGTCTGGCCCTGCGTGGTGAGCGCGGCGTGCTGATCGTCAACCCCGGCGCCCTCACCCGCACCTCCTCCAACCCCTTCTACCCCTATCTGCAGCAGCGGGTGATGGAGACCCTCACCGCCCCTCCCGTCGTCCGGCCTGCCGCCGTAATCCCTGCCAGCAGCAGTCAATATGATGCGGCCTATCAGGCCGAACTGGAGCAGTTTTTACAGGAGAGCGATGAGAGCAGCGCGCCTTTCTAGGGCGTTTCTGGAGTATCGGCAAAGAGCCACTGGCGCTGGGTCGATGGCGATACAAGAAAGGGGCCGTCAATTGACGGCCCCTTTCTATTGATGATGGCGATGGGACTGATGGCTTGGTGGGCTCAGGGATAGATGCTCACTTCTATCAGGTTCTGGTCAGGGTCGAGGAAGTAGATGGATTCTATCGGCCCGCAGGCACCGCTTTTGGTCACCGGCCCCTCGACAATCGCCACCCCGTGGCAGGCAAGCTGGGCCATCACCTGCTCCAGCGGCCAGCGGGTGATAAGGCAGACATCCCCCGACCCCACCTGCGCCCGATTACGCGGCTCCTGCCCCAGCAGTTGCAGATTGATCTTCTGGTTGCCAAACCCTACCGCCCGGCGCCCCGCACCGAAGGTGATGGCCTCCATATTGAGCACCGAACTGTAAAACGCCACGGCCCGTTCGATATCACTGACCGTCAATACCAGATGGTCGATATGGCTGATCATGGTTACCTCCTGGTGGTGATCTGGCTGATGTGACCGACATATGCCCGCAAACATCCGACTGCTGCCGCCACGGCGGGCAACCCCATCATACCCGGCAAGGGTAAGCCCATGTGTGCCTTGGCGCGCAAAGCGAGCGCAAATGACCTGGTCAGATAAATTCGCGTTACTGCACCGCTGCGCACGCTTTGTCACGCTGGGCCAGCAGGGCTTCATCGTCACTGTCCATTGCTGCCAGAATCGCCTGATTGCAGGCGCGCTCCGCCAGCTTGGCCGGACTCTGTTTGGCATCCCCAATCTCTGCAATCATCGGCCGATAACTGACGGCAGCCGAGCAGTACATGGTGCGAAATTTGGGCAGTTGCCAGCTGCTGTCATCCTGCCGGGTCAGGTCATCGCACAGCTTGTGAAACAGAGCCGAAGCCTTGACCGTGCACTGGCTAAAGCGCCGCACATCCTGCTCATAAGGACGACAGACGCTCAGCTGCTGGATCTGCCACAGCTGAAAAGAGAACGGGACCGACTCCCCCTCATACTGCACCACCAGCGTCTTGGCCTCGGTGCCATAGATATCCGCAACCTGCTGCTGTACCAGATTGAGATAAGCCGAAAAAAGATAGGAAACCGGATCCATCACCACCTCCCTGTGGTTGTTACTGCCGCGCTCTCTTACCGAAAACCGGGGTGATCTTCAAACGAGTAACAGGCGACAACAGCTTACTGATTTGGCAACAAAAAATAATTACTTTTCACACGCGGTAGAAGCTGGGCCGAGAGTGCTATCCGGTCAGTTATATGGACGGGAATGATCCATGGCGATCTGCAGTTCACGGCCACCGGCAATCTCGCCATGACTGATGCCGCTGGTCAGCCACCAGCTGATAACCAGAAGCAGTCGTTCCGGATCATGGCGCAGACGCCCTTTCAGGGCACACTCCCAGATGATCAGACGGCGGATACCCAGTTGGTCCAGCTCGGCCAGATGACGGGCATCACGCGCACGATTGCTGGCGATCTTGGCTTGCCAGAAGTCGGTTCTGCTCGATGGCAGCTTGAAGAGATGACAATCATGACCATGCCAGAAGCAGCCATTCACCTCGATCACCGCACGGTAGCGCGCCAGCCAGAGATCCGGCGTACCCGGCAAGGCGGTATTGTGCAGGCGATAGCGAAACCCGGCATGATGCAACATGGCGCGCACCCGCTTCTCGGGACGGGTATCCCGGTTACGAATACCGGCCATCATCTCGCTGCGCTTTTGGGGCTTCACGATATCTGTCACAATGTCGCCTCGCTTGTGATGTCGCATTAAATACTGTATAAAAAACCAGTTCAATCACTGACTATTGATGATTATGCCTACAAATGGCTAAGAAATAAGTGAGTTATCTCTGTGAAAACCTTCTTGAAAAAATATGAAGATGCATTAAGCGCCCTGGCACATGAACATACCCCCACAGGAAGTGACCCACGAGCATTAATTCATCAATGGCTGCACGCCATTGCATCTGACACTGAACTGGCATGCCAATCAGCAAAAATCAACAAAGAAATCATCATCTCGGAACTCACCAAGCATGATTTGATTGCGAGCCCGTCCGAGCTGAAAAAAACTCTGCATTCTCTTGTGGTAAGTCCACCATCAGATAAAAACGTTTTTACTTTTATAGATTTGTTTGCTGGCATTGGTGGTTTTAGAACAGCCCTGCAAAGCCTGGGGGGAGTTTGTACATTTAGCAGTGAATGGGATAAATCTGCACAGCAAACATATCTCAATAATTATGGCGAACTGCCATTTGGTGATATCACAGCTTTCACAAATGATAATATTAGTGACAAGCAGTTGAATACACTGGTCCCTTCACATGATATTCTTGCTGCAGGTTTCCCCTGCCAACCGTTCAGTGGTGCAGGTGTATCAGCTAGAAATGCTGTCGGCAAAGAACATGGTTTCAAATGTGAAACTCAAGGCACTCTTTTCTTTGATGTGATGCGTATTGCATCAGTAAAAAAACCTAAAGTTCTCTTTCTGGAGAATGTTAGAAATATTACCAGACATGATAAAGGTCGAACCTTTGATGTAATCAAAAGGTCCGTAGAGGAAATCGGTTATACATTCAAATATGAACTAATCGATTCATCATCGCTAGTACCACAACGTAGAGTACGTTGCTACATGGTATGCACTCGCAATGATCTGAATATCGACTTCAAATTCCCTGAATTTGACGGTCAACCTCTACCACTCAGGTCTATTCTGGAGCCGACTCCAGACGCAAGATTCACTATTTCTGATGCTCTCTGGCAAGGACATATAAAAAGAACAGAGAGAAACCTTGATAGAGGAACAGGCTTTACAGCCTTTACAGCAAATCTGGATAAGCCATCAAACACACTGGTCGCAAGATATGGTAAAGATGGTAAAGAATGCCTAATTCCTCAGGAAGGTAAAAACCCAAGGCTATTGACACCCAGAGAATGTGCAAGATTACAGGGATATCCTGAAAATTTTGTTATTCCTACAGCAAAAACTCCAGCCTACAAGCAATTTGGTAATTCAGTCGCGGTACCCGTTATCAGGAAGATTGCTGAAAACATAGTAGAGGCCATCATATGAGCTTTGAGGATTTCTGCACAAAATCAATGCGTTATGATAAGCAAAGGGTTCAATGTCAAGAATCCTTTGTCATCAGTTTCAATAATGAGAAAGATGAATGCTTTACCATAAAACCTGAGACGCTGATTGCATTTCTTCAATTCATGTTGGAAAACTACAATCAGATTAAAAATGCTTGGGGCTCTGTCCCAAGCAAAAAAAATAGCTTAAATATATACGAAGAAAAATCATATCGCGCAATTTATGGAAAAGCTTCAGACATCGATGAGTTGAAAAGCATCAGTTCTATAGGTCGCAGCCAAACGAAAGCAATAACAAAAGTAATATCTAAATTCATAGCTTATCTATTAGATGAAGAGTACATCGGCGTTGAATCAAACACTTTTTTTGTTGACTCATATTTAAAGTCGGCATTAGAAAAAGTCGCATCGGGATTCAAAGAATATGAAAATAAAAAATCGCCCTCTTCTTCTACCCCTCAACTAAAAGTGCTTTTCGAAAACTGGCTTGCGAAACAAAACCTTAGCACTAGCACTATAAAAAAATACTCGGAGCAGAGTATTACTAAAGCTGATGAAGTAGTGTCATCTATTGATGAATCACTCCCCAGATTTTATTCTGTTTCAGATGTTGGTATTTGTGAAAAACTAATAAACACCTTACTTAAAAGCGATGTTTGGAAAGATTTAAACACTGCGGGAAATGGGATGTACTCCTCGGGAGTGAAAAAATACGAATTATTTCTCAATCAGTATTTCATAAATAAACCCATCTCCTGTCATAAACCATTTTTACTTTTTGCCGGTATATCTGGCACAGGAAAAACCCGTTTTATTCGTGAGCAGGTCAAGGACTATCCAGGCCAGAAAAATTACTGCCTGGTACCTGTACGACCTGACTGGCACGAACCCTCTGACCTGCTGGGCTATATCTCCAGGATCAGTGGTAAAAAAGAGTATGTATCGACCCCGGTACTGCATTTTATTACCCAAGCCTGGATCCATATTTTCGAGCATATTGGCGAAGTCAGAACCGATGGCAAGATTGGTCTGAGCCAGGAACAACTGGACCATATCCCCCCCTTCTGGCTCTGCCTCGACGAGATGAACCTGGCGCCGGTTGAACAATATTTCGCCGACTATCTCTCGGTACTGGAGACCCGCCACTGGTATACCTCACCCGAACTGACTGCATTTAACGACAAAGAAGGGGTGGACTACGGCTATGTCTACCAGTGCGATCCCCTGCTCAAAGCTGATACGCTTAGCCAGCAACTGGATCAGAACGCGCGTATGGAACTGGCGGAAAAACTGGGACTGGACCTCGATGTTTCACTGCATCAGCAGATCTGGGCCAGCTTCTGCCAGCACGGTATCGCTATCCCCTTCAACCTGATGGTGGCCGGTACCGTCAATATGGACGAAACCACCCACGGCTTTTCCCGCAAGGTGATCGACAGGGCCCTCACCTTCGACTTTAACGAGTTCTTCCCCAACGATTTCGATGCCTACTTTTCACCGGCATTGCAGCCAAAACGGCTGGGTTATCCGACCTGGTCAGACGGACGCGCCATTACTGAAGTCTCCGCACTGGAGCAATACAGTAAAGAGAGCGTCACCTTCCTGAAGGCAGTCAACGGGGTGCTGCAACAGAGCCCGTTCGAACTGGCATATCGCGCCCTGAACGAGCTGATGCTGGCCCTGCTGGCCCATCGCCCCGCCAATACCGCAGAACTGGTCGCCATCTGGGATGACTTTATGATGTGCAAGGTATTACCGCGCATTGAGGGAGATAGCAACAAGTTGCGCAGCCATCAGACTGCTGATAGCGACAAGTCGACTGAGAGCAGCCAGACAGAGTCCAATCTGTTGACAGATCTGGAAAAGGCTTTGGCAGCACAATTTGGTAGTCACTGGGATGGCACACGCCCTGACCTGTTTAACAGCAAGGTGGCTGCCGCCGGTGAAGATTCCGTCCCCGCAGAACCGCCGCACGTCCCCTGCCGCAGCAAGAAGAAACTGGCCTGGATGAAAGAGCGGCTGGCACGGCAGTGCTTTACCAGCTTCTGGCCGTAAGGGGGTTGTGATGGAGTGCCTGTTTACCCTGCAGAGCCGTGACTGGATTTTACGGATCTACGCCAATGAGAAGACGGTTCGGGAACGTTGTCAGCAGTTACAAGCCACCCGCGCCCATCATCAACAAGAGCGTGATAAATCGGGCCTGCTGGCGAGCGCTGGCAGCGATGAGCCTCCTATTGTGCGTTTCTCACAGCCTCTGTCGATTACCCGCGCTGAAGTTGCAGGCGAACCACAGGATCTGGCCGTTGGCAAGGAATTCACCTCTTTAGTTCTGCCCGCGCCTTTGCTGTTTGAAAACTGCTTTTATGAGTTTGAGTGGGATTTTCTTACCCCTGTGAGCGACGACAACGATGCACCTCGACTGGAGCATCATCTGCAGCGGATCTGCGAGTCGTTTCGCTTCAAAAGCAGGCCTGGATCGCAGGAGCAGCAGGGATCGCAGGAGCTGCTGGGGGGATTCAATACCGGCAACGAAGTAGGCACACTTGCACTCCCCTTCTCTTATCAGCCGAAATCGGCTGCAGGAAAAGCCGCTCGCGTTCAGCTGACGCTCTGGTTCGAGGTCTACCCGGTCAAGCTGGATATCCGCCGGGATGTGCCGCTGATCTATCGGGTGCTGGATGAGCATTACCCCTACTGGCGTTTTACCCTGAACAGCGCGACCAGTCAGCAAGGTGGCCGCAGCCAGCGCAAGGCAGAGCCTTTTCCCCTGCTCTGGCTTGCCCATTTTGAAGCCCTGCACAAGGACCTTGAGCGGGGGATCCGCCAGATCATCAATGCGCCCCACAGCAGGCTGCAAAGCAAGACCGAATATCTGCTGGCCGCCAGAATGAAGCGCCCGCCACGCCCGAAGCAGGCCGAACAGATCCGCCAGGATCTGGATAACGGTATCGAGCGCAGATACCGGGTGGAACGTAAACAACTGACCACGGATACCCCGGAAAACCGCTTTATCAAGTTTGTGCTGGAGCGCACCGGAAGGATGCTGCAACAGCTGACCCAACAGGGCGATCGCACCCTGCTGTCCAGGGCCTTTTTTGACCGTCTGAAGGCGTGGAACAAACCGCTGGATCAGGCGCTGGCTCACCCCCTGATGCAGGAGATAGGTCCGGCAGCGGTGTTACAACGCGAGTCTCTGGTACTGCAGCAAAAGAGCGGCTATAGCACGGTTTACCGGGTCTGGCAGCAACTGCGCCTCTATCTCGATGCGTTGGGAAATGATGCCGTGGCCGGCGTGCGCAGCATGGATCAGCTCTACGAGCTCTGGTGCGTGATCGAGGTGCGCCGGATTATCCTGACGCTGGGATTTACCGAGGTGAAAACACCTGCATTTAACTTCACCCGCGATGGCTGGGATACCCGGCTGGCCGAGGGGATGAAGTACTGCTGGGAGTACCTTCGTGCAGCAGACGGTGTAAAGCTCAAGCTGGCCCATGAACCAAGATTTCACAAGACCAACAGGCCGGTTCACTCCCTGCTGGTTCCCCAGAAGCCGGACATTCTGATCGAAGCCACCACTGGCAGCGGCGACACTTTTATCTGGCTGTTTGATGCCAAATACCGGGTCGATAATGGCACTCTCGATGACCCGAGAGACAGGGTGCCCGATGATGCCATCAACCAGATGCACCGTTATCGCGATGCCCTGCTCTATCAGCAACAGGATGACCCGATACCAAGCCGCCCCACCTTTGGCGCTTTTGCGCTCTATCCGGGCTTTATGAGCCAGCAACCCGGAACGAAAAATCCCTATCAGGAGGAGATCGACCGGATTGGTATCGGTGCCTTTGCCCTGTTGCCAGCAGAGGATCACAGCGGCTCTTGCTGGCTGCAAACCTTCCTTGAGCAAAAGCTGGGTAAATCGGGGGAAGAGTTCCGCTATCCAGCCATCCGCTCGGGCCACTTCTATCTGGAAGAGCCCAGCCGGATTGCCACCCTGGGGATGCAACAGGTCCGCCACCATGATCTCACCCTGATCATTCCGACCGCACCGGAAAACAGCCGCTCGGCGAGTTACTTCGATGCATTTCGTGATGGCTCTGCCCGCTGGTATCACACCCCTGCAGAAACTATCGCCACTCGTTACGATGATCAGCTGATGAACGAAATCAGCTATCTGGCCGTAGCTACCCTTGCGGCCGATGGCCTGACGCGTGAGGTAACCCGGGTCTGGCCTGTGCTGACATGCCGGAAGCTAAGAAGGGAACAACTGACCGAAGAGCAGACTGGTACACCGCTGGCCGGGGGGAATGTGAATCTTTACTGGTTGCTGGAGCTGGGGCCCTCTAGTTCATTGCTCCACCCTCTGACACAGCTGAATGCGGCAAGTTTCAGAGCGGCCATGAAACTGACCAGACTGGCAGAATTGCAAGGTGAATTGACCGGGTTTGCGGCACTGCCGGATTATTACGGGGAATTATTGCGCACGCATCCAGCCTGAACACCTTACGGCTATCCCGGCCTGGCCATCGCTCTGCTGGCCAGACCGGGATTACAGCCTCGCATAACCATGAGTAAAAGTGCCGCGATCTGACCCCAAAACCCCGGCTAAATTATCCAGTTGCATAATAACCATGCGGCCTTGCGGTTGTTTAACTGGCCCTAACGTCAGATAATACCGCCCGCCTTCAAACCCCGATAACCCGACTTTCAGTGACGGTAATTGATGACTGAGTACCTGCTTTTATTGATCGGCACCGTGCTGGTTAACAACTTCGTGCTGGTGAAATTCCTCGGCCTCTGCCCCTTTATGGGGGTCTCCGGCAAGCTGGAAACCGCCATCGGCATGGGGCTGGCGACCACCTTCGTGATGACCCTCGCCAGTGCCAGCTCCTATCTGGTGGAGCACTATATCCTGCTGCCGCTGGATATCGCCTATCTGCGCACCCTCGCCTTTATTCTGGTGATCGCCGTGGTGGTGCAGTTTACCGAGATGGTGGTGCGCAAGAGCAGCCCGACCCTCTATCGCCTGCTGGGGATCTTCCTGCCCCTCATCACCACCAACTGCGCGGTGCTCGGGGTGGCGCTGCTCAGCATCAATGAGCGACACGACTTTATCCAGAGCGTGATCTACGGCTTTGGCGCCGCCACCGGCTTCTCGCTGGTGTTGATCCTGTTTGCCGCCATGCGCGAGCGTCTGGTCGCCGCCGATGTGCCCGCCCCATTTCGCGGGGTGTCGATTGCCATGATCACCGCCGGTCTGATGTCGCTGGCCTTTATGGGCTTTACCGGCCTTATCAAGATATAACCATGATCCATATTCTCTTTGCCATTCTGGTGCTCACCCTGCTGGCGCTGGCGTTCGGGATTATCCTGGGCTTTGCCGCCGTCAAGTTTCATGTGGAAGCAGACCCCATCGTCGATCAGCTCGATGCCCTGCTGCCCCAGACCCAGTGTGGCCAGTGCGGCTATCCCGGCTGCAAACCCTACGCCGAGGCGCTCGCCAACGGCGATCAGATCAACAAGTGCGTGCCCGGTGGCGAGGCCACCATGCGCAAGATTGCCGATCTGATGGGGGTCGAGCCCCAGCCGCTGGGGGGCAATGACGAGGCCGCCGTGCCGGTCAAGAAGGTCGCCTTTATCCACGAAGATCAGTGCATCGGCTGCACCAAGTGCATTCAGGCCTGCCCGGTGGATGCCATCGTCGGAGCTACCAAGGCGATGCATACCGTGATTGCCAACGAGTGCACCGGTTGCGATCTCTGTGTCGATCCCTGCCCGACCGACTGCATCGAGATGATCCCGGTGCCCACCACGGTCGATAACTGGAAGTGGGATCTCAATAACGTGCATGTTCCGGGCAAGATTCCGGTCAAGATAGTGGAATAAACAGCGGAGCAACCATGCATTCCTTACTCGAACGTATCAAAGCCGGCACGCTCTGGGACTTTCACGGTGGCATTCACCCCGCCGACAACAAGCTGCAATCAAGCCAGAGCCCGGTGGTAGACGCCGGTCTGCCGCCGCGCCTCATTATTCCGCTGCGCCAGCACGCAGGCCCCGCCGGCGATCTGCTGGTGCAGGTGGGCGACAAGGTCAAGAAGGGTCAGCCGCTGACCCGTTATGCCAAGGGGCGGGTCGTCCCTGTCCATGCCTCCACCTCCGGCACCATCACCGAGATTGGCAACCACACGGTTGCCCACCCCTCCGGACTCGGCGATCTCTGCGTCATTCTCACCCCCGATGGGGAGGATGAGTGGGGCGAGCGCAATGGCAAAGCCGATTACTGGAATCTGGAGCGGGGCGAGCTGCTCGAGCGCATCCAGCAGGCGGGAGTTGCGGGCCTTGGCGGCGCCGTGTTCCCCACTCACAGCAAACTCGACGGCCGCGGCCAACTCACCGAGATCCTGATCGTCAACGGGCTGGAGTGCGAGCCCTATATCACCACCGATGATCGGCTGATGCAGCAATACGCTGACGAGATCATGGATGGCATCCGGGTGCTCAAGCACCTGCTCAAACCGAAACTCACCCTGATCGGGGTGGAAGACAACAAACCCGAGGCGATCGAGCAGCTGACCCGCCACGCCACCGATGAGGATGTGCTGGTCAAGACGGTACCGACCAAGTACCCCTCGGGCGGTGCCAAGCAGACCATCGAACTGCTCACCGGCCGTCAGGTGCCCAAAGGGGGCCGCGCGGTCGATATCGGCATCATGGTGCTCAACGTCGCCACCGTGTTTGCCATCAAGCGCGCCATTATCGACGGCGAGCCGCTGATCGAGCGGATCGTCACCCTCACCGGCGACAGCTTCAAAAAGCCCGGCAACGCCTGGGTACGCCTCGGTACGCCGGTACGCTGGCTGTTGCAGCGTTTCGAGCTGCAACCGGAAGCGGAGCAGCGGGTGATCATGGGGGGGCCCATGATGGGCTTTACCCTGCCCCACGCCATGGTACCGGTGGTCAAGGCAACCAACTGTCTGTTGGCACCGACGCAAGCAGAACTGCCCGCACCCGGCCCGGAGCAGGCCTGCATCCGTTGCAGCGCCTGTGCCGATGCCTGCCCGGCCAGCCTGCTGCCGCAAGAGCTCTACTGGTACAGCCGGGCCAAGGAGTATGACAAGGCCGAGAAGCTCAACCTGATGGACTGCATCGAGTGCGGCGCCTGCGCCTGGGTCTGCCCGAGCGAAATCCCGCTGGTGCAGTACTACAAGATCGCCAAAGACGACATTCGCGAAGCCCGTGCCGAGGCCGAAAAAGCCGAACGCGCCAAGCAGCGTTTCGAGGCCAAGCAGGCCCGTTTCGAGCGGGAGAAAGCAGCCCGCGAAGCGCGCCACGCCGAAGCCGCCGCCCAGCGCCGTCAGACCATGACGGCCGCAGGCGGCGAAGATCCGGTGGCAGCCGCCCTCGCCCGCCTCAAGGCCAAGCAGGATGCGCCCATCACAGCCATTACCGCCACCGCCGAGGGCTTGCCTGACAACAGCGCCGTGATTGCCGCCCGCGAAGCCCGCAAACGGGAAGCGGAGGCGCGCCGCGCCGCTAAACTGGCGGAGAGCGCAAACAGCGAAACAGCCGCTGCGGCGCAACCCGCCGAGGCGGTTGACCTCGCCAGCGATCCCAAGAAAGCGGCCATCGCCGCCGCACTGGCCCGCGCCAAGGCCAAGAAAGCCGCTCAGGCTGGCGAGAGCGCCGAGCCTGTGACTGCCGAAGCCGTTGCTGCCCCTGCGGTAGATGCTGATCAGCAAAAAGCAGAGGTTGATCCGAAAAAGGCGGCGATTGCTGCCGCCATCGCCCGTGCCAAGGCCAAAAAGGCCGAGGCGAATGGCGAGCCGGTAAGCGCAGCCAACGGCACGGTAGCCGACGCAGGCTCGCAAGGCGATGCACCTGTCGATCCCAAGAAAGCCGCAATTGCTGCCGCCATTGCGCGGGCCAAAGCCAAAAAGGCTGCCCAGCTGGATGAGAGCTCTGAGGGCGATCTGACTGCAAATGCTGGCACCAGCGAAGCGGTAGCTACGGAAAACGAAGCGGTCGATCCCAAGAAAGCCGCTATCGCCGCGGCCATCGCCCGGGCCAAGGCCAAAAAACTGGCCCAGCAGAGCGCAAGTACCAGTGCTGAGGTAGAGAGTGCCGCTACTCAGGTAGACAGGGCCGAAACTGAGGGTGAGCGCGTATCGGCTGAGCCGATGCAAAGCGATGCCGCCAGCAGTGAGCAACCACTTGCCGTCGCAGAGGCTCCTGAAGCGAACGCCCCTGCAGCTGATGCCCCGGTTGATCCGAAAAAAGCGGCCATTGCAGCCGCCGTGGCCCGCGCCAAGGCGAAGAAGCTGGCGGCCGAGGCGGCCAGAGCCGCCGGGACCGCCGCTGAAGATGCCCCGTCAGCCGACCGAACAACCACAAGGTAATCGACAGACTCATGTTCAATATTGCGACTGCGCCGTTTGCCCATAACCGCAAACAGACCCGAACCCTGATGCTGCTGGTGATCCTGGCCTGCGTGCCGGGCTTGCTGGCCCAGACCTGGTTCTTCGGCTGGGGCTCCTTTATCCAGATCCTGCTGGCGTTGGTGACCGCGCTGCTGTGCGAGGCGCTGGTGCTCAAGCTCCGTGGCCGCGCCATCAAGCCGGCCCTGATGGATGGCAGTGCGGCGCTCACCGCCGTGTTGATCGGTCTCTCCCTGCCGCCACTGCTGCCGTGGTGGATGCTGGTGGTGGGCACGGCCTTTGCCATCATTGTCGCCAAACACCTTTACGGCGGACTGGGGCAGAACCTGTTCAACCCGGCCATGGTCGCCTATGTGCTGCTGCTGGTCTCCTTCCCGGTGCAGATGACCAGCTGGCTGCCGCCGGAGAGCGTGCGCGCCTACAGCCTCGGCTTTGGTGATGCGGCGTCGGTCATCTTCACCGGCTTTAGCCTCGACGGCTACAGCATGGCCCAGCTCAAGCAGGGGGTGGATGGTCTCACCATGGCAACTCCCCTCGATACCCTGAAAACCGGCCTGACTCAGGGGCTCACCACCGGCGAGATCCTGAGCGGCCCGCTGTTTGAGGGTTGGGGCGGAATCGGCTGGAGCTGGGTCAACCTCGGCTATCTGCTGGGCGGCCTGTTCCTGCTGCAACAGAAGGTGATCAACTGGCGCATTCCCACCGCCATTCTCGGTGCCCTGCTGGCGGCCTCCACCATCGGCTATCTGGTGAGCCCGGATGCGACTGCCACGCCCATGTTCCATCTATTCAGCGGCGCGACTATGCTGGGAGCCTTCTTTATCGCCACCGATCCGGTCAGTGCCTGCACCACGCCGCGTGGCCGACTGGTCTATGGCGTGCTGATCGGGGTGCTGGTCTACATCATTCGCCGCTTTGGCGGCTATCCGGATGCGTTCGCCTTCGCCGTGCTGCTGGCCAACCTTTGTGTGCCGTTTATAGACAGCCTGACTCGCCCGAAAGTGTATGGAGCTCGTCGCCAATGATGTTTCTGCCCTTTTCCCCCATCACAGCAGACGGAGCCCGGACATGTTAAAGAGCATGCGCAAGAACGGCCTTATTCTGGCGATGTTTGCGCTGGGCTGTACCGCGCTGGTGGTACTGACCAACGAGTTGACCAAGGATAAAATCGCCCACCAGCAGCAGCTGGAGAAACAGCAGATCCTCTCGGTATTGCTGCCGGAGGGAAGCTATGACAACGATCTGGTGGCCAGCTGCAAGCAGGTGACCAGCAGGAAATATCTCGGCAGCGATCAGCCGCAGGCCCTCTATACCGCCAGCAAAAATGGCGTGGTAACCGGCTATGCGCTGGAGGCGATCGCGCCGGATGGCTACAGCGGGGCGATCCGCATCGTGGCGGGCTTTGATGCCAAGGGCACCATCACAGCCGTGCGCGTGCTCGCTCACAACGAGACCCCGGGCCTCGGTGACAAGATCGAGCTGAAGAAATCGGACTGGATCAACAGCTTTGCCGGAAAATTCCTGACCCATGACAACGAGCCCCAGTGGGCGGTGAAGAAGGATGGCGGCGAGTTCGATGCCTTTACCGGCGCCACCATCACCCCGCGAGCCGTGGTCAAGGCGGTGAAGAACCTGCTTAAACTGCAGCAGGAGCAACCCGAACTGCTCAGCAACGCCCCGGCTTGTCCGGCGGCGAACTAACGGAGTCGAGCCATCATGAACCAGATGGAACAGATTGAAACGGGCGCAACCCCGCTTGCCGAGCTGGAAAGCCGCAAGGGCGAGCTCAAGGAGCTGATGAGTCAGGGGCTGTGGAAGAACAACCCCTCGCTGGTGCAGGTGCTGGGGCTCTGCCCGACCCTCGCCGTCTCCTCCACCTTTACCAATGCGCTAGGGCTGGGCCTTGCCACCATGGCAGTGCTGGTCTGCTCAAACCTCGCCGTCTCGCTGGTGCGCAACTGGGTGCCGAAGGATATTCGCATCCCGGTCTATGTGATGATCATCGCCTCGCTGGTGACCAGCGTACAGCTGCTGATGAACGCCTACACCTATGGCCTCTATCAGGCGCTCGGCATCTTTATCGCCCTCATCGTCACCAACTGCGTCATCATCGGCCGCGCCGAGGCCTATGCCTCCAAGAACCCGCCGCTGCTGGCGGCACTCGATGGCCTGATGATGGGCCTTGGCTTTACCCTGGTGCTGCTGGTACTGGGCGGCATGCGCGAGATCATCGGCATGGGCACCCTGTTTGATGGCGCCGAGCTGCTGCTGGGCGAGTGGGCCAAATCCCTGCGCGTCGAGCTGTTCCACGCCGATGCCAGCCTGCTGCTGGCGATTTTGCCGCCGGGCGGCTTTATCGGGCTGGGGCTGCTGATCGCCGCCAAGAACGCCATCAACGACTGGCGGGACCGCAAACAAGCCGCTACCGTGGCCCACTGCAACGTTGCCCCGGCTCGCGTCCGGGCGACCGAACTCTGATCGGACGCAAGGCATGAACAACCAGAAACGCAGAGAGATACTGGAGCGGCTGCGGGCAAACAACCCCCACCCCACCACAGAGCTCAACTTCAACTCGCCGTTTGAACTCCTGATCGCCGTGCTGCTCTCGGCGCAGGCGACCGATGTCAGCGTCAACAAGGCGACCGACAAGCTTTATCCGGTGGCCAACACCCCGCAGGCGATGCTGGATCTCGGGGTGGACGGGCTCAAGGAGTACATCAAGACCATTGGCCTCTTCAACACCAAGGCCGAGAACGTCATCAAGACCTGCGCCATCTTGCTGGAGCGCCACGGCGGCGAGGTGCCGGAGAACCGCGAAGCGCTGGAAGCCCTGCCGGGAGTCGGCCGCAAGACCGCCAACGTGGTGCTCAACACCGCCTTTGGCTGGCCCACCATCGCCGTCGATACCCATATCTTTCGGGTCTCCAACCGTACCGGTTTTGCGGTGGGCAAGAACGTGGATCAGGTGGAGGAGAAGCTGCTCAAAGTGGTACCCGCCGAGTTCAAGCTGGATGTCCACCACTGGCTGATCCTGCACGGGCGTTACACCTGTCTGGCTCGCAAGCCCCGTTGTGGTTCCTGTATCATCGAGGACTTGTGCGAATACAAAGAGAAGGTCTATCCAGAAAGCTGATAGCCTCGCAACCGAGATTGAAAGCAGTACACATCACCAACCCGGAGAACTGAGCAATGAGAATTCTGCATACCATGCTGCGTGTCGGCGATCTGCAACGCTCCATCGACTTCTACACCCGCGTCCTTGGCATGAAGCTGCTGCGCAAGAGCGAGAACAGCGAGTACAAGTACACCCTGGCCTTCGTCGGCTACGGTGACGAGAAGGATGAAGCGGTGATCGAGCTGACCTACAACTGGGGGGTGAGCGAGTACGAACTGGGCTCTGCCTACGGCCACATCGCGCTGGAAGCGGACGACATCTATGCCACCTGCGAAGCACTGCGCGCCGCCGGTGCCAAGATCACTCGTGAGCCGGGCCCGGTCAAAGGCGGCACCACCGTCATCGCCTTCGTCGAAGATCCGGACGGTTACAAGATTGAACTGATTGCCAAGAAAGATGCCGGTACTGGCCTCGGTGACAGCTTCTAAGCTGCCCTAATCCCGCTGCTGAATAGCAGGATCAAAAAAGAGCGCATCTGCGCTCTTTTTTATGCCTCTGTCCCGTCCTGAATATGGTTTACACCTTTCCCCCCAATACATGGAGAACCCGATGGGACAAGGGGTGAAACGAACACAGCGCGATTACTCACTGACTTTTAAACTGGCACTGGTCGAGCAGATTGAAAAAGGCGAGCTCAGTTGCCAGCAAGCACAAGCCCGATATGG